>JABXHI010000026.1 GCA_013393415.1 Micrococcaceae bacterium
AGCGTGTTCGTAGGGTGCGCCGGACTGCAACCGGCAACCAAAGGATTATGAGTCCTCTGCTCTAACAAACTGAGCTAACACCCCGCACCTCATAAAGTACCAAAGATCCATGCACATCCTTGGTCACCTTTCACAGGGCACGATCACATAGTCTAGCGTAGCTTGGCATCAGAAATCATCACTGCGACTTCATCCATCGTGGCACCGCGATACATCTTCTCGATAATGTTCAGAATTTTTTCATGCGCGTGTGTCGAGGCGAAGGCATGTGATGCCTCCCCCATCGCTGCTCGAGCTTCTGCATTCAAGCCAAGAATCGCATTGAGTTTTTCTGCCATATCTTCGGGGTTATTTGGCTCAAATAGGTAGCCGTTAACACCCTCGTTGACGAGGTGCGGTAGCGCGAGAGCATTCGCTAAGACTACGGGCGTTGAGGCACTCATCGCTTCGAGAGAAGCCAGTGACTGCAACTCTGCGCTACAGGGTTGAGCAAAAACATCGGCACGCAGATACGCCTCCCGTAGTTCCTCGTCGGATACGAGCCCTCGAAACGTCACTCGATCCTCGACGCCTAGTTCCTTGGCGAGATCATGCAGATAGTCACGTTGTTCACCATCTCCAATGATCTCCGCGTGCACATTCAACGCGGCATCAGTGTGAGTTAGTGCGTTGAGTAGTACATCGACGTGTTTTTCAACCGCGAGTCGCCCAACAAAGAGGACTGTGGGGTGCGGATGCGGAGAAATGTTTTCGTCTTCGCGCAGTTCGTACTTGGCGACATCGATGCCGTTCGACACCGGTACCACGTAGTCCAACTGTCCCTTGAGGTTCATATTTTCTGCTGAAAGCGGTGTCGGTGTGGTGACAACGTTGGCTTTACGCATGAGCCGGCCCATGTCGTACCAGGATTGTTTCGAGACGATGTTTTTAAAGAATTGCGGACCGGGGATAAACGGGTCCAAATTCTCGGGCATAAAGTGGTTGGTACAAATCAGTCGGATGCGACGTTGTTCAGCTGCAGTGATCGCGGCGTCACCGATCATATAGTGACACTGGGCGTGAATGACGTCTGGCGAAATCTCGGAGATGAGCTCATGTACAGCCCGGCTGGCGTGCCAGGGCATCACGAGGCGATAATACTCATGAGTCGGAGCCGCGTAGGACTTCAAACGATGAACGGTAGCCTCGTCGTAAAACTCAACCATGCCTGGCCCCGAGATGTGGTTTGGGGCAACGACATGGACATCATAACCATGTTGGGTGAGTTCTGTCGCGAGTCGAAAACATGATTTTGCGGCGCCGTTGACGTGTGGCGGATACGTGTCAGCGGCGATCAGTACCCGAAAGGGCGTTCGTTGGTCGTGAGGCACTACAGCAAAACTCCTACAAGTAAATCTTTCGCACTGATCCTAAACCAGACCGACATCACAAACGACGATTCTTTCGTCGAGCGACGGCTGGTTATCAACTATTCATTCAGAAGACAGGCCTTAGTTAGTTGAAGCCGTTTCGAAAAATCTATCTCGATCAGATTTACTTTTCGGGTTGAGATGAGCCCTGCGCATTTTTCCTGCATTGCGGACGCCTTGGACAAGGTAATCAAGTGTGGCGATAATGTGGCCGCCAGCACCAATGGCAAGAATGCCGGTACCGATTGAATACCACAAATGTTCGGAGACAAATGGGGCCTCAGCAAATAGCAAAAGCGGCACGCCCAACATCAACGCTGCGGTACGGGCCTTACCGAGCAATGTCACTTCCATTTGGGGGTTGCCAGCATAGATGATGGCCATCAATCCCGCCAGCACAAGGTCTGGCACCACGAGCGCAAATACAATCCATAATGGGGCAACACCAGATACAGCAACGGTAATGATGACAACCCAAAGCGACAGTCTATCGGCCAGGGGATCTAACCATTTCCCTACTGTGGAAACTTGGTTGAGTAAGCGGGCCAGGAAACCATCAATCCAGTCGGTTGAGAACAACACGATGAGGGTAATGAGTGCGTTCCAGTATTCGTCTTGGAACATGAACCAGACAAAAACTGGCACCAACAGGAATCTGACGAAGGTAACCAAATTCGGGATTGTTAGCCAGTGGTTGATAACCGTGAGTTCATCATCGTCGTTGGACTCCGGATTCACCGGCCGGTTCATATAATCCTCAAAACGGAGTTCTTCCATCTATCACAAGCTGGTAATTTAGCGTCGACGTAGACGACGCAATAAAACTGCCGCCGTAGTCACAGATGCACCAAGGACAGTCAGCGGCTGCCAACGGTCTTTTACAAACCCGACACCTTCATGGACTCTTTCGCCAGCTCGGGCCGCCGAGTGGTGCGGAGCCAGTGGAGAAGTCGCTTGCTCAATGTTTTCTGCGGGTACATTACCAGTTGCGTGACGAGTAAAGGTATTGAACTGAGCACGGTAGTCGGTCTTTTCGTCGAATCCCGAACGAATGTCACCCAGGTGACGGCGACGCAGTTCCATGCGGTGACGGATTTGCGCCTCGGTAGGTTCAGTTTGAGGCAAGGATTCTGCTGCGTCGCCACGTCGCTTCGCGAGCTTCTGCTCTTTCTTGGCGCGTTTAGCCTGCTCTTTACGGCGCTGCTGTTCGACCAGTTTTTGTTGACGACGTTCCTCTTCAAGTCGATCAAATTCTACTGGGTCGAAAGCATTACCTTTTAATACATAGCCGATATCGTGTTTGACGCCCCGAACAATCTCCGGGGGCAACAAGGGGAAGCCAGAACGAATGACCATCGCGCCAACGCCGAGCAAAATGAGCATGAGAACGAATGCACCTAAGGCCACCCACAGAGAGGTCTGCCAGAGGGGCGGCTCAGACATGAACGCTCCGATAAGTGCAACGACCAACGAGATGAACGTGATCGACCCGAAAACTAGGCCAACCACGGCGATACCGGCACCGGCGCCAGCGCGAATCCCTTTTGTTTTGAGCTGACCAGTAAGTAGCGACAGATTGTCGCTGAGCTGTTTCGGTACCAACCGGAAGATGGTCGTGAGGAGGTCAAGCAGCGAACTCATCCGAGTTTTGGTCGTCACCTGGGGCGAGCCGTTGGTGGTCATTAGTCACTACCTTCATACGTGTCATGCGGTCGAATCTATGATGCTATCTCTGACCAGTATAAACCGGACGATAACGATCTCTAGAAGTGCTCTACTTTATTAGCCTGATACCTCTAGTTTGTCAGTGCAACCTTTGAAGTTCTAGGTATCGATTGGGCAATGGCCAAAATCCTCCGAACTAGAAATCCGAAGCCTGCAGGACGCGCAGTTTCGAAGACAGCAGTTCCACTTCTGGCCTTCTCGCTACCAGTTCCTCCACACTGTTGAGCATCTCTTCTATGTGGGAACGCTCCCCGCTGATCATCGAGACGCCTATCTGAGCACGCCGATGCAGCTGGGCGTCGCCTACTTCGGCGACAGATATCTGAAAGTGTTTCCGGATTTCAGCCACTATCGGTCGAACCACTGACCGCTTGGTTTTGAGCGAATGTACGTCGCCGAGCAAAATATCGAATTCATTCCAACCTATCCACATGGTTATAGCCTCCCCCACGAGCGCTCGACTCAGCAAGCACAGTACCCGGTTTGCTCGAGCAATTGAAGGGCTATGTTTGAACAAAAACCCTCCTCGACACGCTTTCGTACCTTAGAGTTTCGTTAGAGTTCCATGACCACCGCCGCAATGAAAAGGGCCCCATATTCGAGGCCGCCTATAAGGCGTTGACCGAGAGTCTTGATGCGAATTTGCGATACCCAGCAACTTCCATCACAGGATGATTTATACAGTGACGATATGCGATTACTCGGGCAGGACATGATAGCTCCATTCCCTTATCAGCGTCGCTACTCGACTGCTATTGCAACGATGGGCTACGAGAATGTCGCGGAATCGGGCAAGAAAAAGCCCCGTCCAAATGGACGGGGCATATTCGCTCCCCCAACTGGATTCGAACCAGTAACCCCTCGATTAACAGTCGAGTGCTCTGCCGTTGAGCTATGGGGGAAGGCAACAAATGAATACTATATCAGAGCATTCTCGAGGATGTCTAATCGAGGCAAATCTTGATTCTGGGCTTCCTTGCAAAGTTGCCCTGGTGCAAATTTTTGAGGCGGGCAAGTAGACTCGATCACCAGTTGGACCTCTCGAGGACCATCTTGGAAAACCAAATACAACGAAAGAACCGAAAGAACGAAGGAGCTAAACCAAGTGTTTAAGAAAACCGATTCTAACCGTTCCAAGCTGTACGCCGGTTTCGCAGGAGTCGCTGCGCTAGCCCTCTTCACCGCTTGCGGTGGAGATGAACCAACTGAAGAAGAATCACCTACGGACACGGGAGTCGAACAAGAAGACCCCGCGCAGCAAGATCCTATGGGTGAATCACCAGCAGAAGAAGACCCTATGGGTGAATCGCCAGCCGAAGAAGATCCAATGGGCGAATCACCAGCTGAAGGTGACTCCCCTGCAGAGGATCCAATGGGTGAATCACCTGCAGAAGATCCGATGGGCGGAGAAACTGGCGGAGAAGAGGGCGCCCAAATTGAAGGCGCTGGCGAAGATAACGCCACTTCCCTCGCCGGGCTAGCCGGAAATGCAGTTTCCTGGGCTATCTAACTCCGAGACGATACCGTCTGTCTTACTGAGTTAGTGACTCCAATTTCACAACCTTGAGGTCCAGCCAGAACAAGTTTTGGCTTTAATACCACGGCGTTTCCTGCCCCGAACTTACTAGTCGATAGGGCGTAGGAAACGCCGTTGGTATTCCAACTCAACTAAGCGTTGCTGGATAGCCTGGAATCCGTCTGGATCTTTCTGTGAATCCCAACGCTGCAGCTTGCCGATCAAATCTGCTTTCTGCTCAGTAATCTGCATTTCTAACAAGCGATTCATAATGTCACGGCTATACCGCATAACATCTTCTTCCGTGGATGCAGGCAACGGAGCAACCGCCAACTCTGTCACGAATGAATAGAGGGGCTGTGGAACTTCAGCAGTAACATGCTGAACCCAATTTGAAGTGTCTTGAGCGTTGCGTGCCGCAGCCAAAATTGCCGTTTGGATCGCACTATATACGGGTACTTTGAACTGAGACGTGAACAATGCCTTCCATTGCTCCTGTGACAAGGATTCAGGTCGTTGAAGAATGACCTCAAGGGCTTCCTTTTCCATCCGCGCCACCGGATCACGCAAATCAGGCCTGAAGTTTTGTTCGGGAACCACATCAGTACCTTGCGAAGTCTGCTGACGATCGTCATAGCGCCTTGTTTCCGAAGCCTTCGGTGCACGTTGGACTGCCCGGTGGACCGAATCAACATCCATACCAAGCCATCCTGCGAGTTCTCGGATGTATCCGTCACGCATCAGGGGATCTCGAATTTCGTTGACGATAGGTGCCGCATAGTGCAGCGCACCCGTTCGTCCCTCCACCGAATCCAAGTTGTAGTCTTTGAGCCGAGTTTTGATCGCAAACTCAAAGAGGGGTTCACGAGCTTCGATTAATTGCCGTACCGCATCATCGCCATAGTGCTGACGCAAATCATTTGGGTCTTGCCCTTGCGGCGCCACAGCCACGAATGTCTTCGCCACAATTTGATTGTCGAACTCAAAGGCCCGCATCGCGGCTTTTTGCCCGGCCTCATCTCCATCAAAGGTAAAGATGATTTCGCCTCCGGACCCATCATCCGTTATCAGTCTCCGTGCGATACGAACGTGTCCTTCACCGAAGGCTGTGCCACAGGTAGCAACAGCCGTGGTGATGCCAGCAAGATGAGCCGCCATTACGTCTGTGTAGCCTTCGACAACGACAAGTTGACGCTTTCGTGCCACGTCATTTTTCGCAAGGTTCAATCCGTAGAGTACCTGCGATTTCTTATAAAGGCTCGTCTCGGGCGTATTGAGATATTTGGGGCCATTGTCATCATCAGCTAATTGTCTAGCACCGTAGCCAATGGTGTTACCTGTCATATCTTTGATGGGCCACATCAATCGATTTCGAAATCTGTCGTACAGCCCTCGTCGGCCCTCCGAAAAAAGCCCTGTCTCAGTGAGTTCCTCCAGTGAAAACCCGCGCTGCTGCAAATGTGATAGTAAGTTGCCCCATCCTTCGGGGGCGTAGCCAACACCGAAATGTTCTGCATCATCTTTAGTGAACCCTTTATTGGCCAGAAATTTTCGAGCTTCAGCCCCCGCAGGTGAATTGAGTCCATGCTGGTAGAACTCATCCGCAATCTGGTGAGCCTGAAGCATACGCTGACGAGTAGCCATCGTAGGACGCTCTGGGGTGTCCCCCTCTTCATATTCCAAGCTGACGTTCGTGCGCGCGGCAAGAATTTCTACGGTCTCGGTGAAGGACGTGTGTTGAATTTCCATCAGAAACTTTATGGCATCGCCCGATTCTTGACAGCCAAAGCAGTGATAGAACCCCTTTGCAGGAGTCACATGAAAGGATGGTGTGCGTTCGTCGTGAAATGGGCACAATCCTTTATACGAACCAATACCAGCTGTACGAAGCGAAACATGTTCTTCAACTACAGTTTTGAGGTCTATTACTTCAAGTACCTTGTCGATGGATTGCCGAGTGATGCGTCCTGCCATGTGCTTCAGTCTAAGTCGAATCTGCATTTGCGCGCAGCCAAATCATGAACACTGTGGATAACGACGGGAGTCCGTAGCAGGACTGTGTGTCCACGAGTGGGCTTCTGAATTCGTGAAACGTAACCCGGCAGGCGCCACCTACTGACGCTCTGCAATCCGATCGCTATACTGGGATGAGGTTGGATCCGTTGAGGACCTTCTTCGATAAACACAAAATCAATGAAAATACCGAAGGATACTATTCTTATGTTGAAGAAAACTAAAATGAACCAATCCAAACTTTTCGCAGGCCTTACCGGGGTCGCGGCGTTGGCTTTAGTGACTGCTTGCTCTGCTGAAGAGCCTGCACCGGACGAACAGCCGGCAGACCAGCAGACTGAACAGCAAGAAGCCACCACTCCTGCAGATAGTCCAGACACCGCAACTACCGAGCCAACTGAGACCACCGAAGACACCGGCAATGACGCGACTGAGAGTCCAGCATCCGGCGGGGACGAGGTCTATTCAATCATCGAGGCAGTCGAATCCGAATACAGCGGTGGTTTCATCGTGGATATTGATCGCGACGATGAAGGTTCGATGTACGAGGTTGATGTCGTTGCCGATAATGAGGTCTACCAGTTAGATGTTTCAGCAGATGGCACCATCAATGTTGATGAAACTGATACTGATGAGGACGATATCCGTGAAGCCGAGCAAGCATCAGTTCCTGTGACTGAAGCTCTGGATGAAGCATTCAACCAGCATCCAGACAGTACTTTCGATCAAATCCAACTGGACGAAGATGATGGTTCGATCCACTGGGAGATTGATCTTGATGATGCCAACGGCAGTGAAGTCGAGCTGAACGTACCTGCTGCATAAGCCATAGGTAGAAGCGGACAACATCCTACTGCTACTCCGCACGGCGCCTCCTGCTGGTTCTTGTTGTGCCAGCAGGAGGCGCCGTTTGCGTTGACCACTCTCGCGTCCCGTTCCTTCGATACTGGATGGTTCAAGAGATCTTGTCTTACAGTAGTGGCATGCCCAATGATTCACACGTAGCAGTCCGCAATGCTCGCGATATGCTTCAGGATGCACGTCATATCGCTGTGCTGACCGGTGCAGGAATGTCAGCACAATCAGGTGTTCCTACATACCGGGATGCTCAGACAGGTCTGTGGGAGAAATACTCGCCCGAACAGCTTGCCACGCCTGAAGCTATGGCGAATCAGCCCAACTTGGTCTGGTCCTGGATGCTCTATCAGGCACGCTTAATGCGCTCTGTTGAGCCACATGAAGGGCACAAAATTTTAGGGGCGTGGCAACAGGAGCTGAATAACAGTGGAGGCTCTTTAGAAATCATCACCCAAAATATTGATGACCTTCATGAACGTAGCAACGCCGAAGTCCTTTCCCATCTACACGGCACAACATTTACCTTTCGTTGTTTCGAATGCGATGTACCGGCAAATTATGAGCTTCCGCCTGCCACCCCGGAACAATTAGCAGCCACCCCGGAGCTCGACCAACTGGTGTTGGAAGATCCGCCCGCGTGCACCGCCTGTACCCACGGGTTCATCCGGCCGGATATCGTCATGTTCGGCGAAATGCTCCCTCAGCAAGCGATGGACGATGCCTTGCGTGCGGTACGTGACGCAGATGTTGCTCTGGTAGTGGGGACCTCAAACATCGTTCAGCCAGCCGCAACGCTTCCACTTGCAGCTTCAGCAGCAGGTGCACAGGTCATTGAGATAAACCCCAAGATGACTCCCCTGTCCGAAGATGCAGATATCTCTATTCAAGGCACAGCTCGTGAAATACTGCCGGAGTTATACCCGTAATGTCTAATATTCGCACCGCAGCCCAGTGGGTGTCTGAAGCGCAATCCGTGGTGGTTTTATCTGGTGCGGGTATGTCTGCGCAGTCTGGGGTCCCAACGTTTCGCGACGCTCAGACCGGGCTGTGGCAACGATACGCACCTGAACAATTGGCGACGGAAGAGGCATTCCGGGACAATCCGGCAATGGTATGGACATGGTACGTGTGGCGCGCCATGTTAGTTAATAGCGTTGCCCCGAATGCTGGACACCAAGCTATCGGCTCGTGGCAGGAGCATCTGTTAGCTTACGGTGGCTCATTGACTGTAGCGACGCAAAATGTCGATAATCTTCACGAACGTGGCGGGGCAAGTGAAGTCCTCCATTTGCACGGGTCGCTGCAGAACTATCGATGTATAGACTGCGGCAGGTCGGCTGCATTTGATCCGGCGAGTTCAGGTATGCGGGCTGATAAGACATTTGACGAAGACCAGGCGCTTGAGCCGGTGGCGTGCACATATTGTGCTGTTGGAATGCTTCGGCCCGGGGTCGTCTGGTTTGGCGAAACACTCCCGCAAGATGCATTTCATGCCGCAGTAGACGCCCTACACGAGGCAGATCTGGTGGTGGTCGTTGGAACGTCAGGGTTGGTGCAACCTGCAGCGTCGTTACCGTCCATTGGACGTGACGCGGGGGCAAAAATCATCGAAATCAATCCTGTCCCAACGGAGCTCTCAGAGGTCGCCGATCTGCATTTTGCCGCAACGGCTGCGGTGATCCTGCCCGATATGCTCTCAGACGTCGTGAGTTAGAGGGTCGTTTCGTGTGGCAATGCTGTGGGCTGAGCCGTGCCACGCACCAAATTTCCGTGCCACATCAGTGCCGAGGTATCGGTTAGCGAAGCAACCTGGTCGATGACAACGCGTTTTCGTGCGGCGTCGCTGGATGCAGCGCACCAGTCGTGGGCGTACATGGGTTCTAAGAATTGTACTTCGGTAGTTATCAGAAACTCGACTAGTTCAAGCAAGACCTCGCGTTGAGCCTCATGTAGGGGGCGCCGGCGTGCCGAGGATAGCACATAGTGCGCCGCGATGCCCTTCATCGTGGCGATTTCGATCTGGGTGTCGGCAGGCACAAGGACATCTGCGGCATGTCTTGTCAGCGGGTCATTGCCGAACGCGTCTCGAGTAGCTTCGAACGCCGCAGTGGAGAACCTTCCGATCAGCTGCGAGGTCATATCTTTTAGCGCGGCATGGGCGTTGCGTGCACCATCTGCGCTGGCCACCCACGTCGAAGTAGCTTCAAGCCGAGCCAGTGCCGCGTCTATAGTCTCCGCATCGGTATCGGGTAGATACCATTCCTGGGTGGTTTCGATCGCACTGCGACGCTGTTCTGGATTCGTCAACCAACCGAGTTGGAACATCCCGGAGACGATGCCATCTTCGACGTCGTGGACACAGTATGAAACATCATCAGCAAGGTCCATCACCTGGGCTTCCATCGACAAACGCTGCGTATCGATGCCTTGACGGAACCAGACAAAGACCGCCTCGTCATCGTCGTAGACGCCAAACTTCGGTGTGGGGGTGCCATCACGCCGTAATGGCGCGTCCTTTTTCAACCAGGGGTATTTGGTCGCGGCATCTAACGTAGCGCGCGTAAGGTTCAGTCCAGCCGGGACGCCATCTTCGGTCATCTTCTTCGGCTCGATCCGAGACAAGAGTCGCAGTGTTTGGGCATTGCCCTCAAATCCACCAATTTCCGCAGCAGCCTCATCGAGCGCCTTTTCACCGTTATGCCCAAACGGTGGGTGGCCCAGATCGTGAGAGAGACAAGCCGCATCAACGACATCTGGGTCACACCCCAGGGAGCGGCCGAATTCTCGACCAACCTGAGCAACCTCGAGTGAGTGGGTGAGTCGGTTACGAATAAAGTCGTCGTCTCCGGGTGAAACCACCTGGGTTTTCGCTGCTAACCGGCGCAACGCTGCCGAATGCAAAATGCGCGCGCGATCGCGTTCAAAGTCGGACCGATACGTAGATTTTTTGGGTTCAGGTACCCAGCGCGCCATATCCCACAGGTCATATCCGGGGGTTTGGGTTGCTTCGCCAGCATAGGGCGGCCGGTGTTGTGGCCAAAAGAGGCTGGCTTGCTGTGTGGTTTTGGGGGCTTGTGCACTGTGCCCGCTGAGTCCTTGACCGGTTGTGCTCACCGTATTAGCCCCCTGAGATATCCAGTTCTGCTTCGTGAATCTGTGCGCGATGTTCGTCGGTAATGTCTTGCGAATCCAACCAACCCTCAGGCAGATGTGGTTTCTTGGGTGACCCGGCTCGGCCTCGCGGGCCTTCGGCATCGGCCCCGGGGTACGCCACGGTCCGATCAACGGTGTTGAGCAGTTCGCGGAGTTGCTCAAGGGTTTCGACAGCGGTCAATGATCGACGCATGTCACCGCCGACCGGATAGCCCTTGAAGTACCAGGACACGTGTTTACGAATGTCACGCAGGGCCTTGTCTTCATTCCCACCGAAGGTGTCGACGAGGAGTTCTGCGTGGCGGTAAAGCACATCCGTTACAGTTCCCAAATCTGGGTGGAAGCGTTCTTGCGAACCGGTAAACGCGTTTTGTACATCACCGAATAACCACGGACGACCCTGGCAGCCGCGCCCGATGACTACACCGTCGGCGCCGGTGTATTCAATCACGGCCATGGCATCTTCGGCCGACCAGATATCCCCGTTGCCCAGCACCGGCACTTCGGTGACCGCTTCTTTGAGGCGCGCGATCGAATCCCAGTTCGCCTCGCCGGAATAATGTTGCCGCATGGTTCTACCGTGCAGGGCAACCGCAGAGACACCAACGTCCACGGCGCGACGAGCAGCTTCCAGGTAAGTCAGGTGGTCTTCATCGATGCCGCGACGCATCTTGATGGTCACCGGGATGTTCGCTCGTTCAGCTTCTTTCACTGCGCCGGCAACGATCGCGGTGAAAAGGTCAATCTTCCAGGGCAGGGCTGAGCCTCCGCCGTTGCGGGTCACTTTTGGTACCGGGCAGCCGAAGTTCAGATCAATGTGATCGGCGCGGTCTTCTTCAACGATCATGCGCACCGCTTTGCGGGTGTAGACCGGGTCCACTGAATACAGTTGCACCGAGCGCGGCACTTCATCTTCATCGTGCTCAATGATGCGCATGGACTCTGGGTGGCGTTCCGCGAGAGCTCGTGCGGTCACCATTTCGGAGACATAAAGGCCGCCGCCATATTCACGACACAGTCGCCGAAAAGCGGTGTTTGTAATACCCGCCATGGGCGCCAATACGACGGGCACATCAATGCTCAGGTTACCGATCTGCAACGGTGACAGGTGCATCGATGTCGCCGACGGCGTGGGGTGTTGGGTGCCCTGATCGCCGGTGCCTCGTTCGCGGGTCGAAAATGCGGGGCCCGGACCTGGGGTGGCTGTCTTAGATGAAACGCTACTCATAACATGTCAAGTATCCCAGATTCCAGTGCTAAACGCCCAGTTGTCATCTGAGCCTGTGGAGAAATCGCTGGAGCGGTTCCAGCCAGATGGCTCACGATCCCGATGGCTTGCGAGCGCTAATGACAACAAATGGCATTCGTAGACGTCCAATGACCGGTACGACAAACCGACGGATCTCTTGAACGTCTAAGTCACTTCGCTGCACCGCGGCCTCGGTATCACGTGTCGGATCACACCCGTGATCAAAGAGTTTGGTCCAGGGCCGCACGAGTCGTTGCGCTGTTCTGGCCTTGCTGCCGGAGGGTGCAGCTACATGTTCAGCGAGCACGACCCGACCCCCTGGCACGAGTACACGCAAGATCTCTTTGAGCACTTGGTCTGGATCGCTCACACTGCACATCACGGTGGTGGCGAACACCCCATCAACACCGGCGTCTCGCACAGGGATACGTTCCGCTGTAGCAACAAGAGGCGGCTGTGAGTGGCCGGCCCGGCGAGCAGTTTCGGTAAGTATTCGACGAAACCGCGTCGACGGCTCGAGGCCCAGCCATGTCACATCAGACGCCAGGGACGAAAAGTTTTCGCCGCGGCCTGCGCCGATTTCTAATACTGTGCCAAGTAGACTTCGGATGGCACGGGTGCGAGCCGCAACAAAGGCGTCCCACTCAGTTTGCGGGGGCGTCTGGTGAGGTTCCATAGGACAGGCATTCCTCGACAGATTATTTGGCGAACGCGCTGTGCGCTCGGATGCCCTTAGTGTAGCAAGCCTGCCGATGCCACGGAACTACGCCGTGGTTGACTTGGCAACACAGTTCGAGACACTGACCACAGACGGAATATATTTCAGATTTGAATCGTTTCGTGAACATGCAGAAAAAACTTGGATTCTTAAACTTTGGCCACTTTGGTTACGACCGCTCTACCGGGACCGTAGATCCCAAGACCGCATTCGATGATCAACTGGCCATGACCGTTGCCGCCGAAGAACAAGGCTTGGACAGCGCCTGGATCCGGGTGCACCACTTCCAGTGGATGATGTCGGCACCGTTTCCAACGCTGTCCGCGATGGCAGCCCAGACCCGAAGCATCGAGTTGGGAACCGGTGTGATCGATTTGCGCTATGAGAATCCGTTATATTTTGCCGAACAGGCCGCGACCACGGATCTCATCTCAGATGGCCGTTTACAACTCGGCATCTCGCGTGGCTCTCCAGAAGCCGCACTCGATGGGCAGGCACAATTCGGCTACACACTTGAACCCGGTCAAACGTGGCATGATGTGGCCCAACAACGTGGTCGACGTATCCGTGATGCCATCGGGGCAACACCTGTCGCCACAGGAGATCCGAACTCGCCATGGTCACCAGGTGGCGCATCGGAGCTTATCGTGCAACCGCAATCGCCCGGTCTACTGAACCGTCTGTGGTGGGGATCAGGTTCGACCAGTTCGGGCATCACGGCGGGCGAGCAAGGTTACAACATGCTGTCGTCAACGCTCTTACTCCAAGATGATGGTCGACCATTTCATATTCAACAGGCAGATCAGATCAAGCGGTATCAGGATGCCTACACTGCATCCGCCTTCGATACCGGTGGGCAGACCGCTGTTACTCGCTCGATGTATGCGCTGCGCTCCGTGCAGGACGAGCGGATGTTTGGACACGCCGGCAGCAGTCGCGATCAGGCTGGCCAGCTCGAAGGCGGTCCGGCACGTTCAGGTCCGACATATGTCGGCAAGGTCGAAGCTCTGGCCGAAACACTTGCTGCCGATCAGGCGGTCGTCGATGCAGATTATGTGTTGTTTGCCAACCCTGCCCAGCTGGGACCGGAGCGTAATCGCGAAATTTTTGCGGGTTGGTACGAAGTGTTCAAACTCTTGGGATGGAAGTAAGGGTCTTCCGCTCAGTGACGAACGACGACGCACACAAGGTTCGCGGTGTCGTTGTTGATTAGACTGACCTGTGAATTTATCGACTCGGGGTAAGGACGCTCAATGACTGTGACTGAACAATATCGTGCCGCACGAGATCGTCTCATGGCGTTGGATCCAAACGATGTTGCAGAGCAGTTTACGTGGCCAACATTCGAACACTTCAACTTTGGGCTGGACTGGTTCGATGCTATCGCGCAGGATCCGGCCCGTGCTGATCAACCAGCATTGATCGTCACCGGGGATGCTGGCACCAGGACGCTCACCTTTGCTCAATTGTCTGCCCGATCAACGCAGGTGGCAGGCTGGTTCCAGTCCCTGGGTGTCTCCCGTGGCGACAAGTTCATGATGATGCTGGATAACGAGGTCGAACTGTGGGAAGCCATGCTGGCGGCTATCAAAATTGGCGCGGTCATCCTTCCCACGACCGTTATGCTCGATCCGAACGCGCTGGCTTCACGTATCAAACGGGCCGGGGTTGACTGGGCGCTGACGAACCAGCAGAACATTCACAAATTCGATGGCCTCAGCGATGCTGGTATCGATCCAGCGGGCGTCGAGCTAGTGGTAACCGGCAATGCCCCCGTTGCCGGCATCCACGCATATAACGATGCATACACATCAACCCACGATTTCACCATTGATTCACCAACGCCGGCCGATGCCGAGATGCTGGTGTATTTCACGTCTGGGACCACCAGTGAGCCCAAAATGGTCTTACACACCCAGGAGTCCTATTCGGTGGGTCATTTCTCCACCCTGTATTGGCTGGGTGTTACCGCCAACGATGTGCACCTCAACATTTCGTCGCCCGGCTGGGGTAAGCACGCCTGGTCCTCATTCTTTGCCCCTTGGATCGCAGAAGCGACCGTCTTGTCGGTCAACTATGCACGCTTTGACGCCGATACCATGCTCAACGTGATCGACGAATTTGCCGTCACCAGCCTGTGTGCTCCACCCACTGTGTGGCGGATGCTCATTCACGCGGATATGGGTCGATTGCCAAACCCGCCGACCAATGCGCTCTCGGCGGGCGAGCCGCTCAACCTGGCAACGTTGGAAAAAGTGCGAGAAGCCTGGGATGTCACCATCCGCGATGGCTATGGTCAAACCGAAACGACCCTGCAAATCGCCACTACCCCCGGGTTAGATGTTCCCGCCGGAGCGTTGGGGAAACCGTTGCCTGGTTTTGAAATCGAACTGGTCGATGAGGTGAAAGGCGACGTCATCACCGGCGCTGGCACGGGTCAGGTGGCACTACGCCTTGATCCGCAACCCGTTGGATTGACTCCCGGTTATTACCTTGATGACGAACGTAATGTGCAGGCCTTCGGCTCGGACTTATATCTCACGGGTGATCTAATGTCGCGCAACGCTCACGGCGTGTACACGTACGTGGGTCGTGCCGATGACTTGTTTAAGGCATCCGACTACAAATTGTCTCCGTTCGAGTTAGAGAACGGGCTGATGGGGTATCCCCCGATCTCCGAGGTTGCTGTTGTTCCCAGTCCGGATCCAATGCGAACCGCAGTACCGAAGGCCTATGTGGTCTTGGCTCCCGGCTACTCCCCCACGTCTGAAACCGCCGAGGCCATTTTCGTTCATGCTCGCAGCGCACTGCAGCCCTATGCACGCATCCGTCGTCTGGAATTTGTGACTGAGCTGCCCAAAACGGTCTCGGGCAAGATACGTCGGGTTGCACTACGCCATGACGAAATACAGGTGCATGGCGACGAAGGCCAGCACACCGCTGACGTATTGGCTACGCGAACCACAACCGATGGTTTCGGACACGAATACTCCGATGTCCAATTCCGCTAAACTGCAATGCCTCTTGTGCATCGTTCAAACAAATAGCTGACAAGACGATGCCGACGGTAGTCCCTGGCTACCATCGGCACCTGTTGAGTCAGAATGTAGTAATAATGTTAAAACCTTTGGTCTTGAACTCAGACATATTGTCAAAGACCTCGTTAATATCCCCTAATCCGACCTCGCGTTCAATGAGCGACTCCGGATCCAGCCGCCCCTGCGATACGAGAGCCAAAAGTCCTGGATAATTCGGTTGAGGGTTACCAAAACTACCGAGGATCTCGATCTCCGCGGCCGTAATTGCATCAATCGGAACCTGAGCTATTCCTTGCTCCTCTGCACCGGTAAGTCCAACTTGTACATGTCGACCCCCTTTGCGCAACGAATTAATCGAATTAGAAATTGTCGCTTGGATACCCAACGCATCTATGCCGACGTGGGCACCACCCTTCGTAATTTCCTGGATCGCTTGCGGCACATCCTCCGACTGCGAGTTGACTGCTGCAGTCGCGCCGGCCTCGCGCGCTTTTTCTAGTTTGTCTTCTTCAATGTCAACCGCGATGACCTGTGCGCCAACAGCAGCTGCGGTTTGAATTGCAGACAAGCCAACACCACCAGCACCCTGCACAGCAACCCATTCACCCGGCGCAACCCGACCCCGCCCGATGGCATGGAATCCAGTCATGAACCGACATCCCAAAGCCGCCGCGGAGGTCGCCGCGACGTTCTCTGGCAGTTGGATTAAGTTAGTATCCGCTTCTGTTATCAACAAGTACTCGGCGTAACTCCCTTTGACGCCAGCGAATCCATACACGAATACCTCGGCGCAGAGGTTCGGCCGTCCAGCCAGGCAGAACTCGCAGCGACCACAACCGTGGTGGAACGGTGCAGTGACTCTGTCGCCCTCGCGAAAGTTTCGCACGTTCTCACCCACTGCAACGACTTCTCCACCAAATTCGTGACCAAGGATCGCGGGAAGTTCCAGGCCAAGGCCTATCCATTTCCAGTCTCCTTGCCAACCGTGCCAATCGCTACGGCAGATCCCAGATGCTTCTACTCGAAGGACCGCATCATCAGGTCCGGGACTTGGATCAGCAATTTCTTCAACAACCAGAGGTTTATTGGCGTCTTTTACAACAGCTGCTCGCATGACAAACTCCGTTTCTAAATAATGATCAGTTGCGTGCTAGACGGGGCGACGTGCGCGCCTTGGGCGCATGTCGCTTGGTGCGTTGTACGTAACTACAGCGCGATCGTTACTGATTTGACCTGCGTGTACAGGTCAATACTTTCTGGGCCCAATTCACGCCCCCAACCGGACTGGTGATAGCCACCGAACGGTAGCTGACTATCCAACGCATGGTAGGTATTTACCCAGACTGATCCCGCCTGCAATCGGCTGGCGACACGGTGGGCGCGACTGAGGTCTTGAGTCCAGAGGGCGGCAGCTAGGCCGTATTCGGAATCGTTAGCAGCTTGGATGACCTCGTCTTCGTCGGAGAATGGAATGGAAATTGCCACGGGTCCAAAAATCTCTTCGCGAACAATCGGCATGTCTGGGGTCGTGTTAGTAAATACCGTTGGCTCAACGTAATACCCGGTATCGCCCCACCTGTTTCCACCGACCAGTGCATGAGCGCCATCTGCTTTGCCCGCATCGAGATATCCTACGACTCGATTCAGCTGTTCTTCTGAAACCAGCGGCGTAATATCAGAGGCGGGGTCATTACCCGGACCAATCTTCAGCCCGTCGACTGCTTCAGCAAGTGCCGAATTAAACTCATCGTATATATCGTCGTGTACGTACACTCTGGTACCAGCTTCACAGGCCTGACCGGAATTCAAGGTGAACCCCTGTAGAGCACCCGCTACTGCGCTTGGAATGTCCGCGTCGTCGAATACAATGTTCGGGGATTTACCGCCGAGTTCTAGAGAAACTTTCTTCAGGTTGCCCTTAGCGGATTCAACGATTTTCTTTCCGACCTCAGTGGAGCCGGTAAAAGCTACTTTGTCGACGTCAGGATGACTCGACAGAGCTGCGCCAATATCTCCAAAACCAGTCACGATGTTGACAACTCCAGCAGGAACACCGGCTTCTTCCAGAACCCGCCCAAGCAGCAATGCAGTCAAAGGGGTTTGCTCTGCTGGTTTCAAAACGATTGTGTTACCGGTCGCTAGCGCTGGTGCAATTTTCCAAGCTGCCATCAATAATGGAAAGTTCCACGGAATAATCTGCCCGCAAACACCGACGGGCTCTCTACGAGTGTATGAGTGAAACTCCGCTTCGGGTGGAGCCAAGATCATTGATGGATTATTAACTGATCCTTGGAGTTTCGAAGGCCACCCGGCGTAGTACCGAAAACAGTCGGCCGCTGACCGGACATCAAAGGCGGACGCGATCCCCATTGGTTTACCGTTGTCCAAGGACTCGAGTTCAGCGAAATCATCGGCCCATTCCTGAATTTTCTGGGAAATACGAAACAACAGTTCTTCTCGGGCGTTGGGACGCATCCTGACCCACGAGCCCTCCTGGAAAGTCGCATGTGCAGCATCAACAGCCTTGTGAATATCAGCTTCGCTCCCGCGGGCGACCTCAGCCAGTTTGTTACCGGTTGCTGGATCATAGGTGGCAAATGTTTTTCCTGAACTCGACTCAACCCATTGGCCGTTGATAAATAGTCGTTGTGGGTGTGCTAGGAAATCTTGCAGGCGGGCAGAAACAATGTTGGTGGTGGTATCGGGGTCAAAAGTAATGCTCATCGTTGTTCCCTTCTCGGCTGGCTCAACGCCAGCCTGGTAGCATTCGCATTGCTCATTGGAAGTGTGACCTTTCGTCGTGAGTGACTAGATCGTGATGTGTCGAATTGCACGGGCGAAATCAAACTTGAATCTATCCATATCCCCCTTGGATCCATCTATGTACAATTGTGATACACAGCACAAACAAGGTCTTGAGTTCCAGCGCATAGGTTTTGAATAAGAGCGCGATAAGCGCTTTTACCGGTGGAAGACGCTAGGTGCACACAATCAAGAGCGAGCACACTAAAGTCCATTCGTTAGTGCTCGGACCTTCATACAACGACTAACTCTGGGCGAGTTCGACTGCCTCTTCAGAAACAAAAGAGATTCATGAGGTGAAAATACAGCGTGAAAGCTATCCAGACAGCAAACGACCTAGGTCGATGGGCCGAACTCTTATCGAGCTATTTCGTCCCGCTCGAGGCCACAGCGGGAGGACACGATGACCATGTGAGTCCTCGATCAACAAAGTTTTTCTCCGGAAGCATTGCTGGCCACCGTTGGGGGTCGATGACACTGGCACAATTAACCGTGGCATCGCATTCAGTCTCGAGGAATAGCTCATCAATTGGACCTAACGACCCGGGATATCTCAAATTAGCGATCCAAGGATCAGGCCGTGGAATCGTCATGCAAGACGGCAAAGAGGCTGTCCTTGAAGCTGGTGAGTTCGCGTTTTTTGATTCCAGCCGACCGTATACAGTGCTGTATGACGACGAGAGCACCAGCCAAGTCATTCTCTTCCCACGGCAACTGTTGCACCTTCCGCAGAAGTCGGTTCGTGAGTTATCCGTGAGGCCCTTTCAGCAGGACAATCCGCTGTCACAAGCAGTAGGTGCCTTTGCTCAGGAATGCAGTCGCGCTCTCCTGAATTTACAAGAACCGGTAAGTCGCCGTCTCACAGGAAATCTCGTAGACCTCCTGGGAACCGTTATTGCCAATGAGCTCTATACCGATGAACGAAGCAGCATAGCCCTTGAGAAACAACGGAGGCGTGAGTTGATCGCCACATTCATCCAAGACAATCTTGAGAGTTCTGAGTTGGGTCCTCAAACAATTGCGGCTGCACACTTCATGTCAGTCCGTTCATTACACCAGTTGTTTGAGGAAACTGGCGAGACAGTTTCGAGCATCATTCGCGCATTACGTCTAGAACGTTGCCGCAGGCAATTAGAAGACCCAACGCAAGATACCACGCCGATATCTGCGATAGCAGCACAATGGGGGTTTGCAGACTCCCCACACTTTTCTAGGGCATTTCGCCAAGCCTATGGAACATCCCCATCCAAGTGGCGCGCCAATCGCTAAACATAATAACCGCCCTACATCACACAATCCGTCCAATCGTACTGGTGCGAGCTGCAGACTTTCGCGAGTGCAGGCTATTTCAGTTCACGCTTAAGGAGCTTTCCCGATTGGTTTCTGGGTAGCTCGTTGACGAATTCAATGTGACCGGGCACTTTATGCCGAGCCAGTGACTGGCGGGTCAAATCACGGATCTCGTCAGCCCTCACGTCTGCATGGCCATCTTTGAGTACGATCACCGCGGTGACTTGCTCGATCCATTTCTCGTGGGGTCGACCAACCACGGCGACTTCTGCAACGGCTTCATGACCGTAGATGGCGTCTTCAACCTCGCGTGACGCGACTAAGACACCCCCGGTGTTGATGACGTCTTTGATGCGGTCAACGACTTCAATGTAGCCCTCGTCGTCCATGACAACTAAGTCACCAGACCGAAACCAACCATCCATAAATGCTGCTTCGGTCTGCTCTGGTTTATTCCAATAGCCCGAAAACAATTGTGGGGAACGATACTGGACCTCGCCGGGGACACCAACGCCCACGTCATCTCCCGTGGCAGGGTCCACGACGCGTAGTTGAACCGTAGAGATCGCACGTCCTGCTGAGGCCGGGCGTGCATCGTGTTCTTCGGGACGCAGAACCGTACACAATGGTGACATTTCACTTTGTCCAAAGCAGTTGTAAAAACCAATGTCCGGGTAGTCGGCGCGCAGCCGCTGGAGTACTGTGACGGACATGATCGAGGCACCATACTGAGCCTTGGTTAATGAGGAGAGGTCCCGGGTAGCCAAGTCTGGGTGCTGCGATAAGGGCACCCACACGGTTGGCGCTAAAAACAGCGACCCGATATGTTCTTCTTCAATTCGCTGTAGGATCTCAGCTATATCCGGGGTGCGCATCAATCGAATGGTCGCCCCGAGCATCAGATATGGGACACTAAATACGTGCATGGCAGCCGAGTGATACAACGGCATCGCCACTAACGGATTATCCTGGCCGGTCATCTCCAGTGACTGAATGGTGCCGTTGTAGTGCGCCAGCAGTGCACGGTGCGTCAACATGGCACCCTTTGGCGCGGATGTGGTGCCGGAAGTGTACAACAGTTGAGCGAGATCGGTTTCATCTGAAGTGTCCCAGTCGTCTTGCTCGAGTACTTTCTGCAGTGCCTGTTCATCGCCAAGAACTGCTTGTATTTGTTCACGGATCTTAGACATGCTCATTATGTGTCCAAGTTCCGTCGTGGCGGCGATGCCGCGTACGGTTTCCTCATATTCGTCATCAACGATCATGGTCGATGCCGAACTATCATCAATGAGATACTGCAGCTCAGGACCGGTCAGCGCGAAATTGATAGGCACGTGAATGAACCCTGCCCGCGAGGCTGCGAGGAACAGGATGAGGAAAGTATCCGAATTCTTGCCCATCACAGCTAAGCGATCACCCGGCGCCACACCGAGCTCCCGTAATTTCGCTGCAGCGATTGTGACCGCTTGGTTCAAGGCGGGGTACGTCCAACTACGGTCTTGAAACTTTAAAGCGATGTTGTCGCGCTGCGTTGTGGCGACTCGATCAAGTTGCAGTGATACGGAATTGCGTTGGCTGATGCGAATCTGCTCGTCGATCGAGGACCTCGGCTGGCTCGTCGTATTCATATGGTAACTCCGTTGTGGGTGAATCGAGTGACAATCGTGGTCGATGGGCTGCTCTAGCTATCGAGGCGTTCGATAATCGTGACGTTTGCTTGGCCCCCGCCTTCGCACATGGTCTGCAGACCGAAACGGCCACCGGAATCTTCCAGTGAGTGCAGCAGGGTGGTCATCAGTCGTGCACCAGTTGCACCAATGGGGTGGCCCAGCGCAATGCCACCACCGTGCTTGTTGACCTTGGCCATATCTGGTCGCAGTTCCTTTTCCCAAGCCAATACGACTGCGGCAAAGGCTTCATTGATCTCAATGGCATCGAAATCGTCAATGTCCATCCCGGTGCGCTCAAGCGCGAAGCGGGTGGCGCGGATTGGCGCCGAAAGCATCATCACTGGGTCATCGGCACGCGCAGAAATATGGTGGATACGAGCGCGCGGCACCAAACCATGTTCTTCGACCGCTTGAGCAGATGCGATGGCTAATAATGCCGCACCATCGCTGATTTGCGATGCGGTTGCTGCGGTGTGGATCCCATTTGGTCGCAGGGTTTGCAGTTCGCGCATCTTGGCGCGATTGGGCGTTCGAGGGCCTTCATCATCACGCAGCCCGCCCAGCGGGAGGATCTCCTCGGCAAAAAAGCCGGCTTCTTGTGCTGCAATGGCACGCCGATGTGATTCTGCTGCAAACGCTTCTGCTTGATCGCGGGTGATACCCCATCGATTGGCCATCATTTCCGCACCGTGAAATTGTGAGATGACTTGATCACCGTAGCGGTCTGCCCATGCTTTGGAGCCTGCGAACGGGGTCGGAAAACCCTGATCCTTCATGATCGAATTTGCCGACCCGATGGCTATGGTCGACATATTTTGCACGCCACCGGCGACGATAAGATCTGAAGTGCCCGACATGACCGCTTGGGCTGCATAGTGGATCGCCTGTTGTCCGGACCCACATTGACGGTCGATCGTGGTTCCCGGGACTGCTTCTGATCCTCCGGCAGCAAGCCACGCTGTGCGTGCAATATCGAAAGACTGTGGTCCGATCTGGTCGATACAGCCAAGAATAATTTCGTCGTACTCTCCGGTGTCGACACCAATCCGGTCGAACATGGTCGACAACGGCGCCGCAGCAAGATCTACGGAATGTGTGTCTGCCAAGGCGCCATTACGGCGTCCTACGGGTGTTCGCAGCGCATCGACGATAAATGCTTCAGTCATCGGTTTCCTCCTGGGACCATTCAACAGCTACGCGGTTATGCACATCTAACGCGGACCCATTCGGAGTGCTCCATCCATCCGAACAGTGTGACCGTTGATGTAGTTGTGACCGATCAGGTCTAACACGAGCTGCGCATATTCATCTGCACGACCCAGGCGAGCCGGGAACGGTACCGAGGCTTCCAGCGTCTCGCGGAACTCCGGGGTGATGCCCGCCATCATCGGCGTTTCGACGATGCCAGGAGCAACGGTATTAACACGGATGCCGTGGGAGGCCAGGTCACGTGCGGCTGAGATGGTGAGCGAATGCACGCCACCCTTTGAAGCTGCATAGGCTGCTTGGCCTATTTGTCCTTCAAATGCTGCCACGGAGGCGGTGTTGATGACAATACCGCGTTGGCCGTCGTCATCGACGGGTTCTTGCTGTGCGATGAGCTCAGCACCCAGGGTCATCACATTGAACGTACCAAGCAGGTTCACGTTGATGACGTTAGCGAATTGATCCAGATCATGGGGACCTTTTCGTGACAGCACACGTCCGGGGGTACCGATCCCTGCACAGTTGATCACGACGCGCAGAGGCTCCTTGCCATCGGAAATTTTCGCGATCGCCGCACGGATGGAGTCGTGATCGGTGACGTTGACTTCGAGGTACTCGATATTGTCGACCGGCTCAGCATTTTCGATACCCTGTGCCAGGTCGAAAGCATAAACTTTCATGCCTTTCGCGGCCAGCGCTTTGGCCGTGGTCGCACCAAGCCCTGAGGCGCCACCGGTGACAATTGCCGCTTGTCCTTGAATTTCCATAATGTTCTCCTGTCTACACGAAGGCTGACACGCCCGTTACGGCACGTGCCACAATGAGTGAGTTGATTTCGTAGGTTCCTTCATAAGTATGTACAACTTCGGCATCGGAGAAAATCTTTGCTGCCTCGTAGGTTGAAACGATCCCATTGCCGCCCAGGATATTGCGAGCGCGTGCTGCGGTATCACGCAGTAATCGGGACCCGGTTGCTTTCCCGAGAGCAGCGTGAACCATCTCAACCCGTTGTTCCTCCTGGAAACGCGCCACCTGATACATCAAACCGAAGGACGCCATCGCATTCGAGACCATTTCTGCAAGGTCTTGTTGGATCAGCTGAAATTTCGCAAGTGGCCGCCCGAACTGTTGGCGGTCGAGAGCGTAGTCACGCGCCACATCGATCGCGTGCATTTGCGCGCCGTATGCCTGCCAGCCGACCCAGATGCGGGAATTGCGCAACATATTATTGGCCGCACTAAATTCTGCGGCACCTGGAAGAAGGTCCTCTTCGCGGATTTGAACGTTGTCGAACGAGATGTCGGCGTTTTGCATTACGCGCAGCCCGATTTTGTTCGTGATCTTGTCCGCGGAGACGCCAGGCAGGTCCATGCGGACCAGGAATCCTTTAACTTTGTCATCAGCGACGTCGCGTGCCCAGACGAGGGAGAAATCAGCGATGGTGCCGGCTCCGATCCAGCGCTTCTGTCCGTTAATCACCCATCCATTGTCGGTTTGCTGCGCCGTGGTCTCCAGCCCTCCTGAGACGTCGGAACCGTGATCTGGTTCGGTCATGGCAAAGGCACCGATTGCTTTGAAGTTCCGAAGCCTATCCAACCATTCCTCTCGTTGTGCATCGGAGCCGAGCTGGTGAATCATCCCAACGATCAGTTCGTTGTGAATGCCCACAAGCGCGCTCAAGGAGTCATCTGCACGAGACACTTCTGCATAAGCCAGGCCCCGAAACAGCCATGAACTCCCGTCGACCGAAAGTTGACCAAGACCTTGCTCAGCCAGGCCGGGAAGCATCTCGAACGGAAACTCTTCGCGGTTCCAATACTCGATGACTTGCTTGCGCACGTTGGCCTGAAGGTGGGCGCGCAGATTGAGCAATCGCTCTTGCTCTGCAGCTCCCAGTAGCGAAACGACATCCAAAACGTCAGCATCTGGAAACGGGGCTTGATGAACGTTGTGAATTAATCCATTCGATTCCGCGGCAGTCATGCGCTTCCTTCTCTTGGTCCATGTGTATAAGGTGATACAGCTCTCGGGGAGCCCATACTGCACAAGTGTACAGTGAGTGACCCCTCACCGAAAATCGTTGCCAAAACTCTCGCCCACAATCGCTGCACACACGATGTGCATAGACTGTATCCCTCCTAGTCAAGACACATTTTATTACACAAATCTCTGGCGTTATACGCCGTTCTACCCCATACTAACCGAGCCCCATATGATGGAAAATGAGCAGGAAATTGACGGAAGAACTGTACCGCACGTCACGTTACGATTAGTCTACGTCACAGGATGTTGTTCCCACTCGACACAAGGAGCCCAATGACTGTTACCGATCAATTCCGACAGGCCCGCGATGTACTGCTGGCGCATCGCACCGATATTGAAACAGCCCGCGACAATTTCAGCTGGCCACGTTTCGAGCACTTCAATTTTGCGTTGGATTGGTTCGACCAGGTAGCTGCGACGGAGCAGCGGGCGAACCAAGACGTCTTGGTCATCCTCGAAGAGGATGGCACACGGTATTCGACCACGTATGCCGAGTTGTCAGCGCGCTCGTCACAAGTCGCCAATTGGCTTCGCGGTTTGGGGGTACAACGCGGGGACGGCATCATCGTGATGCTCGATAACCAATACGAGTTGTGGGAAACTATGCTCGCTGGTTTCAAACTGGGTGCGGTCCTTCTGCCAACCACGGTCATGCTGGCCCCTGAACAATTAGAGGAGCGTATCGCTCGCTCAGAGGCGTCATGGGTGGTCACCAACCCGGGCAACACCGCAAAATTCGACGACGTTCCGGGTGATTTTAGTGTGATCACGACATCAGCTGATCAGTTGCCAGACGATGCTGTCCACCCACAGCACCTATACCTCGATTCGTTCGAGGCGCCAACGAAATTCGAGGTCACTGAAGCAACCCGGGCCGATGATACCGCCCTGATCTATTTCACTTCGGGGACTACTTCGCGCTCCAAAATGGTTGCCCATACCCATACGTCCTATCCTGTGGGGCACTTGTCTACGGTGTACTGGATCGGATTAGAACCCGGCGATGTCCATCTCAACGTTGCGTCCCCTGGTTGGGCCAAGCACGCATGGTCGAACTTCTTTGCTCCGCTGATCGGTGAGGCGACGATTTTCTTATACAACTATGCTCGCTTCAATGCCGAAAAACTGATGTCGGTCATGGATGCAGAAGGCGTCACGTCCATCTGTGCCCCTCCGACCGTATGGCGTATGCTCATCCAAGCTGACCTCACCCAGATGGCCACACCTCCCCGGAAGGTATTGGCAGCCGGTGAGCCGCTCAACCCGGTCGTCATCGACGCGGTCAATACTGCCTGGAACGCTGACATCCGCGATGGCTTCGGACAAACAGAAACGACCTTGCAAATCGCAAATACGCCTGGCCAAGACGTCAAAGCTGGTTCCCTGGGACGTGTACTGCCTGGCTATCAAGTGGTTCTAATCGATCCTGCGACGGACGAACTTGTAGAAGGCCCGGGCGAAGGCGAAGTCTGTTTGACCATCGAGCCGCGCCCGGTGGGTTTGATGAAGGAATACCACAAGGATCCAGACAAGAACGACGCGGCGTTTTTCGGTGGTTACTATCGGACCGGTGACATCATGGAACGCGATGAAGACGGGGTGTTTACCTATGTCGGCCGCGCTGATGATGTGTTCAAGGCTTCAGACTACAAACTGTCGCCTTTCGAGCTGGAATCGGCGATCATCGAACACCCAGGGGTCTCCGAGGCCGCTGTGGTCCCTTCCCCTGACCCAATCCGTCTAGCCGTTCCGAAAGCCTATGTGGTCCTTGCCGAAGGCTACGAACCTGATGCGGCAACTGCCAAAGACATCTTTGCCTTTACCGATAGCAAACTGCCACCGTATGCAAAGATTCGCCGACTGGAATTCGCAGAACTGCCAAAGACGATTTCGGGCAAGATTCGCCGCGTTGAGCTGCGGAAAAAGGAAGCCGAATTCCATGGTGCAGATGGTGAGCTCACAGACCAGTCGCTGGCTGCACGCACCAGCACGGAAGGCTACGATCATGAGTTTTCAGCAGCTGACATGAAATAGTGCTGCGCTCAGGGTCGCGCTGACCACGCCGTACTTGCAGGCACCGGGAGTATCGCTTCCGGTGCCTGTTCTTGTGTACCGCAAGCACCAAAAATGCCGGATAGGTCGGGGTATTCCCGACCCATCCGGCATTTTTCGGAAGCGTTATGTGGCGCTATAGTCCGCTAGCGGTCTTTGAACTGAGCTTCACGTTTATTCGCGAACGCATCCATGCCTTCTTTTTGGTCTTCGAGAGCAAACAGTGCGTGGAACGTGCGACGCTCAAAGAGCAGACCCTGTTCAAGTGTCGTTTCGAACGCAGCGTCGACGGCCTCTTTCGCAATCATGACGACGGGTCGGGATTTGGCAGCGATGGTTTTGCCAACTTCCATCGCGGTGTCAAACACTTCGTCATCGGCGACCAGACGAGCCACCAGTCCCGCACGTTCGGCCTCTTCGCCACCAATCATGCGACCGGTCAACACGAGGTCCATGGCTTTCGCCTTCCCGATGGCGCGGGTGAGTCGCTGGGACCCGCCCATACCAGGGATGACACCCAGGTTGATTTCGGGTTGACCAAATTTGGTCTTCGGTCCGGCAATGATCATATCGGCGATCATCGCCAGTTCGCAGCCGCCTCCAAGAGCGTAACCGTTCACTGCCGCAATGATCGGCAAGCGAATATCACTCAGACGGTTCCAGTGTGAGAACCAGTCTGACTGTTGCATGTCGATATAGGATTTCTCGCTCATTTCCTTGATGTCTGCACCGGCGGCAAAAGCCTTTTCGCTCCCGGTCAGCACGATGGCCATCACGTTGGGATCATCTTGGAATGCTTCGGCGGCTTCGACCACGGCATACATCAGATCGGCATTCAGAGCGTTGAGAGCATCGGGACGGTTGAGGCGAATCACGCCGACCCGATCGACAGTTTCGGTCAAAATAACTTGCTGAGACACAGTTAGCCTTTCTGCTTTGTCGCAATGATGGCGGAAAAGTCTTTCCCCGAATTAGTCTCGGAGTTGAATTCAGTGTACGCGTGATAGGCCGCTAGCCCGAAGTCTGCCGGAGTGTTCGTCGACTCGATGGCAGCCTTTGCCAAGCCCAAGTCTTTTGCCATCAGACCGGTCGCAAAGCCAGGCCGATAGTCGTTGGACGAGGGCGAGGTTGGTACTGGGCCAGGAACCGGGCAGTTGGTTGTGACAGACCAAGATTGCGCAGCGGAGCTCGACATCACGTCGTAGAGCGTCTGATGGCTCAGCCCGAGGTTTTCTCCCAGACTGAATGCCTCTGCGGTGCCAATGGTGTTGATGGCCAGCGCCATGTTGTTGACCACCTTGGCGGCTTGACCCGTTCCTGAGGCACCGGTATGCACAATTTGACGACCCATGATTTCAAACAGCGGCTTTGCTTTGTCGAAAGACTCTTGGCTACCACCAACCATGAAAGTCAGTGTGCCGTTCTCAGCGCCGGTGGTACCACCGGAGACCGGAGCATCCAGTGCAAGGTGCCCAGCTTCTTCGGCGAGATTAGCTGCTTCAACGGCGTCATCTACCGCGATGGTCGATGAGTCGATAAACAGCGTCCCGGCATCTGCATTGGCCAACAGATCGTTCCGGTAGGCGTCCAGGACGTGTTTACCGGCCGGGAACATGGTGATGACCACGTCAGCACCTTTCACTGCTTCGCTTGCAGAAGATGCTACCGTCATGCCGTGTTCCGCGGCGGCCTGGGTTGCTGCTTCGACAATATCGAAGCATGTCATGTGGTATCCGGCATCTGCCAGATTTCGGGCCATGTGGGAACCCATGTTCCCGAGACCAAGGAATGCAATATTCATGATGAGTCCTTACCTAGTCGATGACGAGATCATCAATGCCGTCAACGGGGCCGAAAAATGCTTGTACGGCTTCATCGGTGACATCAGTGAGCTGTGCCGGATTCCACTGCGGGTTCCGGTCTTTATCAATGAGTTGAGCACGGATACCTTCAGCCAATTCGGTACCTGCGACAGCGTGCATGGTGGTACGCAAATCCTGTACCAGGGTTTCTGCCAGGCTGAGCTCTGCGGCACGACGTACGGCTTCCAGTGAGACTTTCAACGCCGTCGGTGAATGGCGCTGAAACGCTTTGAGCGCTTTTTGTGCCACCTCATTTTCCTGCGCCGCGACGGTCTGAACACCGGTAAGAATATCTTCTACCGTCTCGGCACCGAAAACTTCATCAATCCAGGTGGATTCATGTTCTAAGGCCGATTTTTGTGTCTCGTTGAATTCCGCAAGGATCGCATCCACTTGGTCAGGCCCGGTGATGGATTCAAGTCGCTGGACCAGTGCCTCAATACGCTCATCTGGGACCCGCACGTCTGCTAATCCGGCGTAGACGGCGTCTGCTCCGGAGGCTTGGCTGCCGGTGAGTGCCATATAGTTTCCGACTTTTCCGGGAGTATTGGCAAGGTAGTAGACCCCACCAACGTCTGGGCTGAAGCCGATGCCGACTTCTGGCATCCCCAACTTGGTGGAATCTGTCACCACGCGATGTGAGCCTGGCACCGAGACGCCAACTCCCCCGCCCAGGACTAGTCCATTCATGATGGCGATATATGGCTTGGGGTACTCGTAGATGCGGTGATTGAGGATGTATTCTTCGCGGAAGAATGGTGCAGCACCGGCCAAATCATTCTCGGCGGCGCTTTTGTGCAGGGTCACGACATCGCCGCCGGAACATAGGCCCCGGTCGCCGGAGCCGCGGATCAGCACGGCGTGGACCTCGTCGTTGTTCTCAAACTCGGTCAGTGCGTCATCCAACAGAGTGATCATGTTGTGAGAGAGCGCATTAACCGCCTTTGGGCGGTTGAGCGTAATAACGCCCAAACCGCCCTGAACGGATGTCAGAAGTTCAGATTGTGACATGGTGTCCTTACTGCAGTGGCATAACGAAACTGGCGTCTTCTTTGATGCCGGATGGCCAGCGTGACGTTACGCTCTTGGTCTTGGTAACGAATTTGAACGCGTCGGCACCGTGCTGGTTCAGGTCGCCGAATCCAGATGCCTTCCAGCCACCAAAGGTGTAGTAAGCGATGGGGACGGGAATCGGCACATTGACGCCGACCATACCGACTTGGACACGGCGGGTGAATTCTCTCGCGGTGTCGCCGTCGCGCGTGAAGATCGCTACGCCATTGCCATATTCATGTTCGGATGGCAGTGCTAGGGCCTCTTCGAAGTCGTCTGCACGAACAATCGTGAGCACCGGACCGAAGATCTCGTCGAGGTAGATCGACATGTCTTTGGTGACCTTATCGAAGATTGTTGCCCCAACGTAGAAACCGTTCTCGTGGCCATCGATTTTCACACCGCGACCATCCAGGACGAGTTCTGCGCCTTCTTTCACACCCGCTTCGATAGCGGCTTCAATGCGCGCCTTCGCTTCTGCGGTGACAACAGGGCCGAAGTCAGAGGATGGATCCAGCGAGGGGCCGACTTTGAGGTCCTTGGCTTTCTCGAACACTTTGGCGACGAGTGCGTCAGCGGTTTCTTTTCCAACTGGCACGGCGACAGACAGGGCCATGCACCGTTCTCCGGCCGCACCGAAGGCAGCACCGATGAGCGCATCTGCAGCTTGGTCCAAGTCGGCGTCGGGCATGATGATGGCGTGGTTCTTGGCACCGCCAAAGCACTGTGCACGTTTCCCGTTTGCCGCAGCGGTAGTGTAGATCGACTGGGCAATCGGTGTGGAGCCAACGAATCCGACACCCTCCACTGCTGGGTGGTCCAACAGTGCATCCACGGCGGCCTTATCGCCATTGACAACCTGGAATACGCCGTCAGGCATGCCGGCTTGTTTGAACAGGTCGGCCAACATCAGTGGAACCGATGGGTCCCGCTCTGAAGGTTTGAGAATGAAGGCGTTTCCAGCGGCCAGGGCAGGTCCGGCCTGCCACAGCGGAATCATGGCTGGGAAGTTGAACGGTGAAATGCCTGCCATGACGCCCAACGGCTGGCGCATGGAGTAGGTGTCGATGCCGGTACCGGATTGATCCGAGAATTCGCCTTTCATCAAGTGTGGTGCACCCATGCAAAATTCGACAACTTCCAGGCCACGCTGGACATCGCCTTTGGCATCGTCAAACGTTTTGCCGTGTTCGTTCGACAAAGCAGTTGCCAGCTCGTCCATGTTTTCGTGCGCCAGGTCGACGAATCGACCCAAGATGCGTGCACGGCGCTGAGCGTTCAGGCCGGCCCAACCAACCTGGGCTTTGACTGCCACTTCCACGGCGTTGTTGACTTCTTCGAGTGAGGCGAGTGGTACCTGTGCTGCAACTTCACCGACTGCAGGATGGAAGACATCTGCAAAGCGGCCCGAAGTACCTTCAACGCCAGCTCCGTTAATGAAATGCGTAAGAGTCTGTGTCATCTTGTCCCTTCCGACATGACCCGAACCGCAGGAAAATCCCACGGTTCAGCAATAATGGTGGTGTCACAGTGAGGGAATATTCACTGCAACGCTTCCTGCCCAATATGCCAGCTTAATGGTGGTCTTGGCCACACTTTAGGACAATACTCTGCTAACAAATACCTCACAGCTCGTGTGCATATACGCACAGTGGGAGGATCTACGCTGTGCGTCAAATACGAGGCCGAATATTTTGGTCGAGCCTAGACTAAGGGCATGTCCAACGATGGTTTTCTCCCCACACCAGATTCTGCCCGTGCATTCTCTCTTTCCCCCACGCCGAAGCACACGCCGGAAAAGGAGCTGAATGCTTGGCGGGCGGCAATGCAAGATCCAACACATTCCCAACGCTACGCACAACGTTGGGAGCGCATGGAAGCTGAAGGCTTCGACATTGACGGCGAGGCCAGAGCGATCGATGCGATCGCACAACGCGAGTCGACAATTCTCGATGCCGGTTCGGGCAACGGCCGTCTGGCAGGCTACCTCGCTCACGCAGGCCACAATGTGATGGGCATCGACTTGGACCCGCACCTCGTGGAGGTGGCCAATACGAAATACCCTCAAGCGCATTTCGAGGTGGCAGATCTGGCAGACTTTGCCCTGGATGACAGCGCCGGTGGTCTCAAACGCTTCGACATCATAGTCTCGGCCGGCAACGTACAGACGTTTCTTGCCGAGTGGGAGCGCGTGCCCGCGTTGAAAAATGTTGCCAAACACATGCACGCTGCTTCACGGTTTCTCACCGGGTTTCAGCTAGCCCGAGGCTATTCACATCAGCAGTTTTCCCAAGACGCGGAGGTCGCCGGCTTGGAAGTATTCCAGCGCTTTGGCACCTGGCAGTTTGAGCCGTTTGTTGAAGATGGCGAATTCTTGCTCGCGGTGTTGCGTCTCAAATCCTAGGGACGCGCTATGACCGTATCCGGTGCTGCACAGTCACCCGAGGAGCAACGCACGCTTACTCCAGCACTACTCGGTGTGATGTGGATAGCGCTCTTTGGGTTTGGCACGTTCTTCCTGAATTACGCCACGCTGGTCACGGCCGGACAACATATGGGACTGACCAGCGTCACCGCTGGTGCAGTGCTGACAATCATGATGATTGCGGTCGTGGTCGTGCAACCATTGGCGCCGTTACTCAACAGCCGTCTTGGACCGCGGCTGGTGTTCTGTACCGCGCTGGGGCTGCAGGCGATCGGCAACTTATTCAACGTCATGACGGGCTATCCGCTCGCGACGTTGTTGATCGGAAGCATTGTGGGCGGTCTGGGGTTCGGCATCCTGGTGGTCATTGGGACTGCGGTCGTCCCCTCGACCGTCGAACCGAGGCGGCTGGGCAGAGCCCTTGGTTTCTTCGGCGCAACCACGGCAACGGCTACCGCCATTGGCGCGCCGGTGGGATTGTGGTTGCTCAATACTTTGCCGACCATTGGTTTCCGGTTGCTGAGTTTTGGACTGGTCTTGCTGGCGCTACCGGCAATATTGGCATTACCAAGACGACAACGCGCATCGACGAGTTCATCGACGCAAGGCAACGGTTCACCACAACCTAAGACGCGCACACGCGTGGTGGGTTTGAGCATGGTGCTGTTTCCGGTCGCCATAGCACTCACAGTCTTTGGCGTGGTCCTTGCATTCGGCCCGGGGATCCCTGAGGTTTCTGCGGTGGCGTATATCGTGAGCATGCAAGTCTTCGCCATTGTCGGTCGCTTTCTTGCAAGTGCTTCGTTGGATCGGTATTCGGCGGTAACGGTCATGATCATCGGCATTATCACGGTCTTGACCGGTCTGATCCTGACTGCCGTGTTGTCTGCTGGCTGGGGGCTGATGCTCACGATGATGGTGCTGGGGTTCGGTATCGGCACTGTTCAGGCATCGAGTCTCTTACTGTGCTTCGAGCAAGCCGGCAGCGCAAACCGTGGCAGCGTGGCGTGGAATATGACCTTCGATATTGGTCTCGGCTTCGCGGGGGTCGTCGGTGGGCTTGGATTTACCCATTGGGGCCCCACAACCACTTTTATGGTCTGTGCTGCACTACTGGCCTTGACCGGCGTCATGTTTGCTCTCTATATTCGCACCCGAAAATCGTAGTGCATGAGATCATCCGCGGCAGCTACGTCTTTGATAGCCTCGTGGTATTGGTGGCCGGTATGATCGTGGATTGATGATGTCCATCGGCTGCAACGTCAGCATTATCAAACCGAACATATCGCCGCTTCGAGCGAGGAAACCCCTCAACGACACCGCACACATCGATGTAGGAGTGATTTCATGACTACAGTTCTTTTGACCGGCTATATTCTCATGTGGCCCGTGCTCGTGGCGATCATTGCGTACGTGATTGCTCACGGTTTCATCAAAGATTTGAAGAGGGCTCGCGACGAAGGCGATAGCGTGGTCTAACGGTTAGGCCACTTCTTGGACCAACAGAGGGTTAATGGACAAAACGTGTGCTTTTTTACGGCGTGTCAGCGTGTTCGTCCGCCCCATCCTTGTTGGATTCCGTTGCCGTCTTGGGTGCTGAATGCGGTGTCGTAGAGTGCTGGTCCGATACGTTCGGGTGGCGGCTGTTTGGTCTTAGGTTTTGTGGTGGTGTCCCAGTGCTGGGCAGTCACGAAACTCCATGGATCAGCTGGGTTTTCGGTTTTGAAGTACAGCAGCCAGCCCACGGCTTTGATCGCGTGATCGGGACGGAGCCCGCGGTGTTTTCGCAGCAGTTCTTTGGCAGCGGTGTTGACTCCGCATTCGAGTGGATTCGTGGTCTTGGGTAGCGTCTCATAGGGTTGGCCGTGGGTCATCCAGGTGAACAGTTTCTGGCCGGTGATCAGCCCGTTGATCAGTTTGTAGGCTCTGCGTAGTCGTAGGTGGGTGTACCACCATTTCTGGCCTGGTCGAACGTGCCAGGGCCGCTCAGAGCGGCCCTGGTTGGCGTAGGTGCGTTCCTTGAGTACACGGTCCCACCGCGAGGCCCAGGAGGCGAATTCTGCCTGGAATGCAGCCGCCTGGTCTGGTGTGGTGATCGTGTTCAGCGTCTTGACCAGTGCCAGCAGCTCACGGCCCGGTTGGGTGCGCGGATTGCGGGTCAGATGGGTGTGGATACGTTGGCGGATATGGAAATAACATCGCTGCACAGACGTGTCTGGCCACAGACTCCGCATGACTCGTTCCAGTGGCCCGTTGCCATCAACCACCGCGATATCTGGTGCCGGCAAATCCTGGATCAGTAGCGTCCAGGAGGCGTTCTTCTCGCGGTCACAGTACTGCCAGCCCACCACGTGGGCGCCGTTGTAGGCCACCAGGACGCAGTAGCCGTTGAAATAGGTGCCATCCAGCATCAGATACCGATGAATCTCCCCGGTGGGCTCGGGTTGTGGTGGTGTGATGTTCCAGCACCAGGCGGTGCGGCGGTGGAAGGTTTTGGCACTGATATGGTCTGGCATCTGCCCGGTGAAGAGCCAATTGAAAAACCAGCCCAGCTCATGTCGGCGGGCCACATCATCACGGGTGTTGGCCCTGCTGGCCGATGCGCCACAGGCTGGATCTTTGCACCGAAATCGTTGGGTGCCTTTGGGCGTTTTACCGTTAGCACGCATCGGTCGACCACATACATCACATTTGGGTTTTCTTCCAGCAAGAGTCACTCACATAGACTGCTGCCTATGACGATCTGCGTTTTACCGCATGACAGCAGGCGACTCGGCAGATAAAAAGCACACGTTTTGTCCTTTAAGCCCCAACAGATCCCCGGGCGTCCAAAGTGGTTCCTCACGTGCAGTGGAGGACCACTTTGCGTTTAATGTGCATGCGTCGTTGCGGTCTGTGTGGTCTGCGATGATGGTTCGGCCACGGCCTGGGCGACGGTCACCGCAATACCCGTGGTGATGGGGATGGCAAGAACCAACCCGACGGAACCAACCAGTATACGGACGACTTCTTCGACCATCTCGGCAGACATGATGGTTTCCACCATCGAGCGGTCATACAGCGAGACGACCATGAGCATTGGCAGCGCCGCACCCGCGTACGCGAACGCGATGGTGTAGACGGTTGAGGCGATATGGTCACGGCCGATACGCATCCCCGCGGCAAAGAGATTCTTTGCAGAAATGTTCGGTTGTGCAGCCTTGATCTCCCAGACCGCCGAGGACTGGGTAATCGTCACATCATTGAGCACACCGAGCCCGGCAACCAACAACCCGGTCAGGACAATGCCAGATAGACGAATCTCCGGGACCACCGAGGTGAGCATGTACGAGTATTCTTCACCGAGGCCCATCAGATAAGCGGAGTCCGATGCCCATGCTGCAAGACCAGCGGTCAGCAGGAGTCCGATGCACGTCCCCAGCAAGGCTGTTGTCGTGCGCAGGGACAATCCGTGGGCGAAGTATAAGACCACCAACATGATCAGCATGCAGCCAATCAACCCAACCCAAAATGGTGGGCCGCCCTCGAGCAGAGCCGGGATCATGAACCCAAAGAGGACGGCAAACGAGAGGATCAGCCCACCGATGGCGCGGACCCCTCGCCACCGTGCCACCACGATCACGACCAGGGCATAGAGCGCAGCCAACAAGGCCACGGGCACGGTGCGTTCGAAGTCAACGAACACACCGGTCTGATCGAGGTCTTCACCCACGAGGATTTTGACGTTATCGCCACGCACCACTTCGGCCGAGGCACTGACTTGTGCTGGGATTTCCACCTCATAGGTGCCTCGATCGGTCGCGACCTGCGCATCTTGGCATTCCAGCTCATCTTGGACGTCGGTGGCACTGCCGGTTTCAGAACCACCATTACAGGCCCGTGCGGAGACGGAAGAGACGGAACCGGATTCCACGGAGAAGCTCTCAGTCGTGCCATACGGGTCATCCAGCGACAATTCTTCATGGACACCGGAGGGCCACAACCAAATCATAGCGACCACGAGCGCAATCCCCAGGGGGACTAAAATGCCCACGAGCCACGCGGTCATCTTGCGCCGCGCTGCGGGAATGGTTGATGGAGTATTGTGCATCGATGTTAGGCGTCGGTCGCCCAGATTGTGGCATCGTGCTCGATCAGGACCGCATCTGCTGCAACAGCGGACTTGAGCAACGCATTCACAACGGTGGTCGAGTTGTCGATTTCGATGGCCAGGCTGCGCTGCGCGCCGGCGACCGCCAGCAAGCTGTGGACGTATGGTGTTGGATTCGCGTGGGCCGGGTTGTGTCCGATCAGTAAGTCCACAACATTGTCGATGGGGCCGGGATAGGCGATCGCAAACGCACTGATGCCGTGGTCATCACGGGTCACAAACGCTTGCTCGGCTCCGGTTTGGGGCGCTAAGAGCAACTGTTGTGCTTGCGTGATGGTGAGCTCGGATGGGTCCCAGTCGTGTATCGCGTTGTAGTACTCGGCCACGACTTTGGAAAGTTCTACCGATCCGGTGGCGAGTTCTTGGACTGCTATATCGGTTTGTTCAAATGCTTGTGAAGCCACGACTACGCGTTGCGAATGCTGAATCGGAGAGAAGCCGCGGTTGGTGAGCCATGCCGCGGTGGTCTCATCGCTGGTGACCGACCTGGTTTTGAACGCGGTGTTGTCCGGGGCCCGTTCGACCAGCTGGTTGAACAGCGCAGTGGCGATACCGCGTTGGCGTTGCAGCGGGGCGGTTTCGATATAGCACCACATCCGTTGCGGATGAAAGGCTTGTGTTCGAATCGCACCCGCTGCAACCGGGACAGCGTCGTCAACGGCTACCAGACCCACACCGAAGGGCTGTTGCGTTGAGGCGCCCAGCATGGTGCGGTCGTGGTGGTGTTGTGCGGTGAGTGGATCCCCAAACAGTTCGAGGAGCTTCAGATCGTCGCCGTCTTGCCAATCGCGAATGTCCATTTACACTCCTAAATGTGCTGACAGGTAGGCCTCTACCTTGTCCAGCGAGACACGTTCTTGTGCCATGGAGTCGCGGTCGCGAATGGTCACCGCATTGTCTTCGAGAGAATCGAAGTCGAAGGTGACACAGTATGGTGTCCCGATTTCGTCGTGACGGCGGTAGCGACGACCAATCGCACCGGCGTCGTCGTAGTCGATGTTCCAGCGTTTCCGTAGTGCATCCGCCAGTTTGTTGGCTGGCTCGGCGAGCTCAGCTTTTTTGGACAACGGCAACACGGCGGCCTTGACGGGTGCCAGGCGTGGGTCCAGACGCAGCACGGTGCGGGTATCGATACCACCCTTGGTGTTCGGTGCTTCATCTTCAGAGTATGCATCGACAAGAAATGCCATCAGTGATCTGGTCAAACCCCAGGATGGTTCGATGGCGTACGGGGTGTAGCGTTCACCGCTGGCCTGGTCGAAGTACTGCATCTTCGTGCCGGAACCTTTGGTGTGATTGGTCAGATCGAAATCACCGCGGTTGGCGATACCCATGAGTTCGCCCCAATCGCCGCCTGCAAATCCGAATTTATATTCCAGATCGATGGTCACCGACGAGTAGTGTGCGCGTTCACCGTCTGGCACGTTGTATTGACGCAGATTTTCGGGGTTCAAACCAAGATCGAAGAACCAGTCTTGTGCTTGGTTGACCCACTGATCGAACCACACATCGGCTTCTGTCGGTGGCACGAAGAATTGGATTTCCATCTGTTCGAATTCGCGGGTGCGGAAGATGAAGTTGCCCGGGGTAATTTCGTTGCGGAAGGCTTTACCGATCTGACCGATACCAAATGGTGGTTTCTTGCGTGAGGCATTCACCACGTTTAAAAAGTTCAAGTACATGCCCTGGGCGGTCTCTGGGCGCAGGTAGTGCAGGCCTTCCTCGTCAGCCACTGGGCCAAGGAAGGTACGGATGAGACCGGAGAACGTACGAGGTTCGGTCATTTTGCCGCGGGTGCCACAGTTCGGGCACACGAGTTCTTCGAGTGCTGGTGTCCGGCCATGTTTGTCTTCAAACGCTTCAACCAGGTGATCGTGGCGGTGCCGGTGGTTGCACGCGGTGCACTCGGCAAGCGGGTCCACGAAGGTTTCCACGTGTCCGGAGGCTTCCCAGACTTGACGGGGCAGGATAATGGAGGAGTCCAAACCGACCATGTCGCCGCGACCTCGAACAAAGTTATTCCACCATTGAGTCTTGATGTTTTCTTTGAGTTCGACGCCGAGTGGACCGTAGTCCCATGCTGAGCGTGAACCGCCATAAATCTCACCGGCCTGGAATACAAATCCGCGGCGTTTTGCCAGGTTGGTTACCTGGTCGAGAGTGGACGGTTGTGCCATGGAGGTATCACTTTCCATTATCGAAAAATTAGATGTGTTAATGCGTAGTCAGCGACTGACCTGCAACTAGTTTAGGTTAGTCGAAACTTTCGTGCTTGTGGGTGACAATGGAGGCATGAGCACCAATAGCGAACCACTTGTAATCCGCGATGACATGATCCGTTTGGGCCAGGCGTTGAAGCTGGCCAATGTAGTCGAAGACGGGGTGGATGCCCGCGATGTCATCAGTGCCGGAGATATCCAGGTCAATGGCGAAACCGAAACGCGTCGCGGCCGCCAACTTTTTGCCAACGATGTCATCACCGTGCCCGAACTGGACGTCGATCTCATCATCGAAACTCAATAGTCACCTCACATGGTGAGACACCGTAATGTACATCTCCTAGGAGGATTTGATGCGCGCAGTAGTATTCGAAGACTGGAAGACCTTTCCGGTACTCAAAGATGTTCACAAGCCAACTCCGGGTCCGGGTGAAGTCCTCTTGAAAGTTGCCGGCGCAGGTGCTTGCCACTCTGATGTGGCGATTTTCCAAGACTTTGATGCCGACTTCAATCCTGCTGGCCTGTCTACCGGATTCATACTCGGCCATGAGAACGCCGGGTGGGTGGATGAACTCGGCCCGGGTGTACATGGTTTTGAAAAAGGCGATGCCTATTTGGTGTATGGCCCCATCGGTTGTGGCAGGTGCAAAGCTTGCTCCCGCGGCCAGGACACCTACTGTGAGAACGCAGCCACGAATCCTTACGCGGCTGTTGGGCTCGGTCGCGACGGCGGTATGGCGGAATACGTCTCCGTGCCGGCCCGCAACCTGGTTCCGCTGGGTGACGCTGATCCTGCCATTGCAGCACCGTTGGCTGATGCCGGGCTCACCCCGTATCATGCGATCAAACTGGCCACACCAAAACTTGCGGGCGCGGATAAATACGCGCTGGTCATCGGTCTGGGCGGTCTGGGATTGCTCGGTGTCCAGATCCTCAAAGCGATCACGGGTGCCACGGTCATCGCCACTGATATGAAAGAAGATGCGATGGCTGAAGCCGAGCAACTGGGTGCGATCACTGTGGCCGGTGGCGATGATCAGGTTGCGAAGATTCGTGAAATCACCGGTGGTACCGGCGTCGATGCGGCATTTGATTTCGTGGGCGTGAGCGGCACCATCCAGGCGGCTATGCAGTCTATGGCTATTGGCGGTCGTATGACGGTGCTGGGTATTGCTGGACAACCGTATGAATGGACTTTTTACACCACACCGTATGAGGTCGAGTTGACCAATTCGTATTGGGGCACCATCGAGGATCTTCACGAGGTTGCTGAGCTGTTCCGTGTTGGAAAGATCGAGCCGAAGGTCACCAAGTATCCAATGGATAAGGCGCTGGAGGCCTATCAGGACTTGGTGGACGGCAAGGTTTCTGGTCGCGCTGTGGTGACCCCGAACGAGTAGTTTTTCTTTGAACACGCAATGGGGCCGGGCAACGAAAATTCGGTTTCGTTGGCCCGGCCCTTTTGATGAGGATTTAGACGTGTTCGTTGATGAACTGGGTGAAGTGTTGCATTTCCTCGGGGTGAATGCCGTGGCCGATGCCGTTGTAGGTGCGTTCGGTCAGATTCACACGTGGTCGTAGCCAGGCACCGGTTTGTTCGATGCGGTCGTGAGCGACGATAGGATCCTCTGGGTCGTATCCCCAGAAGAATGGTTGGTTCGATGCCGCGAAGTGTTCGTCGTCGAAGAGCTCATCAAGTTCTGGGGTTTGGGTTGCGTCGATGATGAATCCCGACAGTCCGATGATGGTGGCGTAGAATCCTGGTCGCATGCGCATCAATGAGGTGGCCATGGCCATCCCCTGGGAGAAGCCAAGGAGGGAAATACTGCGATAGTCGTGTGCGACGGATTGTACCCACTCGTCGAGCTGTTTGACTGCTGCCACAACGTGTTCTGGGTTGGCTTCGAGTTCTGTTGAGATGGGATACCAGCAGTAGCCGCCGAAGTGTTCCGGCAGCTTTTTGGGAGCTTGCACGCTGGCAATCGTAAAACGATCATCAAAGGCGTTCCCCAGCGGGAACAAGTCGTTCTCATCTGCTCCGAAACCATGGAGGAACACCACCAGGTCCGTTTGTGGACGTGGGGTGTCGTGCGACCAGCGGATGTGCATGTGTTTAGAGTCCTAACGTGGTGATCATGGCATCAGCAACCTGGTGCAGATCTGTCAGGAATCCGTCGTGTCCGATGGGTGAGTCGATCATGTGCACCGGTGTGTGTGGGCCGAAGTCAGCTGCCAATTGATAGCTTTGTTCTGGAAAATACAGCCTATCGGAGTTCACGGCCACGATGAAGGGTGTGGCGGTGATACCTGCGACGGCTGCTGCCTGTCCTCCACGGTGGCGCCCCACATCGTGTGACATGAGTGCTTCGGTCAGGGCGACATATGAGTTTGCGTCAAATCTGCCGGCCAGGTCTTTGGCTTTGTAATCCAGGTAGGACTCAACCTGATAGCGACCGGTGCGACTGGTTACCGCGGATTCCAGTGGATTTTCGTTTCCCTGGAATGCACGCCCGAACCGAGCATTGAGCTCAGGTTCGGACCGGTAGTTGATATGGGCAATCTGGCGTGCGATACCCAACCCGTGGACCGGTGCTGGACCGTCGTAGTAATCTCCGCCCTTGAAGTTCGGGTCAAGCCGAATAGCGTCGACTTGTGTCTGGGCAAAGGCAATCTGTTCCGCGGTGGATTGTCCGCCGCAGGCGATGACGCCGACTCCATTAACACGGTCCGGATACATGGCGGCCCATTCGAGTGCACGACCGCCGCCCATCGAGCCGCCGATAATGGCGTGGAAGCGTTCGATGCCGAGGATGTTTGCGAGTTTTGCTTCTGCATTGACCGAGTCTCGAATGGTCACAAACGGGAACTTGGATCCGTATGCTTGCTGCTTTTCATCCAGCGACGCTGGACCGGTCGATCCGTAGCATCCTCCAACCATGTTGACGGCCATGACGAACCATTTGTCTGTGTCTATGGCCTTGCCAGAACCGATGATATTTTCCCACCAGCCGGCTTCGGGCAGTGCTTCCGATGATGCGACGTGGGTGTCGCCGGTCAAGGCGTGCTGAATGAGTATTGCGTTGGATTTGTTTGCGTTCAGCGTGCCCCAGGTTTCATAGGCGAGTTCGACCTCTGGCAGGTAGCCACCTGTTTCGAAGGATAGCTCGCCAATCGATACCGTCTTCAGGCCGGGTTCCGCCACGTATGTTGCCGGGTCGGTCACTGATTCAAGATCCAATGACATGACCTACTCCTTGTTAAACAGCTGCAGCGGCGTCGAAGCCTGACTGCAGATCGTCCAAAATGTCTGTGATGTCTTCCAGGCCCACTGAGAGTCGCACCAGCCCGGGGGTGACCCCGGCGGTTTGTTGTTCTGACTCAGAGAGTTGGGCGTGGGTGGTGGTAGCAGGATGTACTACCAGGGAGCGCACGTCACCAAGATTGGCAACCAGCTTGTGCAGAGTCAGCGCTTCGGCAAAGGTCTGACCTGCATCTTTTCCACCGACGATCTCGAAGGCGACAATGCCTGAGGTGCCGTCTGGTAACAGTTGTTGCGCGCGCTCATAATACGGTGATGATTTCAGTCCGGCGAACTGGACCTTCTCTACCTGGGGGTGGGCTTCCAACCATTCGGCAACGCGCTGCGCGTTCTCTAAATGGCGCTCCATGCGTAGTGACAGCGTCTCAAGGCCTAAGTTAATTAAGAAGGCGTTGAACGGGGAGGCCGTATTACCCATATCGCGCAGGAGCTGTGTGCGGATGCGCAGGATATACGACAGGTTGGCGCCCAGTGGACCGTTTGGTCCAAAGTCGGTACCAAACACGACACCGTGGTAGGACTCATCTGGTTCGTTAAACCAAGGGAACTTCTCCGGGTTCGCAGTCCAGTCGAAGTTGCCCGAGTCAACGATCACGCCACCGATCACCGCAGCGTGACCGCTGAGGTATTTGGTTGCTGAGTGCACGATGATGTCAGCGCCATGTTCGATTGGGCGCAGCACAGTAGGTGGTGTCAGCGTTGAATCGATGATGACAGGGATCCCGGCATCATGAGCAATTTCTGAAACCGCTGGTAAGTCCAGTACGTCGGCTTTCGGGTTGCCGAGCACTTCTGCGAAGACAGCCCTAGTGTTTGATTTGATTGCATTGCGCCATTCATCCAAATCATTTGGATCCTGCACGAAAATGGTTTCAATGCCTAAGCGAGGAAGGGTGTGCTTAAACAGGTTCTGGGTTCCACCGTAAAGCGAGGTGGAAACCACCACGGAATCTCCGGCACCTGCAACATTGAGCACGCTGAGCGTGGTGGCGGATTGTCCGGACGACAAGAGCACGGCACCGACGCCACCCTCGAGAGCAGCGATCTTGTTTTCCACGGCTTCCGTGGTTGGGTTCGTCAGACGGGTATAAATTGGCCCGAGTTCCGATAACCCAAAACGTCCTGCTGCCGTAGCCGTATCTGGGAAGTTAAAACTGGTGGTTTGGTAGATAGGCAGCTGTGTTGCCCCAAAGTCTGAATCCTCAACCATCCCGGCGTGGATTTGACGAGTGGACAATCCCCACGTGGTCTGGTCGGTGATATCGCGTTGTGCCAATGCAAAGACTCCTTCGAAACTAAGGGGTCTTTCAACGCCCGCCTACCGCGCAGGTTAGTTGACGTGCGCGAAGACCCGCGCTTGTCTCACATACTCATGAGACCTGGTCCTCACCCGGGGCACCCCACCGCGGTGGAGGGTTGCCGGTCAGTAAGCCGGGGCATTACTACTGACACTCGTGACCAACACCCACTACTATGCCAGAAAATCGCCCAGATAGCGACCTGACATAGACGCCATGTACACCACCAGCACAATATCAGTCCCTAGCAATAAACTCATGGTTTTTTAACCCTGCAAATCCTCGAGAACACGTTGTAGTGTTGATGCATGGAACAACTTGGATACTTTGATGAACTCACTGCTGATGACCTGAAGGCTATGGCTGCCGCCACCGGCCCGAAGGTCACTATTTTTCTGCCAACTGCTCCCCCACAACACCAACCGCAGGACACGGCTACTCGCGTGAAGTCGTTAGTTAAAGAGGCTCGGCAAAAACTCGTCAACGCCGGTGTCCCGGAATCAGATGCCAAAGACATGTTGGCCTCGTTCGACGCCATTGCTACTGACGCCCCCTTCTTACGGCAACAGGGTGAATCCCTTGCATTATTCGCGGCGCGAGGACTCAATCTGGTCTATCGCTTGGGCGTGCCGGTCAGCGAATACACCCATGTTGCAGAACACTTCGTGTTGCGTCCCATGTCTGAAACACTCACCAAGTCCCATGCCTTTTATATCCTGGGGGTTTCGCGCAACCAGGTTCGCCTCTTGGACGCCACCAAAGACTCCGTCGTGCAGTTGGACCTCGGAGATATCGTCCCAGAATCCTTCGAGGATGTCACCGATACCGATGACCGACAAGCCACGCTACAAAACCGCTCCGGCGGCGGCAATGGCACCATGTTCCACGGTCACGGCGGCGCAGCAGACAACCAGGAATCCGAGATTACCCGGTACCTTCATAAAGTCGGAGACTCGCTGGGTGACTTGCTCGGGCGGGCCCGCTCCCAACCGCTGGTCATGGCAGGCGTTTCGGAAAACGTCGCCACGCTCAAGGCGTCGTCCTCGTATCCGGTCGTCGCCGAAGACTTCATTAGTGGTAACCCCGATGCGTCATCGAACCGTGATCTGCAGAAGGCAGGCTGGGACGTTGTTCGGCCACGCTTCGCTTCAAACGACGATGCAGCATACAACCGCTTCGCTGATGTATCCGGCACGGGGTTGGGCGAAACCCAACCCGATCTGATTCGTGAAGCAGCAGTAGCCGGTCGCGTAGACACGCTGTTCATTAACCCATCACTGAATGCCTCCGACGGCACCGGTGATGTCAACACCGCTATCTTGCATACCAAACTCAATTCCGGTGATATTGTCATCATTTCTGATGGCCGGGTTGACGACGTAGCCGCACTAATGCGCTACTAATAGCAGTTCATGTGCGCCCCTCGGTTCATAGGATCGAGGGGTTTTGCATGTCATCAGGAATGCAACACTTTGTGACTTATTTCAACAATCGGAGTCAAACCATGGAAAACTATTGACCATGCGCTTGGATCATGTTTCTTATGCTGTAGGCCCCGAGGGGCTCATCGCCACCGCCGACAAAGTTGCTCAACAGATCGGCGTTGACTGGGTCAACGGGGGTATTCATCCGCGCTTCGGGACGCGCAACGTATTTTTCCCGATGGAAAACCGCCAATACTTTGAAATCGTCGAAGTTCTAGAACACCCTGCTGCCGAAAAAGCACCGTTTGGCCAGGCCGTTCGAGCCCGCTCGAACATGGGCGGCGGCTGGATGGGCTGGGTCGTCTCCGTCGACGACATGACGCCATTCGAGGAACGACTCGATCGCCGTGCCGTACCGGGCGGACGCACCTTCCCAGACGGGCGCACACTCGAATGGGAACAAATCGGCATTAAAGGTCTCATTGCCGACCCCCAAGTCCCCTACATCTTGCGTTGGCTCGAAGGCACCGAGGATCTCCACCCCTCTCAGGCCGAACCTGTCCAAGCTGCGATCGAATCCATCACGATCGCAGGAAACCGTCCTCGCGTTCGTGACTGGTTGGGTCTCGGTGAATCTGACGAGCTCGTCGAGGATCTCAACATTAAATACATCTCACCGTCCGGCACTCCAGGCATTGCCGAGGTCACCTTCTCAACGCCAAAGGGGCTTGTGACAATATAGGGCACCTTGCATACTGAAAGAATCGACCATGATGTGCGATCATGGTCGATTTTTTGTTGCGCCGTAGAAGACGGTGAAGGGTTGTGCCTCTGCGGTTTGAATGCGCAGAACGTTAGCCCAAGGGTCCTCAAAGCTCAGTGTTTGACCGTCATCGGCAACTTGAACACCATAGTGCTTGACGCGTTCAGCTACTTCTCCAATTTCATCCTTGGTCGGCAAGACAATATCTACTTCGCCAAGACCTAATGTCTTGTCCCGACGTCCCGAACCACGGCTGTTCCACACGTTCATCGCCATGTGGTGGTGGTAGCCACCGGCACTGACGAACAGGGCACCGGGGAAGTTGGCCTTGGTAGCTTCAAAGCCAAGCCAGTCAACGTAGAATTTCTGGGCACTTTCAATATCACCAACCTGTAGATGGACGTGACCAATCATGGCGTCGCCGATGACCGGGTCCTGCATCGCCTCTTCGGTCATATAGTCCTTCAGGTACTGGTTCGGGTCCAAGAAGAGTGAGTCCATCTCAACCTGACCGTGAACCCAGCTCCACTCGCTACGGTCGCGGTCCCAGTACAGTTCAATCCCGTTTCCTTCAGGGTCATTGAAGTAGAAGGCTTTACTCACCAAGTGATCCGAGCTGCCGGTGAAAGAATTCGGCGCATATTTTGCCACCGCGTAGACGGCTGCTGCCAGAGCGGTTTCCGTTTCAAACAAAATCGCAGTATGGAACAGTCCTGCGGCTCGCGGCGAGGCGTGCTGCAATTCTGGAGAATGCTCGAGGATCACCAAGGGGCGCTGACCGCGGCCGATAATCGCCGATGACCCCTGTTGTGCAGTGACTTCCAGGGGAAGCGCTTGTGTGTAATACCGGATCATATTGTCGAGGTCGGCGACCTTCAGGGTCACCGCTCCCATCTCAGTCTCAGCAGCGAGGCGGGCATTTTTCGGGGTTAGTACGTTGTCAGTCATGTCGACTCCTTAGCTATGACGTCGAAGTTCATACATTCACAAAAGGGGCATGCGTTCAAAATTTGAAGCATTTGTACTCACTATAACTGACTTTCTGCAGCAAGTGTTCCTTTGGTGAGGAACGTCATACCTGACAAGACATTATTCATCGGTCATGTCACGAATCCAGTCGAGGTAGCCGGCTGCCCCATCGATGATCGGTAGGACGATCATCTCTGGTTCATCGTAGGAGTGTTGCTCAGCCAGAAGGTGCTTGATACCAGGCACCGTTGCGCTCGTGGTTTTCAGCGTCAACAGGTACTCTTGGTCGCGGTGCGTCTCGCCCTGCCAGTGATAGAAACTGTGCACCTGGCTGACTTGGACACACGCGGCGAGCTGTTGCTCAACGGCCAAGGATGCCAGTCGTTCTGCTTCATCACAGGAATCGGTGGTTGTCTGAATCGTCACATAATCTGTTGTCTGCATGACACCAGTCTGCACGATTCGTTCAGCAACTGAAAGTGCACTGCATTCCGCGAAGACTCTGCCACAGACAGCAGTGCACCGATATAACCGAACCACCCTTTGCACCGGTACAGCACCAGTGCCGCGCCGAGAAGAAGCGATGGCGTGAAACCAGCCAACATATCGGTCATCGTATCGAAGTTGTCATTTTGCGTAGTGGTCCCTAGGAGTTGATCAACGAAGAATTCGCCGAATTCCCACAACAGGGCAACAAAACCTTTGATGGAAATGACGATCGTGACTTCGAACCACACGGGAAATGTGAGCCGATACGTCTGTGCCGTGACCCCTAATGCAGCGATAATTGCAAATGTAATAGGAAACCCAGAGTAGAAGTGCACCACGGTGTCCCAGGGCGGCCAGGCCACATAGAGACCCAGTGCGCCGCCCACGTACGGGCCTGCGATCAATAGCAGCGCGTACTGTATCTGGAGACTGACTGGGAAGCGTGCCCGGGTCCAGTACTCGAGCAACCACGGAACACCAACGGTGAGCAGTAGAAGCGCAGCAATCCCGGTCCGTGCCCATTCGCCCTGGATGCCAAAGACGATGCCGGTGGCCAAGAATACGACCCCGGTGCACAGCATGGGAAGATGATCTTGCAGTGCAGGAGTTTTTCGCTCAATGGGCACTGTGTTCACGCTACCGCTTTCCCCGACGTCCCGGAGGAGGTGACGTTGAAAACTTCACCATGCGAGGACAACCGCGGTGGCATGTGACGCCCAAGCGATGACGGTACACAGGTGAAATACTTCGTGGAAGCCAAATGTGTTGGGAAACGGATTTGGCCGCTTCAAGCCGTATGCCACAGCGCCCAAACTATAAAATACTCCGCCGAGCACAATGCACCATACAACGGCACTGCCGCCTGCCTGATAAAAATCTGGGAGGAACCAGATCGCGACCCAGCCCAAGAGTAGATAAACGGCAACATATACCCAGCGGGGTGCAGACAACCACAATTGGCGCACAGCTATACCCACGAGCGCTCCGCTCCATATGATGCTCAGCAGCAGGATCGTCTGGCTGGTTTCAAGCAGTAACACCGCCAACGGCGTATACGTGCCTGCGATGAGCAAGAAAATATTGGAATGATCAACGCGCCGCAAAACTGCTCTGACCTTGGGCGTCCAATTGCCCAGATGATACACGGCCGATGAACCAAAGAGGATAACCGAGCACAGCGCAAAGACCGCCACGCTGACCCGTTGATACGTATGTTCGGGCTGAAAAATCGCAATGAGACCAGCCACCAATGCGATTGGTGCGGCGATCAGGTGGATCCAGCCGCGCAACCGCGGTTTATGTACTGGCAACTCCGATGGTTGATGGGGCGAATGTGTCGGAGCAGCTCGAGAGGTCATGAACTCACCCTACTGTGCCGTGGTGGCGTTGCCGACGGTTACACCGTGATCTTTCGCAGGGCCAAACAACCCATCGCTTTGGGTCTGATGACACTGCTGCGGGTACTACAATCGAGCTATGTATGCCGTCCGTGCCACACACCTCGCTGACCAACTGCTCGACACCATGCCAGCCGATATGGCCACAAAAATACAAGCATACGATTGGCACCAGGCCAAAGTGGTGGAGCGCGGTAAAGACCATGTCCTGTTGATCGCCGACGACTTGGCGGTCGCCAGGCTACCGCGCCGGCAAGATCCCGAGCTTGAGCGCAAAATGCGGCTCCTTGCAGAACTCGACTTACCGTGGCGCGTGCCCAGTCCGCTGTCTGCCCTCGGCGACGGGGTGCTGCAGTCCTTCATTCCGGGCACCGCACATCCACATCGTGTCGGTGACGCAGCAACATTAGCCAACATCATAGAGGTCTTTGACAACTACGACACGAGCGGGTTGAGCCTCGGGGAACCCTTCGCCCAGCGCGGCCGGTTGACCCAACAGCAGCTAGCGGACTTGGATCGCGTGGTCGATGATGGCATGGCGTGGGCGATTGCCGAACACGTGCACGCCTGGACCGACGAAGGTGTTGGAAAAGGACTGGTCCATGGCGATTTGGCGGGTCACAACATGCACTGGGTTGACGGTCAACTCGTCGGCATTTTGGACTGGGACTATGCAGCACGCTGGGATACGGCGCTCAATGCCACCTATCTGAACCTGTGGCACGGGGTGGAACTAGAAGCCATCACGGATGTACCGCATCGTGCCCGGGTGTGGTCGGGAGCGCTGGGACTATATGCGCTTGCCGATGCGCTGAGTTGGGATGTCTCCCCTGGCGGTTGGCGTCGACTGAACGCAAAAGTCCAGCCCAGGATCCTTGCCGCCTACCAAGCCCTGGCCCACGCCGAAGACTAACGCGATGAACCCGGGACAGATCGTTCACAGAGGCTTGGTTCCTCCAGTCGGCTGGGGTATGTCCGGCCAACCAGAAGAATCCGCCCGCTCCTCTAGCTGGTTTGGCGACACCAGGTTGGATAGCACGATGCGGGCAGCGAACTGCCCACATCGTGCGTGGTGATGTTTAGCTGAGCTTTTCGATGATGATTTCGCGAACGCGACCGGCGTCAGCTTGACCCTTGGTCGCCTTCATCACCGGCCCGATCAGTGCGCCAACGGCCTGCATGTGGCCGCCTTTGATACGCTCCACGACATCTGGATTCGCAGCCATAGCTTCATCCACCGCGGTGGTCAATGCGCCATCATCCGAGACGACGGCTAGCGATCGTGCTTCCACAATCTGGGACGGTCGGCCTTCACCTTCTGCAATGTGGCCAACAACTTGGCGTGCGATCTTGTCGTTGATCGTCTTGTCGGCAATCAATTGTTCAATCTCGACGACGTCCGCTGGTGTGACCCCCAGTGCCTCGGGCGAGACGCCTTGTTCGTTCGCGAGCCGGGCGATTTCACCCATCCACCATTTCCGGGCGGCTTCCGGTGTAGCACCGGCAACGATGGTTTGTTCGATCTCATCGAGGATACCAGCGGCAACCACATCACGAAATTCGGATTCGGAAAACGCCCACTCTTCGCGCAGGCGGCGACGACGCTGGACGGGGTTCTCTGGCAATTCAGCCCTAAGCCGCTCAATCCAGGCTGCATCGGTGACAATCGGCACCAGGTCTGGATCCGAGAAGTACCGATAATCGTCGGCATCCGATTTTGGTCGACCCGAACGCGTCGAACGGGCTTCTTCATCCCAGTGGCGGGTTTCCTGAACGATGGTTTCGCCGGCGTCCAGGACTTTAGCTTGGCGGATGATTTCAGATTCCACCGCTGCTGCCACAGCACGAGTCGAGTTGACGTTCTTCGTTTCGGTACGGGTCCCGAAGGTCGCTGCCCCAATGGGCATGAGCGAGACGTTGGCGTCACAACGAATGTTGCCACGTTCCATACGCGCATCGGAGACGCCCAATGCCTTGACGATGTCGCGGATGGTCGCCAAGTAGGCACGTGCCAATTCTGGTGCGCGTTCGCCAGCGCCGGTAATCGGTTTGGAAACGATCTCAACCAGGGGCACACCCGCACGGTTGTAGTCAACCAATGAGGACGACGCGCCGTGAATCCGCCCGGTGGACCCGATGTGGGTGAGCTTGCCGGCATCTTCTTCGATGTGGGCACGCTCGATTTCGACCCGGAAGATTTCTCCGTCATCCAGTTCTACATCCACGTAGCCGTCGTAGGCGATGGCCGGCTCCAGCTGGGATGTTTGGTAGTTCTTGCCCAAATCCGGGTAGAAGTACTGTTTGCGTGCGAACCGCGATTCCGGGGCGATCGTGCAGTTCAGCGCCAGCCCGAGTTTGATACCGTATTCGATACCGGCCTGGTTAATGGTCGGGAGGGTGCCCGGCATTCCAAGATCTCCGGCAGTGACGTTGGAGTTGGGCTGATCTCCGAACGCGTTGGTTGCAGTCGAGAACATTTTGGTGACGGTGTTGAGTTCTACGTGGACTTCAAAACCGAGGACGGGTTCATACGTTTGCAATGCTGTTTTCATTTGGTTGCTCCTGCCGTGGTTTCAACGACCGTGCTGAGGCGGTACACCAGCTCGTCTGCATAGGGTGGTGCGCTGATGTGCACGCCCGCCACGCTTGCGGCGGGTAGGCCTGCCAACGAAGCACCCACCCCGGGGTTCGTGGATTCGTATTCTTCGCCCTGTTGGGTAATACCCGGGACTGCGATGGCATCAACGGATTCAAACGCCGCTTGGTATTCGTTGATGATGGCGGTCCGGATCCGTTGCGCCGGGTAGAAGTGCGTGTCGATCATGCCCGAGGACAACATGTGGGTCCCCACGATGATGCGGCGTTTTGTTTCGTACCCAAAACCGGCACCACGCGAGGCGACGATCACGTCTTGGACGGTGCCGTGCCCGGGGGTGACTCGATTGCCAAACCGGATGCCATCAAATTTGGCGAGGTTGGCGGAGAATTCTGCTGCACCAATAATGTGTGCGGCCTGACGTGCCTGAGACAGCGCGTCGAGCGTGACCTGGGTGGTCTGGGCACCGGCGGCTTGCAGCGCTTCCACACCAGCACGGTAGGACGCCCATGCTTCGTCAGTCACGTCTGATGGTTGGGTTACGGTGACGCCAATGGTGGTGCCAGCGATCTCGGCCTGAGCGGTGAAGTCCCAGTCGTACTGCACACTGGTGGGGTCTAGCTCATCGTGTCCCACGAGCACCTCGTGGAGGGCCTGAGCATCGGCAGTGTTCCGTGCGAGCGGGGTGACCGTATCCATCGAGGAGACTGCGGCCACCACACCAAAGCGAGAAATCGCACCGTACGTTGGTTTCATAGCCACCAAGCCGGTTTCAGCGGCGGCGCGGCGCGCGGTGCCGGCGGTATCTGAAACCACAGCGAATGGCGCCTGATGGTTGGCGACCACCTCGTGGGCGCCTGACTCGGCGCCCATACCGAATTCGGCGACCCGGGTTTTGCCCAGAATTGGCAGTCCAGCGGCACGCAGACGAGCCACGGCGGTGGCTTCATACGGTGCGACCCATCCGGCGAGGTATTCTGACCCCGCGGCGGTTGGCATGGCTGTCGTGACCATGACATCGGATAATACGACCGGTACACCCGCCAGTGGATGATGATAGGCCCCGGCGTCAACGTCTTTAGCCACGGCGAGGGCGTCGTCGGCATTGACGTGGACGAAGGCGTCCGACCCCGCATCAAGGTGGGCTTGTACCAATTCGACGGCGGTAGTGTCACCGGCGCGAAGTTTTGTCGCCATAGCACTGGCGGTTAGTTCTGTAAGACTCATTACTCTCCGTCCAAGATTGCAGGAACCATGAATTGCCCGTCTTGGGCTTCAGGCGCAGCGGCAAGTGCCTGCTCGTTGGTCAATTCGTTGGCGACCACGTCTGGGCGCAGTGTGTTGTTGACGGGCAGCGGATTGACGGTGACGGGCAGCTGGTCGTCCGCGGTCACCGCCAGCGAAGCGATAATGGGGTCGAATTCTGTGGCCAGTCGTTGACGGTCTTGATCCGTCAGGCCTATATGTGCGGTCGCTGCTATGTTGTCAACCATGAATCTCCTTTACTAGATTTCTTTAGTTTAAAGGATGGACGTAGACCAAAAAGGTTTCGAGTCCTTCTTGGTGGTCCACTATGCCTGCGGTGTAGAGGTTCCAGTCGCGGTGTGGTGCGCGGTGGAATCCCATGGCGGTGTACATGGCTTGCGCGGTGGTCATGGATGCCATGGTGGTGATGACCACTGCTGCTGCCTGATGTATGCGTGCGGTGTCGAGTACGTATTGCACTAGTTTGCGTCCGATACCGCGTCCGCGGTACTCGGGAGCAACCGCTAGCATACGGAATTCTACTTCGTTGTCGTAAGCGACCTCGCTCAGCGACGAGCCACCAACCGCAATATTGACGCCACCGGCTATCGCGCCATCGTCCTCTGCGATATAGAGGCCCTCGGTTCGAGCGGCAATGGTGGTCAGATCGGTGACGTATGGGTCAGTTGCCGCAACGTGTCCTTCGGCCACATACGAGGCGAGGGTCAGCTCACGGATGGCCGGATAATCTCGGGGTGTGGCGGGGCGAACGGTTACCAAGACACCGCTTTCAGTTTCTCTTGCAGTGCTTCGACGCCGTCGGCAGGGCCCGTGGCGGTGACGTGGACGGCACCCTCGGCGACGGTGCACTGCACATGGAAGTTGGCAATGGTGAAGGCGCTGGCCGCTGAATCGGTGAACGTTTGAATCCAACCGGCAGCATCGTCGGTCGCCACGCTGCCGTGCAACACGGTCCGACCAACCGGGTGATGCGATTCGACGTCGAGCTCGTGCAGCGCCAAGCCGAGATCCCCGGCCAAGGTCCAATCGGGGGTGGTATCGGATTGTGGCCAGGCGGCGCGACGGACGGGCACACCGGCTTCCTGGGCGATCAATGCTCCGGCAGCCCAGTCGTATTCCTGTAGCCCGTATTCGGCGAAGGCATCCAGGGTGCCATCGGCGACCATGCACAAGTCTAATGCCGCTGATCCTGCCCGGCGTAGGTCGGCGAAATCACCGGCGGACACCAGCCGTTGGAGTTGCTGAAATTGGAAGCCCCGCCGTTGTGGATCATAAGCGAATCCTGATGCCAGTAGCCGACCTGACCGGCCAAGCAAGGGCCCGCTCAAGCGCACGGGTTGGGCAGGCGTAGTGGTGAGCCCAACGTCGAGCGGCCCGTGGTTCGAAGTGAACGCTCCTCCGTCTGCGCTGGCCCACCATGATCGACCAAGGGCCGGGGCCACGATAGCCGCCGCGATCCAGGTGCCTTCGTGCTCCACCGCAACTGATGAGCAGTAGTGCGGCAGGCCACGGATGAAGTTGGTGGTGCCATCTAACGGATCAATGGACCACCGATAGCCGCTGGGTTCCTCGACGGTGGTCGCGCCATATTCTTCACCGTAGATCTCGTCGTGGGGACGGTAGGAGCGTAAGACATACCGGATGGCGTCTTCGGCTCGGCGGTCGAAGTCTGTGACCCAGTCGGAGCCGGAAGTTTTCGTTTCGGCGCCCAAATCTTCGATGCCTAGCGGGGCGAGTGTGCCGGGGCGCTGCGCCAATTGGGCAGCACCAGCTTGTGCTGCTGCGCGTGCGACCGCTAAGAATGCCTTCATCGTGCTCCTGCCAACAAGTCGGTAAATCCTTGCTCGTCCAATACTGTCACGCCCAGTTCTTCTGCGCGTGTGAGTTTCGACCCTGCATTGTCACCGGCCACGAGATAATCCGTGTTTTTGGAAACCGAACCGGTGGATTTACCGCCGCGGGACAAGATCGCTTCTTTGGCAGAATCCCGGGTGTACTCCTCCAAGGTGCCGGTGACGACGATGGTCACGCCTTCGAGCAAGGTGGAATGCTCTTCGACTTCATCGGCCATGGTGACGCCGGCCTGAGCCCAGGCATCGATGATCGCCAATCGCCAGTCTGTGGCGAAGAATTCCATCACTGCCGTCGCGATGACTTCGCCGACCCCATCGACGTAGGTGAATCGCTCATAGTCTTGCTGCAGTGCAGCTTCACGCAGGGCATCCATGGACCCAAAGGAGGCTGCAAGCGCGCGGGCTGCGGTTGGTCCAACGTGGCGGATGGACAGAGCCACCAACACGCGCCACAAGGGCTGGGTTTTGGCTTTTTCGAGTTCTTCGAATAACCGTATGGTGTTGGCGGTGGGGGTTCCGCTGCGACTGTAGAAATACGGGACCTGCTCCCACACTCCGGTGGGTTCTCCTTTGGCACGCTGTTGTCGCCACACCACCACATCGGCCAGGCGGGCTTTGAGCTCTTCGTCGCCGGTGTCTGCCAATTGGAAGAGTTGGGCATCTGAGGTCAGGACCCCGGGGCCACCGGGTTCGACGACGCCAGAATTTTCGGCCGGGTTGGGCCCGGGCCCATTGGTCAGCCAGGTCGCGGCTTCTTCGCCGAGGGCTTCGATGTCGAAGGCGCCGCGCGAACCGGCGTGTTCGATGCGTCCGGTGAGTTGTGCCGGGCAACTTTGGGCGTTTGGGCAGCGTAGGTCGACGTCGCCTTCTTTCATGGAGCGCAACTCGGTCCCGCATGCCGGGCACTGCGCGGGCATCACGAAATCGGTCACGTCGTCGCCGCGTAGTGGCAGGACGGGGCCCACGATTTCGGGAATGATGTCACCGGCTTTGCGCAGCACCACGGTGTCGCCGATTTTTACATTTTTGGCTTTGACCACGTCTTGGTTGTGGAGGGTCGCCATGGACACGGTCGAGCCGTCCACGAAGACCGGTTCCATCACCGCGTATGGGGTCGCGCGTCCGGTACGCCCTATGTTGACCAGAATGTCTAGCAGTTTGGTGTGGACTTCTTCGGGCGGATATTTATAGGCAACGGCCCACCGCGGTGTGCGCGAGGTGTAGCCCAGCTGTCGCTGATAGCTGATGTGGTCGACTTTGACCACGATGCCGTCGATACCATGCACTAATTCGTGGCGCCGGCCACCGTAGTCTGCGATGTACTCGCCGACTTGTTCTGCCACGTCGACAGAGGTGCCGTTGAGCAGTTTGGTGTAGGGCGAGATGGGCAAACCCCACTGTTGCATCAGATCATAGGCCTGGTGCTGTGAGGTAATGGTCGTTCCGGTGACGGTGCCCAGCCCGTGAACAAACATCGCCAGCGGTCGTTTCGCGGTTTCGGCGGCGTTTTTCTGTCGCAGGGATCCAGCGGCTGCATTTCGTGGGTTCGCGAACGGTACTTCACCGGCTTCGACGCGTGCTTCGTTAAAGTCTTCGAAGTCTTTGGCGGGCATGAACACTTCGCCCCGGACTTCGAGTTCTTCGGGAATGTTGTCACCGGTCAACCGAGTGGGGATTTCTTTGATAGTCATCACGTTACGGGTGACGTCTTCACCGATGGTTCCATCGCCACGAGTGGCGGCACGAAACAGCACCCCATTGCGGTATACGAGGTTGATTGCCAGACCATCGATTTTGACTTCGGCCAACCAGCCCACGTCGTCGCCGGCACCGAGTTGTGCCAAACCGCCGCCGACTCTGGCGAACCATTCTTCGAGCTCGCTGAAGGAGAACACGTCTTCGAGTGAATACATTTGGGTCAGATGTTGAACCGGAGAGAACACCGCGTTGCCGCCGACTTCTTGGGTGGGCGAATCTGCGGTGACGATCTGCGGGTGTAGTGCTTCGATGTCTTCGAGTTCCCGAAAAAGCACGTCGAAGTCGGCATCGGAGATTTCGGAAGCATCCTCGACGTAATAGGCGCGCCGATGATGGCGTACCTGGTCTTTGAGGTCGTCGTATCGGGCGAGCAATTCTGGGGCAGGAGTGTTCACACCTGACATTGTACTGGTCAGTGCTCGATGACTTCAGCGACTAACACTGTGACGTTGTCTGAGCCGTCAGTTTCCAAAGCAAGCTCTACGAGTTGGTCCGCAGCGTCTTGGACCGTCGCGGCAGAGGCAAGCACGAGCCCGATTTCTTGGTCTTCGACTTCGCCGGTCAGCCCGTCGGTGCAGAGCAAAAATCGGTCTCCGACTTCGGCTTCCAACAGTACGACATCGGCTAACAGACGCAGCGTTGAGCCCACGGCACGGGTGATGACGTTGCGTGCGGGATGTTCACGGGCTTCTTCAGCCGTGATCTGGCCCAGGCGTACCATTTCTGCGACGGCCGAGTGGTCTTGGGTCAGCTGAAGGAATGCCTCGTCATTGGCACGGTACCGATAGGTTCGTGAATCCCCCACGTTGGCAACCACCAGTTGTTCTTTTTGTTGGTGCACCACATTGGTCAACATGGTCAATGTGGTGCCGGCTCGACCTTCGGCGATGTCGTAGACGGCTCGGTTTGCCTGGGTCAGCCATTCTTGGAGGCTAAAGAGTTCCAGTGGTTGGGTATTTTCGTCCCACACGTGCCGAAACGTATCGATCACGGCGGCCGATGCAAGTTCGCCGCCGTCGTGGCCTCCCATACCATCTGCCACAAGATACAGCCCGTCGCGGACCAGATACGAATCCTCGTTCAGATCCCTCACATGACCCACGTGCGTGGCCACTGCTGCTGTAAAATTATACATTAGTCAACCTCTATCCCATCTCCTGCACCTCGCAAGAGCATCGATGGATGAATCGGGCCAAAGCCACGCACGGATTGCGGTGGTTGTGGAATGAGGATATACCGTTCGTCGTCGGCCAGCACACTGGAAGTCAGCTGATCTACCAACACGGTGCCGGGATCAGCCAGTGCGGTCAGCCGGGCCGCCAGGTTGACGGTGGGGCCATAAATATCACCGAGTCGAGACAGTACACGCCCCCACACGACCGAGACACGGGCAGAGGGCAACACCTGGTCCTCACTCAGCGCCTGAGACAGTGCCAGCGCAACATCCGCTCCTGCCTCGGGGGTTTCAGCATTGAATAGCACCTCATCGCCCACGGTTTTGACCAGGTGGCCGCCACCTTCGGCAATGATTTCGGCACAGGTCTGTTCAAAGCGTTGCACCATTTGGGCCAGGGTACGCTCACTCATGGTCCGCGACAGTGCAGTGTAGGAGACCATATCGGCAAAACCTACCGCGCGAGCTAGAGGCAGTGGAGCGTCATCTTCGGTCCCATCACGACCTTCTTCGGAGGCTGCCAGCCCGGCCTCAACTCGCACCGTCAATCGTTGCAGGGCGGAGTTCAGTTGGCGCCGGTATGAGAAGGTGACGACATCTTCTAATGATTCAATCACCGACGGGAGCATCCGCACGACTTCACGGCGTGCCACCGGGTCAGACAGGTTTTCGGCACTCATCTTGTCTTCGACCAGTGCTTCGATCTGCCAGACCACCATGCGGTCGGTCATTTGCCCGATAGAGCGTGCCACGGAAATCGCGGTTTCTTCGTTGAGCACATCTTTCCGTACGAGTTCGACGATCGTGGCCATCGCCGCGGCGTCTTGCTGCGTGAATACTTTTTCATCGGCTTTGATGTTTGGAAAACCCAGGGCCCGCCAAATTTTGCGTGCCGACACCACCGAGACACCGAGTTGTTTGGCCAGATCTCGAGGGGTGAGGCGTCGTGGGCCACCGATCAGTTCCTCGTCGAGCACTTTGATGGCTTGTGTCCACGTTTCCGAAAACGGTTCGGCATCGCCCAGATCCGCAGATGTTGGGGATGTTGACTGCACAATATCCAACGGTCTCGTGGGTGTTGGATCGGTATGGATGTCATCGGGTGAATCGTTGTTCACAAGCCCCTACTTTCGCTGAGCGAACCATTACTATAGCGACCATAGGAACCAAAGCGTTCCATATCCACCAGGGTCTGAAATTCTGAGATTTTTGGGATGTTCGGCAGTATCCAAGTTTGGCCGCGCGCGTTCATCAGGTGGAGGTCCCCGGAGCCACGCCGACGCTGTCTACGTGTTTGTTGCACCTGCAGCGAAACCAGCGAGTGCAACGCGACCCAATGTCGTTTGACCGCGAGCGCACCCAATTTATGCGCCACCCGGTGGGTCGTGATCTCATACCGCGAGACGAACCATTGCCACACCGGCCGCACCACGGTCAAAAACACGCCGATGGCAATGAGTCCGAGTCCGATAGTCGTCAGGGTCGGTGCAGAGGTCCGCAAAAATTCTGGCAGGACGTAACTCGACAGGACTCCGGCAAGGAAGCCAGCTCCAGCGGCCCACAACACCAAATTCCAGGCAGGCTTCACCAGCACCGACGGATGCGCACGGGTACGCACCAGCAAGTGTTCACCGGTCACATAGTGTGAACGCATGCCCCTCCCTTGGTCGTGTCGCGACGTCTCATGCCGGTCGTAAATGGACAATATCGGCCGCAAAGATTTCTTGAATCGTTTCGCCTTGTATTAATAGGCTACCGGTCGGACCCAAACCCACAGCAGTACCCGTCACATCATTACCATCCGGCAAGAGCGCTTTGACCCGCTGACCGATCGTCGACATGGTCGATTCCAAAGATTTTGCATCAGGCTCAGCCACGAACGCGTCCACGGCTGCAACGATGCGGTGACGGGCCGCAACCACAAACTCCTGGGGCGTCAGCACAACACCATAATCCGCCAGGGCGCCAGCAGTTGTTAATCGCTCGTGCTGGCCAAAATCTATGTTCGTCCCGATACCAATGACCACTGCCTGCTGTTCTGGTATCCACTGGGCCAAAATGCCACAGAGTTTTTTGCCGTCCGGGGCCAACACATCATTGGGCCATTTCACACCGGCCGCCAGATCGAGTTCGCGGAACCACCGCACCAGGCCATCGGCGACCACCAAGGTCATCATGCCCAATAGATGGGTTGCAACATGTGGACGTAACATCACCGACATGGCAGCAGCCGTACCGGGTGGCGTATCCCAACTGCGATCCAGCCTTCCGCGACCAGCCGTTTGTTGATCCGTGGCCACGACATCCCCGTGCTGGAAGTCCGCGGCAGCGTTGATCATGACATCTTGGGTTGAGCCAACGTGCGTCATCCAATACACCTCAGAGGTGAGCCATTGGTGTTCTGCTTTCGCCACGTACTACAACCTTCACAAATAACAACCGGTAGTATTGTCCAGGATACAGGCCATACTCTACCCTGGAGGACCCGTTGACCAACCCCGAGACTACTGGTGAAAACCTGGGTGTTACCACCCCGGATCTCACCACGACGGCCGGCAAATTAGAAGACTATTTCCACCGGCGCGAAGCAGCCCTGCTGCCCACCGGACAAGGACCGGTCGACCGCCAACACGCACGGGGAAAACAGACTGCGCGCGAGCGCATCGCCGCACTGCTTGATGAAGACTCGTTCGTTGAATTCGATCAGCTGCGTACCCATCGGACCCGCTCGTTCGGGATGGATGCCCGCCACCCAGAAGGCGACGGTGTGGTTGCCGGCTACGGTACCATCGATGGTCGAAATGTTGCCGTCTTCGCCCAGGACTTCACCGTATTTGGCGGCTCACTGTCCAAGGTCAACGGCGAGAAAATCGTCAAAACCCAAGAATTTGCGGCCACCAACGGCTTCCCACTGATTGCCATCAATGATGGCGGTGGCGCTCGCATCCAAGAAGGCGTCGACTCGCTGGCAATGTTTGCCGATATCTTCCGCAACAACGTGATGTCTTCGGGTGTGGTCCCACAGATCTCCATCATCATGGGCCCCGCTGCGGGTGGAGCCGCCTACTCCCCCGCCTTGACCGACTTTGTGGTCATGGTCGATCAGACCTCCCATATGTTCATCACCGGCCCCGATGTCATTAAGTCCGTGACCGGCGAGACAGTCGATATGGAGTCGCTGGGTGGTGCACGCCAGCACAACGAAACCTCCGGCACGGCAGCCTATATGGCAGCCGATGAGCAAGATGCCTTCGACTGGGTCTCCGAACTGCTCGACTATCTGCCCGCGCATAACTTCGTCACCCAGGAACCCACCCACCAGCAGGATTTGGAGACGACCGTTGATGACCTGGCGTTGGATACCATCGTCCCGGATTCAGCCAATCAGCCCTACGACATGTTGGAAGTCATCGCCAGTATTGTTGATGACGGCGCGCTATTGCAGATTCAAGAACGCTACGCACCAAATGTGATTGTTGGACTCGGGCGTATCGAAGGCCGCACCGTGGGCATTGTCGCCAGCCAACCCTCACAGCTGGCAGGCACCCTGGATATTGCGGCATCCGAAAAAGCTGCGCGATTCGTCCGGTTCTGCGATGCGTTCAATATCCCGATCGTGACCCTGGTCGATGTGCCAGGTTTTTTGCCGGGTGTGGACCAGGAACACTCGGGCATCATCCGTCGCGGCGCAAAACTCATTTACGCTTACGCTGAGGCCACGGTGCCAAAAATTACCATCATCACCCGCAAGGCATTTGGTGGCGCCTATATTGTGATGGGTTCCAAAAAGCTCGGGGCCGATCTCAACGTGGCCTGGCCAACCGCACAAATCGGTGTGATGGGGGCCCAAGGGGCCGTCAACATTTTGTACCGGCGTGATCTCATCAGCGCCGAAGAGGCCGGCGAAGATATCGAAGCCCGTCGCGCTGAACTGATCGAAGATTACGAGCACGCGCTGCTCAACCCGTACGAGGCCGCAGATTCCGGCTATATCGACGCGGTCATTGCACCATCTGAAACGCGCTCACAGGTCGTCCGTGCGCTACGAGCCACGGCAGCAAAACGTGAATCGCGTCCAGCAAAGAAACACGGAAACATTCCGCTATGACAAATCAACCAGAGCCCACCGGCATCACCGTGACCGGAACCGAATTATCGCAAGAAGAAACGGCAGCCGTTCTGACAGTGGTCAATACTCAACTGATCAACGCGCCGCAACCTCCACGGATCGTGGACCACACCACTCGCAATCGGGTGACATCCACCTGGAGGCCCGTTGATTCGTGGCACCATCTCCCGCCAGGACACTAGAACAGGCAAGGGAAGCATGTCGCACACCGCCATTGATGCGCTCGCCGAGCACTATGCGACCCAACTGGCAGCACACCATCCGGTCGTCGCCTCGGAAATCGGTATAACAGGCTATGCCGATAAAATGCCCGACTACTCACAAGACGGTGCCGAGGAGCTCGACGCTCTCAACGCGAATATGCTGACTGAACTGGCCCAGCTCAACGTGGCCAACCCCAATGACCAGGTCACCCATGACGCCATGGTGGAACGGCTGACCGTGGAACGCCAGTTACACGCTACTGGCGTTGTGGAGCTGAACAACATTGCCTCCCCTGTTCAAGATATTCGTGCCACATTTGACCTGATGCCCACCGATTCAGTGCAGGACTGGAACAATATCGCCGCACGGCTTCGTCTCGTGGAAGACTCGTTGGGTGGCTATCAACGCCGTTTAGCAACCGCAGCACACACGGGCCATGCTCCTGCACTTCGCCAAGTAGATGTCTGCATTGTTCAAGCACAAGCTGCCGCCGAAGGCTACTTCACTGGCTTGACTTCACAAGCCGGTGAGGTCCCCGAGTCGCTGCGTGCAGATCTGGAACGCGGCGCCGCATCGGCATCGCAGGCTTACGCAGATTTTGCGAACTACCTCAAAAACGAACTTCGTCCGCATGCGCGAACCGAGGATGCCGTTGGCCACAACTATTACCAGCTAGCCTCCCAGGAATTTTTGGGTGCCCAAGTCGATCTCTTGGAGACGTATCACTGGGGACTGGAGGAACTCGAACGGATTATTGGCGAGCAACGCCAGGTTGCCGAATCGATTCGGCCAGGTGCCAGCATAGACCAAGCGCGCACCCTACTGTCAGCAGATCCACGACGGCAGTTGCACGGCACCGGCGCACTTCAAGCATGGATGCAACACCTTTCAGACACCACGATCGAGGCGATGAAGCAGCATTTCGATGTGCCAGCGCCAATGGATTATGTCGAAGCGATGATCGCCCCGACCCAAGACGGTGGGATTTACTACACGGGGCCATCAGAAGACTTCTCACGGCCAGGTCGGATGTGGTGGTCAGTCCCCGAGGGTGAAGAGACCTTCACCACCTGGCAGCAAACCACCACCGTCTTTCATGAAGGCGTGCCAGGTCATCACCTCCAGATCGCTACCGCGCTGATGAATGCCGACCAGCTGAATTCCTGGCGGCGCAATTGGCTCTGGGTTTCTGGCCACGGTGAGGGCTGGGCGCTCTACGCGGAAGACCTCATGAAGGAACTCGGCTACCTCAATGATCCAGGCGACTACTTGGGCATGCTAGATGCCCAACGAATGCGCGCTGCTCGCGTAGTCTTCGACATTGGCATCCACTGCGGCTTTCCGGCACCTGCCGCCTGGGGTGGAAAGATCTGGGACGTTGAGACCGGTTATCACTTCCTGAACGCCAACCTCAATGAGACACCTGGCGTCTTAGACTTTGAGTTCACGCGCTACCTGGGCTGGCCGGGCCAAGCCCCAAGCTATGCGGTTGGCAAACGCATCTGGCAAGACATTCGTGCCGAGCACGAAGCGCTGCCACATTTCGATTTGAAAACATTCCACACCCGCGCCCTGCAACTCGGCTCGATGGGCTTAGAAACACTACAGAAGGCACTTCAATGAGCATCAACATCGTATTGGGTTCCGCCTCCCCGGCGCGGGCACAGATCCTGGAGCGCGCCGGCGTTGCGTTTGAACAGGTTGCTGCTGATCTTGATGAGCAAGCACTCGTAACAGATCTCCCCGAACCTCGGGCCCAAGCCCAGGCCCTGGCGGCCGCGAAGGGACACGTCGTGGCAGACATACTGCTCGCACAGGACCGGGTCACCGACCCTACCTATGTGATCGCAGCAGACTCTGTCTTTGAATTTGAGGGCCAAGCCTTCGGTAAACCACATACGCCCGAAGTAGCAACGCGCAGATGGCAAGCGCAACGAGGCAACACCGGTATATTGCACAGTGGGCACACTGTCATCGCAGTGCTGGGTGGACGCAAGCAACGCGTGCTCCAAGAAACCGTGAGTGCTACAGTATCGTTCGCTGACGTCCCCGATGCGGTAATTGAGGCATACGTCGCAACCGGTGAACCACTGGGCGTGGCCGGCGGGTTTACGTTAGAAGGCCACGGTGCAACCATGATTACCGGTATCGATGGAGACCCCAACGCGGTACTCGGACTGTCGCTTCGCGCCGTGCGTGAGATGTTGCAACGTCTCGATGTGTCACTAACCTCCCTGTGGCACGCAACGACCTAGACCACACTTTTGTAGGGTTCCTACAAAATTTCTGCCATTTCAAGGACGCGCGGAGCGTCCTTCTGTATGGTTTCCACGGATTCGTCCTAAGCTTCTTAGGATGGCATCGATATACTGACGGTATCGAGCGTCCATGTGAGCGGAGCGTTCCAAACCAAGGAGAATAGTTTCTATGTCCATGACCAGTGCGTCATCTTCGATGATCTACCGATCATTTTCGAAGGTACTCGTCGCGAACCGCGGTGAGATTGCGGTTCGAATTATCCGTGCTGCACAAGATGAAGGACTAGAAGCCGTTGCGATCTACGCGAATCCCGACCGGGACGCCATGCACGTCCGGCTGGCCGACCACGCTTTCGCGCTCAATGGAGAAACCGTCGCAGACACCTACCTGTCGATCGACAAAGTATTAAAAGCAGCCAGAGACGCCGGTGCCGAAGCGGTGCACCCCGGCTACGGCTTCCTTGCCGAAAACGCAGAGTTCGCCCAAGCTGTGCTCGATGCCGACATGGCGTGGATCGGCCCACCACCTGCGGCGATCAATGCTCTCGGCGATAAAGTTGCCGCACGCCATATTGCTCAAAAGGTCGGTGCCCCGCTCGCACCTGGTACCCCAGATCCGGTGGAAACATCACAAGAGGTGGTCGCTTTCGCCGACGAATACGGCTTGCCACTGGCAATTAAAGCTGCCCACGGTGGCGGTGGCCGCGGTATCAAAGTCGTACGCAAGCGCTCAGAGATCCCCGACGCCTTTGAATCGGCGGTACGCGAAGCCACTGCAGCGTTTGGTCGCGGTGAATGCTTCGTAGAACGTTTTCTAGATGCACCGCGCCACTTGGAAACACAGTGCCTGGCAGACCAGCAGGGCAATGTCGTTGTCGTCTCCACGCGTGACTGCTCGCTGCAGCGGCGCAACCAGAAGCTTGTGGAAGAAGCCCCGGCCCCCTTCCTGACACAAGCTCAAGAACAACAACTCTATGACGCTTCCGTCGCTATGCTCCAGGAAGCCGGCTACGTGGGTGCAGGTACGTGTGAATATTTGATCGGTCAAGACGGCACGATTTCATTTCTGGAAGTCAACACCCGTCTGCAGGTCGAGCACACGGTGTCAGAAGAAGTCACGGGTATCGACCTGGTACGCGAGCAATTCCGCATCGCCCGCGGTGAGCTGTTGGATTACGACCACCCCACCGTTGATGGCCATTCCTTTGAGTTCCGCATCACCGCTGAAGACCCGGGCCAAAACTTTATGCCAGCACCGGGCACCATCACCAAAATGCGACTGCCCGGCGGCCCGGGTGTCCGCATCGACACCGGTGTGGAAGAAGGCGAAACCATTTCCGGCGCATTCGACTCGATGGTCGCCAAGCTCATCGTGACCGGCAAGAACCGCAAGGAAGCCCTGCAACGTTCGCATCGTGCACTCAACGAAATGCGGATCGCAGGACTGGCCACGGTCCTGCCGTTTCACCGCACCGTCATCCGGGATGAAAATTTTGCACCCGAACTCGATCAGCCGGATCAAAAGCTGTCGGCCGATGGCCCGTTCACCGTACACACACGCTGGATCGAAACCGATTTCATCAATGAACTCCAACCCCAGAACAGCCAACCGGGTATGGAGGACACCGACGAGCAGGAACGCAGAGTCGTCACCGTCGAGGTCAACGGCAAACGCGTTGAGGTTACGCTGCCAGATTCACTAGCCGGAATCGCGTCGGTGGAACCCAAACCGAAACGTCGTAGACCATCACGTAGGGCGACCGGCGCAAGCGGATCCAACGCAGCCGGAGCATCCGGGGATGCGGTGACTTCGCCAATGCAAGGCACGATCGTGAAAATGGGTGTCGAAATCGGAGATAAGGTATCCGAAGGTGACCTAATCCTCGTGTTGGAAGCCATGAAAATGGAGCAGCCAATTACCGCACACAAAGCCGGTACCATCACCGAACTTACCGCTGAACCAGGTGCCACCATAAACGCCGGCGGGGTCCTCGCCACCATTGAGGGGTAACATTACCCACTACGTTGACTGCTTGATATTTCGGCCGATAAGATAAGGTTGTTTTCACAGGTGGCGTCCAGGTCGCAATGAACTGGGCGCCACCTGAACTATTTTCATATCCGTCACGAAAGTACACTCGATGTCAACGCAACCAGCAGAGACTTCGCATGGTATCAAGGACAATGATTTGGGCGTCGCCCGTTGGAAAATCATCCTCGCCTCAGTCGTAGGCACCACCATCGAATTCTATGATTTCTACATTTACGCCACCGCAGCAGTGTCCGTCTTCCCTCTAATCTTCTTCCCTGGTGACGACCCACAAATCGCATTGCTCGCCTCCATGGCTACCTTCGGTGCAGCCTTTGTGGCCCGCCCCCTTGGTTCGATCATTTTTGGGCACATGGGCGATCGCGTTGGTCGAAAAGCGACACTAATCGGTGCCCTCCTCACCATGGGTATCGCAACCTTCATTATCGGCCTGCTGCCAACCTACCTCCAGATCGGTTTGTGGGCTCCTGCCATGCTGACCATCCTGCGCTTCTGTCAGGGTCTTGGTCTGGGCGGCGAATGGTCCGGTGCTGCACTGCTGGTCACCGAAACCGCCAAACCCGGCAAGCGTGCTTCTGCGGCCATGTGGCCACAGCTCGGCGCACCGTTTGGCTTCTTGTTGGCCAATGGCTTCTTTTTGCTCCTCACCCTGGCGTTTAACTACGACTCGGCCGCAGATGGCGCCGACCACGTCTTCATCGACTGGGTCTGGCGTGTCCCCTTCCTCGCCTCGATCGTCATGGTTGGCATCGGACTATGGGTTCGCCTCTCACTCGAAGAAACCCCCGTATTCAAACAAGCCATCGCTAAAGATCAACGAGTCAAGGCCCCGCTCAAAGATGTCTTCGCCAAGAACTGGTGGCAGCTCACCTTGGGGACCTTTATCATGTACGCCACCTACGTGCTGTTCTATTTGATGACCACTTGGGTGCTGTCATATGCAATTGGCGCACCTGAAACGGGCGGTTTGGGCACCGCGTATAACGATTTCTTAGTCATCCAGCTCATTTCCATTCTCTTCTTTGCCGCGTTCGTGCCGGTGTCCGGTTACCTCGCCGATAAATTCGGCCGCAAACCAACCATGCTGATCATCACCGGCCTGCTCATCGTCTTTGGGCTGCTGTTTGGTTGGTGGCTCAACGCCGATATTATCGTCAGCGATGATGGGACCCTGAACACCACACGCATGGTCTTATTCATGATCGTTGGTATGGCATTGATGGGCCTGACATTCGGCCCGATGTCGGCCATTTTGCCAGAACTCTTCCCAACTGAAACCCGGTACACCGGCTCGGGTATTGCCTACAACGTATCGTCCATTCTGGGTGCAGCGTTGACCCCGTTCATCGCCACCTGGCTGATGGGAGCCTTTGATGTCTCCTACGTGGGCTACTATCTGGCAGCAGCAGCGTTCATTACCTTGATCTTCTTGGCCCTGAGCCCAGAAACCAAATACCGCTCACTGTCGAACCTCGACGCAGATGAGATTCAACGAACCCGACGCTAACACCCCTTGAGATCTGAGTAGATCACGATGTGGCATGACGCCCAGGCATATTTGCCTGGGCGTCATGCTTTATCTCGAACAGGTAACAAGTGGTTATGCCGTGGTGTAATCCTGAGCGTAGTCCAGGTACCACTGCAACACCGAGGGATCTGCAGCGCTCTCTTGCGACACCTTTTGAGCCTCCATGCCCTGTAAGACGCGTTTGATCGGGACTTCCATGAGTTTGCCAGTTTTGGTCATCGGCACACCCGGAGCAATGATGATCTCATCGGGCACATAACGCGGTGACAGTTCAGTTCGAATGGCATCGACGACATCGTCTTTCAACGCTTGAAGATCACTCTGCGGATCAGCGGGCACTACGAATAACGGCATGTAGTAATCACCGTCATCCAGCTCAGCACCAATCACCATCGAAGCAGAAACGCTCTCCATCGCGTTCACTACCTGGTAGAGGTCGCTTGACCCCATGCGAATGCCACCACGATTGAGGGTGGCATCAGAACGGCCGTGGATAACAAATGATTGACGCTCGGTTTGGGTCGCGAAGTCTCCGTGGTACCAAATATGTGGGTCTTCGCTGAAATACGCGTCGCGATATCGGGAACCGTCGTGGTCATTCCAAAAGTACAACGGCATGGTGGGCATGGGCTTGGTGATGACGAGTTCGCCAACTTCATCGATGACCGAGCGCCCGGCGTCGTCATACACATCTGCAGCCACTGCCAGCGCGGGGCCCATCAGTTCATTGGTGCGAACCGGATCCATGGGGTTGGAACCAACGAAGACCGAACAGACATCGGTCCCGCCGGAGTCTGACCGTAACCGAACATCTGGGCTGACGGCCTCATAGACCCATTTCCAGGTGTGTGCTGGTAAGGGGGATGCCGAGACTAATATGTCGGTGAGCCGTGAAAGATCGTATTGGTCTTTGGGCACGATACCGGCATCTTGGACCCCGGTGAGAATGGCCGCGCCACAACCAAACATCGCGACCTGTTCTTTCTGCAGGATCTCGAACTGGCGGCCGGCTCCCCCGACAAACACTCCGCCAGAATAGGTCACGGCTTTGGCACCGCTGATCAACGTGCCGACCAACATATTCCACAGCATCCAGGTAGTCGAGGTCGAAATATAGACCGGTTCACCCTGGCCTACCTTGTAGTGCAGACCAAACGATTTGGCGATTTCTAATACGGTGCCACCCTGGCTCTGAACAATTCCCTTGGGCGTGCCCGTCGTGCCGGAGGAGTATAGGACCCACAATGGATGGGAAAAATCGACGGCCGCAAATTCTGGTTCTTGGCCATTTGCTACGACGTCGCCGAAGACTGCGGTGTCGACGTTGTGTTTGCTGGCAATGTGCTGCACGGTATCGGCGGCACTGGTCTTGGTGTTCTCCACCAACACGTGATGGGTGACGCTGTCGAGTTCCCCGAGCAGTTCGTCCAGGTCACCGATTTGGTCGCGCACTTTCCCACCGAGTTCGAGTCCATCGATGGTGAGCAGCACTTTGGGCTGAAGTTGTTTGAACCTGGTGACGATACCGGGGACGCCAAAATCCACGTTAACCACCGACCAGATAGCACCCACGGCTGCTGTGGCGAGCAGACTGACAATCGCCTGGGGGATATTTGGGAGCGCGGCTGCAACAACATCGCCTTGTCTGATACCGATTGAACGAAGGTGATGTGCCAGCGCGCCGACTTGTTCATTGAGCTGTTTCCACGTCAACGCGGTACGGTTCAGGGATTCATCGAGTCCCACGATGGCTTCTTGGTCTGCCATGGTCGCAGCATGACGCAGAATGTTTTCGGCGTAGTTAACCCTGGCGCCCTGCGCCCACTGCGCATGCGGCATGTCTCCTTGGACCATGGGGCCGGCGGGTTTTTCCCCGATGATATCGAAATACTCCCAGATATCCGTCCAGAACTGTTCGAGCTCAGAAACCGACCAGTTCCACAGATCCAGGTAGGTATCCATGGCAAGATGGTGTTTGGTATTCATGGCCTGCATGAACTCATGCATCGCGGTGGCCTGAATCGTATCCGGGCTTGGCTCCCACAGAATGTTATCGCGCAAAATTTCTCCCAACGAGGTACAAGACGACTGCCATCTAAGTTAATAATAATTAACTCAATGAGCAAGAGGTTGGCGTCTCATATTGTAGTCGAGATCACAATGCGGTGGTGCAGCGCTTAGAACTCTTCTCTGCGGTGTAACTGTCGCGCAACTTCTGCCACTGTGCCCGTCAACGATGGATAAATCGTAAAGGTGTCAGCCAGATCATCGACATGGAGTTTCTGCGAGACCGCCAACGACAGCGCATAGATGAGATCGGATGCCCCCGGTGCGACGATGACACCACCAACCACATGGCCCGAGCCCCGACGAGCGAAGATTTTCACAAACCCTTCGTCGACGTTCATCATTTTCGCGCGCGGGTTTGTCGACATCGAAATCATGTATTCATCCACTTGGTAGTCACCGGTAGCAATCATTTCGTCGGTGATGCCCACGGTCGCGATCTCGGGGGAAGTGAAAATATTGGAGGCCACTTGGTTGCGCGAAAACGGTTTGACCACATCGCCCAGGATGTGGTTCACCGCAATGCGGCCTTGTTGCGCGGCAACAGAGGCCAGTGCGAGCCGACCGGTACAGTCCCCAGCCGCATATACACCAGGCACTGAGGTACGAGAGACCGCGTCAATCTTGATATGGCCAGACGCGGTCAGATCGACTCCGATGTCCTCAAGTCCAAGCTGGCTGGTATTCGGTATGCCACCGACGGCCAAGAGGCAGTGTGACCCTTCCACGTATCCCCCGGCGGTGAGGTCCACTCGGACGCCGTCCTTCGTTCTGGTGACTGCTTCGGCGCGGGTCCGTGAGATGACGTTGACACCATTTTCGGAAAACGCGTCTTCGAGCACTTTGGCAGCATCGGGATCTTCACCTGGCAGCAAGGTCTCACGCGAAGACACCAGCGTCACATTCGACCCAAGCAATTGGTAGGCCGAGGCAAATTCCGCGCCCGTGACACCAGAACCGACGACGACCATATGCTCTGGCAGCTCGTCCATCGCATAGACCTGTTTCCAGTTGAAAATGCGTTCACCGTCGGGTTGTGCGGTGTCGAGTTCACGAGGAGAGGCACCGGTTGCGATCAAGACTGCGTCCGAGGTGACCTGTTCAACGTCACCTTCCATCGTGGTCACTTCCACGACATTCTGCTCGACGAATTTGGCCTCGCCCATCATGATGCGCACACCATTGTTTTGTAAGCCACGTCGGATATCTTCGGATTGTTCGGCTGCTAGGCGCAGGAGCCGGCGATCGATGAGTTCCATATTGGATCGCACGGATGCTGCATCGAACTGCAGTCCGAGACTCGGAGCACGCAACACGCGGCGACGAGAATCAGCCGAGGCAATCAGGGTCTTCGAGGGCACCACGTCAGTCAGCACTGCTGACCCGCCAATGCCATTGCGTTCAATGAGGGTGACTTCGGCGCCGAATTTCGAGGCCACAAGGGCGGCTTCGTAACCACCGGGGCCACCGCCGATGATGGTGATGGACGGACGAGGGACAATTTCAAAAGTGCTCACGGGTCTATTCTGGTCTCTTTCATCACGGAATGCACAATCACTACGCGATACGCGCTTGTATTGCATTGGTTTTGTTCTGCAGCGGGGCTACAGTGGTGCTTGTGAGCGATACACAAGAGTTTTTAACCGGTGACCATCCTGGATTTGACCTAGCACGGCAGGCCGCCGAGGTCTTAGCGGACAAACTGGGTATAGCCCACCACGATATCGGTATAGTGCTGGGTTCTGGCTGGGCCCATACGGTCGACGCGCTGGGTGACATCAACGGTGAAGTCTCCTTTGCTGAGGTTCCGGGGCTTGCTGGTGACGGAGTTGCCGGTCACGTGCAGAACATTACCTCGGTTCGACTGCCCACCGGTCTCAATGTGCTGGTGTTTGGTTCCAGAACACATTTTTATGCCAACCGGGATGCCCAAGCGGTCGCTCATGTGGTGCGCACAATTGCCGCGACCGGAGCCAGCACGGTCGTGCTAACCAACGGTTGCGGCGGCTTGAACCCCAATCTTCAGCCCGGCACACCGGTTCTGATTTCAGATCACATCAATCTGACCGGCACGACCCCGCTGGCGGGTCCGGAATTTGTGGACATGACAGATGCCTACGCCACCCGGTTACGCGCTATCGCCAAACAGGTGGAACCCAGCCTGACCGAAGGCGTCTACGTGCAGTTTGCTGGGCCACAATATGAGACCCCCGCAGAGGTGTCGATGGCGGCCAAACTCGGTGGTGACTTGGTGGGCATGTCGACCGCACTGGATACGATTGCAGCTCGTCATGTCGGTTTGGAAGTCTTGGGGATGTCACTGGTGACCAATGCCGGAGCCGGCGTCACGGATGCGCCACTGTCACACGCCGATGTAATTGCTGCCGGAGAAGCTGCAGCACCTCGGGTTTCAAAACTGTTAGCCGACATCATTCAGGCGATCTAGCATGGACGAACTTCTGACCGCAGCCGAAGCTTGGGCGGCACTGGACCCACAATATGCTGACGTGTTGACCCAGGAGATCGCAGCTGCCAAAGCTGGTGAAGACTGGGCGATCACTTCCCTGACCGCCCGCTTTGCTGGCTATCTGACGTTCGGTACGGCTGGTTTACGCGCCCCACTTGGTCCGGGCCCCGCCCACATGAATCGGGTGGTCGTACGTCGGGCAGCTGCCGGGCTCGCGGATTTTGCACTGGAGCGATGCAATCAGCCCGTCGTAGTCATAGGGTACGATGCGCGTCACGGGTCAAAGGATTTCGCCATCGATTCAGCCGCGGTTTTCACCGCGGCCGGTTGCCGCGTCAAACTCATGGCCACGACCGTCCCCACCCCGGTCTTGGCGTTTGCGCTCAAGCATTTGCAAGCTGATGTGGGCATCATGGTCACAGCGTCGCATAATCCACCTACCGATAATGGCTACAAGGTATATCTTGGTGCGCGACTCGTTGGTGACAACGACTCGGCCGGTGCATACGCGCAAATTACCTCCCCCACCGATGAAGAAATTTCTCAACATATTGAACGCTGGAATCTCGCTGACGAGCTCCCACCGCTCGCCGAGTCAGGCTGGGAAGAAGTCACCTCGCATATTGTCGATGACTACATCGAGGCTGTTACGGCATTTCTGGAGGCACCCTATGCCTCAACTAACCGGTCAGAGCTAAACATCGTTTACACTCCGTTGCACGGAGTGGGCGCGGCGGTGTTTTGTCAGCTGATGGAATCCGCCGGCTTTGGTACCTTGTCGCTGGTAGGCCAACAGGTCGAACCAGATCCCACCTTCCCTACCGTGGCCTTCCCCAACCCGGAAGAACCCGGTGCGTTGGATCTGGCCATCTCCACGGCAGATTCCTTACCGGATACTGATATCATCATCGCCCACGATCCGGATGCAGATCGTCTGGCTGTTGCGGTACCAGTTGCCGGCGAGTGGCGGCGGCTCTCCGGGGATCAGGTGGGACTCTTGCTGGGCGCCCGGCTGATGCCACGGTTGCTTGACGAAGGCCTCATTGCAGCCAATTCGGTAGTTTCGGCACCACAGCTCGCTGAGCTCGCCACGCTTCACGGGGTAGCGCATCAGGTAACACCCACCGGTTTCAAGTGGATCTGTCGGGTGAAAAACCTGGGCTACGGATACGAAGAAGCGCTAGGTTATGCTGTTGCCCCGCACCTGGTCAATGATAAAGACGGGATGAGCGCCGCCGTCATTCTTGCTGATCTGGCAGCCGAGCTGAAAGCCGAGGACCGAACGCTGGTGGAGTATCTCGTAGAACTCAACCAGCTGATCGGGCCAACGCTGACCGATCAGGTGTCGGTGCCCGTCGAGACGCCCGGCGTTGGCGCAACACTTGTGGAGAATTTACGCACAAACCCGCCGCTGACACTCGCCGGGCAGAGTCCGCTGCGTACCGTGGATTACCACAGCTTGGATGCAGAATTGGCCCAAGAGTACGGTCCTATGAATATGCTGGAATTTTCTACCGAAGCGCTGGTCGCTGCCCGGTTGATGATTCGGCCTTCGGGTACAGAACCAAAAGTAAAATGTTATCTGTCCGTCTCCGCTGCACCAGGAACAGCTCTGGAGACTGTGCAGGCCGCCATGGAACGTTTACGCGACGAAGCCGCCAACTTCGCCAATTTCGAATAAGGAGGGACCGTGTCCAATACTGCACCACTCAACCCGACCCAGGTGGATACGTTAGAGACTGCCCAATTGGCAGCGAGGATCGATCACACGCTGTTGTCGCCGACGGCGTCGGCACAAGATATTGATAATCTCTGCGACCAAGCAGCAAATTATGGCACGGCCTCGGTCTGCATTCAGCCGATCTGGGTTGCACGGGCAGCCGAACGCCTCAAGAAAACCGACGTCAAAGTCTGCACCGTCATCGGTTTTCCCACCGGAGCCCACGCCCCACAAACCAAAGCATTCGAGACATCACAAGCGATCCACGACGGTGCCGATGAACTCGATATGGTCATCGACCAAGCCGCAGCATTAGCTTCCAATACACGACAGGTCGTCAAAGACATCGCCGCCGTAGTCCACGCGGCCAATGACCACGATGTGCTCGTCAAAGTCATTCTCGAAGCGGGAGCCCTGACCGATCAGGCCAAAGTCTTGGCGTGTGAAGCAGCCGTCGAGGCAGGAGCCGACTATGTTAAAACTTCCACCGGCTTCGGGACCGGTGGAGCCATAGTTGAAGACGTGCAGCTGCTGCGTAGTACCGTCGGCGAGTCCATCGGAGTGAAGGCATCCGGCGGGATACGTACCCGCGACGACGCACTCAATATGTTAAAGGCCGGCGCAACCAGGCTCGGTGCCAGCTCAACGTACGCTATTCTTAGTTAACAACACATCATCGCCGTGTCGACCAGACTATGCTGGCGACAGTAACCCTTTCTGAAAGCACGAGGTGTCCCCTTGATTCGTGACGGTAAACCGGTTGATTACTCCGGCCAGGGCAGTACCGCAGGGAACTTGATAGCAGCTGCTATCGTATCCGTCTTGTTTGTTGGCGGACTGTACATGTTCAACACGCTTGACTTCTACAACGTGTGGATTCCGATGTCGGGTGTTATGGTCCTGTGTTCACTGGCGTATTTCATTCCGAAACAGCTCATGGGCCATTCCAACACCGTTGATCATGACTTCATCACCGACCCGGTCCACGAGACCAAGTCACCAAATATGTAAGCTGATCTACGAAATTTTTGTCGCGGCACCCCGAGGTCACTCTGGGTGCCGCGATTTTTTGTGTGGCACCGGACTGTGCTGACCGCTCTGGCACCATTTTGTGAGTAAGGTTTGCAGTAAGCTTCCGTCCACTGCCACCAAAGTTCTGAAACGAATCTATGTCCACCACACGTGTTCCTCGCAATATCGGCATCGATCTACTGCGAGTCTTTTCCATCATGATGGTTGTGGTTGGTCACGCCGGTGCGTTCCCGAACGATGAGCTACTCACGATGTGGCGCATGCCCTTATTCTTCATGCTGTCGGGCTTCTTTTTTACCAGCGGACGAACCCTAAAAGTTGAGTTTATACGCCGCTGGGACACCCTCATCATCCCGTATTTAGCGTGGTCGGTCATCATCTCCATCTGGCTAATCGTCAGCATGTGGGACCGTACAGACCTTATCCTCGAGCATCTCCACTCCGGGTGGGCTGGCGGGTCTGGCCAGTCGATTTTCTGGATGGCAGCGTGGTTTATCACCACCCTGGCTGGTGCGACCCTTCTGCGTCGCTTCTTAGAACGTTTTGGCACCACCGTCGTGTGGCTGGTTGCCGTGGCCGGTCTGGTCACCACCTACGTATTTTCGGCGATGGTAGACAACGGCACCCTGGAGACACATCCGCTCGTCGATACGCCACTACGCCTCGGACTGGCGTGGCCTGTCATATTCTACCTGTTGGTCGGCGAATTACTGCGCAAACTCGTGATGCCGATTGTACGAAAGTACTCATCGCACGTTCTGGCGATCAGCGGGCTTGCCCTGGTATCAGCAGCGCTGTTCGTAACCTGGCGATTCGACATCAGCGCTCACTACATTCAATCTGGAGACTTCGGGGCGCCCGGTCTCACACCGTTGATTGCCATCGCGGTCACCATCGGGTTTATTTTGCTCTTTGCCACCTGGATCAACGATCTCCTTCAGAAATTCCCAGCCGCACAAGCGACGGTGTCCCGCCTGGTACGCACCGGCACCCCGGTGGTGTTCTTCCACGGGCTCGTCCTGGTCTGGCTGTACCAGCATGATTATGGGGACGACACGCTCTACCAATTCTTCTTGCGTGTCGTCGTCTCCATCGTGTTGTCCTTTGTGATAGCCCTGTTGATCAACAGCACTCCCGCAGCACGTCTGCTGTCTGGTGCTCCGCAAGAACCGAAGCTTTTCCGGGATCGAACATTCTAAGTCCTGCTAGTTATCACCGAAAATGGTGGCAATAAATTCGCCCGCCCACTCGAGTAAGTCTGCATCGACCAGCTCTTTACCGGTGACCGCCTTGGTTTTCGGTCTCGGCACCATGAGCGCTTTGAGCGGAGGACGATGCGTGGCGCCGGGATACATGCGTTTCAACCGCATCGCCCGAGAGTCTGGCAAGGATTCCACCGGACCAAACTTGATGTTCTTGCCCATCAACATGACTTCGTAAATGCCATACTCTCGGGCAGTATTACGGAAGTTGGCGACTGCGACGAGGTTCTCGGCGGCCTCTGGCAGCGCTCCGTAGCGATCTTTGAGTTCCTCAACGACCGCGTTGACGGCATCGGTATCGGCCGCTTGGGCAAGATTCCGGTAAGCCTCAAGGCGTAGTCGTTCACCCGGTATGTAGTCGTGTGGCAGGTGCGCGTTGACGGGCAATTCGACTTTAACTTCTTCAGGGGTGGTGTCTTCTTCGCCTTTGAAATCAGACACGGCTTCACCGACCATGCGCAGATACATGTCAAAACCCACACCGGCGATGTGACCGGATTGTTCGCCGCCGAGCAGGTTGCCGGCACCACGAATTTCGAGGTCTTTTTGTGCCAGTTGCAAACCAGAGCCCAGCTCATTGTGTGTTGCAACGGCTTTGAGGCGTTCCATCGCGACCTCGTTGAGGGGCTTGCCTGCGTCGTAGAGGAAGTAGGCGTAGGCCCGGTCTCGGCCACGACCTACACGACCGCGTAACTGGTGGAGTTGTGACAGCCCATACCGGTGGGCATCTTCAATGATCAGTGTGTTCGCATTGGCAATGTCTAAGCCGGTTTCGATGATGGTCGTAGAAACAAGTACATCGTACTCTTTCTCCCAAAAGTCGACCATGATCTGTTCTAGTGTGCTTTCGCCCATGCGTCCGTGGGCTACGGCTACTCGTGCCTCCGGTATCAATTCCTGGATGCGGGCGGCCACTTTGTTGATGGTATTGACGCGGTTGTGCACGTAAAAGACCTGGCCCTCACGCATCAACTCACGTCGGATGGCTGCCGTAATCTGCTTATCGGTGTACGGCCCCACGTAGGTCAGTACCGGGTGGCGTTGCTCCGGCGGTGTCGCCAGTGTTGACGTCTCACGAATACCGGTCATCGACATTTCCAGGGTGCGTGGAATTGGGGTCGCCGTCATCGCGAGGACGTCAACGTTGGTGCGCATTTGCTTGAGTTTTTCTTTGTGCTCCACACCAAAGCGTTGTTCTTCATCGACGATGATGAGCCCCAGATCCTTGAATTGGACCTCGTTGGACAACAACCGGTGCGTGCCGATGACCATATCGACGGTTCCTTCAGCGAGCCCGTTGAGTGTTTCGCGCGTTTCTTTCGCATTTTGGAAGCGTGACAGAGCGCGCACGGTCAGTGGGAAGCCAGCGAACCGTTCGGTAAAAGTTTCATTATGCTGCCGCGCCAACAACGTGGTGGGCACCAGCAGTGCTACCTGCTTACCATCCTGAATGGCTTTAAACGCCGCCCGAACAGCAACTTCTGTTTTCCCAAAGCCGACATCACCGGCGACCAGTCGGTCCATCGGGATTTCGGCTTCCATATCGTGTTTCACTTCTTCGACCGTCGTGAGCTGGTCAGGCGTCTCCATATGGGGGAAGGCTTCTTCGAGCTCTGACTGCCACGGTGTATCCGGTGGATAAGCGTGTCCCGAAGTTGCCATACGTGCCGAATACAGTTGGATGAGCTCTTTGGCAATCTCACGGGTAGCACGACGTGCTTTGGACTTGGTCTGAGCCCAGTCGGAGCCGCCCATCTTCGACAAGGTCGGGACATCGCCACCAACGTATTGCGAAACCTGGTCCAATTGATCAGTCGGTACAAAGAGACGATCCCCTGCACCGCCACGTTTCGACGGGGCAAACTCTAAGACCAGATATTCGCGGTAGCCTTCTTCTCCGGCGGTCGATCGGGCACCGGCCACTTTGCGTCGTTCAAGCTCAATAAATTTCGCGATGCCGTGCTGGCTATGCACCACGAAGTCGCCTTCTTCCAGGGTGAGCGGATCCACGGCATTGCGACGTTTACGCGCGAGGGAACGTTTTTCACCACGCTGGGTACCTGCGGCTTGGCGTCCGAACAGATCGTATTCGGTCACCACGGCCAGCCGTTGCTTTGCCCAAGCAAACCCTGACCCCAAGGAGGCCACGGTGATTTGAATCTGGGCTGGTGCAACATCGGTGATGTGCTCGACCACGGTTGCGGTGTGGCCCTGCTCTAAAAACAGTTCGGCCAGTCGGCGGGCCGGTCCAGGCCCGTGGGTGGCCACCGCGATGGACCATTGGTTTTTCAGCCGATCGCCCACGTGTTCCATGAGTGCCGGTACATCACCGGCGAACTGCGCAGGTGCGTTGAAGTCGCTACGCAGCACAGTGGTATCCAACGCTTCGTCCAGTTCAAAGGCGGTAAATTGCCACCAGCCCTGGTCGCGTTCCAAGGCCTGGGCGCGGGTATCGCCCAGCGTTGCAAAACCGCCGGCTTCCTGTTGGTTTTCTACCGGGGCGGCGAGTCCTTCGCCGGCTGCAGCCCAGGCGGCCTCTAAGAACTCTTCGTTGGTAGTCAGTAGGTCATGGACGCGGCTACGCACTTTTTCTGGTTCGACCATAATGGTGACCGAGCCTTCGGGCAGAACGTCTATGAACGATTCCATCTCGGTGACCAGCGGTGCCAGAGATTCCATGCCTTCCACAGCGAGCCCATTCGACATGGGTTCCAGCATTTCCAAGACATTTGGCATGGATGCTTGGAGGTCGCGTGCACGCTGCTGGACCTGATCAGTCAGTAAGAGTTCACGACACGGTGGTGCGTAGACACTCGTCGGCGTTTCGGAACCATCTTCGGATGTGTCGACGAGCGATCGCTGATCTGCGATCGAGAAGTAGCGGATCTCTTCGACCTCATCGCCAAAAAATTCAATACGATACGGGTGAGCATCGGTGGGCGGAAAGACATCGATGATACCGCCCCGTACCGCGAATTCCCCGCGACGTGAAACCATGTCGACGCGAGAATACGCGGCGTTGGCGAGGTCTTGGACGACCTGTTCGAAATCGTAGAAGTCACCGGTCTTTAGCAACACCGGTTCCAGGTCGCCGAGTCCTTTGACGATGGGCTGGACGATCGAGCGTACCGGTGCGGTCAGTACTTTCAGCGGCAGTTGGCCATCTCGGCCCGGATGCGCCAGTTTGCGTAAGATCGCCATACGTTCACCCACGGTGTCACTGCGCGGTGAGAGTCGTTCGTGGGGCAGGGTCTCCCAGGACGGGAAGTGTCCGATGCTGTCAGCATCCATCCACGAACCTAGCCCGCGGGCGAGGTCTTCGGCTTCGCGCGCGGTTGCAGTGACCAGCAATACCACGGGTGTCTGAAACGTCGAAGAGTCGAGAGCCTGGGCAAGCGTAGCGGTCACGGCTTCGCGTGCACCATCCGGCAGAGTTAAGGATAGGTCCGAGGTACGCTCGGACCGTGTAATCGAAGATCGCATCGCCGCGACGGCGGTGTCGGTTTCGAGATGGGCTAAGAGCCCTGATAACACGGCATTTTCAGACAAATCTAACTTCCAATATCCTGGTAATATTCACATCCGGCGCACATATAAGCATAACCGTTTTCACAGCGTCACCGTCTACACTCACTCAGCATCCACTGCTGTCGAGTAATAGAGAGGAAGCACATGGCCTTCAACGAAACCACGACCATCTCATACGCCCCTGAAAAAGTATTTAACGGTCTCATAAGTCGTGATTTTCAGGAGTATGCATCGGAGGCATTCCGTGCCGATCTTGACAAATTTTCTGTGGTACCAGCTCAGCCAGCAGCTGCCGATACCGTTGCAGTCGACATTACGCGCACGGTCAATGGCGAAGACTTTGCACAGAAGCTGCCTTCTGCTGTGCAGCGTTTCGCTAAAGGACGTATCAGCGTCGAACAGCAAGAAGCCTGGTCGGCGGCAGCCGAGGACGGCTCACGCGATGCCAATGTCACCATCAAGGTTTCTATGGTCAAAGCCACCGCGAAGGCGACCATTAAGCTGTTCCCTGCCAAAGGTGGTACAGCTACTGTCGTAGAAACTGAAGGCAGCGTCAAATCATCGATACCGCTGGTGGGATCCAAGGTCGCACAATTGGCCGAACCACAAGTCGGCAAATTGCTCAATGGGTTGACTCAGAAACTCGAAGCCTGGTTAAAAGACCACTAAGTTTTCCGAAACTAACGTCACACGGCGAGATGTATCCGAAGAGGTGCATCTCGCCGAAGTGTTTCATCTACTTTTGATGGAACCGGTTTTGGGTCACGGTGAGGCCGTGTTCGATCAGTGATTCCACCGCGTCGGCGGCTCGATCGATATGCAGTGCCAGCGTTTCGTGTTCGGTGGATGAAAATGGCCGCAGCACGTAGTCTGCAGCTGACATTCGTCCGGGTGGTCGGCCGACACCAGCTCTGACGCGCAGGTAGTCTTTGGTACCGAGCGCCTGTGTAGTGGATTTCAATCCGTTGTGGCCGCCTTCTCCCCCGCCGCGTTTGATACGCAGGTTATCGAAGTCGATGTCGAGTTCGTCATGAATGACGATCAAATTTTCGGGACCGATGTTGAAAAATTTCAGCAGGGCAGCGATAGGTTTGCCCGAGAGATTCATGTAGGTGGCGGGTTTGGCAAGAATTATTTTTGGACCGCCGATACCCAACCGAAATTCAGCGACCGCAGCACCGGCTTTGTGCACGTTCCATCGCTGAGAGTTGCGATCGGCGAGTTCGTTGACCACCATGTGGCCAATGTTGTGGCGGGTCGCGGCATAACGGTCGCCGGGATTACCCAATCCCACCACCAGTACTGGACCGGCGGTAGGATCGAGTATTCCTGTTGCCTGAGTAGTCAACTCTGCGGTCTTATTCTTGGTTCTCAGCGTCTTGTTCGGCAACGGTTGGGACTTCGCCGGAACCGTCTTCGTCGGTCTCTTCGCCCAGATCCTGGTCGGTGACGAGGTCAACGGTTGCAATGAGGTAGTCCTCATCTTCTGCAATGGTGACACCTTCTGGCAGGATAACGTCTGGAGCGTAGACGTGGTCGCCGGCTTCACGGTCGGTCATGTCGATGGTGACGTTGTCTGGCAGATCCAGTGCGTCAGCTTCAACAGCCACGGTAGTGACGTCCATGACGTAGGTGTGTTCTGGTGCGACTTCACCGGTGACTTCAATGTAGACGTCAACGGTGACGCGTTCGCCACGGCGCACGTGGACGAGGTCCACGTGTTTGATCTCGTCTTTGAGTGGGTTGCGCTGGATGTCTTTTGGCAGCACGAGTTCTTTGCGGTCACCTTCAATGAGGCGAATCAGCTGGTTTGCGTGGCGCAAGGCCAAGAAACCTTCGTGACGTGGCAACAGCAAGTGACGTGGTTCTTCGCCGTGTCCGTAGAGGACCGCTGGGATGTAGCCTGCACTGCGTGCACGACGGGATGCGCCCTTACCGAATTCGGTGCGGGTTTCGACTGACAGATCAATGTACTCAACAGCCATAATGATTCCTCCTGTAGTAGTCCAAAGTGCGTGTGCACTTCTATTTTCCAGGCAGGAACTGCAGAACGACACAAGAGTGTCTGCAAAGCCTCGTCGATCACGGAGTGGGTGAGACTCCCTCGCCTGGGCAACGACTCACCACTATAGCATTCGTCAGCGCTGCCGACGAACTCGTTAGGCGTTGCCGTCAAATAGGCTGGTCACCGAGCCGTCTTCGAAGACTTCACGTATCGCGTTGGCCAGGATCGGAGCAACGGACAGGACGGTGAGGTTCTCGAATCGTTTCTCTTGTGGGATCGGCAAGGTATTGGTGACGACGACTTCACTCGCACCGGAATTTGCGAGTCGTTCGGCTGCTGGATCGGAGAAGACCGCGTGGGTTGCCGCGATGATGACTTCGGCTGCGCCAGCATCCTTGAGGATCTTGACCGCACCGGAAATCGTGCCGGCGGTGTCAATCATGTCGTCAATGAGCACGCAGGTGCGTCCTTCGACCTGTCCGACAACAGTCTTGGATTCGGCTTTATTGGGCTGGGTGAGGTCACGTGATTTATGCACGAAGGCCAGTGGTGCACCGCCGAGACGTTCAGCCCACTGTTCAGCCACACGGACACGTCCGGTATCGGGTGACACCACGGTGACCTCTTCGACGTTCACCCGGCCACGAATGTAGTCGGCCAGAATGGGGAAAGCAAAGAGGTGGTCCACCGGTCCGTCAAAGAAGCCCTGAATCTGCGAGGTGTGCAGGTCCATGGTCATGATACGGTTCGCACCGGTTGCCACGTAAAGATCCGCCATCATACGCGCCGAGATGGGTTCGCGACCGCGACCCTTCTTGTCTTGGCGTGCATATGGGTAGAACGGAGACACGACGGTGATGCGTCGGGCAGAGGCACGTTTCATGGCGTCGCACAGCAGCAGTTGTTCCATGACCCAGTTGTTCATGGGGGCAGGGTGTGCTTGCAAGATGAAGACATCCTTACCGCGGACCGATTGGCCGGGGCGAACGTAGGTTTCACCGTTTGCAAAGTCGTAGGCGTCCAACGGCAAGAGTTCGGTGCCGAGGTGCTCTGCGATTTCTTCGGCAAGCTCCGGGTGTGCACGGCCCGAAGCCAACACGAGCTTTTTGTTCTCATTGGTGACGATTTCGCTCAACCAAGTTCTCCCTAGAACGTTCGCGATGTGTATGGGGTTTCAACTGTAGACCCTGCTACAGGCTTCCAACAGTATAGTGGGAAAGATTATGACTTCTCGTTGGCTATCCGAGCGGCCTTAGCTGCTGCGGAATCGGGGCGACGCTCTAAGACCCATTCTTCAATCGTCCGCTGCTTCACCGCGTTCATTGCCAGAGCACCCGCTGGGACGTCTTGGCGAATCACTGCACCTGCGGCGGTATAGGCTCCGTCACCGATTGCTACCGGTGCGGTAAAGACCGTGTTCGAACCGGTGCGCACTTCAGCGCCAATCTCGGTGCGGTGTTTGTTCACCCCGTCATAGTTGGCGGTGATGTTGCCGCAACCGATATTGGAGTTTTCACCAATGTCTGCGTCGCCGGCGTACCCGAGGTGCGAGAGTTTGGCACCGCGACCAATGTTGACGTTTTTGGTTTCATAAAACGCGCCGATTTTTCCGGTGTCGCCAAGGACCGTGCCGGGGCGCAAGTAGGTGAATGGGCCGACGTTGGCGCCCTGCCCGATGACGGCTTCGGTACCTTCAGTGCGACGAACCGTGGCAGCTTCGCCGACGACCACGTCCACAAGTGTTGTGTCGGGACCAATGGTGGCGCCCGTGGCAATTTTTGTGGTGCCGTGGAGCTGAGTGTTGGGTTTGATGGTGACATCTTGTGCCAGCTCGACATCGACATCGATCCAGGTGGTGGTCGGATCCACGATGGTGACACCGGCACGCATCCAACGCTGGGCAAGACGACGGTTGAGTTCCGCACCCAGCGCTGCCAGCTGCGTACGATCGTTGACGCCTTCGACTTCCATGAGGTCCTCGGTGACATATGTTGCCACGCGACCGCCTTCAGCGCGAGCAAGACCAAGGACATCGGTCAGATACTTTTCGCCTTGAACATTATCGGTGCTGACTTGCGCCAAGGTGCGCGCCAGAACGGCACCGTCAAAAGCGTAAATGCCGGAGTTGATTTCGGTGATGTCAGCGATGGTTGAGTCACCGGTCTCTTCGGCGAGCTTCAGCGCGTCTTTGTGCTCGACGATCTGTGTTACGAGACCATTGTCATCGCGCACGATGCGACCATAGCCGGTGGCATCTGGCACATTGGCGCTCAGTACTGTCACCGCGTTTTTGGCATCTTGGTGCTCGGCAACCAGCGCGGACAGCGTTTCCGGGGTGAGCAATGGTACGTCGCCGTAGGTGACGACCACTGTGCCGTCGACTGCGCCGATGGCTTCGAGCCCTTGTTCGACCGCACGTCCGGTTCCTGGGATGTCATCTTGATCTGCGATGACCAGCTGGGGATTGTGTTCCAGCACGTGGTCAACCACGCGTTCACGCTGGTGACGCACGACCGCTACGAGATGGTCTGGGTCCAGGCTCGTGGCAGCATCAAGAGCATGTCCAACGAGGGATCGCCCACCCATGGAGTGCAAAATTTTTGGTAGCTCTGATTTCATTCGTGTGCCAGCACCGGCTGCCAACACGATTACAGCCGCGGGAGAAGAAGAACTCAATGGAATCTCACCTTTGATCGTAAGGCACTATTTCTCAACCGCGATGCGGTGTTCCGCCCCTAGGATTCGAACCTAGACCACACAGCTCCAAAGGCTGGCGTGCTGCCGTTACACCAAGGCGGAATGTTGATTGATCATCAACACCTCAAACATTGTGCCACATCTAGCCACAAATTCCGAATTAGTTTGCTTCGCTGGCACGCAGCGCCTGACTCAACTCAGCCTTGCGCATGTTTGACCGTCCGATGATGTCACGCTCTTGAGCCAGCAAGTAGAGCTCCTCAACTGTCAGCGCTTCCAATTGATCAGAAGGAGCGTCGTCGGTGACTGGTCCCTGCGGGTCGACACGCTCGTCGACATCAGGTTTCAGCGCCAAGTCTGGTTCTTCTTGAGAGTCTTCCGCTGACACGTTCGTTGCGGGTGGTAGCGAGTCCAACAGGTCTTGTGTTTGACGGTGCCGACGCAGGCGGTTGGCCGCATACACCGCGGCCACGGTGCCAGCTACCGCCACTGTTGTCGCACTGAGTATTTGACCGATGCGCTGTCCCGTTGAGTGCTGTTCTGATGATGCCATAACTCCTATTATCACCTACACACCACGTCACGTCATCACTCACCCGTTGAGGTCAAGCTTCTCTATGATGATCTGACGGACTCGCCCAGCGTCGGCTAGGCCCCCTGTAGTCTTCATGACCGGCCCGATGAGTGCACCAATCGCCTGGGTCTTACCGCCGACAATCTTCGCGACGACATCCGGGTGCTGCTCGATCACTGCATCAACGGCTCGGGTCAGCGCTGTGTCGTCGGAGACCACCGCCATTGAACGGTTCTCCACGATCTCCCTCGGGTTGCCCTCGCCCGCAACAATATGGCCCAGAACTTGTCTGGCGATTGTATCGTTGATGATGTTCTGTTGGATCAGACCGTCGAGTTCGGCCACGTGCTCGGCGTTGATGCCAATATCATCTATCGGCACGTGGGCATGATTGGCCAACCGGGCAATTTCTCCCATCCACCATTTGCGAGCAGCGGCAGGGCTCGCGCCGGCTGCGATGGTTTCTTCGATCGCGTCCATCACATCGGCGTTGACGACATCGCGAAATTCCTCATCCGAGTATCCCCAGGTTGCTTTCAGCCGCTTACGACGTTGATGGGGCGGCTCGGGTAAGGCAGCGCTGAGTCGGTCGATCCATGCCTGGTCAACGTGGATCGGCACTAAATCTGGTTCCGGAAAGTACCGGTAATCGTCGGCATCTGATTTCGGCCGTCCAGCGGTCGTCGAACGGGTCACTTCATGCCAGTGCCGTGTCTCTTGGGTGACCGTTTTTCCTTCGGCTAACAGGGCTGCTTGTCGTTGCATCTCGTAGGTCACGGCATGCTTCACTGCCCGCATCGAGTTGATATTCTTCGTCTCGGTGCGAGTTCCGAAGTGGTCAGCGTGCTTGGGCATCAGTGACACATTGGCATCACAGCGCAAGTTGCCATGTTCCATGCGAGCATCGGAGATGTCGAGGCTTCTGACGATGTCACGAATGGTCATCAAATAGGCCCGCGCTAACTCGGGTGCGCGGCTGCCCGCCCCAACAATCGGTTTGGTCACAATCTCAACCAGTGGAATCCCTGAACGGTTGTAATCCGCCAGAGCATGCTCGGCACCTTGAATCCGACCGGTGCCACCGACGTGTGTGAGTTTGCCCGCGTCTTCTTCAAGGTGAGCACGTTCGATCTCGACTCGAAATATGGCACCGTCGTCCAATTCGACATCTACCCAACCATCGAACGCAATCGGCTCGTCAAACTGCGAGGTCTGAAAGTTTTTGGGCAGATCGGGATAGAAATAATGTTTTCGTGCAAAACGGCAGGTTTCGGCGATGGAACAGTTCAGGGCCAACCCCAACTTGATGCCGTAGTCCACGGCCTCGAGGCTTACCACAGGCAGCGCCCCGGGAAGCCCCAAGTCGACCTCAGTCACGCTGGTGTTCGGTTCCTCACCAAAACCGTTTGGCGCCGAGGAGAACATTTTGGTTGCTGTGTTGAGCTCGACGTGCACTTCAAAGCCTAGAACGGGGTCAAATGCAGCCAGGGCCTCATCGATGCTGGGCAGTTGTTTGGTAGCCATCAGTCTTGCCTTCCTGCCGTCGCGGCTGCGGTCGCCTCGGGCGCCTGCTGATATAGCGGTCGGCCCCACTTATCTTCCAGGAGCGCTTCCAGCCCACCGGCCACACGGTATGCGACCGCGTCCCGTGTGGCCGGGGCCTGAATTTGGATCCCCATTGGCATGTCGTGCTCAGCCATACCACCCGGGATAGACACTGCCGGAATACCAGCCAGATTTGCCGGGATGGTTGCGACATCGTTGGCATACATGGACGCCGGATCCGAAACCTGTTCGCCTAACGGCACTGCCACCGTTGGCGTCGTTGGGCTGATCAGCACATCAACGTTTTCGAAGGCACGCGCAAAATCTTGTTGCACAAGCGTGCGGATGCGCTGCGCCGAACCATAATATTCCTCAACATAACCGGCCGAAAGGGCGTACGTCCCGAGGATGATCCGACGCTTGACCTCGTCGCCAAAGCCTGCCGCACGGGTAGCGGCCATGACCTCTTTGACGGTACTGTCGGCCTCTGGCACCACGCGATTGCCGAAGCGGATACCGTCGAACCGCGCCATATTCGACGACACTTCCGATGGCACGATCAGGTAGTAGGCGGGCAGCGCATAGCTCATATTGGGACAGTCGATAGCGACAACGTCAGCGCCAGCATCGCGCAACAATTGTAGTGCTTCGTCGAAGCGTTGCTGAATCTGCTCGGAGAAGCCAGAGCCTTGAAGCTCCTCGAGCACACCGATCCGCACACCCGTCAGATCTCTGGTCTGTGCTGCGGAGGCGAGATCGTTCCACTCAGTGATCAGCGAGGTCGAATCTTTCGGGTCGTGGCCGGCGATTAACTCATGCAGTGCCGCGGCATCGGCTGTCGTGCGGGCGACCGGCCCAATCTGGTCGAGCGAAGACGCCATCGCGATCAGCCCGTATCGGGAGACGGAACCATAGGTTGGTTTCGTTCCGACGGTGCCGGTGAAGGATGCGGGTTGGCGGATCGAACCGCCTGTATCACTCCCCAATGCTAGCGGTGCCATGTAGGCGCCCACTGCGCTGGCGGAACCACCGCCCGATCCACCCGGTGCCCGTTCAAGGTCCCACGGGTTGCGAGTCACGCCATAGGCTGAATACTCCGTGGTCGATCCCATGGCAAATTCATCCATGTTGGTTTTGCCGAGCACAGGCAGTTTGGCATCACGTACTTTTTGTACCACGGTCGCATCATAAGGACTCATCCACCCCTCCAGCATTTTTGAGGCGGCCGTGGTGGGCTGCTGCGAGGTCACAATATTGTCTTTGATCGCAATAGGTACCCCTGCCAGCCGGTGCAGAGATGCCGCATCGGCACCTCCTGCTGCGCGCAAGCGATCGACTTCGGCCGCAACAGCTAGGGCATCGTCTTCGTTGAGGTGCAGGTAGGCGTGAATACCAGCCTGGGCTGTACCGTCAATCTGGCGTATGTGGTCAAAGTGAGCCTTGGTAAGTTCAACGGAGGTAAAGGTAGTTTTGTTGAGCTCTTCCGCCATCTGCAGGGCAGTCAACCGGATCATGTGGTCGGGATTCATGACTCTGATCCCCCGTCGAGAATAGCCGGGACTTTGAATTGCCCCGATTCGGTCTCTGGGGCACTGGCCAGAGCCTGCTGTTGCTCGAGGACACCGCGCACTACGTCATCGCGGAACACGTTGTGCAGCGCAACCGGATGCGAGGTGGCTGGCACTTCTTCCGTTCTAATTTCTTGAACGCGTTCAACCGTTTTCAAAATGCCGTCGAGTTCTCCCGATACGCGGTCGAGTTCTTCCTCGGTCAAATCCAGATGTGCTAGTTCGGCGAGGTGGACAAGCTGCTCGCGGGTGATGTCGGACATAGGGGCCCTTCGCTCGCTGCGGGTTTCAATTGGCCCCAGTCTAATCGCATGTCATGAGGCGAGAAGACAAAATTTGGGCGGATGAGTTCGCTCATCCGCCCGTCTCGTTGGTTTTCAGACTGTCTAGTTTTGTTCCGTCATTTTATTGACGATTGCCTCGTTGAAGGCTGGTAAATCTTTCGGTGTCCTGGAGGTAATCAGGTTTCCGTCGACCATGAGTTCTTCGTCTGCCCAGTTCGCGCCAGCATTGCGTAGGTCTGTTTGCAGGCTGGGGTAACTTGTCATGTTGCGATCTTTGAGGACATCGGCTTCGGTCAGGATCCACGCAGCGTGGCAGATGGAAGCCACAGTTTTTTCTGCATCGAAGAATGCCCGTGTGAAGTTGACTGCATCGGTATTCATGCGAATTTGATCGGCGTTTTTCGTTCCGCCGGGTAGTACCAGCGCATCGAAATCTTCGACGTTGGCTTCGGCGACGTCAAGATCCACTTTTTGGGAGTGGTCTCCACCGCTAATTTCTCCTGACTCTGGCGAGACGAGAACTGCTTCGGCGCCCTCTTCAACGACGGTATCCCACGGTGAGTAGAACTCGGACGGCTCGTAACCGTTGGTCACGAGAAAAGCTATGCGACGGCCTTTAAGGTCGCTCATGATTTCACTCCTTTAGTGTTGGGTGTCCTCCCAGGCTAGTTGGCGCCCAGAGTCTTCGAAAGAGTGACTGGTTCGCGAAACGGAAAGGTATTCACCACTCCGATCGCTTCAAACATGGCAAAGAGAATCGTCGGCCCAACAAAACGAAAACCACGCTTTTTCAGTTCTTTGGCCAACGCCACGGATTCCGGTGACTGGGTCGGCGGGTTCCCTTCGGCGTCCAGCACAGGATCTTCAGCCGGACGGTAGGACCAAATAAGCTGGGATAACCCTCCGTCCTTCCGAAGCCCAATTGTTGCTTGCGCGTTAGTAATCACGGCCAGAATTTTCTGTCGATTACGCACGATACCTGTATTCGACATAAGCTCCTCGACGTCGTCATTGGTGAAAGCCGCCACCACGTCTGGATCAAAATCCGAGAAAGCGTCTCGAAAGGCCTGTCGCTTTTTCAGAATCGTCAACCAGGACAGTCCGGCTTGAAAACCTTCCAAACTCAGCCGCTCGAAGACTCCCTGTTCGTCCCGCACCGCTCGACCCCATTCGGTGTCGAAATACTCCTGTAGCACCGGGTTCGTCGTAGCCCACGCTGGACGGGCGACACCGTCGTCGTCGATGAGTACGTTGGGATATTTAGGATGTTGGCGCACTGGGGCGTTCACCTCGTTCAAAGGCCAGTAGATATTGTTTTGCACCGGCGGTGCCGCTGAATTCACCATGACTGCCGTCTGATCTGACGACTCGGTGACACGGTTGGATTAGCGGGATGGGGTTGCGTGCGCATGCACTGCCCACTGCGCGCGCAGCGCCGGGATTTTCGAGCTGTGTGGCGAATTGCCCATAGGACCGGGTTTCGCCGTAGGGGATGCTCGACAAATTTTGCTGTACCCGTGTCATGAACCGGTCGGGTGCCGGCTGTTGGACTGGGAGTTCAAAGTACTTCCGCGTTCCCGCGAAATATTCAGCGAGCTGCTGGGTTGCGTACTCGAGTGCAGCATCATCGCGTTGAACGGGCATGCCGTAGGCAGCTTCGAGTTTGGCGCGGACGCTGTGAAAATCGTGGTTCTCAAAAGCCAGGTGTACTACGGCTGATGCGGTCGCGGCGATGAATAGCTCGCCGATCGGTGAGGGCATGATCGCGTATCGAATGGTGACGGATTGTGCAGTGTCGGACATGGTGTACCACCTCGGTTGATGTCATTACTGATTATGCCTGCTTTGGTCTTTGGCGTCAGGTGGAAATGGCGCACTGTGGATAAGCACCGCTGATGTTCTTGACAATCCGTGTGTGCCAGCCCATACTTACTTAAAGTCAGATTGACCTTAAGGGCAATTGTGGGATTCCCTGGTCGCGAGCGCAGAAAGGACAGCGCGTGGTGAATTTTTCTGCTCCGAGTGCCTCGGAGCGGCGTTTTATGCCGCCAGCCGTTGCGGTGTCCTCTGTCGCATTTGCTCTGCATCCGCCCGTGGATGCCAATGTGGCGGATCCTCGATCGGGCGATGTGATCTCGACGTGGGGCGAGTATGCCGGGCGCGAGGGTGCACGCGTTGAACATGCCACAACGTTATGGTTGCCGCTAGTTCGTCGCACCCGTCCGCCGTTTGATGATTTATGGGCGCTGCCCGGCGGACCGATCCCCTGGGATGAAGATCTCTATCACACAGCCGCACGCACCCTGCACGAGTCAGTGCTGCGCTCCCCCGGTTACCTCGAACAATTATTTACGTTCGGCGCGACGACCCGGTCTGCTACGGCACAACGTTTGGTGACGATTGCCTACTGGGGGTTATACGGCGAGCTTGATCTGGCCGTGGATCCGACGACGGAACCATCTCGTGATGTCGCAAGCGATGTGGCCACCGCGGGGAAGAACGCGGTCACAGAATTTTCCGAAGCGCTCGTGGCCAGCGCGGATGCCAATATCGCATGGTTTTCAATTGACCGCTTACCCGAATTGGCGTTTGATCACGCAGACATTATTGATTACGCGGTGTGGCGTCTGCGGCAACGCACGGAGTATTCGATGGTGGCCCACAGATTTTTGAGCGAAGAGTTTACGTTGGCCCAAATGCGTCGCGTTCACGAGGCAATTTTGGGGGAACAAATTGATCCGGCGAACTTCCGACGCGATGTGCTCGCCCAAGGCCAGCTGGTGGACACCGGGCGGGTCGAAGAAGGTACACCGCACCGACCGGCCAGGCTCTACCGGTTCAAAGAACAACCCGAACACGTTTGATTTTCCCGACTGTTAGCTAGAGGAGTCCCATGACAAGCGTTGCCAATATCATTGCATCGGCTGCCACCGTTGAACAGCGCAGCCGCACCATGCTGGGTGACACCATTACCTTCGGTGAACCAACCGATATCACGACCACGTGTGACAGCCAGTTGAGCACTGAGCCGTGGCAGATCGACACCGAGCCGGGTTATGGCCCCGGGGCCTCGACGAATGACGAAGCACCGTCCACGGCTCCGCATCAGGGTCCGATCCCTGCTGAATATACGGATGCTTCCGAAGCCGAGCTTGATGCCCGCATTATCGCCGCAAAAGAGACGTTAGGCGACCGGTTGAAGATTCTGGGTCACTTTTACCAGCGCGATGAGATCGTGAAATACGCCGATTTTGTCGGTGACTCATTCATGCTCGCCCAGGCAGCCAAAGACCACCCGGAAACCGAGGCGTTTGTCTTTTGCGGGGTCCATTTCATGGCTGAGACCGCCGATATTCTCTCGGATGAGCAGCAGTCGGTGATCCTGCCGAATCTGGCCGCGGGCTGTTCGATGGCTGATATGGCCACCATCGACCAAGTAGAAGAGGCTTGGGAACAACTCATGCAAGTCCTCGGAACTTCCAATGACGAACGTGCCGAAGTCATTCCGGTGACCTACATGAATTCTTCTGCTGCGATCAAAGCGTTTTGTGGTCGCAACGACGGTATCGTGTGTACCTCTTCAAATGCCACGACCGTTTTAGAATGGGCCTTCGAACGTGGCAAACGCGTCATCTTCTTCCCGGATCAACACCTCGGACGCAATACCGCAAAAGCCATGGGCCTCACTGAAGAACAGATGCCGCTGTGGCGCCCCTATCTGCCCATGGGTGGCAATACTCAGCAGCAGTTGGAAGACGCCAAAGTAATCTTGTGGAATGGTTTTTGCTCGGTCCATAAACGCTTCACCGTAGCCCAAATCGACAAGGCCAGAGCAGACTACCCAGACGTCACGGTCATTGCGCATCCCGAGTGCCCCGCCCCGGTCGTCGAAGCAGCCGATGGTGTGGGATCAACGGAATATATCCGCAAAGCCATCGAGGCCGGCCAGCCCGGTGATGTGTTTGCAGTGGGCACAGAGATCAACCTGGTCAATCGATTGCAGGCGCAACACCCGGAAATGACCATATTTTGTTTAGACCCGGTCATCTGCCCGTGTTCGACTATGTACCGTATTCATCCGGCCTATCTGGCATGGGTGCTCGAAGGACTCGTCGAAGGCCAAGTTCACAACCAGATCTGCGTTGATGCCACGGTCGCAACTGATGCCTCGGTTGCGTTAGAACGTATGTTGGCGGCTCGTCCATGATTTTGGTGATCGGCGCCGGCGTGGCTGGACTCACCGCAGTGCAGCACCTCGCGGCAGCAGGTGAGCCAGTCACATTGGTGACCGCGGGGCGCTTTGGAACCGATGGGATTGCTGCCGGCAACACTGCGCTTGCACAAGGTGGTATCGCTGGGGCAGTCGGTCCAGATGATTCGCCAGAGTTGCACATGACCGACACGATCGCTGCAGGTGCCGGACTTGTAGATCGGCGTGCTGCCCGCGTCCTGGCCACCGACGGTGCGCACCGCCTCAACGCGTTACTCAACGACGGCTTCGCCGCCGACCGTGATACCAACGGGCACCTGGAACTTGGTATGGAAGCAGCGCACAGCACCGCCCGGGTGCTCCATGCCGGCGAAGACAGTTCCGGGGCTGCGTTGTCTGCGTTCATGACCAGCAGGGTCCAACAGCTCATCAATGCCGGTGCGGTCGGCCTAATCGAACAGGCCCATCTGACAGCACTGTGCGTGGCCGACGGTGCAATCTGCGGCATCGCGTATGAGACTCCGAGCGGACGACAACGCCTCAATGCTGATGCCGTCGTGTTGGCAACCGGTGGGTATGCCGGGTTGTATTCCACCACGTCATCATCGGCCGCGGTCACCGGAGACGGGCTATTGGCCGCAGCGCGTGCCGGAGCGGTGGTTGCTGATCTGGAATTCGTCCAATTTCACCCAACCGTCCTGCCAACAACTGGTGAGCTGATTTCCGAAGCGGTCCGCGGAACCGGAGCGGTGCTACGTGATCCCAACGGCGAACGCTTCATGGACCAAGTGCACCCTGGCGCTGAACTTGCGCCACGCGATGTGGTCTCGCGGGCATCAACCGAACTGATGCGTCGCTTCGCCACCGAGCACATATGGTTGGACGCCACCGTTATTGAGACGCATTTTGGCGCGGGGACGCTGGCGACGCGTTTTCCAACATTGACGCAGCGACTGGCTGCTCAAGGGATCGATTGGTCACGCCACTATGTTCCCGTTGCCCCGGCGGCCCATTATTGTATGGGCGGTGTCGCCACCGATACGTTCGGTCGATCATCGGTCCCCGGGCTGTTCGCTGCCGGTGAGGTGGCGTCAACCGGGGTGCACGGCGCCAACCGTCTGGCCTCAAATTCATTATTAGAGGGGTTGGTTTTTGGTGCCCGAACCGCGCTGGCTGCACAGCAGTATCGCGGCACTGGTGTCTGGGCTACGGAATCACCGTTTCGAAAGTTCATCGACGCACCGTCCGCCATGCGAGCTCAGCGCTCGGGTCCGCGTGGTGCCAACGGTGATGCGCACCAATTAACACAGCTGCGCAAGCTCGTGGGAGCCCACCTCGGCATTCCTCGCGATGCTGCATCACTACAACGACTGCAATCGCAGTTGAACACGGTCCAGCACCCACTGCGTGAGTTGGTGTCACTGATGGCCTCAGCCGCCCTGTCAAGAACAGAGTCTCGCGGTGGCCACTGGCGAACTGATTATCCCGAGGCAGATTCTCGCCAAGCTGCTCGGAGTGCTTGGCGCTTAGACACAACACAGCAGACGCCCCATGACGCGTTCAAGATGACGCGGGGCAAGGAAAAGGTTGAACATGTTAACGCATAAACTCGTTGCGGATGCCGTTGAAGGTGCGCTGGCGGAAGACAACCCATGGGGAGATGCCACCGTCGCAGCTTCCATTTCGGCTGACATGACGTTCCGGGCCAACCTCGTAGCTCGTGAACCCGGCGTCTTCGCCGGTGGTGCAGTGGTGGTAGAAACCTTTCAACAGGTGGATCCTCACATTGTCGTGACCGATCTCGTCGCCGATGGCACCGCATTGTATCCCGGCGATATCATCGCAACGCTGAGCGGACCGGCTGCCGGCATACTCACGGGTGAACGGATCGCGCTAAATTTCGTACAGCGTCTTAGCGGTATCGCAACGTTGACCTCCCGGTTCGTCGAGCAGGTGGACGGTGTGCACGCTCATGCGAAAATTGCCGATACCCGCAAGACCACCCCCGGATTACGTGCACTTGAAAAACACGCTGTGGTCGCCGGTGGTGGCATCAACCACCGATTTTCTCTCTCGGATGCCATCATGCTCAAGGACAACCATCTCGCTGCACTTGGTGCCACACACGGCAGTGGGCTGACCGCCGCGATCAATCGTGTTAAAAACAGTGTCGGCCATACGACGCCGATCATCGTGGAAGTCGATGAGCTCGACCAAATCGAACCCGTCCTGACCGCCGGGGTCACGGGAATACTCTTGGATAATTTCTCCCTGGCTGATCTGCGGTCTGGCGTGGCACTGATTGATGGTCACTGTGTGGTGGAAGCATCCGGCGGGGTCACTGTTGATACGGTGGCAGGAATCGCTGAAACCGGAGTCGACATCATTTCGGTCGGCACTATCACCCACGGTGCCACGGCACTGGATCTCGGATTGGACGCCGTTTAATGCTCTATCTCGACGCTGCTGCCACTGCCCCACTTCGTCCCCAAGCCCGCGAGGCGATGCTACGCATCCTAGACGGTGGGCCAGCCAATGCCTCGTCGGTACATACTGCTGGCAAACAGGCCAAAAGCGTGCTGCAACAGGCACGCCACCAGGTGGCGTCTGCTGTGGGTGCACGCGACTCGGAAGTGGTCTTCACCGCCGGTGGCACCGAAGCCAATAACCTCGCGCTGAAGGGCATTGCGGTAGCGAACCCGCGTGGCAAACACATTGTCACAACCGCCATCGAACATTCTTCGATTCGACGGTCCTGCGAGTTCTTAGCCCGGGTGGCGGGTTTCGAAATCACCGAAATTGGTGTCGATGAGCATGGACGCGTCGACGAAACGGCCGCGCTGGCAGCCATCCGCGACGATACGACCCTCGTGTCGGTTGGGTTAGCCAACGGTGAGGTCGGCACCGTCCAGTCGATTGACCAAATAGCCGAGGCGGCACACCGAGTCGGCGCAGTGATGCATACCGATGCTGTGCAAGCAGCCGCGTCGCTGCCGGTCAATTTTGGTACCGGTGGTTGGCCAGGAGCAGCCGTGGATGCGATGTCTGTGGCGTCGCATAAATTTGGTGGACCACAAGGTGCCGGTGCCTTGTTGGTGCGTCGCGGTATCGCATTCGAACCACTGTTGCACGGTGGTGGCCAAGAGGCTGGACAACGGGCTGGCACCGAGAATATGGCAGCGATCGCTGGTTTTGGTGCGGCAGTTGCGGCCGTCATGTCGCAAGCCGGCAATCGAGCTGCCGCGATGGTGATACAGCGAGATGCGTTTGTCACACGCCTTGTGGAAGCCATCCCAGGGGTCCAACTCACCGGTCACCCCACCGAGCGAGTACCAAACCACGCCTCGTTTGTCATCGAAGGTATCTCAGGGGAATCCATGCTGGTTGACCTCGATGTGGCAGGCATTGCTGCGTCATCGGGTTCCGCATGTTCGGCTGGTAAGAAGGAGCCCTCCGGCATTTTGCTTGCCATGGGCTACGACCCCGATGTTGCGGTCACCGCCCTGCGCTTTACGTTCCCTGACCCGCTCGATGATGCAGCATTTGAGCAACTGCTGGATAAAGCACTGGGGGTGCTTTCACGGCAGGCGGGCTAGCCTATTTCGACGAATAACACCCCTACCATGATCAGGCCAAGGCCCAACATCATGCGGGGAGTCAGCGGTTCTTTCCAAATCACTCGTGCCAACAGGGCGATAACGGCCACGCCAACGGCCGACCAGATCCCATAGGCAATGGCGACCGGCATACCCTCAACCAGTGTCATGGCCAAGAAGAAAAACGCCAGCGCGTAGAACACAACCAGGGGTATGATCCAGATTTTCTTGCGGAACCCATCGGCAGCGCGCAAACTCAGGGTTGCAATAATTTCGCACACGATCGACAACGACAAATACAGCCAGCTCATGGGTTACCTACCTCGACCTTCTTCGGGCGGCCGTCCCCTATTTGCACCAGGAACACTCCAACCACAAGCACGACAATGCCAATGATGGATAGCCAGCTGAGCGTTTCACCAAAGATGGCGGCACCAAGAATAGCGACCAGCGCGACACCACCGGCGGCCCACGTGCCATAGGCGATGCCGATGGGCATGCCCTCGCCCAGCGCTAAACCAAGCAGCGTAAAGGCCACCGCATATCCGCCCACGACCCCGATGACCCACAGTGGTGTATCAACGGTGGCTCGTAGCGCCATCGTGCCGAGCACTTCGGCAATGATTGCTCCCACCAGCAATAACCAGCGTTTCATAAAACTGGACAATCCCATCCGCTTCGACTGCCTAGGAACACTCTGCAACGGAGATGTCCCAGGTCACACGCATCATGTTCACTCGTGCCAGACCCGTCAATATTCTACCTATCGCTCCAATAGCTCGAGACACGCGGTCGAGTGTTAGCTCCGTGAGACGTTCGGCAGCCGTGCCCCGGCAAAGACACCGATGAAGCCACTGGCGGCTAAAAATAACAGCGCAAAGGCGACATGCCAGGTGGCCAGCACCGAGCTGATACCCCCAATCAACAACAGCACGAGTCCCAGCGCGGTGTTCGACACGGCGACATAGGTGGTGCGCTGGTCACCTTCAGCCATGTCGACGACATAAGTCTTTCGACCGATGCGCACTCCGGTGTGCATCAGCGTCAGCGTGAAGTACACCCCGATAAAGATCACATTGGTCACCCAGTTTTCGGCCAACAACTCGGGGATCGTCGCAAGTATCACAATGGCAAGCACTATGGTCGAGGCGATGCCGGCTCCGATGCTCATGAGGTGTTTGCTTGAGCGGTCGGCAAGACGTCCGAAGATGCGTCCGCCGAGCAGTGCGGCGATACCCGAGGCAATGATGAACCCACCCAGCCCTGCCAGCGTGTCGGCGCCATATTGAATGGACAGGGTCACCACATACGGTGGGCTGAGCGACGAGACCAAGAGCAAGCTTCGAACGGTCACGAAGTGCCGAAACTCCTTATCGTCACGCAACAGTTGAGCCATCTGCACAAACGTATTGGTACGTTCTTCGGTCTCATTCGTGTCGGGATTGTGGCGATCCTGGTCCTGGTTAGGTTCTCGGATGCCGGTATAGATCAGCCCCACGCCGACCCACAGTGCTGCACCAATGGCCAGTAGCCAGGCGAGTTGGACGTTGGTCAGATCGGTGCCGCCAAAGAACCGGATGGCCAAACCAAGCGTGATCGCCACGAACCCCGCAGCTGTAGTGGCTAAGCCATTGATTTGGCCCCGTTCGCCCTTGGGCACGGTGCGCCCCTGAACATCTTTTGAAGCAATCGAGCTCAGGCATCGGCCAAGCGAAAATGTCATCAACGCCGCAAGGATGATAACGCCTGCGGTCAGACCGGTGGCAAGTGCTGCAGTCAGGGCCATCGTACCTACAGCAAGAGACTGGATAAGAGCGCCGGCGATGAAGACCCATTTTCGGTAGCGCACCCGCAGTATCAGGGGTGTTAGGAATGCTTGGGGCAGCATCGAACCTGATTCCCGGATGGGCACAAGTAAACCGGTCAAGGCTGGCGGGACCCCGAGGGTGGCAAAGAGCCACGGGAGAACGGTCGCTGAGTTCACCGTTTGGTCGCCCGATGATTGCAACGCATTGGCAGATACGATGCGCAGCCCATTGGAGGCAATATTGCCGCGCACCTCGGCTGGCAGATCGGCTTCCGCGGTGGGGTCCCGTTTCATCAGCGCCGAATAGATGGTGTCCTTTATACTCACTCCAAAAGGCTACCGCGTAAGAGTGCAACACACTAGTACGGTGAGCCGCGCCTGGCCGTTGCAGGAGACGCTGGTCTCGTCGGTGACACTGCCAAGATCAGCAGGACAACCCCAAACATACTCAGCCCGAGCCATCCCACCGGTGTGAGGCGTTCGCCCACAATCAGCACCGCCAGTACGGTGGCGACTGCGGGTTCGGTCAGAGTAATCGTCGTGGCCGAACTGGCCGGTATTTTCGACAGCCCATAACCAAACACGAAATAGCCCAAAAACATGGGGACGAGCGCCATGTAGGCGCCGACCGCAAATGCTTGTGGTGTGGCGAGGAGTTGCGCGCCGGTGAAGAATAAGACCGGAAGCAGCAGAACACCCCCGGTACCAAATACTGATCCCATCGAAGCAGCCCGGCTCACGCCCTCATGCATCAAACGCTGCACACACCACGAATAGATTGCATAGGCGGCCCCAGCAATGAGCCCGAGGCCAATACCGGCCATGATCTGGTCTTGACTGCCAAGCTGACCAGTGTCGCTAGAGATGATCAGCAGGCAACTGCCGACGATACCCAGCAGCGCTGCGCTTGCCCACCAGCCACCCAAACGGCGTTGATCTATGACGCGTTCGAGTATTCCGGAGACCAGGGGCGCCGATGCTAAGGAAATCACGGTGCCGATTGCCACGCCGGCCAGGTGCATGGATGAATAGAACGCCAACGGATAGGCAAAGACCGCAACCGCTCCCAGCAGCACGATGCTCGCATGTGCACGCAGCTGAAGTGTAGCCCGGCGCAGCGCAGGCATCGCCACCACTGCTTGCAGTATGCCACCAATTCCCAAGGCTGCCGCACCAATCGCTAACGGGCCAACCTCTGGCGCAAATGTGGCAGCCGTGCCGGTCGTACCCCACAGTATTGATGAGACGGACACTGCGCTGATGCCGCGGAGACGGTCGCGATTCATCGACACTCCAGGATTCGTGCAGCAGCATCGATGAGCAGTTTCCGCGTCTGTTGAGTGCGTTGCGGTGCTGACATGCGGGTATCGTCCTTGTGGGGAAAGCTCTTGAGGTAGATCAGTCTACTGACATATTCTTCACTATGCGGCCAGTACGCTAGAGGTGACCGAACGTAGTGCACTGATACCACAGCCAGGAGGCCCGCCATGCCTGAAGGAGATTCGCTGGTTCGGCTTGCGCACCGCTTACGGCCAGTGATGCAAGATCAGATCCTGCAGGCCACGGATTTTCGGACCCCACGCTTGGCCACCACGGACTTGGCGGGTTGGCAGATCACCCAGGTAATCCCCACAGCGAAGTATCTTTCCATGGTGGTACGAGCCCCTACCGAGACAGATAGCGCAGCGACAGAACTGATCGTCCTGTCACACCTTGGCATGGACGGGTCATGGCGGATTGATACGCGCCCCACGCACACAACCCGGTGCATACTCCATTTTGATACCCATCGCGTCGTGGGTTCCAGTCTGGCCAGTCTCGAAGTGCTGGCCCCCGAACAGGCGCGCGAAGCGTTAGCATTTCTTGGCCCGGACTTGCTGGCGCCCGACTGGCATCAACCCGGGACGGCAGGCAGACTCTTCGCTGAAGTACTGACCAATATTCGTGAAGCACCGGATCAACCCATTGGGACAGCCCTGTTGGATCAACGGCTGGTGTCCGGGCTGGGAAACATTTACCGCTGTGAAGTACTCGCCCTGGCACGGCTCAACCCGTTTGTGCGCGTGTCAACGCTGTCTGATGCCCAACTGATCGGCCTGCTGTATTTGGGGCGCGACCTGATGCTGCTCAATATCCCACCCAGATCCACACCACACGCGAGACGCGCCACCGTGGATGTTCGTCCGGATCCAGAAGCTGTCTTTGGCGTTCGCATCGCCACGCCTCAAGAACAAGCGCGCAGCGATGCTGACCGGTCCCATCGTCGAGGAAAACACCCCGCCTATTGGGTATATAACCGTCAGCGCGAAGGTTGTCTCCGATGCGGCGGGCCCATCTACCGCGACATGCTGGGTGTCGGCCACGACCGCGAGCGACGTATTTTCTGGTGTCCCGCCTGTCAGGCGCCGAACGAGTGACTGTTTAGCTCGCGTGTTTGCCTTGTTTGCGAGCCAGTTTCGATGGCCACCACACGGCACGGCCAATGTCGTAGGTCAAGGCTGGGACCAGCAGTGAGCGCACGATAAAGGTATCCAGTAGCACACCGAATGCGACAATGAACGCCAACTGGACCAAGAACAGGATCGGGATCACTGACAACGCCGCAAACGTGGCGGCCAGCACCACCCCGGCTGACGTAATCACGCCCCCGGTCACCGTCAGACCGCGTAGCACTCCGGCACGAGTGCCATGTTTCAACGATTCCTCTCGCACACGAGTCATCAAAAAGATGTTGTAATCGATCCCCAGGGCAACCAAGAACACGAACCCATACAGCGGGACCGACGGATCAGCCCCGGGGAATTCGAAGATCCCGTTGAATACCAGTGCGGAAACGCCCATGGCCGTACCGAAAGAAATAACCGTGGTGGCGATCAACAAGACTGGTGCAAGAATAGATCTGAGCAACAGCATCAGGATCAACAAGATGACCACCAAAACGATGGGGATGATGAGGTTCCGGTCGTCCACGGCTGCATCATTGGTATCGACATCGGTGGCTGTCACCCCGCCAACCAGAGCGCTTGGTGTCGTGTCCGCGAACTCGGCACGAAGCTCGCGCACCGTCTCTGAAGCGACCGGTGAGTCTGCAGCGTCAGCCAATGTGCCTTGGATCAGGACTTGATCCTCCACCACGGTGGGTTCTGGTTCAGGGGTCCCGGGCGGGCCAAGAGCTTCAATACCGTTTTCGGTGATTGGTGCGGTGCCGCTTGGAGAATCCTCGGTCGTGATGGACACTTCTTCAATTTCCGGATGCGCCAGCAGCACCTCAGAGACAGCTTCCTGTTCATCTTGGGATGCAATGACTTGGATGGGGCTTCCCGATCCACCCGGGAAATGTTCACCCAGGGCAACTTGGCCATCACGAGCCTCAGAGGCACCGAGTACAAGGTCGGATTGTGCAACGCCATCGGCTTTCAACTGGGTGGCTGCAGCTGCGCCGACCAAGAGCACCAGGGTCGTGATAATCCAGATTGCTCGTGGACGCTTCTGCACTTGGCGGGCAACCTTGGGCCAGAGACCGTTCGACGGTACGCCGTGCTCAGCAGCAACAGTGTCTGGTGCGTATTTGATCCGTCTTGGCCAGAATGCTGCGCGGCCAAAGGCAAAAAGGATAGCGGGCAGCAGGGTGAGTGCTGACAACATGGCAAAAATGATGCCGATCGAAGCGATAGGGCCCAGTGTGCTGTTGGATTTCAGATCGCTGAGCAGCAACATGAGGAGTCCTGCGATGACCGTGCCGCCTGAGGCCAGGATCGGTTCGATTGCTCCTTTCACTGCCCGCAGCGTAGCGGTCCACTTATCTGGGACGACTCGAAGTTCTTCTCGATACCGAGCGACTAACAACAGTGAGTAGTCTGTGGCCGCTCCGATCACCAAAATAAATAAGATACCCTGCGTTTGTCCGCTGAGTAGCACGATTTCCCATTTTGCTAACCACCACACGGTCAGCAAGGCGGCACACAGTGCGAACAAACTGGTTGCCAGCACTGCGAAGGGTAAGAGGATGGAACGATAGACGATGACCAGAATAATAAACACTGCGATCAAAGCCACTGCGAGTAGCAAGCCATCAATACCTGCGAATGCTGCGCTGAGATCCGCGCTGAATCCTGCAGGACCGGTCACATAGACAGTGAGGCCATCGGGGGCGTCAGATTCGAGCTGCTCGCTGATCGCAGTCACAACGTCAGCGGTGTCTGCTTCCGAGTTCACCGGGACAAAGGCTTGAATGGCCTGCCCGTCTTCGGAAGGTATCGGCGGCGAAAGCTCGTCCTCAACATCGCCAAGTTCGGTAAGCGACTCTATTGACTCGGTGATCTGTTCCAGTTGGGTGTCAGTGACTTCCGAGTCTGCGACGAACACGGCAATTGCCGGGATAGCGTCAGAGTCTGTGAACTCGCCCTGGAGTTCTTGGACCTTCGTTGCTTCAGCTGATTCGGGTAGATATGTCGTTTGATCATTCGACGAGACCTCTTCAACTTTGCCGAAGTAGGGCCCGCCCACCCCTGCAGCAGTAAGCCATGCCAAAATAAGAAAAGCCGGCAGCAAGATTCGTAGCCATTTTGGCACTCGAGCGCGCGACGAATCTGCCTCCTGGGATGGCGACTCCGGGTCATGTTGCGCAGATTTCGTAACAGTGGTCGTGTCCCGGTGCATGGTCATGTGTCCATTCGACGAAGCGTGTGCTCAGGAGCGATTTCAGGCATCACTTGACGTTCTGCTCATACTCCTACGTCATAGCAAGATTTGCTAACTGAAGATATAATACTAGCTACACTAGCAATTAGGCGAATACGAATATCTGACAGGAGTTCCCATTTCCTGATGCGTGAGAAAAACGACGAATCACTGGTACGGAATGTCTACGCGATCGCCGCTTCTGACCCACATTCGCAGCTCATCAACCGCGACAAGCACTCAACCTCTGAGGTTGAGCACATTGACGAACTCATGGCAGCGCTCGCCGCGCTCCGTGCAGCCGAACAGGAATTATCTGCGGCTGCACAGAAATACATGCAACTCGGCGAGACGGATATGAAGGCCCTGCACTTCTTGATTGTTGCACGAAACACCGGAGAAATAATCACGCCGGGGGCGATCGCAGTGCATCTGGAGATTTCGAGCGCCTCGACAACCAAGCTGTTAGATCGTTTGGAATCCGGCGGTCATATCCGTCGTTCGCCACACCCGCGGGACCGCAGGGCCACAGCAATCTCCATCACACCCAAGACTTATGAGACCGCAGTTGAAGCCGTCGGAAGACAACAAGCACAGCGTTTCCACGCCGCAGCGCGACTGAGCGAACAGGAACGCACCGTCGTGATCGCTTTCATCAAAGATATGACAAGAGAGATAGCCGCAGACCCCAAGAACTCCCCCGACCCCGCCTAGACACACTGATGAACCGGCGGCGGCACAACGCACCGACACCGTTGAGGTGACGTTTGGTCAATGACGGTTCCCTCGATTTTCTGCGCATCCGCTGTGCTCTGCGCGAGACGCCTGGGCAAGGCTTACCAGCCCGTGAATTCTAGTGACCAGCAGTTCTGAGTCACACATCCAGCGGGGTCAGCACAGCGATTTTCCAGTCCTCACCGTCGAGGACGAGCTGGTACATGTGCCGCTCATCCGGCACGCCACCGTCATAGCTCCAGCGCACATCCGCCCAAATGCTGTAACGGGTTGCCGCAACCACCTCCACAGCAGCCTCGGCAGTAGAGGCACCATCATACTGGCCGAATGCACTGGCGAAGAACTCCTCGGTCTGACTTGCGCCGGACACGGCGATGGCTTGTTCGGGAAACACAATCAGCGCGGGCACCGCATAGTGTCCGGCGATCACTGTCGCGTCGCGGTCAAGCAGGCCACGAGTGTAGGTATCGAAGAACTCACGCGCAATAGTCTCGTATTCGTGCATGGTCTCAACGCTACCGTGTGACATTACTCACCGTCGAGGAAAAATATGTCGTGACCGCCTTCGTCAACGGTATGACCGTGGACTTAGTCTAAAAGCTCTGAGAGCTCCAGCCACCGTTCCTCGACCTGGTCCTTTTGGGCTTCAAGCTCTTTGAGCTGTTGGGCTTGCTCTTGTAAGCCTTGGAAATCACTCGGATCCTGCGCTGCCATCTGTTGTTGGACGGCATCGATCTCCTGTTGCAGCTTCGGCAAACGCCGTTCCACTGCGGAGAGTTCTTTCTGCGCACTACGACGCTCAGAGCCAGAGAGTCGCTGGGTCTCCTGCTGCTGTCCCGCCGCACTGCTCGTATCATTGGATCCGTGGTGTGCGTCGGCTTCCTTGCTGAGTCGCAAATATTCATCAACCCCACCCGGCACGTGACGTAATCTCTTATTCAAGATCGCATACTGTTGATCGGTCACACGTTCCAGCAAGTAGCGGTCGTGCGAGACGACAATCAGTGTGCCCGGCCAGGAGTCGAGCAGATCTTCCATGGCTGCCAGCATGTCCGAGTCCACGTCGTTGGTGGGTTCGTCCAGCACAATGACATTGGGTTCGCTCAGCAACAGTAGCAGCAACTGGAGGCGACGTTTTTGACCACCTGACAGTTCCTGTACCCGAGCTGAGAGGTGTTGACGCTGAAATCCTAGACGTTCCAACAGTTGTGCCGGCGTATGGTCTTTGCCATCGACGGTAAACGTCGTTTTGGTTTGGGCCAGGACTTCTCGAACACGGTCGGCACCGATGTCTTCCAGCTGAGAAAACTGCTGATCCAGCATCGCAATCTGGACGGTTTTTCCATGTTTGACCCGACCACTGGTCGGCATGATGTCACCGGTCACCAGACCGAGCAGTGTAGATTTTCCAGCACCATTTGCACCCAAAATCCCGGTCCGTTCGCCGGGCCCGATACGCCACGTGATGTTGTCTAAAACTTCGTGGTCACCATAGCTGACACTGGCCTCTTCGATATCGACAACGTCTTTGCCCAGGCGTGCCACAGCCAGTCGCTGCAGTTCGATGCCGTTGCGGACCGGCGGAACATCCTCGATGAGCTGAGTGGCCGCATCGACACGGAATTTAGGCTTTGAGGTTCGAGCCGGTGCACCGCGGCGCAACCAGGCGAGCTCTTTGCGCATGAGGTTCTGCCGCTTGCTCTCGGCCGCAGCCGCCATCCGGTCGCGCTCAACCCGCTGGAGCACGTACGCGGCGTAGCCGCCCTCGAAAGGCTCAACAATCCCGTCATGGACTTCCCAAGTCTGGTTACAGACTTCATCGAGGAACCAACGGTCGTGAGTAATCACCAACAGTCCCCCAGCGTTGCGCGCCCAGCGGCGCTTCACATGGTCGGCCAGCCAGGCAATGCCTTCAACATCGAGATGGTTGGTGGGCTCGTCCAGGGCAAGAATATCCCAGTCCCCGATCAAGAGCCTTGCCAGGGCCACGCGACGACGCTGCCCGCCCGACAACGAACCAACTTCGGCTTCCCAGTCCAAATCTGACACAAGCCCCTGGATCACGTCGCGGATCTTGCGATCGCTGGCCCATTCGTGTTCGGCAAGATCACCGACCACGGACTGGCCCACGGTCAGCGTGGTGTCGACCGCATCCGATTGATCAAGCATGCCGATGGTAGTGTCGCTGCGCACGGTCACTTGACCGGCATCGGGTTCAAGTTTGCCGACCAGCAGTTTCATCAGGGTGGATTTACCGTCACCATTGCGCCCCACAATTCCGATGCGGTCGCCGGCGGAGACCCCCATCGTCACAGATTTGAGGACCTGCTGGGTCGGGTATTCGAAGTGGAGGGCTTCCGCCCCTAAAAGATGAGCCATAACTTCAACCATGATAGTTCACAGCAACGCTGTGGTCCTTCCGCTTCGTCGAGAGCACCAACGAGGCACAGCACACTAGACCAAATGAGCACCGGACACGGGGCCGTACTCGGCGACCGCGGCGATCTCCATGCGCTGCTCGAATCGTTCAGCCAGCTCATTGGCTGCATGCATATCGTCGGCAATAAAGACCAACGATGGGCCACGATCCACGGTCACCGCGGCTAGCGCGTCCTCATCCATGCCCGCGGTGAGCCAATCATTATGCTCGGGCAACATGCTCACCAACGCCGGTTGGAATTCGTTATGCATCATCAGCGCCACCTGTTTGGCATCACCCTGGGCCACCGCCTGCAGCAATTCGGTCTGGAATTCTAGGACAGCGTGCTGCTCGTCGTCTGTGGTGTGGCGCAGTTGACGGACAGCTTCGAACATTTCGGCATTGCCTAAGTCGGCTGCTGCCGGCACCACAACCATGGCGAGCTCACTGTGCACTAAGACCGGGGTGACCAGCTCTTCGATTGCGTTGTGATGCGTGATGATCGCTCCGCCGGTGATGGCTGCGGCCACACCATCACCGATGCGTGGCGCCATGCGTGCAAGGTCTTCGCGCGCAATAGAAGCGTCCCACAGGCCGCTGAGCGCAACCAGTACCGCCGCGGCAGTTGCGGCTCTTCCCCCGAGGTGGGTATCGAACGGGATGAATTTTTGGATGGTGATGTCGAGTCCCGAAGTCTCCTTGGGCCGACCCAGGTGCGCACGCAACACGTCTACGGCTTGAAACACCGCGACCAGGTCGTCGTGCGGGATATCAGCGTAGTCAATGACGCTCCCCGTCGCGTCTTCGAAGCTCACCAGGATTTCTTTATCGTCCCGCGCTTCAACGGTGGCCGTATCGTAGCGCGACACCGCAAGTTTCAAGCTCAAGACCGGCGCTTGTTGATATGCTTCTGGCTCCCCGACCTTGGTAGCAAGCGCGACCATCGCCGGAGCTTGGGCGGTGACTGAGGCAGGCGGGTCGAATTCGAGTTGTGCGCTCATGACTCACCCCTGTGGTGCTTGTGTTCGGCAATGCGTACAAAATGTTCTATTTCGAGTACCTCACCGCGAGCTTTGGGGTCGACGCCAGCTGCGAGCAGGATCTCTTCTGCAGCCACCCCGGATCCAGCCCACTGGCTGAGCGCCGCTCGCATGGTTTTGCGACGTTGTGCGAACGCGGTGTCGATGACTTCAAAGACCTCTTGGCGTGTTGCAGTGGTTTCGGGCGGCTCTTCTGCGGCAAAGTGGACGAGCCCCGAGGTAATGCGCGGCGCGGGCCAGAAGACTTTTGTGCCCACAGTGCCGGCAGATGTCGCCTTACCGTACCAGGCCATTTTGACCGATGGCACACCATAAATTTTTGAGCCGGGACCGGCCACGAGTCGTTCGGCGACCTCTTGTTGCACCATCACCAAACCATGCTGGATGTTGGGCAGCTCGGCAAGGATGTGCAACATGACGGGCACCGCCACGTTATAGGGCAGATTCGCCACAATCGCTGTGGGAGGCCCATCGGCAGCTTGGGGGCGTGCCGCATCAATGTCGGCGCGACCAATCCGTAACGCGTCGGCTTCCACGACTGACAGTCGATGCGAACTCTCGGGTCGCCACGCTTCGACCGTGGTTGCTAATCGGTTTGCGACCGGTGGATCGATTTCTATCGCCGTCACAGTGTGGGCAACATCCATCAACCCCAAGGTCAGGGAGCCGAGCCCGGGCCCGATTTCAAGTACGTGCTCGCGTGCGTCCAAGTGTGCCGCACCGACGATGCGACGAATCGTGTTGGGGTCGATCACGTAATTCTGGCCCAGCGTTTTCGTGGGGCGCAGGTCGAGGATATCGGCGAGTTTGCGGATATCTGCAGCGGATAGCAAAGAGTGTTCTTCTGAAGTCACGTTCCCATCCTAGTCTGCGCCGCAACGTCAGCGATCGTTAACCACCTCGGCCCAGAATCCACCTCCTGGATTCTGGGCCGAATGAATCTTCAGCTTATGAGATTATGGGGTGTTTAGCGGATACCCAGCTGCGAGGTACATGATGGCCAGGCTCCCCAGCCTTGTCCCGCACGGACCTTTTCAGCTGTTGCAATCTGCTGCGCACGGGTCGCTTGGTCTGCGGTTGGCGCGTACTGGGTGCCTCCGAAGGCAGCCCATGTACTTGCCGAGAATTGCAAACCTCCGTAGTAACCGTTACCGGTGTTGATCGACCAGTTTCCTCCGGATTCACACTGTGCCAAACGGTCCCAGGTCGAACCGTTGGTGACTTCTGGAGCGGAAGCGCCGGTATTACCATCCGAAGACGATGAAGACGACGATGACGATTCGGAAGAGCTCGAGGATTCAGGCTCCTCTTCAGGTTCTGGTTCCTTGGTGCCGCGCAGTACGACTGCATCGGTTGGTTCTTCGGTGATCTCGCGGCTGATTTCGTTCTTGTCGACTTCTTCACCATCTTCGGTGGTGACTTCGTAGGTCACGCTGGCTGTACCATTTGAACCTTCGGTTTCGGTTTTGGTTTTGCCTTCTTCAAGAGTGTTGTCGTCTTCGTACGTGGTCTCGTACTCAACAGCTTCCTCTTCGGTGACTTCGGTCTTTTCAACGACGGTCACCGTAATAGCGGTGCTGTCATTAATGTTTGCATCGAGCTGGGGAGAGACTTTATCGTCTGCTCCAACGGACACACTGGCGTTGTCCAGGACTTCCTGGACCGTTTCACCGGTGCTCAAAACTTCTTTCGTATCCCCGGCAACAGTGATATCGATTGCCTGTGGCAGCTCGAACTGATCAGCGCTCAGAGGCGTAATAGATGAAACTCGCTCGATGTCGAGAGGCTCTTCGGCTGGCTGTTCTTCGTTCTCGGCGTCGGCAGTGACAGGCTTATCGGCATTTGCTTGTGTCACGACGAATGCTGCGAGGCCGCCTACTACCAGGACAAGGGCTGCAATCTGAGCCACGATCTTGGTCAGAGTGCCGCTGAAAATGCTTGACATATAGAAATTCCAAAGTGTTGAGATTCCGACGCAGCGGCACTTTTCGCCAGCGCGTCGATTGCATAACTCAAGACTGTAACGGAAAGATAACAATGATTACAAATCGGTAACGGAGTTTGTTGAGCATTTCTCGGTCGCCCAGCCCGAACTCGCGGCCAGATGCCTAGTCAACCATGAATTTTCCATAGACGCGCTGGGTATTGTCAAAGATCACGGTGCCGAGATCTTCGACGGTTTGATCACGGCTCTCAGCGAGTTGATACAACGTATGTGGCACCAGATACGGCGCGTTTGGCCTGCCCCGATGTGGATGCGGGGTCAAAAACGGTGAATCGGATTCGACTAACAACAGGTCTTCCCGCATGACCTGTGCTGCCGCGCGAGATGCGTTGTTGTTTTTGAAGGTCACAACCCCGGAGAAGGACGCGTACCAACCATGTTCGTTCAAGATCGTCGCCATGTCAGCATCGCCTGAATAGGAATGAAACACGACATGTTCGGGCAACTGCTCCATTGATAACAACGTGGCAACAACGTCATCATGAGCGTCCCGGTCATGAATTTGTAGGGCAAGTCCGAGTTCAACCGCAATCTCGATGTGACGCTTGAACGCGGATTTTTGTACCTCCCAGTTATCTTCGCCTTCTGTCCGGTAGTAGTCCAGACCGGTTTCACCGATACAGACAACTTGTGGGTGGGCTGCGAGTTTTTTGATTGTCTCGAGTGCCTCGTCCAATGTACCGTCGCGTGCCAACTCAACGGTGTCATTGGGATGAATCGCAAGTGCGCCGCGCAGCCGTGGCTCTTGGTCAAGTGCCTCGAGGGTGTATTTGGCGGATTCAAGATCCGTGGCCACTTGCACCGCCCCGACCACATTGACGGTGGTTGCCGCATCCATCGCCTGAGTTGGCGTGACGTGCACCAGCCCGTCCCGAAAGTCGAGGTGAGCGTGGTTGTCGATGACCGGAACCGGCGAGGGTGCTGGTGCCGGAGGGTAGACGAGTTTGCGCTTGCGTCCGGTGTATTCATCGGTCGCAGAGCGTACGGGGCTGCCATCGCTGCCAACATTGTCGGTCTGTGGCAGGTAGTGCTGAGGAGTCTGTGGTTCGGGTTGTGCTGAGGTGGACATGACCCCTAGCTTAACCGTCACTGCCCCACCGAGTTCAACGACTCGATGGGGCAGTGTGTCGGTATGAACTTATTTTACGTTGTGTGGGTTTGGCATACCGATGTACTGAACTGAGGTGTACTCAGCAATCCCTTCGGTGCCACCTTCGCGACCCATGCCGGACTGTTTGACGCCACCAAATGGTGCAGCAGCGTTGGAGATGACGCCGGCGTTGAAACCGATCAGGCCGAATTCGATTTGGTCTGCAACTCGCAGTGCGCGATTGTGGTCCTTGGTGTACATGTAGGCGGCCAGGCCATATTCGGAGGCGTTCGCCAACCGAATAGCATGGTCTTCGTCTTTGAACTGCACAACCGGTGCCACTGGGCCAAAGATCTCTTGGGCCAAGATGGGTGAATTTTCCAGCACGGACAGGATGGTTGGTTCATAGAAGTAGCCGTCGCCGTCAACCTTTTTGCCACCGGTGACCACTTCAGCGCCTGCTTCGACGGCTTCGGTCACGAGACCGTGGACGTCTTCACGCGCGTTTTCGTCGATGATTGGACCAACGTTGACGTCGGCTTCGGTACCACGTCCGACTTTGCGTGCGCGCATGGCTTCAGCAAATTTGGTGTTGAATTCTTCGGCAACGTCTTCGTGCACCAAAATACGGTTTGCAGCGGTGCACGCTTCACCCATGTTGCGCAGCTTGGCAGCCATCGCACCCTCGACTGCAGCGTCGATGTCGGCGTCGTCGAACACGATGAATGGCGCGTTGCCGCCCAGTTCCATCGAGGTCCGCAGCACGTTTTCCGACGCATCGGCGAGCAGACGACGACCAACCGGAGTGGAACCCGTGAAGGAGATCTTACGCAGACGGCTATCTTTCATCAGTGGACCCGAGATCTTCGAGGCTGACGAGCCCGACACGACGTTGAGCACACCGGCTGGCAGACCTGCATCGAGCATTGTCTGGGCGAAGTACTGCGAGGTCAGCGGGGTCAACTGTGCTGGCTTGAGCACCATGGTGGCCCCTGCGGCAACCGCCGGGGCGACTTTACGAGTGGCCATGGCCAGCGGGAAGTTCCACGGCGTGACCAACAGTGATGGGCCAACTGGTTTGTGACGCACGATCATGGAGAGATTGCCCTCTGGGGTGGTGCCGAAGCGGCCGTAGTGACGCACGGTTTCTTCGGAGAACCAGCGGAGGAATTCGCCGCCGTAGTTCACTTCACCACGTGATTCAGCAAGTGGTTTACCCATTTCCAGGGTCATCAGCAGTGCGAAATCTTCGGCGCGCTCCTGCACGAGGTCGAAGGCACGACGCAGAATCTCGGCGCGTTCACGTGGTGCGGTCAAAGCCCACTCGGCTTGGACTTCGTCAGCTGCAGCCAGCGCTTTCAGGGCATCTTCGGAGCCGCCGTCTTGCAGACGGAGAAGTTCTTTACCGGTGGCTGGGTCGTATACCGGAAAGGTATTTCCGGAAGAGGCGTCTACCCATTCACCATTGATGAGTAGGCCGGTGGGAACGCGTTCGAGCAGTTCTTTTTCTTGTTGTGCGCTGACAGTCACGGGGTACCTTCTTTCGATGTGTCGGAGAAGTTCAACTCGCCATTCAATCTAACACGCAGTGGTTGCGCTGATGGCTCTCATACCGTTTATGAGTATAGAAGTTAGGCATGCCAGGTATTCCTGATGTGCATTACCGGTGGAGCATTTCATGTCGAGCCAGAATGTTTTGGCTTATCGAAACTTGAACATCCTCCACATGAAATAGCCTAGGCTAAGCATCATGAGTGCAACCGCTACCCAGGTCCAGTGCACAGAGAAAACTCCCAACCAGCTGCCCACCATGACCAGCATGATCAGAGCGCAGCTGAATGCTAACCAGGCCATCATTTGGACAGCATTTTTATATTGGCGTTGGACGTTGTGTTCGGTCAGCATGAACGGGAAATTGTAGATTCTTGGATAACGCGCAAGAATCACGACACCGACGGTGGTCACCGCCAGCATGGCCAAGGTTCCCACACTCTCCCAGGAAGAACCTACGCGAGTCACGTCACCGCTGAAGTCATAGTGCATGGGCAAATTTTCATCCATGCTGAGGGAACGAAAGAAGAAGTATACGAACAGTCCGAGCGCAAGGACGGCACTGATGCCAAGGAGGCCTTTGTGCAGGGGGTCCAATGCGAACGCAGGCTGTGGTCTTTCTTGGAAACTGGTGTAGACCACATCCCCATCGCGATTACGGATCGGGTCTCGAGTACGTCCACCTTCGGTCATGCGTGCTTTTCTTCCTATGATTTTCACCTGCGACTCTGCAAACTTGATGTTTCCAGGCTATTGAAGTCCTCACAAGGTCTAGCGGGCTATATCCATGAGGCATGGGGACTACAGTGAGGTTGGCCACTATCCCTGAGGGCGCGTCATGGTAACCGCGACCCAAATGGTCTTGGTCTAGCGCCGATGACTAGACTAATGGCGGACCAAGCGGTCCGACATCATTACACACTTGCGACACCTTGAATATTCGTATTGCCCAACTCTCAGGAGGCTCGCGTGACCGAGTGGTCCAAACCTCAACCTTCATCCCGCGTCGTTGTACAGGCTGGTGCTGCCGTGCCGGCGGCAACCCCGGAAGCTGCCGCCGGTGACAAATGGGTTGAAATCCCTACCGAATTCGATGCCATCATGCTGTCGTCCTATGGCGGACCAAATGGCCAGGACGACGTGCTGCCGTTCTTGCGCAACGTCACGATGGGGCGCAATGTCCCAGATGAGCGCCTCGAAGAAGTTGCGGTACACTATCGCGAAGCCGGTGGTGTCAGCCCGATTAACGAACAGAATCTGGCGTTGAAAGCCGCCATCGAAGACGAACTCAAGCGTCGGGAGATTGACCTACCGGTCTACTTCGGCAACCGCAACTGGGACCCATATTTCACCGAGGCGGTCTCGAGGGCACACGAGGACAATAAGGTTGCAGACCGTCCGACAAAGATTTTCGCACTTGTGACCTCGGCCTACTCGGCGTACTCGTCGTGCCGTCAGTACCGTGAAGACTTCGCCGATACGTTGGAGGCACTGGATCTGTGGGACGAGGTCCAAATCGACTCGTCACGCACGTTCTTTGATCATCCAGGGTTTGTGAATCCGTTCATCGAAGGCACGCTGAAGGCCCTCGCCGAATTGGTGGATGAGAATGGCGAATTGGACCTGACCAAGGATGTTGAAGTCCTGTTTTCAGCACATTCCATTCCGATCAAAGACAACGCGCAGTCCGGCGAACCAGATGAGCACGACTACGCCGACCTGGGCGCATACCAGGCCCAGCACCTGGCCGTCGGCGGGCTCGTCATGGACTCCGTCAAAGAACAGTACGGCATCGATGTGCCGTGGAAACTGGTCTACCAGTCCGAATCTGGACCGGGTCACATTCCGTGGCTGAAACCCGACATCAACGACTACCTTGAAGAAGTCTCGTCGACGCGCAAGGCCGTCGTGGTTGTCCCGGCAACGTTTTTATCCGACCACATGGAAGTCTGGTGGGACCTGGATATTGAGGCCAAGGAAACCGCCGACGAACAGGGTCTGGGCTATAAGCGTGTCGCCACCCCGGGTATCCACCCAGAGTTTGTGGCCGCCATGGTGGATCTCGTGGAGGAACGACTCAACGGAACACCGGCGGCAGAACGTCCAGCGCTCACCTCATATGGTCCAGGCTACGATGTGTGCCGCGCCGGCTGCTGCCAGGGTTCCGGCAAGCTCCGTGCCGCAATCGGTGGTCTGCTGCCATAACAAATGTTGAAATGCCGGTGATGCGCCACGACCTCAGAGTCAGCGCATCACCGGTTTTTTGTGTCTACTTATCCGCGAGTGCGGCGTTATAGAGTTCGCGCGCCGAATGCCCTGTGTCGTGCCCCACGGTGCGGGTTGCTGCTTTCAACCGCTCCCCATCCTGAACGCGCGTGCGCACATCGGCCAGGGCTTGTTCAAACGTCGTCGGTTCTTCCGCCGGCGCCGGCCCCACAACAATGACGATCTCACCTTTCATTGTCTTGGACTCCGCCCACTCGACGAGCTCAGCGACACTGCCCCGGGCAATCTCTTCATGATATTTCGTCAGCTCCCGCGCTACCGCTGCCGAACGATCCGAGCCAAATGCGTCGGCCATCGCCTGCAGTGTTGCCGCAGTACGATGGGGCGATTCATAAAAGATTAGCGTCCGGGTTTCAACCGCGAGCGCCGCCAGGGCCTTGGCTTTCTCCCCCGTCTTGCGCGGCAGAAAGCCCTCGAACGCAAACCGGTCGGTGGGGAGCCCAGACAACACCAGCGCGGTCACCGCAGCCGACGCACCCGGGGCAACCGTCACGTCAATATTTGCCGCAATCGCCTCGCGCGTCAACCGATACCCAGGATCAGAGATCGCCGGCATCCCGGCTTCGGGTACGAACACCACGCGCTTGCCAGCACGAATCTCGGCGATAAGCCCCTTCGACGACTGCGCCTCGTTATGTTCGTGATGCGACACCACTGTGGCCGAGAATTGCACCCCTGCGGCATGTAGGAGCTTATGTAATGACCGGGTATCCTCGGCGGCAATAATATCGGCCTGGCCCAAGACATCTTTAACCCGGTCGGTGAGATCCGCCAGATTCCCAATGGGTGTGGCGGCCAGGGTTAACGGGGCCACGAGGGCAACTGATGCATCGTCGTCGGATGCTGTGTTGGGTGCGTCCATGTTCCCATTATCCGCGCTGAGCACCGGTAGCATGGCCTGTGTGTCAAAGAAACAACTGAGCCAATCCCCAGCATGGTTATCCAGCCCGAATGCGGCATTCTCACTGTCAGGGCTCAAGGCGCGGTTGTTGTACCCGAATTTCACCCTGGGTCCCACCGGCTGGATCATCGCCGCCGTGGTGACCCTAGCTGCGGGGCTTTTACGCTTCTGGAACCTGGCGAACCCCCAAGAGCTCATTTTCGATGAGACCTACTACGTCAAAGATGCCTATTCGCTATGGCATTTTGGTTATGAACGGTCCTGGAGTGATGACGTCGACGAGGCGTTTGCCGCGGGTAACGCCCAACCCGGCGAGGACGCCTCCTATGTAGTGCACCCGCCCGCCGGCAAATGGCTCATTGCAGCGGGAATGGCCCTGTTTGGTTTCGAGAATGCGTTCGGATGGCGTTTCTCCGCTGCCCTGGTTGGCACCCTGGCTGTACTGGTCACGTTCGTCTTAGCCGCCAAACTTTTCCGCTCGTTGTTCTTGGCATCCACGGCCGGTGTCTTGCTGGCCGTGGAAGGTCACCACATCGTCATGTCCCGAGTGGGCCTGCTCGATATTTTCTTGGGACTTTTTGTGCTCGGAGCGTTTTGCGCGCTGGTTGCTGACCGCACCTGGGGGCGCCGACGCCTCGTCGCAGAACTCGCCACCAGATACCGTCGAGTCGTCTCCCCCGCGGCCACCGACGACGACAAGACCGCTTGGCACAGCACGATGCCCTACGGCCCGTGGCTGGGCTGGCGGCCGTGGCGCATTGCAGCCGGTGTGCTGCTGGGGGTCGCAGTGTCGATCAAGCTCTCCGGCCTCGCGTTCGTGGCGGTCTTCGGGTTACTGACGGTCTGGTGGGATGCCAACGCCCGAAAAACCGCCGGAATACGACGCTGGTTACCCGGCGCGACGGTGCTGGACGGCCTGTGGGCGTTTGTTTCCGTCGTCATCGTGGGGGCGATCACCTATGTGGGCACCTGGCTGGGCTGGATTATCAGTTCGGGTGGCTACTACCGCAACTGGGGTGCCGAAAATCCAAGCATCCTGCCCGATTGGCTCGCCTCACTGATCCACTATCACGTCCAATCCACGCAGTTCCACACGGGGCTGGACAGCGATCACAATTACGCGTCCTCGGCCTGGACCTGGCCATTTGCCGGACGACCGGTATCGTTCTTTTACCGCACCGAAGAAGACGGTGTCACATGCGCGGCAGAACAGTGCTCGGCGGCCATTCTCGATCTCCCGAATCCCTTGATCTGGTGGACGGGCCTGCTGGCGCTGGTGTTCATCTTCTTGCGCTGGCTGCTCGTGCGCGATTGGCGGGCCGGCGCCATCTTGGCCGTCTATGTTGCCGGGCAGCTGATCTGGGTCATCTGGCCCGAGCGCACCATGTTCTTCTTCTATACGGTCGCCTACGTCCCGTTCCTGATCCTGGCGATCGTCTATGTGGCAGGGCTCTGGTTGAACCGAACCACTACGGCAGGCACACCGATCTCCCGGCAGGTCGCCATCCTCGCCATCGGCATGTTCGTGCTGCTGGCACTTGTGGTCAGTGCATACTTTTTACCGGTGTGGACGGGCGAGCCCATCAGCCTGGAACAATGGCAACGCCGCATGTGGCTGCAGTCCTGGATATAATGACCCATACCATTACAGTGTGACTGTTATTACGGTAGACTGAACCGCGGCAATTTCCACCAACGAAAAGAGGCCCCGTGCACATCGCGACACCCGAAATCCATCGGCTCGATCCGAAATCGAATCTCACCGATCTCGTGGTCGAACGACTCGGCGCGGATCCTGCCCGCGTGGTGTATGCGGTACAACGCTCCGAGGATCTCAACAAGCTGGCCTGGGATGACGTCACGGCGTTTCAATATCTCAGCCAGGTGCGCAAGATCGCCAAGGGGCTCATTGCCTCCGGCGTGCAACCCTTAGACATGATCGCCGTGATGTCGCCGACCAGCTACGAATGGGCTCTAGTGGACCAAGCTATATGGTTCGCCGGCGCAATCTCGGTCCCCATTTACGACACGTCATCACCGTCACAAATCGCGCACATCCTCAACGATTCTGGTGCCCAGAAGATTTTCGTCGCCGGAACCACTCAGGCCCGTGCGGTCGACCGGGCCATCGAGCAACACGGCCTTTCCGACATCGAACAGTTTGAACTCACCGACGCCGGGCTGGACGTCCTGGCCGAAGCCGGCAGCGACATCTCCGATGACGAGGTTGAGACCGTGCGATCGTTGGCGACCATGGAGTCCACCGCGACCGTGGTCTACACCTCGGGCACGACCGGTGCGCCAAAGGGTGCCTTGATCTCGCACAGCAACTTGGCAGAGGGCGCCGTCAACATTGTGCCCTGGGCCGAGGAGATTGTGCTGTCTCGACACACCCCGCGACTGCTGATGTTTTTGCCCCTGGCCCACATTCTGGCGCGCGCAGTCCAGTATTTCTGCCTGGTGTCGGGTATTCAGGTGGCCCACACATCGGATACCACCAACGTCACCAAAATCATGGGCGCCTATCAGCCCACCTGGTTGCTCGTTGTGCCACGCGTTTTGGAGAAAGCCTATAGCGCCGTGCTCACCCAGGCCGAGAATGCGACCGGTCTGCGCAAAAACCTGCTGACCGATGCCATCGAGGTGGCCGAACAGTGGTCGCGGGCCCGTCAGTCAGGTGACATACCGGTTGGGCTGCGCATCAAACACGCATTCTATGATCGGGTGGTCTATACCAAAATCCGCGAAGTCTTCGGCGGTGAAGCCCAAGCCGCGATTTCCGGGGCCAGCCCACTGAATGAGAAACTCGCGCACCTTTTTACCGGCATGGGCTTGGGAATATACGAAGGCTACGGCCTGACCGAATCGACGGCCCCGGCCTCCGTCAACGTGCCGCACAGCGTCCGGTTGGGTTCAGTGGGCAAACTCGTACCGGGTATGGAAGCCAAACTTTCCGACTCGGGTGAACTGATGCTGCGCGGTGTAGTGGTCTCCCCCGGGTATCTCTCCGCCGACGATAACGCCGACTCGTTTGATGCTGAGGGCTGGTTTGCGACAGGTGACCTTGCCGAAATCGATGACGACGGGTTCATTTACATCACCGGGCGCACCAAAGACCTGCTGGTGACCGCTGGCGGCAAGAACGTCTCCCCCGGGCCGCTCGAGGAGACCATCTCGATGGCACCCATCGTGGGTCACGCCGTCGTCGTCGGGGAAAATAAGCCGTTCGTCGGGGTGCTCATTTCGCTGGACGCCGCCGAACTGGCCGCGTGGGCGTCGCGTCGTGGCAAAGAGGGGCTCACACTGGACGAAGCGCGCACCGATGAAGACGTGCACGCCGAGATCCAGAGCTACATTGACCTGGCAAACCAGAGCGTGTCCCAGGCCGAATCCGTACGCAAAATGGTCATCCTGCCAACCGAGTTATCCCAAGAGACCGGGCACGTCACTCCGTCGGATAAACTGCGCCGCGCCTCGGTGATCGAAGACTTCGATGAGGCGATGGCCGAACTCTATGGCTGATGTGCCTTGGGCTCGCTGACGACCTGGGATTCCATGAACCGCTGGGCCTGCTCGTTGCGGAAGCGTCGGCGGCCGGTTGGCGCAGTGCAGATGATGATGGTCGCCATGGTCACCAGGGTCAATGCCGCGATCCAGATGGCGGCATCGATCCAGAACTGACCTGGATACAATCTGATCAACGTATCCGTCGTATAGAACGTCCAGGTCCCATCGGCAAAGAAAATCTGATGGAAGCCCGCGAAGAACGCTTCCCAGCCGAGCAACGCCACAACAGCGAGGATGATCAACGCGGCCGTGAACCAGATCGCGCCGGCAAACAGTGAACGCGCAATGGCCCCTTTGCGCATCCGCGACAGCAAGATCATCAGCACGATGCAGATCACGGCCATGACGATCCCGGCGATCATGGTCACGGTTATCACCTGTTTCACGTCGGCCATGTGTGCGACCTCCTCCTGGGTGAACAACGGATTCCCGTTGGCAAAGGTGAGATCGCCAAGATAGCTGGGCGGCGCGAGATTGAACAAGTAGTCGAGTCCGTAGGACCCGTAACTGCGCCGCTGTTCCGTATCCATCCCGTATTGATCCGCGGGGAAACCGGGACGGTTATATTCGAACCACAACAATAATGGTGATGCGACCACTCGCAGGATGAAGATGAGTATGGTGATGGGTGCCAGAATCGCCAGGGCGACCTGCATGACGACCGCCACGGCTGGTGAACCTACCACGGCACGGTCCCGGGCTTTTGCACGAGCCGACGCTTCGTCTTCAAACGAGTCCTCGAGTGGTTCCGTCAGCACGGCAGGGGGTCGTGTGGGTTGCGGCGTTGCAGCATGGGCGCCCGAGCTTGGAAACACTTGTGTTGGAAGTGGTTCAGGCGCTGTCGGCTCTGAAGCAGGCGGCTTTGAAGCTGGCGGTTCCGAAGTCTGCGGCGGGGATGGCGGGGCATCCTTATCGGTGAGCGGTCGTTTCAATGTCGAACCGGTATGTAGCGTATCGCCGGCGGGATCGACTCGACGACGCGGTCGACGCGGTGTGGCGACGGGTTCGGGGGAATCTGTTGGTTCGCGTTCGTGGTCTTGAGGAGAACGTTGCGACATTGACCCACCTTTCAACATGTGTGCTGCCAGCCTACGACGCGTTCACACATCTCAGAACTGGGCACACCGATGGGTTGTGAACTAGCCTGTGATGGTTTGGCGTCCGCCATCATAGTCAGCAACGTCGGCATCCACATTGGCCTTCGCGGCGCGGGAACCAAACACCCAGGTATATACCCAGTACGCGGCGAGCACCAGCGCGCCGATGGCGATTTTCAATGCGGTGGGCAGTGGTGACGGGGTGACCAGGCCTTCAACCAGCCCGGAGATGAGCAGCACGCCGACCAGTCCGAGGCCCACCAGAATCAGTTGCCGTCCCCAGTAGGCCAGCGACTGCAGGCGCGTCGTACGTCCCGGAGCCACCCACGCCCAAAAGATCCGCAATCCGGCAGCCCCAGCGATGAAAATGGCGGTAAGTTCCATCAGTCCGTGCGGCAGAATGAACGCGAAAAACGTGTCGAGTTCGTCGTGCTTATGCATCAGTGCGGCAGAAGTACCCAATCCCTGCGCGTTGGCCCACAACACATAGGGCACAAAGAACCCGGTGATGCCGAATGCGACCTCTTGCAGGGCAATCCACGCGTTATTGACCCACACCAGGGTCGTAAAGGACGCGGCGGGGTTCTCCGAATAGTAATCCACAAAGTCTTCTTCGACGTATGCGAGCTGGGCTTCCTCAGGCAGCATGGCATCGAAAAATTGCGGGTTATTGGCGTACCACGTGCCATAGGCCAGCGCGATGGCCACAAATGCTGCCGCCAGGATGATCGTCAACCACCGAATTTGATACAGCGCATAGGGCAGCTTGACGGCGAAAAACTCTTTGGCTCCGGCCACGGGTGACCCGGTGGCAGAGGTCAGTCTCGCCCTGGCCCGTGCGATGATCAAGGATAACCGGTTAGCATACGGTCCGTCGGGAGCCTGCGCTTGCACGATCGAGAGATGTGTCGAGGCGCGCCCATACAGCTCCACCAGTTCATCCACGTCGGCAGGACTCAGCCCGCGGTATCGTGCCAACTCGTCGAGCCGCTCCCAGTCAGGGCGATGAGTATTTGCGTACGCTTCCAGATCCACGACGCCAACACTACTAGGATTAGGGGTTTGAAACATATTATTGCCGCACCACAGCCGTCTACACTGGAGTCGCACGACCATCCAGGCGTCACAACTCAATGAAAGGTCTGGGCATGCAGGAACACACGATCACCGGCGAAGCAGTTGTCCTGAACATCCGAGCCGCAAACTTCATGCCGCGACTCGGTGCTGCCCTGATGGACGCCTTCATCTATTTACTCGTGTGGGGCTTTGCGATGATCGGGCTGGCTCAGTTCACCCAGTTGTTCTCCGTTGACGTCGCCGCCGCCCAGGCCCTATCGATACTTGCGATCGTCACCTTGATGTTCGCCATACCGTTTACGGTCGAGGGGCTGTCCAAGGGTCGATCCGTCGGCAAACTCGCGTTTGGTCTACGTGTTGTTCGCGACGATGCCGGAACCATTCGGTGGCGTCACGCATTCACTCGGTGCCTCACCGGCGTTTTTGAATTGTGGATGATGTTTGGCTCGGTCGCCATCATCTGCTCGCTATTCAATAGGCAATCGAAGCGCCTCGGTGACATGATGGCCGGCACCTATGTGATCGTGGCCCGTGCACCGCAGCTGCCACCTACCATGCCCGATGTGCCACCCAACATGCAGGCCTGGGCGCAAGTCGCTGACGTCGGGCGGATACCTCCCGGGTTAGCCACACGAGTGAATACACTGATCCGCAATTCCGCGACCATGGATCCAAACGCCCTGGCCAACGTGTCGGGGCAGGTCTATAACCAACTTCTTGAATACGTCACTCCCGGTCCCCCGCCAGGAGTCGATCCGATGACATTTATGGTCGGGGTGATGGCCGAGCGCAGGAACCGCGACTACAATGTCTTGGCGCGACGCCGTGAACGTCGGCAACGTGATGCTAAGCATCTCGTGCGGTAACGCTCGTCTTCTGCAGAGAACCCTGTTCCGGAAAATTTCTGGGACAGGGCTTTTTCTTGTCTGGCCACTCCAGGTTCTGCCAATTCGGGGCCCGGTGACGCAGCTATCGATTGTTTCTCGGCATCTGTTCGCGTAGATACGTGAGCATTTTCCAGGTTTTGGGTGTTCTGCACCCGTGTCGTGTGCAGTGTGGAAAAGTCTGAACACGCTCGCAGGTTATCCACAAAACACGAGACACAACAGACACAAAAGATCAACATATGTTACACCACCTTCTTTAACATTAAAAGCTCTTAAATCGTCCAGCAAACAACGCCAAAGTATTGCTAACAGTAGGGGTGGCAGGTAGAATAGAGACCAACACCACCGGCTATTGAACACCCAACGCTTTCAGAGTTGAGAGGAGTCTGTTGTGGACCACACCCCGATCTTGCCCAACATTGGTATCCCGTGTCCCACCGACCTCCTCAACCCCGAAAAGCTCGATGGTGCTTCCCTGGGTGAAGCCCTGCATGCAGCAGCGTTTATCTTGCAATATGCTGGCAAGAAAATGGCCAACCCCAGCACGTTCACCGAGGTCCCCACGTTCTCCCAGGGCGCTGGCTCGGACTGGTCTGGCTACCAGTCCCAAACCGGTGATGACACCAGTGACGACGATGCAGACAGTGCTGGGTCTTTGAAGACACCAGCCACCGTGGTGCCACCAGAACGCTATTACGACTCGCTACCCGCGATTGGGGATATGTTGTCGCAAGTCACGCAGTCTACGGATGTGATGATGGCCAACTACGCCCGCTACTTCCAAGCCGCTGAACACGACCAAGTCACCTACTTCGGTGCACCCTTTGCCACCAGCGGCTTCACCGATGCCAAACACTATCTGCGCGACACGATGAAACTCTCCGCGGCCACCGCGGCCAAGCATGTCGACCGGGCAGCGTATGTGACCCTGGCCCCTGGTAAGAACCCGGAAGAAGCCGCCAACCTGCCCGTCTTCGCGCGCATGGCCGCCGCATTTATCAACGGACGAATCCCAGCAGAAAATATCGACCGATTCATTGCCATGGACCAAGACTTAGTCGACTACGCCGCCAAAACCGGCCAAACCACCGACTATAAAAACGCGGTGTTGCAAGCCTTTGAACCCACCCTGGTCGAAACCGCCGAGACCTCCACCCCCGATGAAGTCTCCAGGGTGAAAAAGCGGTGGGTGGATCGTATTGCGCATGCTATGAACGCCGATGGGCCCTCACCCTCCCAAACGCTACGCAAACAGCCCGATAATGCGATCAAAACCCGGGATCACGCCGATGGCAGCGGCCACATCAGCATGCACGCCACCCCAGACCTGTATGCGCAATTCAAAAACTTCAAACTCCACATGCTCAACCACCACGGCACCCCACCAGACCTCCCCGACGAAATCGCCGCACTGTTCCCCACCCAAAACAAAGGCGATAATGACGCAGAGGACGCAGCAGATAACACCGTAGAGCCAGCCGTGGCGACCAATACACCAGATGCTGCGCTGGCTTCCCAGTCAACCATTGGCGACACCGCCGCGGACAACCAGCGAACCGCGGTCGATGGCAATTGTGGAATCGCAACGCTCGAACCCATCACCGACAGTGATACTGCAGGTGCACACACTGATCCTGAGTCACTCCGAGAGACTGGCACCGATTCGCAGGAATCGCTTCCAACACGTCTAGAAGATACGGCTCCGTTGGGGCTCACCCCGGACAGTGAGCCACCGTTACCCAACCCGGATGCCATTGTCGCCGAAGACGAGCACGGTAACCCGATCACCGCCCAGCGGGTCAATGCCATTGATCAGATGAGCAACGGCCAGAAACTCGGAGCCATGCTCATCGGCATGTTCAACACCCTACTGACCATGGACCCCACAGAGGCGGGCATCAAAAAATCCCACGGCTCCAGCGCACAACTAGTCTTGGTCCAAGATATCCAGACAGCTCACCACACCCTGGGCCTACCAGAACTACCGGCCGCAGTGCGACGGCCACCCGGAGTCGACGGCATCCTACCGCCAGTGATCACCGCACCCAACCCCAACAATTCCAGCCCACCAGACTGCCACAAATCCTCAGCCGATCATGATGATTTCGAACCACCACCCGATGACGATTTCATCTCACCACATGATGGGTACGTGAACCCAGTGGCCTGGACCCCATATCAGTCAGAGGTCATCAACCACGGACCCATGCACCCCAAAGACGCCGAAATCCTGGCCTGCAACGCCGAACTCGTAGGCCAAATCTGGAACGGACCAGACACCGTACTGCACCAGAAACGCACCCACCGACTCTTCACCCCCACACAACGCCGCGCCATCCTCGCCCGTGACCGCGGATGCCAAGCCCCTGGCTGCACTGTGCCCGGCATCGATTCCGAAATTCACCACATCAAAGCATGGGAACACGGCGGCACCACCGACGAACCCAACGCCACCACGCTATGCGCGCACCACCACGGGGCCATCCACATCGGCAAATGGCGCATCGTCAAACACCACGGCATGACGTTCTTCCAACCCGCCCCATGGCTCGACCCCTACCAACCCCTACTCCGAAACGTCTACTGGAACACGTGAAAAGCGACCCCGTCGTGAGCTCAAGCCGACTTCCACAAGTACTCACTGAATTCTCGACGTCATCAGCCGTCTCCCCTAGTCAAACCGCTCCGAAGAACACACCCAGGGCACTAATCTGGGGCACTAACCTCCTCGAAAACTTGGCCCGGTCCCAACCGTCACACGTTCACCCAACCGCCGTCGCGGCCAGAATCGAATCAGCCGCAATCGAGCATTAACGCAGCTGCTGCAAAGCAGATCCGCAGGCGAATGGCAGACGCAACCTTCTCTACAGTGGTTATCCAAACCACTGCAGTTAACAGAAAAACTGCCCCGGCATACTGCATGAAAGCAACACCGAGGCAGTTTTGAGCTGATTTTTAGTAGCGGTAATGATCCGGCTTATATGGACCCGCAATATCGACACCAAGGTACTCAGCCTGGGTCTTCGTTAACTCGGTTAGCTCGGCTCCTAGAGCACCTAAGTGCAGGCGAGCAACCTGCTCATCCAATAATTTCGGTAGCACGTGCACGCCAGTCTCATAGGTTTTACCGGTGATGGAACCGGTCCCACCTTCAGCATGGAACAACTCGATCTGGGCAATGACCTGGTTCGTGAACGAAGCCGACATCACAAACGATGGATGTCCGGTCGCGTTCCCCAGGTTCAGCAAGCGTCCCTCCGAAAGAACAATGATGGAACGCTCTTTATCAGTACCCTGATCAAACACCCACTCGTGAACCTGTGGTTTGATCTCAATCTTCTGCACGCCAGGTACCTGCCCCAGGCCAGCCATATCGATCTCATTGTCAAAGTGCCCGACGTTGCCCACGATGGCTTTGTCCTTCATCGCCAGCATATCCTCGGCCATGATGATGTCACGGCCACCGGTGGTCGTCACGAAAATGTCACCGGTACCAACAACGTCCTCAAGACGCGCCACCTGATAGCCATCCATCGCAGCCTGCAACGCGATAATCGGGTCAATCTCGCAGACAATCACGCGGGCGCCCTGACCTCTCAGCGCATCAGCAGCGCCCTTTCCAACGTCCCCGTAACCCGCAATCACAGCGGTCTTGCCACCGATCAACACGTCGGTAGCACGCATGATGCCGTCAGGCAGCGAGTGACGGATGCCATACTTGTTGTCGAACTTCGATTTGGTAACCGAATCGTTGACGTTGATCGCGGGGAAGCGCAGCTCGCCGGACTCAAACATCTGGTTCAAACGCAGCACACCAGTCGTAGTTTCTTCGGTGACGCCACGCAGGTTATTGGCAACACGGGTCCAACGCTGATCATCGGCAGCCATCGAAGCCCGCAACGTTTCTAGGATGACCTTATATTCGTCAGGATCATCTTCGCTTGCAGCCGGAACCATGCCGACAGCTTCGAATTCAGCACCCTTATGTACCAACAGCGTGGCGTCCCCGCCATCATCGAGGATCATGTTCGGACCAAGCGCAGCGTCTTCTTCGGCACCTGGCCACAAGAAAATCTGCTCGGCGGCCCACCAGTACTGCTCTAGGGTCTCGTTCTTCCATGCGAAGACTGGCACACCATTGGGCCGCTGTGGGGTGCCGTCACCAACAACGATCGCGGCTGCGGCCTCGTCCTGAGTGGAGAAAATATTGCACGACGCCCAACGAACCTCGGCCCCCAGAGCAACGAGGGTCTCAATGAGGACTGCGGTCTGGACGGTCATATGCAACGAACCTGCAATGCGGGCACCCTTGAGCGGCTGCGATTCACCGTATTGTTCGCGCAGTGCCATCAGGCCTGGCATTTCGTGTTCGGCTAACCGGATCTGGTGGCGGCCGGCTTCATGGGCGGTGATGTCGCGAATCGCGAAATCGAAGGCGGCGCCTGGAACAGTCGTTGTATTCGAAAAGGCCGGGTCTACGGCAGGCGTAATAGTCATGGTGACAACACTACTTGCTGAAACCGTTTCGGGCAGTCAGCATGCAACGCGAAGTCACATAGTCGCCGGGATATTATTCGGGACGCAACAGGCGCAAATTGTTCGGCTGTTCGGCCATGAGTTCCGGACGGGTTGGTGCCACGGAGCGATCAACCTGCTGGATGGTTCCCGAGCTCGCGTCGGCGGGTTCATCCTCGTCCTCGGGGGCGTTCACAGCGTTGGCGACAGCGAGGAGATCATCGGTGTCCTCGTCAAGCTCGGCTGTCAGGCGCAAGAATTCCCAGCCCACCGGAGCGGTAAATTGTTGGGCGTGCTTGGCGCATAAATCATGGGCGTGGGGTTCGGCACGTTGCGACATTGGTCCGAGCACGACGGTCGATTCCGCGTAGTTAAACGTCAGCGTTGCTGCGGCTGGATTGGAGCAAGCGGTCTTGGTGCATATTCGTTGAGTTCCCACAACAGGTCAGTGTACAGCACGGGTGAAAGTGGGGTTGTTATGGTTGGGGTGTGGCTGGATTCTTTTCACGCGAACGGCACGGTCGGCGAACATATGCTGCGAACCGGTTTGATCACGCGTTGGGTATCGCGCATCGCTGGTTTCTTGACCAGGTCGGTGCGGTCGCGTCCATTCAATATGTGACGGCACCTGCGGATATGGATTGGTGGCAGCAGGATACGACTCCTCCGTTGATCACCGGCGGTCTCACCGAATCCGGCGCCGTCACGTTGACCTTGCATCGCAAATTTATTGAGCTCAGAGTCATTGACGAATCGCTGTTGCCCGAGATGCTCTATGAGTTATTGATCGGTGAATGGGCGGCGCTGACTGGCCAGTCAATGGCTGAGATTGATCCGAACTTCTAGTACCGACGCGCTCTTAGTATCCCAAGCGTACGGGCAAGCCAGATCCGGTTTCGCTGACGGTATTGACCGGCATGGCCGAAATTCCGGCCGAAGAGTCGACCATGACTCCGGCATGCACGGCGTTCGAACCGGTTTCGACCAGGTATGCGGAGGCTTCTTCGTCAACGGTTACCGCGGAATCTGCTGCTATTTCTTGGGTAAATTCTTCGCCCATCTGGCCCTCGGCATCCACGGGTGTGATGGTCACGGTGTCGTCTTCGGACGAGGTAAGCACCAGCTGTGATTCCGGTTCGGCCACCGACGGTAACGCGACCATGGTTTCGCCGCGGATGGGTGCTGTCGATGGCATGTAGGCGGTATCGATGGCCGAGGTGTTGCCGGTGGCGTCCTCGTTATCGCCGGCCGGATTGTATGCCAGTGATGTCGCGGAGGCCGCCACGGTAGCGTCGGCATCGATTTCTACCGAGTAGGTTCCGGGTTCAACACCGCTCAGATCGACCGTGGTGGTTGCACCCGGTGCCAATTCGATAGCGGAGGCTTTTGTTGGCAGATCGACGGGGCCGTCGGGTCCGCGCAGGGTGATGGTCGCCGAGGCAGCGGAACCGGTTGAGGCCACGTGCAGAGTTGGGCTTTGACCGTCGAGCCCGGAACCGTCGGCAATGTCTGCGGCGTCATCATCAATGGTGAGTCCCGGGATGACGACGTTGGAGCCCGTGGTGGCCGCCTGCAGGGTGTCGACGCCCGCCGGGACGATGCCGTCCAACCGGTGCTGTTGAATATCTGCGCTGACGGGGCCACCCGATGACGAAACTTGCACGGCCACCGAGTTTTCGCCCGGGGCCAGACCTGCCACGAGCATGGATTGGGTTTGGCCCGGGGCCAGGACGATGCCGGATGCGCCGGAGGCATCAATCGGACCGTCTTCGCCATAGACCGTGAGATTGACGGTCGAGTTGGTTGCCGACGGGTTGCTGACGGTCACAACCGAGGTGGTGCCGGTGGTGGTGGTCGCCCCGGGGAGCCAGTGTTGGTGGGCGGCAGATCCACAGGCGGCCACGGACATACCGGCGAGGTCACCGTCGGTGGCGGCATACTGTGCCGACGCTGCCGCGGTACCCGGACTACCGCCGACGGGTTCGGTGGCCAGTGCGATGGGTAGGCCGGATTCGTCGGGGTCGGAGATGACTTCGTAGTGGGCGTTATTGGCGACGGTACCATCGGTCGCGGCGGTGGCCGGTGGGCCCTGCTGTGTTTCTTCATCCAGCGACTCGGTGATTTGGGTGGTCGAGGGTTGCTCGGCCGGGTCTGTTTCCGTCGCGTAGTAGGAGATGCCCGGGATGTTGCCGGCCAGATCGGATGTGGCGGCGACGGCCAGTGCCGAGACTGCGTCGGAGGAGTCGGGTGAGAAGTCGAGGTCCCCGCCATCTTCGGAGCCTTCGGGCAGCATCGGCATCCCGGGGCACACACTGTAGGTCGGGGTGGCGGGCAGTTGCGCGGCCTGGGCTGCGGTGTTCATGTCGGGGGCATCGGGTGCCCAGAGACTGCCCGCGGCGGTGATGGCTGCGACGGCGGCCACGGCACCGAGTCCAAACACGACCGCGGCGCGTTTGGAGGGCCCTTTTTTGTCGAGGCGACGCAAGGCTGCTTCGCGGCGGCGTGCGCGTGCGGTCGAGCCCTTGTCTGCGGCGGTTGAGCCCGAGTGCGAGCTTGTCTGGTCCGGTGTTTCGTCGGGCGTGTGCTCGTCGGTGGTTTCGTCCGGGGTGTTTTCGTCAGTCATTGACCCTCCGTGTGGTGCGGCGAGCCCGAGTGGGGATGCCAAGCAGCAGGGTGATCAGTGCCAGGATGCCGGGGATCCACCAGAGCCATTTGCCCGCGGCTGGAGCGTAGTTCATGGTCAGGTTGCCGCCTGTTTCGGGCAGGGCAAAGGATTGCACCCATTCGGGGTTGGATGCGGTGGCTTCGAGTTCTTCGCCGTCGAGGTAGGCCCGGAAGCCGGGGTTGGCCCGTTCGGCGATGACGAGTTCGCGCGGTGCATCTGCTTCGGGCAATTCGACGTCGATGGAACCGTCCGCGTTGCTCGCAGCGATGGCGACGGTCTGGTCGTCTTGGGTGATGCGTGCCCGGGCGGTTGCGGTGCCGCGTGGTTCGGTCACGCCGTCTTCGGTGAGGACATCGACCCCTGCTTGGGTGGCGTCTTCGTCGTCTGATTCGACATCTTCGGGCAGCACACGCCAGAGCCAGCCAGCGTTGGAGTGTCCAACCGGAGCCATGCCGGGAGCGGCGTCAATACCAGCCGCCAGCGAGGTTTCGGTGCCCGATGGGTCGGTGAGCACCACGTAGCCGGCGCCGAGGGCGTCGAGTGTTGGCCGTGGATCAGCGTCGGCACCGGCGGTGAGTTGGGCGGCGACGGTACGTAGGGCGTTATCGGCGTCATCGGACCCCGCGGATTCTGGGTTGAACAGCCCGCCAGCTACGGAGCGTGATGTCCAGGTGCCGGTCATGTCGTCGAGCATGGTGCCGGCCCCGGAAACCAGGTGGGTGCGGATGCCTTCGGAGGTTCGGGTGATGACCAAGGTGCGGGTTTGCAGTTCGGACAGTGCCGAGTCGATTGCGGTGGCGGGTAGTGCATGCTGTTGGACACCGGTGACCGATGATGTGCCGGTCGGCTGGGCCAAGCTTGCCCGGGAGGATTCCAGATCGCCCGAGTCGTCTGGCTCGGCTGCGGGAACGGGTTCTGCATCGGTAGAGGCTAAGGCATCGGCTACCGTGCGTTCGGACAGGGCATCGGAGCGCGCCTGGGTAAGCGCTTCATTGGGCACCATGCGCGGGGTCAGCCATAAACCGGTCGACACGACACCTGTGACGACGAGTGCGGTGGTGACGGTCCGGGCGGGCCAGCCGGCGCGCAGTCTCACGGTGGCCAGTCCGGTGCGGCGTTGGGATGTGCCCACGGTCAGGTAGTTGACTCCGATGATGGCTGCGATGAGCCATCCTGCCCAGGCCAGTGAGACGGTCGGGGTCGTCGACAGTGCGACGGGCACACCGGTTTGGTCCACGGCGAAGATGAATCCGGAGTTTGCGGTGGCTACTGCCAGGCCGATGAATCCGGTGAGTACCCCGACGCGGGCGAGGTTGCCGCCGACGCCCGGGGCGATGGCACCGATGATGGCTGCTACCAGGACGGGGATGGCGATGATGCCGACGAAGATGCCGGCCCAGGGTAGCGACGCGTTGGCGAAGTCGAGCCAGGGCAGTTCGGCGAGTCCTGCGTCGAGTGCGGTGTTGTGTGGTAGCCCGAGCAAGAGTTGCCACGTTGGCGCAGGCTCGTAGCCGGCCGGGGCTCCCGGGTCGGCGAAGATGGCACGCAGATCGGTACCGTGGGTGATCACCGCGGGCAACAGTGTGGTGGCTGCGAGCAGCGGAGTCCACCACAGCACTTTGGCGGTAGAGCGCAACACCAGCATGACGACGATGAGTCCCGCGGTCAGGGGCAGGAACATCGATGGCGCGACCGCGGTGATGATGGTCAAGAGGCTGGCAAGCCAGGCCGCTGCGGTCAACGAAGTGGTCGACCGGGCGTCTCGGGCCTTGCGGCCAAACAGGACCGGGCGCTGGCCCAGCGAATCGTCGTCGGTGCGGTCGTGTGTCAGCGGGCGGAACAGTTCGATGTCGTCGGCTTTGTACCCGATGGCGCGCAGTAGGGCCAGTACCAGCCACGGCAACACCAGGTGCGTCACAAGGCCACCCAGCCGGCCTTCAGTCAAAGAGACGAGCAGCACCGGGGCGCCAGCCCAGACGATGCCCGCGGCAAAACGCAGATATCTGGAAGAGGTGATGGCACCGGTCAGCACCCAGGCCCCGAGCCCGGCCAATGGCAGGGCAAGGATCCAGAGCCACACCAGGGTCATCGAGGCATTGGTGGTCAAGCCGAAGAGTGCGAGCAGCCATCCGAATGGTCCGTCGTAACCGGCGGCTCCGGCACCGGCCTGGGCCCATCCGCTCGCGGCCTTGTGCACGATCGCGGCCAGGTCGTTGCTGACGGGGAGGAGGTTGCCTCCGGCAAGTGCGGGGACGCCGATAAGGTGGCGTAGCCCGAGCAGTGTGACGGCACCGAAGAGCACCACGAGGGTGACCGCGCCGATGCCGACCCAGTTGCGATCGGGGGTGGCCATTTCTTCGAAATCATCGTGTCCACCGGTGGCTTGTTGCGGAGTGAGCGAACTACCGGTTCCGTCACCGATGACGCGGTCGGGTTCGGAGACTTCGAGTACCGAGCGGCGGTAGTCTCGCACTCTGGCGCGGGAAGGACGCAACTCGTCGACGGTGTCATGGGGCCTGGTCCGGGTCGCGGCTGCCGTCTTGCGCGAGCGTTGCAGGGCGAGCGGTCGGGTCAGGGTTCGCATGACGCCGCCGGCTTGCGCAGCACCGGTGGCGGGGTCTTTGACGAACAGTCCGGCGATGACCAGCCCGAGTGCAGCGAAGAATCCCCAGAGCCAGCCGCCAAGCATTGCGAAGAAACCGGTGTGTTTGAGCCGCAGCCAGCGTGCTGCAGCCCAGGCGTCGGAGACGGCGGGTTCTGCAGGCGGGGTATCGTGCTGGACTTGTGCTGCTGCGACGACGGCGACCCGGTGGCCTGCCAGACGTGCGCGCCAGCACAGGTCCACGGTGCCAACCAGATTCGGGGTGAGCGGATCGAAGCCGCCCAGAGCATCCCAGACGTCGGATTTCACGAGCATGCCGGGTAGCGAGACCGCGAAGGTGTCGGTGCGGTGGTCGTATTGGCCCTGGTCGAGTTCGCCGGGTTCGATCATCGACAGCACGTCACCGTTGTGGGCGACGGTCAAGCCCACGTTGAGTAGGCGCCTGTCGGAAAGTTGTTTGGCCCCGGCGATGGCGACCGACGGAGAAATCTCTACGGCCTTGAGCTGGTTGGCCAGTGTGGTGTCGGTGACGACGGTGTCGTCGGTGAGGAACCACATCCACGATTGCGCGTCGGTTGTCCGAGCGGTTTCTTGGGATGCTGCGACCACATCGGTGAGCTGGTCTGCGAGTGCACTCTGGTGGTCCCGAACGATGTGGTGTGGTTCCACTCCGTGCCGGGCCATGAGCCGGTCTAGGTTATCGAGTACAGCTTGTTCTACCGTGTCAGGGGTCACTACCACCGCGGTATCGAGTCCGACCTGTCCATTGAGCGCGGACGTGAATACCTCGGTGGTAGCGTCGGCGGGATGTTCAAGAACGAATATCCCGGTGATGTGGTAGTTCGCCACCAGTTATGAAGATTTCTTGCGTAGTCGACGACGCTCGCGTTCCGACATGCCACCCCAAATGCCAAAACGCTCGTCGTTGGAGAGCGCGTATTCCAAGCACTGCTGTTTCACGGGGCATGCACCGCAGACTTTCTTGGCGTCGCGTGTGGAACCGCCTTTTTCCGGGAAGAATGCTTCCGGGTCGGTCTGGGCACACAGGGCATCGGCCTGCCAGGCAAGTTGACCGTCATCGGCGGTGTCGCCAAATCCAGGCAGCGCTTCCCAGAGGTCGCTCAGTGGCTGAACTTCAGGCTCAGCGGTGATGCCGGGGTGCAGTGCAGTGACCGTGGCAGCTGGAGCGTCATCGGAAGCACTATCGGCAAGCGCGTCATGAGCGGCGAGGTAGGCGGTGGCTCGGTCATCGAGCGTGGCGACATCCTGTCCGGCGCTGGGATCGACTGGATCAACAAACCAGTCAACAGGAACTTCTCGTCCGTTACGAGTTACGGATTGGCTCTCGCGGACGGAACGTTCCGTCCGTTGTGCATTGTCCATAGGTCCCTTCCTGAAATTCCCATCGGGCACACACCGTGCCCGGCAACAAGTTATACTGCGTTCAACACGGCACCTCGTTGCGGTGAGTAATCTATTGTACTGCTTCCTAATTACATCGTTGTAACTCGTCTTTAGTCAAGCTCAGAACGGGTCAAACAAGCGCCTGCCAGACAATTCACAGTCAGTATCCAGTCTGGCGACACACGGTTTAATGTCATCTCACCTGCGGTAATACGACGAAATGGTAAGCATAGGAAGCAACCTTGTTGCAGTCAAAAGGACATCATGATTTCACTGGCACCCACGCCCTCCAATGACCCCCTGGAGCCCGGATCCGACCTGATCGCACATCTCGCGGGTTCCGCCCGTCCGGCGATTATCCACTATTCGGGCCAGGAACGCACCGAGCTGTCGGGCAGGGTGGCCGTCAACTGGGCCACCAAAACCACACACCTCATCGACTCCTACGGCATTGCCACACCCGATGAGCTCTTCGTCGATCTGCCGGTGACCTGGCGATCGGTGGCGCTGATGCTCGGGGCTGCCTGGTGCGATCTGACCTGCACCGCTGAGCCGGCAGACGCGGCAGCTATTCTCACGGACCGTCCCGATGCTCATATGGCGCATGCGGCAGAAATTTTTGTGACGCATCACCAGACTGTCGATGCGGCGCTGGTCGATGTTGATGACGAGGTGCTGTCCCACGCAGACCAAGCGTTGCTGCCGGTCCCCGATCTCATTGGCAACGCCGCGACACAAGCCGATCATCCATTATCGGTCGACGTGCGACGTGGCGGGGTGGTCCTCGATGCACAAGATCAACGACTTGATACTGCGATCTGGTGGGCCATCATTGATGCATGGCGGCGCAGTCAACCAGTTGTACTCGTGGAAGGCGCCGATGCGGCACAGCGGGCGCGGATCATCGACACGGAACGTCTCGACTAACGGTACGCGCTAGTTTCTGGATTCGTTGCGGGGTTCGTCATCGACCTGCGGGATGGCGCCCGTGAAGACCTCGCGGTCGTGTGCCGCGGCTGGATCGGCCTCGATGGCCTCGGTAAAGACCCACAGCCGGTAGGAGATAAACCGGAAGATGGTGGCAAAACCCAAACCGATCACGTTGCCAAAGAGCACCATGCCACCGGCCGAGGTGACATCCAGGACATATTTGGCGAGGAACACGAACGCGGCCTGAATACCCGCACCAATGCCGTTCATCACGAGAAACAGCACGAGCTCGCGCATGACATTTGATTGGCGACGGTTGCGGAACGTCCAGTAGCGGTTGGCCACCCAGGAAAAGACGGTGGCCACCGCGGTTGCGACGACTTTGGCTTTTACCGCGGAATCTTCCATCGGACCGGTGATGAGCCACACGAAAATACCGGTATCAATGAAGAAGCCGATCCCACCGACGACACCGAATTTGGCCATTTCACGCCACAGAAGGTGCACGAGCGCGACGATGCGATCCCATAGGTTTTTGAGCATCGTTCCTCCTTCCTGTGGCGTTGACGGTCGCGTTTAGGTCGTAGATACTCTAACCCCTCGAACCTGATAATTGCCTGAACACAGCACTCATCCGGCCATTTAGCCTGTGAGACTGCTCGTCACCGCACGGAGCGTGTCGCGTGCCACCAGCCACCCACGCCAGGTGCGAAAGCAAGCTACTGTAGAAGGGTGAGTTTTCCAACAGTAGGTGTAGTAGGCGGTGGCCAGTTAGCCCGCATGATGGCTCCGGTCGCGATCAATCTTGGCGTGAAATTGCAGGTGCTCGCCGAAGCTGACGACGTGTCAGCAACAACGGCGGCCAGCTTCACGGTGGGCGATTACAAGGAGTACGACACGCTCGCGGCCTTTGCCGAGAGCGTCGATGTCGTCACGTTTGACCATGAACATGTACCCACCGAGCATCTGCAGCGTCTCGAGGCTGCCGGAGTGCAGCTCGCCCCGGGCCCGGGTGCCCTGGTCTACGCCCAAGACAAACTGGCGATGCGCCAGAAAATGGCCGAGCTGAAGCTGCCACAACCCGACTGGCGTGCAGTTTCTTCGGTCGAGGAACTGGTGGCCGCCGCAGACGAGATCGGATTTCCCGTCGTATTGAAAACGCCACGCGGTGGCTACGACGGCAAAGGCGTCTGGGTGCTCGACTCAGCCGAACACGCCCGACAGACCCACACCTGGTTCGACGGCACCCATCAGGCACTCTTGGTCGAGGCGAAAGTCGATTTCGCCAGTGAACTCTCAGCCCAGATCGCGCGGTCGACCACGGGTGAAACCATCACGTATCCGGTAATTGAAACCATCCAGACCGATGGTGTGGCTGACATCGTGAAAGCCCCGGCACCGAATCTGGAGACGGCAACCGCCCACGCGGCTCGTGCAGCTGCCGACACGATCGCCACTGCGGTGGGCGTCACGGGCATGCTGGCCGTCGAACTCTTCCACACTCCGGATTCCGAAGCCGGGTTCATGATCAACGAGCTGGCAATGCGGCCACACAACACCGGACACTGGACCCAAGACGGCGCGGTGACCAGCCAGTTTGAACAACACCTGCGCGCGGTACTCGGCCTGCCACTGGGGTCTACGGATCCGGTGGTTCCCTATACGGTGATGAAGAATTATTTGGGCGCCGAAAACGAAGATCTCTACGGCGCGTTTCCGTTGGCGATGCGAAAATACCCGCACGCCAAGGTGCATGCTTACGGCAAATCGGTGCGTCCCGGGCGTAAAATCGGACACGTCAACGTGCTCGCCATCGATGGAAACCTCGATGCGGCACTCGACGCTGCCATCGACGCGGCGAACATTATTCGCCACGGCACCACCGACTATTAGAAGGAGCTTTGTGTGACGCATTTATCCCAAACCCCGCGAGTTGGTGTGGTCATGGGCTCGGACTCAGACTGGCCCGTCATGCGAGCAGCAGCCGAGGCACTCGCCGAGTTCGATATACCCCACGAAGTCCAGGTGGTCTCGGCACACCGTATGCCACAGGAAATGCTCGAATACGGCACCAGTGCCACAGAGCGCGGATTATCAGTCATCATCGCTGGTGCAGGTGGTGCTGCACATTTACCGGGCATGCTCGCATCCACCACCCCACTGCCGGTGATCGGTGTCCCGGTTCAGCTCAAAACCCTCGACGGCATGGACTCATTGTTGTCCATCGTCCAAATGCCCGCCGGGGTGCCTGTGGCGACCGTGTCGATCAACGGCGCACGAAACGCCGGGCTCCTGGCCGTGAAAATGTTGGCCGCCAACACCGATGACGATGCGCTACGCCTACGCGAAGCGCTCACCACATTCTCGGCAGACCTCAAGGACCAAGCACAAGCAAAAGGCCAAAACCTCAAAAAGCGGCTCGCACAGCCCGAGAGCAGCTAAACTGTCTGATTCGGTTGCATAACAAACTTCCCCGACCCATATCGAGTAGCAGTGACGAACACTTCAACGCGTACCGCAGGCAAATCCGAGCGGCAGATCCGCCGAGAGCTCAATGAACGACTGCGCCGCTTAGAATATAGCGGTGGCGCCAAGGACCCGATCACTGATCCGACCGGCGGCACCTTCGCCCAGCGTGCCAAACGTGCGTTACTCCTCATCGGACTGACCACGCTGGTACCCGGCGGCGCACAATCCGTCACAGGGAATCGTCGGCTGGGACGCATCGGACTGACCGTCACGTTGCTCAACTGGTCGCTCATCCTGCTGGCCATCATCGGGGCCTTTGTGGCCCGAGACTTCGTCGTATCGTTAGCGTTCAACCAGTTCGTTCAAAGCATCGGAATCTTCTATCTGGCTGCACTGTCGGTCGGCTGGTTCATTTTGTGGTTGGACACCGCCCGAATCATTCGCTTCGTGAAGTTGAAGCCGTCTTGGCGTCCCATCATTGGCATCCTGCTGGTCGTACTCATGGCGGTTACCTCGGGCGCGACGGCCTACGGTGCGTTCATGCTCAATGCGTCAACTTCGTCGCTGGGTTCGATTTTTGGTTCGGGGCCGGCCGTGGATGAATCCGATGGCCGCTATAACATTCTGATCATGGGCGCCGACGCCGGTGAAGGCCGTCAGGGCCTGCGTCCGGATTCCATTTCGGTGGCCTCGATCAATGCCGACACCGGCAAGATCATGCTGTTCTCGATCCCACGCAACTTCCAGAACGCGCGCTTCGCTTCCGATTCACCCCTGTGGGAGGCCTACCCCAACGGATATAGCTGTGGTGACGGCTGCATCATTAACAGTCTCTACACCGACGTCACGAATAACCACAGCAATCTGTATCCCGCGTCCGAAGACCCCGGAGCCGAGGCAATGATGGACGCGGCCTCTGGCATTTTGGGGCTGGAAGTCAACGGCTACGTCATGATCGATATGGCCGGGTTCTCCGAACTCATCGACTCGATGGGTGGCGTCGAAGTGACCACCGGCGGGTGGACTCCATACCGTGGCGAGCGCCCGGATGGTGAATGGGGTAACGCCTGGTGGGCTCCGGATGCCTATACGTTCAATGGTGACGACGCATTGGGTTTCGCCCGTTCCCGCAACTGGTCGACCGACTATTCGCGTATCCAGCGTCAACAATGTGTCCAACAGGCGATGCTCTCGCAATTCGATGTACCCACCCTGCTCACGAGGTTCGAAGGTATCCTGGGTGCCGGTGAACAAATGGTCGAAACCTCCATCCCGCAGTCTCAAGTTGGCAGCTTCTTGAACTTAGGGATCAAATCACAGCGACAAGATATGGAACGCCTGACGATTGGTGCCCCGGACTTCGGTGATCAGGGCGAACAGTTCTCGACATATCCTGACTTCGATGAGGTACACCAGCGGGTCGATGAAATGCTCGCCGAGGACGGCACCCCGCCGTCTGCGCACCTGCTGCAACCGACCCTGGGCATGTACCTGGCAGAAACCGAGCAAGATCCGTCCGCGGGTTGGGAGCCGGTGCCGACCCAGCCCGACGGTAGTGAAATCACCGAGGAATACCTGATGTGGGCCGAAGACACCGGACAAGAAAACCTGCTGAGCAAAGCCGCCGAAACCAACCACCAATGCCATCCGGGCTAGACTCCATCACGAACAGAAAGGCCAATCATTTGACCAATCGTGACCCGTCCGGTTCGACCCAAGCGCTATATCGGCTGAGCGCCCCGATCAAGGACTATGCGTGGGGATCGACCACGCTGCTTGCCGATCTCACCGGCGCACCACGGACCACCACCCCGCAGGCTGAGATGTGGTTTGGCACCCATCCCACCACACCGACCCGTCTGGACGACGGCCGGAGCCTGGCCGATTTGGCGGATCTGCCTTACCTGGTCAAATTACTGGCAGCCGAACAGCCCCTGTCGATTCAAGCGCACCCAACCATCGCCCAAGCACAGGCCGGCTTCGCGGCCGAAAACGCGGCGGGCATACCACTGGATGACCCCGAGCGGACCTACCGGGACGCAAATCACAAACCCGAAATGCTGGTGGCGCTCACCGATTTCACAGCGCTGGCAGGATTCCGTGACCCGAAGGCATCAGCCGAGACGTTTACCACCCTTGCGCAGTTGGTCGATGACGCCGCGCTCACCGCGACGCTACAGACCATGGCGCACCAATTGGCACAGGGCAAGCTGAAAGACGTCTTTGGTCAACTCGTCGATACCGACGGGCCCTTTTGGCAACCTGCAGGCTGGACCCAAGCCATCTTCACCGCGGTCGAAACAGCCGACGTCGATGACGAAAACCTCCGCAACGCTTTGGCCGCGGCACACATCCACCCGGATGATCCCGGTGCGTTGGTCACACTGCTCATGAACTTGACGCACTTGGCACCGGGCGAAGCCATCTTCGTGCCCGATGGGACCATCCACGCCTATGTTTCGGGACTTGGGCTCGAGATCATGGCCACCTCGGATAACGTCATCCGCGGCGGGCTCACCGTCAAACACATCGACATCGATGAGCTGGATCGCGTGGTCAGCTATTCGCCCAGCCGACCACCGCTTTTGTCTCCCACCGTGAAACACCACGAAAACGTACTCGTCACCCAGTTTGATCCACCGGTAGAAGACTTTGATCTCAACCGTTATGACGTACCTGCCGACTCGGGTATGCGTATCGCCGCTGGGGCGCCACATGTTGTGGTGTGCACGCATGGCTCGGGGCAGCTGAGCTCCAATGGTGAGGTCGTGGACGTCTCCCCCGGGACCGGCGTCTACCTGCCCGGTGACGAGCACGACGTTGATCTATCATCGGCCGCTCATGGCGTGACGATGTTTATCGCCAGCCAGCCTGGACACTGAACAACTGCGCGATAAAATCGGGTCATGCCCAATATCCCAATAGATATTAAAGCGACGGACCAAACCGAAGCGAAACGTATCCTGGCGCTGTACCAGCGAGGTGAACGGCATGGTGTTCTCGAGGAAGAAGTAACCAACGAAGCGTGGAACGCCGGATGGACCCCGGTGGGTAGACCGATCTTTATCGGTCTCAGTAATGGCGAACCAGTACTATACCGGTTCGAGGTGCCGGTCGAGACTAGCCTTGGACGCCACGGCTAACGCAAGGATCTTGAGCTAAACGAACGCCGTAATATTCTGCTGGTTAGGCGTTGCGGCGTAGCATCCGCTATTCGTCGGGGTTGATCTTTTTGTCAGACCAACCGCCGACGAGCATCCCGAGCGGGAACGCAATAATGACGAAGAGCACGACCCCAATGATGGCCACTACCGGGCCTGGCTCGATCACTCCTGCTTCGGTGAGGAGCCAGAACCCGCCGGCAAATACCAGCGCAACGATCAGTACGGTGATGCGTGCAGCTTTCTTACCTAAAACTCGTCCGAAATACCCTTGCACGTTGTTGTTCTCAGCCATGCTTTCCACCGGTCCTTTCAGCTGTCTTTCGGGTCTGCCCCGATGTGCCTATTGGGCTTACGTTGGCGGCGTCGTTCCATCACGGGCGCGAGAAACGGAATGTACACCAGATAGATAAAGGCCAGCAGTATCAGCCAGACCCAGAGCATATTGCCCCACCCGAACTCGGAAATGGACATTCCTTCTTCGTTGAGCCGCCGCCTTCGCGCGCCAGTCACCAAGGCGATCACAGGGATGACCAGCGTTAACAGCGGGAGGCCTAGGTACAGGGCTACCGGACCGAACCCCTGGTGCTTCTTCTGGTACCTGTCCCTGAAGCACATATATACATCGTGACATACGCTGGTCATGCATAAACATGATTCGGGGGCGAACCACCCCCGGATATCCAGGGCCTTGCCGCAAAACCGAAACTACGAAAGGCCGAGGCGTCCGCTCTATCTGCCAGGTTGAGATGAATGGGCACTTTCACGAAACATCCACGGCTGTAGTTGTCCTGGCTGTACAACCCAGGTAGCATCTTGCTTTCACTGATATTTGGCGCATATCGCGCTCTGCTGTGAATAACTGGAGGTCTTGGTGCAGCAAGTTCGGCTCCTACGGCGACACATGTGGGGCATTGCTGGCACATTATTGATCATTGCAGCGTTCATAGTACTTTGCGCGGCAAGTGTGCATGTCAGAGGCCTTCCAGCCGAGCCCTGGGCCTGCGACGAGTTTGACTGCGCAGATCCGATCTACGACCTACGGGCGCCGTATGTTCCCATCACCATTGGTGCACTACTGACAGGTACCGTCGGCATTATCCTGCTGATACTGGCCCGCCCGATCCGTTGGGCAAGCTTTGCTGGACGTCCACGTGGATGGTCGCGAGCCCTACTCAATACGATCCTATGTGTCGGCCTCGCCGCCGGTGTGCTGATCCCGTGGTGGGCATTATTGAGCGGGGTCATCAATTGGAGCGTGCCAACGGTGTCATTGGTCGTGGTCTTGGGGCTCACCACCGTGCACATCATGCTGTGGGCATGGCTTCGACGCCAGCATGGGCGGGACCGAGACTCGTGGGGCGCGGCCCTAGCAGTGCAGGCGATCGTCAGCGTAGCGACGGTGTCCATCTCTGCGCCGTTTCTTCCTCTGACGTATCTGCTGGCGCCGCCGATGCAATTGATCCTGCTGCTCGTGGGTGCAAGGATCGCAGCAAAGATGTTGCAAGGTGAAGGGGAAGAGCAGTATCTCGAGCGTGAGAAAGCAGCATCAAGCATTCAAATCGTTGCCGTTGCTGGGCTTGTCGTTGTTATTGGCATTGGCACCGTTTGGGCTTCGTTGCCTAGACCGGTCCCCGATGCCTTGCAGGCGCGTATCGATGCCGGCGACTGGCCCATAAGAAAAGACACAGAAGAGTCCAGGCCACAGCAACCTGCACCAAGCGAACCAGCCGCGAGAACACCAGCAACCCAACCCACTCAGGCAGCACCAGAGTGCAAGGCTTCTGCGCTGGATATGACGATTGAAGGATGGGACGCTGCCACAGGCGCCCGCGCAGCAACGCTCGTAGTGACTAATAGCCACGCATCCGATGCCTGTCAGCTCCAAGGACTACCTGGGTTTCGGATTATTCAGGCTGGAGACGACCTCGACGTCGAGATCAATGAGTATGATATTTCACCCAGCACTGAAGACCTATATTCAACGATCACCATCGGCCCGCAAGAGTCGGCGGAATCAGTCCTCTACTGGCGCGGAGAACGAAGTGCCTATCATGACGATTCTGCCCAGCGAGCTGAGGTGTTGATCGACGATACATGGGTCCAAGCCGATTTCGAGTTTCAAGAAGGCAACACACCATCCGACTCGCCATTCGATGTGGTTGAGCACAGCGAGCTAGACATCAGCAAATGGTCTCCCAGTGACCGCCTAGTTCAGTAGGAATTGGTATAAAAAGGTGCCCGCATAGACGCTATTTTTGTATTCAGCGACGTGATCCTGCTTTCAAAGCACCAAGCGAAGTACCGCGGTACCTTTACGCGAACGCCCCGTCATGGGTGCGTTGTGGTCTTGTCTATTTTGAATCTATTTCCTGTGATGATATATATCACAGCAAACAGACTTATAGCTACAACCAAGATGGTGCTGGCAATCGCAAGCCCGGCAGAGCTCACGATCTGTCCTAGTAGTAGCAGCAATAGACTGCCCGATATAGCAAACATAACTTTTCCCATGAATTTAGAAAGGGAGACTATATCGTATTTTGCTTTTTCTTCTGGGGACATCGTGTTATAACCTGCGATCAGAAAAGTGGCTTTTACGTTTATAAATAATGTCGCCAAGACAAGAAACAACGCGGTGATAATTATGGTTATAAGCACTTGCAACGTCACCAATTTAGTACTGAATATGCAATCCTTTTATCACCTGTATTCTACAAGCTTTCTCTTAGGAATAGAGGTCGATCAGAGCGGGACTAGCTCGGGTCTCCGAAGGTGCTCAGCACACGATGCCGATAGGGGTCGCCTTGGTGGCAAGGCTAGCTGGGAGAAAAAGAAGGCCGCAGCCACCAACGACAATACGTCAGTGACTGTGGTCCAAGCTCTTTGTGGTTAGTTATCTTTTTTCCATTTTGTCAGGCGATGTTCGGCTTCAATGAGCCGTACGGTACCGCTCTCGCCGCGCATCACAATCGACTGAGTCTCGATGCGGTTGGAGGAATACCGAGTACCGCGCAGCAAATCGCCATCGGTAATGCCGGTGGCTGCGAAGTAGCAATTCTGAGTCGCGACCAAGTCATCGGTGGTCAAAATAGCGTCCAGATCGTGTCCGGCATCAATTGCTTTTTGACGTTCTTCATCGTCAACCGGAGCTAGACGACCCTGAATCATGCCGCCGGTTGCCTTGATTGCACACGCGGTGATGATGCCCTCGGGCGTGCCACCGGTACCCAACAGAATGTCGACGTCGGTGTTGTGACGAGCAGCGGCAATACCGCCGGCCACATCGCCGTCCATAATGAACTTCACACGCGCACCCGCTTCCCGAATTTCACGCACCAGGCCTTTGTGCCGTGGACGATCCAGCACACACACGTTGAGCTGGGAGATTTTTTTATTCAGGGCCTTCGACAACAACTGCAAGTTTTGCTTGACGGGTAGGCGCAGATCCACCATGTCGGCGGCTTCTGGTCCGACGACCATCTTTTCCATGTAAAACACGCTCGAGGCGTCATACATCGAACCACGTTCAGCAACTGCCATAACCGACAGGGCGTTGTTATACCCCATGGCCGTTAGGCTCGTGCCGTCGATGGGATCCACTGCAACATCGACCTTCGGACCCAGGCCGTCTCCGACACGCTCGCCGTTGTACAGCATGGGGGCTTCGTCCTTTTCGCCCTCACCGATCACTACGGTGCCGTCCATGTGCACGGTGTGGAGGAAACCACGCATAGCGTCCACGGCTGCACCGTCTGCGATTTTCTTTTCGCCTAAGCCCACCCACTCGGAGGCACCGATCGCGGCAGCTTCGGTTACGCGGACCAGTTCCATTGCCAGGTTTCGGTCTTGCGTACCGGCACCTTCAAATTGCTGTGCCGAAGACTTGTTCGTCATGTAGCTACTCCAAAGAAAACAGACTGTGCAGAGGAAAAATTACTTCACCATTCTAGCCGAATGTGGTCGAGCGCTGGTTTGGTGGCACAATAGGGTCGTAGAATAAGAAAATTCTGGTGTTGTTGCAAAGGAAAGACCATCACTACCAATTATGACGAGGCCGACGCCACACCGGCCGAGACTCATCAGGATGACGCACTCCCCAAGCCCAAACTGACCAAATCGCAGGGCAACCGGATGAGTCAAACTGCCAAGGCCATGACCTATTCGGTCCTGGCTTCCATTGCGATCGTATTCGCCTGGATGGCCATCAACCCGCAACCGGAGATGGAATACGAGTCTGGCGTGGATGCCCCGGTGGTCGCTGAAGAGGTTTCCACCGTGGCCGCGTTCACGCCCGCGACAGTCAATGCACCGGAGAGTTGGCGCACGAACTTTGCCCGGTGGAATTCTGGCTCATCCGATGAGGTACCCGCGTGGAATGTTGGGTATCTGACCGAGGAAGATGAATTCTTTGGCATTTCCCAGAGCGCTCACGCCAACGACGGTTGGATCGATGACAAGATCAGCCCGGTCGGTGAACCCACAGAAACCACCGTGGCCAATCATGACGTCACACGCTGGGTTGGCGATGACGACCACATTTATTTGGTCGCTGAATTCGACCATGATCCCGATGCCCTGGAGACCGTCGAACAGGCAGAGGCCCCGGAACCTTCCGAATCCATGACGCTGATCTTGTCGGGTTCGATGGAAGAACAAACTCTGCACCAGCTCGCGGCGGAAGTCATCAATCAATACCGCTAACCACCACCGATGAAGCGCCAAAAGAGGTGCGATAGCAAAGGAGCCCACATGCCCTCAACACTGACGCCCCAGCAAGCATGGGGACTACTCGAAGCCGGCAACGAGCGGTTCACGCAAGGCACGGTGAACCATCCGCATCAGGATGCTGACCGCCGGACCGCTCTGGAGAATTCTCAGAGCCCGCACGCGGTGATCTTTGGTTGTGCTGATTCCCGCTTGGCCGCCGAGATTATTTTCGATGTGGGATTGGGCGACGTCTTTGTTATCCGCACCGCGGGCCAGGTCATGGACGACGCTGTCCTGGGCTCGCTACAGTTCGCGGTCGAAGAAATCAATGTACCCCTGATCATTATTTTGGGGCACGATAATTGTGGCGCGGTGACCGCCGCGGTGGACGCCATGGAAACCGCCGTGATGCCCCGGAGTTTTATGCGTTCACTGGTCGAACGCATTTTGCCATCGGTCATGGCAGCCAAGTCCAAGGGCGTGAGCGATGTCAACGGCACCGTGAAAGAACATACGAACCAAACCGTACACCGGGTCGTGGAGACTTCCAGCGCCGTCGCAGAAGCCGTCGCAGAAGGCAAGACTGCCGTCATGGCGGTCACGTATTCACTGTCCGATGGTTCGGTCCATATTGGCGATACGTTGGGTCCCGTGCAGGCCTAACCGAGCACCGTTACCGCAGCAAAAAATACACATCAATCAGGGTAGTTCCCAACTAGGATGAGGGTTATGACAGCGAAGTCTAATGATCAACAATTCCGTATCGAACACGACACCATGGGCGAAGTCCAGGTGCCAATCAACGCGTTGTATTCCGCACAAACCCAGCGTGCCGTCGAAAACTTTCCGATTTCTGGACAGGGCCTTGAACCGGCTCACATCCAGGCTTTGGGCATGGTGAAAAAAGCGTGTGCGGTGGCAAATAATGAACTCGGCGTGATCACCGACGATCAGGCCCAAGCCATCCAGTCTGCCGCCGATCAGCTCATCGCTGGCGAGCACGCCGACCAGTTCCCCATCGATGTCTTCCAGACCGGTTCGGGCACGTCGTCGAATATGAACACTAACGAAGTGCTTGCAAGCTTGGCGAACCAGGCGTTGCAGGCCGCAGGCTCGGAAGCTACCGTCCACCCGAATGACCATGTCAACGCGTCACAATCATCCAACGATGTGTTCCCGACCTCGGTTCACCTGGCCGCGACCAATGCCCTGATCAACGATCTGCAGCCAGCCCTCGTGCATCTGGCCGAGGCACTCGAGCGCAAAGAAAAGGCGTTTGAGACCGTCGTCAAATCTGGCCGCACCCACCTCATGGATGCCACCCCGGTCACCATGGGTCAAGAATTCGGTGGCTATGCTGCACAGGTGCGCTATGCCATTGAACGTATCGAGTCCGCGCTGCCGCGCGTCGCCGAAGTCCCACTGGGCGGTACTGCCGTTGGAACCGGCATCAACACACCACGGGGTTTCTCCGAACGTGTCATTGAGGTTTTGGCGGAAGAGTCTGGCTTGCCAATCACCGAAGCTCGCAACCATTTTGAGGCACAGGCCAACCGTGATGGCCTCGTCGAAGCGTCGGGCCAGTTGCGCAACATCGCGTATTCCCTGCTGAAGATCAACAACGACCTGCGCTGGATGGGTTCTGGACCGAACACGGGCCTGGGCGAGCTCGCGATCCCGGATCTGCAGCCGGGTTCCTCGATCATGCCGGGCAAGGTCAACCCCGTCATCGTCGAAGCAGTGTCGCAGGTGTGTGCACAGGTCATCGGGAATGACACCACGATTTCGTTGTCATCGACCAACGGTGCATTCGAGCTCAACGTCGGCATCCCCGTCATGGCTTCGAACCTGTTGGAATCCATCCGCTTCCTGGCCAACTCGTCGCGTGTCATGGCAGATAAGATGATCGATGGTCTAGAGGCCAACGTTGAGCGCGCTGCGTTCCTTGCCGGTGCGTCCCCATCGATCGTGACCCCGCTGAACAAGATCATCGGCTATGAAGCGGCCGCTGAGATCGCTAAATACGCTGTCACGGAAAAGGTAACCGTCCGCGAAGCGACCGTTGCCTTGGGCTATGTCGAGCGTGGTGACGTCACCGAGGCCCAACTCGATAAGGCACTCGACCCCATGTCGATGACCCGTCCAAGCTAACCCAAACACTGCTGTTCGTTGTCCTCGCACTGTGTCAGTGCGAGGACAACGTGTTTAACCGGCTGGTTCATCCCAGAAATGCATACCAGCCGAGGCCACCCCAGCGAGCCGACCTGGCACAACACGCATGCCGAGATCGCGTAGGCCGCCTGTGACCGGCCCAGATGCTTGAGCGACCTTGGCCATCAGACGCGACTGTCGCCACAGGCTGGCCGTGCGCCTACTCCGGATCCGGCTATAGCTTGCCAGCGCGTCGTCGACCCCGTCAGCTTGGGCGCCACGCAACAGCAGTGTGATCGTGGCTGCGTCTTCGATCCCCTGGCCCGCACCCTGGCCGAGATTGGGCGTCATAGCGTGCGCGGCATCGCCCATCAACACAGTCCTGCCACGTGCCAACGCCGTCAGAGGTTTCGCGAGGTCGTAGATGTCGTGTCGAATGACATCGTGTGGCGATGTGGCCTCGAGAATTTGTGGGATCGGTGCGTGCCACGTGCCAAACGTTGTGCGCACTGCCGCGTGTTCATCACCAAACTCGGTGCCGGCGGGAGTGTTGAGCGTACTAAACCAATAGAGTCTGTTCTCGGGTAACGGCACGATGCCAAAGATGCGCCCTCTGCCCCAGGTTTCCCCAACTGCACCGTCGAGCTCGACCTGCACGTTCGTGACACCACGCCAGGCCGTATAGCCGGCATACGACAGTCCAGGATCAAGGCCGAGCGCTGCTCGATTTCGGCTGCGGCGTCCATCTGCAGCGATGACCACGTCGAATCGCTGCGTTGTTCTTGCCACCGTCACGTTTCCGCTACCGTCTGCTGCCACAATGGCTGACGCACCGGTGTGCAAGGTGCCGGGCTGGAGTTGTTCGACCAGCGCCTGATGTAAGGTCACGCGATGGATGCTCCGTAGGCTCGCGACAGCGCGTGGTGGCAGGGTGAACAGCCAACGACCAGAAGGATGGCGTTGCCCAGCTCGCATCCCGGCGATCGCATCACTGGATAGCTCACGGACGAGGCCGCCGAGTCCGACGGCGTCGAGCGCTGCCAGGCCGTTACCGAATAACGTCAACCCGGCACCATCAGCACTTGGGTCGCGCCGTTGTTCAAAGACCACCACGTCGTGACCGTCCCGCTGAAAACCGTAGGCTGCGACCAAGCCCGCGATACCCGCACCAATCACGGCAATACGCACTGAGCCTCCCCACTGTCCCAGATTTTTTGACCCTGGCTTCCTCGAGTCTAATCGTCGCGGCGTGAGCTCACATGAGCAGGGTGATGCCACAGCCAATGATCATGGCTGGACCAAAAGCGATGCGGGTAGATTTCTTGGCTCCCCGGAAGACCACGAGATATACGGCTTGGAGTCCTCCAACGACGAACGCGAGTACGAAGCCTGCGATGAGCGCTTCAAACCCGAGAAATCCGGTGTACAGGCCCAGCCCGGCTGCCAGCTTGACGTCGCCCATCCCCAGCCCCGCGCGAGTGAGCAGATGGAGGATAAACATCACGGCGAGATAGGCACCGGAACCGATCAGTGTCATACCCCAGCGGTCTGCCAGGACCGATGCGCTATCGGATGTCAGCGTACTGGCGATCAGCAGCGCAGCACCGCCAACAAACAACAGGGCATTGAGCGTATTTGGCAGGCGGTGTTCGCGAACATCAACCACGAACAGGGTGGTGGCGCAGACGCCAAACCAGACCAGGGCGGCGACTAGCAGTGTCATGGCCACCGGTGCCGGTGTGGTGGACGTGAGCTGTTCGGTTATCAGATGGATCACGTGTGACACATTAGCCAATGCAATGCGTGATCGGGTAGATATCGACGCCGGTTGTGGACAACCGGTGGTTAGGCTCCGTAACGGCGGTTGCGTGAGGCGTAGTCGCGTAGCGCACGGATGAAGTCGACGCGTCGAAATGCCGGCCAGAGGGCTTCACAGAAATAGAACTCTGAGTAGGCGGACTGCCACATCAGAAAGCCAGAGAGGCGCTGTTCGCCGGAGGTTCTGATGACCAGATCGGGGTCGGGTTGGCCGCGTGTGTAGAGCCGGTCTGAGATGGCATCGACGTCGAGCGTTTCGATGGCTTGATCCAGGGTGTAGCCGGCTTCGGATGCATCGGTGAGAAACGATTTCGCGGCATCGACAATTTCTGCGCGACCGCCGTAGCCGATGGCCACATTGACATGTAGGCCCGTGTTGTCTTTGGTGGCTTCAGCCGTTTCGTTGAGCAGCTCAGACAGTGCGGCGGGGAGGATCCGCTGATCCCCGACCGGATGGACTTTAAGTTGTGTGCCATCATCGAGCCCAGCTGCCAGTTTTCGCAGGGTGTCTGCGATAATGCGAATCAGCGGTTCCAGTTCGGCTTTATCGCGGTTAAGATTTTCGGTCGACAGCATATACAGAGTGACCACCGGGATGTGAAATTCAGCGACCCAGTGGAGGAATTCGTGGATCTTCTCGGCACCGACCTGATGGCCATGCGCTGTGCTAGCACCTGTTTGTTTCGCCCAGCGACGGTTCCCGTCTAACACCACACCGATGTGACCTGGCAATTGGGCGGTATTGAGACTATGCGCTAACCGACGCTCATAGAACCGGTAGACGACATCTGGGACCCGCAGTGCGCCGAGTGGAGAAGTGGCCATGCGTGTGGTGCCCTACTCGCTGCGACCGGAGTCGGGTTCTTTGGCTTCCAACGTGGGCATATCCAGGTAGCCGGGGTATTTCCTACGCAGCACATCGGTCTGACTGTTGGAGAGGTCATCCAGCTCGTTGCGTTCTCGATCTTCTGGACGCAGATCCGGCTGGTTGCGCTCTACCAACATGTCTTCAGCGGTTGTGGAACGCAGTTTGACGCGACGGATCTGACGAATCATGATGCGAAACACCACGATTGCCGCAAGGACGAATGCAAAGGTGGCAAGAAACCCCAGAATACCGGGAGTGACGTCCTCATCCCGAAGCCCTTCACGCAGGGACGGGTCTTGAACTCCGGTAATCACGGCGTTGGATAAAATCGTGTACAGCATGGTGGCCTTAGTCTAACGGGGCATCTCGCAACCCGGCGAACAAATCATCCTCGGGCAAGCTACTTTCTACCTTCGAGTCAATCAGAACGTAGTCTTCCCAAGGCCAATTGTTCCGTAAGATCTCATTTGGCGTAAAGAAGAACCCACCGTGGGTATCGACTTGCGAGCGATGTGCACGCAACGCTGCGTCACGGTATTCCAAAAATGCAGCCGAGGTGATCTGGGTTGTGACTTCGTGATGGGTCAGACGCCACGCATCTGAGTCCTCTTCGCCTGCAGCCACTCGGTCATACCAGTCCAGCCGATCCGCATAGGGCGATTCTTCACCCTTTTCCAACAGCGCATTGTGAATGGCGCGGAACTTTTCGGGGTTAAACGCGCGGTCGTAGTACAGCTTCGAGATCTCCCACGGTTCACCGGTGCCGAGGTATGCCTCGGGATCGCCCGATTTCTCATAAGCTTCCATCGAGATTTCGTGGGTGCGCAGATGATCTGGGTGTGGGTACCCGCCGATCTCGTCGTAGGTCACCAAGACGTGCGGCTTGAACTCACGGATTAACTGGACCAACGGGGCAGTTGCGTCCTCAAGAGGAATCGCACCAAAAGCACCCGGGGCCAAGACGTCGAGTGGATCGCCCGATGGAAACCCAGAGTCGCGGAAGCCCAACCACCTGTGTTCGATGTTCAAAATGTGTGCAGCATCGGCCATCTCGTGGAAGCGGACCGCAGTGATGTCGCGTTCAACGCGGATGGGTTCGCCAAAGTGTGGGTTATTGAGATCCCCCATAGCACCATCGGTGGCGGTGGCCACCATGACCCGTGCGCCAGCGTGCACGTAAGCGGCCATCATTGCAGCCCCTTTGGACGCTTCATCGTCCGGATGCGCATGGACAGCCAGTAACCGCAATCCGATGGAATCAGGCAGACCTGAATCAGTAACCGCTGGCAGGTGTGGGGTGGACGACATGACGTGGACTCCTCGTGTTTTCTAACGTATACCGCTGACGGCTTACACAATTCTGACCGCTGGTACGCCTGTATTAGGCTATTGCCCGTGATGGTTTCGAATTCGAATCAGGCAGCAGCCCCTGGCGATAATAGTGTAGCGACCCGATATGGTGGCATCAAAAAGTCTCGCCTGTCGAAAAAGTCGGGACGACTCATTGCCGTGATCGCGCTGATCGCTGCTATTGGCGTGACATTTTGGTTCGCGTTCGCAGGAAACACCAGCCTGTTGGCGTCCAAAAGTGTTGGCTACCAAATCCATGACGAATCCTCGGCCTGGGTGGAATTCGAAGTCACGAAGGAACCCGAAGCGACTGTGGCATGTGCGGTGCGTGTACTTGCTGACAACGCCGCTGTGGCCGGGTACCGTACCGTCGTGATCGGCCCCGAAGAAGACACTGATCAGGCTGGTAAAGACCTCACGAAGTACTACAGCGCCGATGTGCGAACCGACCAATTAGGATCGTCTGGCGAAGTCGACACCTGTTGGTACGCGGAGGATGGAGAAACCCCTAATCTGACGAATTTCCGTGACTATTAGTCTCTAGGAGCGTTTCGTAGTCCTTGAAGCCTTGCGCGCGTTATTGCGTTCGGTGATATGATTACCAGCGGTATATTCCAGAACTGTCGCCCCGTCTGCACATATTTGGTGCCGCGGGGCTTTTCGTTTGACGAATGAGAAAATAAGGAGGTCGGCATGGCCGCAACAAATGACAGCCCTTGGCTGACGCAAGAAGCTTATGACCGGTTGAAAAACGAACTCGACGAGATCTCTGGGCCTTACCGCCAGGAAATTGTCGATCGTATCGAAGCGGCGCGTGATGAAGGCGACCTGCGCGAAAATGCCGGCTACCACGCTGCCCGTGAAGAGCAATCGAAAAACGAAGGCCGCATCCAGGAACTCAAGGCCCTGCTAGAAAATGCCGAAGTCGGCGAAGCTGCCGCAGATGACGGTATCGTCAAACCAGGTATGCTCATCGAATGCAAACTTGCCGGCAATGAGATGAAATTCGTCTTGGGATCGCGTGAAATTGCAGCCGATTCTGGCATCGAAGTCTACTCTGTTGCCTCGCCGCTTGGCTCCGCAATCGAAGGCCACGAGGCCGGCGAGACTGTGACCTACCAGGCTCCGAACGGTAAAGACATTGAGGTCGAACTGACTTCTGTCACGCCGTACGACGGCTAGTTTGTGTGTAGCCGGTACTCGGCGTTGCACAACAGATCATCTCGACTAAGGGTGGTTTTCCCGATTGGGCAAAACCACCCTTAGCGGTTTAAAAGGGTCGTTTGGTGTTAGCCTGGTGTTGTGTTGAACATCGAAAAATTTCTGCTGCTAACCGTCCCGCACCGCACACGACTCACCGGGGTCGAATCGCTGTTCGTCAAAGCACGAACCGCGTTGACCCTGCTGGAGTTTGAGCGGTCATCAACCCTACATTTTGCACCAGCTGATGCGTTGAAGGCTTGGGATTTCACCAACCCGCTCATTCGGGTGAATCCAGCCAATACGCCGGTCGCCGTTGGACTCAATGATGCCTATAAGAAGCTCAACAAGTTCCACAACAAACGCGTCTCGGCTGCCCTGGGGAATAAGAAATTAGACCCGGCCAAAGGACTGCACGAGGAGTTCGCCCGTCAGGGCATCCTGAAACGTGACTCCAAAGAGTATGAACTCGTGGCGACCGATGCGCTCGATGAAATCCTGGATGACCTCGGCATGGCCCTTCGTGGACAACGCTCCGTCTCCAAACAAGACCGCATCCTGTTAGAAGTGATGGAAGCTATCAACGCCACCAAACTGTTGCTCGGTTCCCAGCAGCCAGCATGGTCGATGAGTCAGTTCAGTGAACACGTCCACCAGAACCCCTCGGGCCACCCGGTCGTTGCACAACTGATCGAAGAGACCTCATCGATGACCGGCCTCATGGAGCAGTCCAAACTCGTGGCCTTGATGCCCGAGACTGCTGCCTAGAACTGGACCATCGGATCGTATTCAGCTTCGCGTAGGGCTTCGAGCACCTGCTCGGAGTGATCTCGACCGCGGATTTCCATATCAATGGTGATATGGACACCGCCCATGGTTAATCCAGCACCCACACGCGAGTGATCCACGCGGGTCACGTTCGCGTCGTTTTCTGCGATGATCCGGGAAATATTCTTCAGCTCACCTGGACGATCACGCAGCGCAATTTTGACGGTCAAGAACCGGCCAGCAGAGCTCAACCCAACTTGAATGACCTTTTGCATGAGCATGGGGTCAATATTTCCGCCCGAGAGCACCGCGACGATGGATTCGGATTCGATGCCGAGTTCTTTCAACTTGCCGGTCATCAGTGCTGCTACCGGTGCAGCGCCGGCGGGTTCAACCACCATCTTCGAGCGTTCCAGCAGAAACACGATGGCCGCGGCGATCTCGTCATCGGTGACCGTGACGACCTCATCGCACAGTTCCTGAATCACGTCGAAGGGGACTTCGCCCGGACGACCCACCGCAATACCATCGGCGATCGTGGCAACATTGTCTAACGACACCGGTTTGCCAGCAACCAACGACGGTGGGTAGGCCGCTGCTTTTTCGGCTTGCACACCGATGACGTTAATGTGGCGTCCCTGCCGGCGTGCTTCTTCCTTGAGCGCGATAGCGGTTCCGGCAAGCAGGCCTCCCCCACCGATGCTCATGATGACGGTGTCGACATCGGGCTGCTGTTCTAAGATCTCGATGCCAACGGTGCCCTGACCGGCTACGACGTGCGCGTTGTCGAACGGGTGAATGAACGTTGCCCCGGTTTCTTCGGCGTAGCGCGCCGCCAACTCGAGTGCCTCATCCACGTTATTGCCGGCCAACACGACAGTCGCCCCGTGGTCACGGGTGGCCTGTACCTTCGGCAAGGCGGCTCCTAAGGCCATATAGATCCGAGCTTCAATGCCGAGCTTCGATGCGGCCAGGGCGACGCCCTGGGCGTGGTTGCCTGCCGATGCGGCAACGACACCTTTGGCTTTTTCTTCATCAGTCAGTGACGCCATGTGCACGTAGGCGCCACGGACTTTGAAGGAGCCCGCACGCTGCAGGTTTTCGCACTTGAGGTGAACCGTTGAACCGGTAATTCGACCGAGCGCACGCGAGTGGTCCATGGGGGTTTCTCGAATGACGTCTTTGAGAGTTTCACGAGCTGACTCGATATCTTCGTATCGGACCTTCGGGGAACCGGTTTCGCTAGATTGCAACTATTTCTCCTGCACAACGGTGTTCTTCGGTGGGATTTTAAGCTGGTTGTTCTGTGGGTGGGCCAGCCGACTGACTGGGTTCCGGTTCGGGGTCCGGGTCTTCCAGCCATGGTTTCTTCGATAAGTATTTTACAAACGCGTTGATAAACGCCATCACTGGCACAGCAAAGACGGCACCGACCAGTCCCATGGTGGCGGTACCTGCGGCCACGGCCAGAAAGACTGCCAGCGGGTGGAGGTTCACGGCTTTGCCCATCACGAGTGGCTGCAGGACGTTTGATTCAAGTTGCTGGACGCCCAACACGACCGCCAACATCAGCAGCGCGTTCACCCAGTCATTGGCGACCAGGGCGAGCAGCACGGCGATACCACCGGTGAGGAAAGCACCAACGATGGGGATGAATGCCCCCAGAAAGACGAGGACACCCAGGGGCATGGCTAATGGTACGCCTAGTAGCCACGCGCCCATGCCGATACCGACGGCATCGACGAAGGCCACGAAGATTTGGACGCGGACGTATGAGCCGAGTGCTCCCCAACCGGCGTAGCCAGCGCCGTCCACCGCACGGCGGTGGATGAACGGTATGAAGTTGAGCAAAAAGCTCCAGATTTTCGGGCCGTCTTTCAAGAAGAAGATCAGCGCAAAAAGCGCCATGACGATGCCAGCAAGGATGTTTGTTGCTGTGGAGCCGAAATCGAGGGCTCCGGAGACGATTGCACCGGAGTTTTCTTGCAGTGTGTTGGTGACATCACCGAGGAGTTCTTGGTAATCCAGGTTTTCAAACGATAAGCCCCAGGATTCAACCAGCGCGATCAGGTCTCGGATACCTGCCATGACGGAGGCCTGCATCGTGGCGAAACCCGCCGCCAACTGTTGGCCAGCTACGGTGAGGAGCGCGACAACGACCATGGTGAGCAAGGCGGTCAGCGTGAGCGAGGATAGCACCGGTGGAAATTTGAGTTTCAACAGGAACCGGTGGGCCGGCTGCAGCAGTGTCGCAAGTAACGCGGCGATCAGGACGGGAATAATCAGTAAGGAGACGTGAGAGAGCAACCAGACTGCTACTGCGGTCATTGCGATGATCAGTAGCACACGCCAGGACCAGGCAGCTGCAACCACCACTCCGTAGGGCAAGTCTGTGGCAAGTTTCTCTTGGACACGTTTGGAAATCACCGTCTTCGGCTTCTTGCTATCAGCTGGTTTATTCCCAGCCGACGACGTTGATGGTGTGGTCACACGGTCTCCTTTGTCCAGCTGTTGCCTAGCGTAATCCTTGGCTGGAAGTGGATTGGCTATATTCCTTCAGAATACAACGGTGGCCGGCCCCCGTTTGGGAACCGGCCACCGTTGTATGTAAAGCGAGTTACGCGAGGGCTTCCTAGTCTTGGTTGAAGATCGCCAGAATACGCAGGATCTCAACGTAGAGCCAAACCATGGTGGTCGCCAGACCGAATGCGGCAGTCCACGAGTAACGCTCTGGAGCGCCTGCACGGACACCTTCTTCAATCGAGGTGAAGTCCATGACCAACGAGTAGGAGGCCAAGAACACGGCGAGCAAGCCGATAGCGATGCCCAACCAGCCGGAACGCATGCCGAACATGCCGTCAATGGCACCGGTGATCATGAGCACAAAGTTCAGCACGCTAAAGAGCAGGTACCCGACCATCGCAATCATGACGATGCGAGTCATCTTTGGAGTCGCACGGACCTTACCGGAGCGGTAGAGCGCCAGTACAACGGCGAATACCGACAAGGTCGCAAGGACAGCTTGGAAAGCGATGCCTGGCCAGCGCTGATCGAACATTGACGACAGGCCGCCCAGGAATACACCCGTGGCAACCGCATAGATCGAAATCATTGCCGGTGACGGTTCGCGCTTGAAGGCGTTGATCAGACCAAAGACGAAGCCGACGCCCGCCGCAATAAAGTAGAGACCGGCGTTTTCCACCGGGGTGGCGAAGGTCCAGCCGAAGACGGCGCCTGCCACGAGCATCAAGAAGACCAAGCTCGTGCGGTTGATCACCGAGCCATAGGTCATGCGGCCGGTATCAGCCGCTGTGGCCGATGGCTGCTGGTACATCTGGGCCAGCTGCTCGGAGCTCATGTTGCCGGGGTCGCCGGTCTGTGGTGCCTGGCCAACGGAACCTGTTGGCTGGCTCTGCTGAGCCTGACCTTGTGCATACTGGTAACCAGCATGCTGTTCCTGCCGGGCCTGCTGTACAGGCTCCTGGAAGGCCTTTGAACGGAATACGGGGTTGGGCATGCCAATCCTTTCTCGACAATCCCACCGGCTAGGAGGTCCGGTAGGCATATCACAATCGTCCTCTAGCCTAATGCCACAACCACGTCATTGCACGCCAAAGCATAAGTTTTTGACAAAAATTCACATTGCGCGGAGCGTCTTCCTTCGTATGCAAACCCCGTAAGCTGAGTAAGAACCGGATGTAGATGCGAAAGGACCGTTTTGAGCCAGCAGCAAGCACAGCAAAAACCACCGTCAAAATTTCCGCAATATATTGCGCCTATCATTATTTTGATCTTGGCTGCCGGTGCGGCAATCTACGGCGTGCTCTGGTCCATGGACGAATCAAATAACACCGCCTCGAACGATGCTGCAACAACAGATCAAAGCGAGCAACCAGCGCAACCCGATAACTCGGCCCATCCGGCAGATGTAGAACAAGAATTCCCCGAAGCTGACGCATCACAACACGAAGCACTGGCAGCCGCTCGGTCGGAATTGGAGCTCTATGTTTTATCTGAACACCAGCTTCAGCTCGTGCTAGCTGACCCACAGTTCGGCTACGAATTGGAACAAGATGCAATAGACTTTGCCGTGGAAAATGTAGCCGTTGATTGGAATGAGCAGGCACACCAATACGCGGCGGCGACACTGAACGAATTCCCTGACGTTGAAGTAACTGATCTTCAAGAAATTATGGTGAATGATCCTGAAGGTCCCCAGTTCACTGAGGAACAAACCGAGTATGCTCTATCGCAACTGGACTAACGACGAGCTATTGAGGAAGCCATGACGAGTCAAGATCATCCCACACCCGAGGACTCCCAGCCTGCTGCCGACTCGTCCGCGTCATTCGCTCCGCCTCCCCCGCTGCCGAGTGTCCCCGGAGATACCGACATTGAAGATGAGAACGACGACGATTTCGAAGGCGTCGGTCTTGCCACCGAGATGGTCTTTTCAGGTCAGCAACGCGAAGCCCTGCGCAGCGGATCAGCTTATGAGCACCTCGACACCGGAGAACTATCCTCCGACGACGCCGAGACAAACTACGACGACGTACAGCATACGACGCAGCTGATTATTGGCGAAGAACCAGTTGCCGCACGTCCTATTCCGCCAATACAGCAACAGCCACAGCCCACCTCGTATAGCCAGCAGTCATACGCGCCCGCACAAACCCAGCCGCCGGCCGCACACCGATCTGCGGAGAATGCCGCACAGCAGCATTACTCCCAGGCGACCGGTTCTTCAAACGAACCATTTGCCATCACCATGATGATTGTCTTGGGAATCGTCGCACTCGGAGTCTTCGGGGTGTTAGGGCTGCTCATCTACCGTGTGCTTGCTGGCGGATAGCCACACAAAAAAATCTGGGCCCTACCACCGGATACTTGGCGGTACGACCCAGATTGCTAAAAACACAGCTTATTTGCTGTAGTCGTAAAATCCTTTACCGGTCTTTCGACCAAGGTTGCCGTCGTCAACGAGCTTCGTCAGGGTCGGGCTGACCTCATTGACGAGCTCATCGTTAGGCTCCTGTGCCGCCAACTTTTGGATACCGTGATTGATATCAACACCCACCAGATCCATGAGCGTGAACGGCCCCATCGGGTGGCTCAGGCCTTCTTTGATCGCTGTATCGATGTCTTCGACCGAAGCATAGCCGTCCTCATAGAGGTGGAGCGCTTCGCCAACGATAGCCATCAGGATACGGTTCACAATGAACCCAAAGATTTCCTTTTCGACGACCACCGGGGTCTTGCCCAAGGCTTTAGCCAGCTCTAAGGAGCGATCCAGGGTTTCCTGATGGGTGTGTTCGCCGCCTACAACTTCAACCAGTGCCATCTGCAGTACCGGGTTGAAGAAGTGCACGTTGCACACGCGCTCAGGGTGTTTGAGTCCTTCAGCCAATTTCGAAGAAACAATCGACGAGGAGTTCGAGGCGAGAATAGTTTCTGGAGCCGCAACGGCGTCAAGATCAGCGAATAGTTGCTGTTTGATCTCTAGATCCTCGACAATCGCTTCAACGACGAACGAGGAGTTTTTGACTGCAGTATCGCGATCGGTGGTGAATTCCAGGTTGTCGAAACCAGTCTCGACGGCTTCTTCACTCACGCGCTGACGCTCAATCAGGCGGCCGGTCGATTTTTTGAGCTGCTCGCGGGCGTTCTCGAGGAAACGCTCCTCGACATCCACGAGGTAGGTTTGGAAACCACTCATTGCTGCAACGAACGCAACTTCGCGGCCCATAGTGCCGCCGCCGATCACAGTGATCGCAGATTCTTTCATATTGCTTCTTTCCTAATTTCTTTGGTCAATTCTTCGGAAATCATTCTACGGATCGAATCTGAATACAACGTTTGAGCAGCTGATTATTCACTGACGAAAGTGAACAGCACCACTGTTAGTGAGCTACTGCTGCAAGATGATCGCCCAAGAATGCTTTCTGGTCTTCAGGGATTGGTTCCGGTCGATGATCGGGACCCACGTTGATATAGACGACCCGCGACTCAGCGGTGAGCTCTTCGTTTTGGTAGGCCTGCTCGTGCAGCGTAAACGAACTCGTACCGATCCGTTCGACCTGAATCTCGACAGTGACTCAGGTGCCAAGACGAGTTCCCGGTGAAAAGTAATCGTGTATTCCTTGATCATCAACGGGAACGCGGTCGCATCATTCGGATCCATAAACGCATCAAGCAATTCGTGCCGAGCTTCTTGGAACCAGGCCGGTAAGACCGTGTTGTGGACATGACCGGATGGGCCCAAATCATCGATTCTCGGCAGGACGCTGGCTGTTATCAATGCTATTCCTCATGGTGTTTGGGGTTACAGACAAAGCGACGACTCATGCCACCTTTTGTATTTCTGCGCTTCTTTCCCTCACGGGAGCTCCAAGGACCCAAGACTGCCGAGGAGGCCTCGCTGAAACTAAGTTCTGGACGGTTGTTCAACTTTTGCCTCGGCTTGGTCCTCTGACGCAGAGCTAGGTTCGGACGTTGTCTTGGACTTTGGTCGAACTCTGGTCCATATTGATCGCCACACCCCACTCAGCCACGCTTGAATAGTTAACCATGTGCCGCTTGAGACAAGAACTGCGTCTGCTGAAGCCATGATGCCAGAGAAGAACGGCAGCCCCATGATCACTGCGATTCCAAGGTGCATCCCCAAAATCGAAACGAGTGCGATACGCCGCGTAATCGGATGGAAGAGCAGAAACGGGGAGGCAATCTGGACAATCACTGTGCCATAAGTGGCCAGGGTGACAATCCAAGAATTGTGGGTGAGTAAATCACTGAGCCAGGGAAAAACGCCGTACGCTTCAGACTGCAGAGGATAATAAACCGCAGTGCCATTTTCCCATAGCGCTCCCTGAACCTTATAAACACCGGCTTCAAAATAGACGATACATAGTTGGGCTACTACCACGCACAGGGCTACGTTGTGCAGTACTGTGCCAAACTCCGTCTCACGCTTTTCCGCAGCGCCATGTTTCCGCTGGCGAAACCAGTTGTCCAGGGACCAACGTTTCGAAAGATCAGCAAAGATTAGATAGATCAACATGATCCGAATAAAGTAATTGCCCCCATCTGAGATTGGGGTGTTCTGTGCATTAATTGCAGTGTAGAAAATGAATAATAGGGGTGTGATAAATCGAGTGCGCCAGCCTACTACGAAAGCTAACGCCAACAGGATGGCAACAATGTACCACCCCATGAAAAATGGAGTGCTCGCGCCTTCCAGAATATTCAAGGGCCATTTATACCCCAGAACGTCACGGTATGGTGCAAAATAGGCCGCGCCCGGTCCCCAGATTTTGAGTGCAATGGGTAGGTTGAACAGTAGCCATCCAAGAATAAATGATCCTGACGCAATGCGCATGACCGCAAACCCATAAGAGGAGTGGCGACTGGATATGAACCAATCATAGATTCGCCCGACAAGCTTCTTCGGCCAATGTTTGTTGGCGGCAGTCCAACGTCTAATACTTGGTGCGGGATCAGAAGAGACGCTCATTTCCAAACCTCCATCGTGTCTTCATCGAAGGTTTGGGCATCGCGCCAACCAATGTACATTCGGTTCTCTGCCTTCTCCTCGGGTGGATTGTGCCGCTCACTGAAGTCAGGGACGGCTCCTCTTACCAGTTGAATCTCCACCATAGAGACTCCACCCCATTCAGACAGAGCATATAACGAGGCAAACCCCACAGCTGAATCTTCTAACCGCTGGTAAAGGCGTACATCGGACAGTTCACCGTCCGGAATGCTTTCGGCTGCATCAGCGGAGTAAACGTCCACTCCGAAGGGAGGCTCACCCAGTACTGCTGGTTGGGCAACTTCCTGACGCAGATCATCATTCAGGTCTGACATAGCACCCCATAGTCGGCCGACAATAGCTTTCGACTGCCGGGTTTCTCGGTTCGCAAAGATATTTCCCGAGAGGCTTTCCATCTCTTCGGCCGTGACATTGTGCCATTCTGTAAACTCAGCACCTGCATCACTTCCCTCGGCACAAACCTCAGGGCTGGACGTGCAACCTCGGACGACTAGATATTCATCTTGTGAATAGGGTCCTGGCGCAAAAAGGTTCCAGCCCTGGTCCAGCGGCCCCAAGAAATATCGGTTCAATTCCGGCTGCAAGGACGTCTTGATGGGAGTTGAGGGACCTGTGAACGCAAGCGTAGCTGCAATGTGCCCTGCTCCCACCATCGCCGCAACCACAAGCACGATCAGTGTCAACGCTCTTGGTCTCCGTTTAGTTGGCGTCATCTGTTCATCGCTTTCGATCTTCCGGCAGGACGGATGCCTGCCAGCTTGTCCTTAACGTGCGAATGGAAGGAGCCGTCACGAGCTGTGACGGCCCCTCCCAGTTCAATCACCAGTTCAGTGAACTGCTGTACTACTTCGCAGTAGCATTCCTTCTAGCGCGGACTACAAGGAGCGTACCAAGGAACAGCAAGAGTGCTGCACCCAAGACGTATGCCAGTGTAGTTGCACCGGTGGAGGCGAGAGTCGATCCGCCGGCTTGGCTGCTCGAGCCGCTTCCGTTACTTGTATTGTCGCTACTGTTTACAGCAGCCGATCCGTTAGCACCTGAATTACCGGTGCCGTTGGAATCGTTGTTGTCTCCGGTATTCACGTCGGTGTTCTCACCAGTGTTCTCCGAGGTATTGTCCTCAGTATTCACATCCGTGTTATCCGAGGTGTTGTCCTCAGTATTCACATCAGTGTTATCCGAGGTGTTGTCCTCAGTATTCACATCAGTGTTATCCGAGGTGTTGTCCTCAGTATTCACATCAGTGTTATCCGCGGTGTTGTCCTCAGTATTCACATCAGTATTCACATCAGTGTTATCCGCATCATTCTCAGCAGTATTCACATCAGTGTTATCCGATTCTCAGCAGTATTCACATCAGTGTTATCCGAGGTGTTGTCCTCAGTATTCACATCCGTGTTCACATCGGTGTTATCCGCATCATTCTCAGCAGTATTCACATCAGTGTTATCCGCATCATTCTCAGCAGTATTCACATCAGTGTTATCCGAGGTGTTGTCCTCAGTATTCACATCCGTGTTCTCACCAGTGTTCTCCGAGGTATTGTCCTCAGTATTCACATCCGTGTTATCCGAGGTGTTGTCCTCAGTATTCACATCCGTGTTATCCGCATCATTCTCAGCAGTATTCACATCAGTGTTATCCGAGGTGTTGTCCTCAGTATTCACATCAGTGTTATCCGCAGTGTTTACTTCGGTATTGTCTGCCGTGTTGTCATCAGTTGAATCGTCGGCTGCAACAGTAAAATCGACCGAATCAGTGGTCGCACCGTCAGTTGCGGTAACTGTGTAGTCACCAGGTTCAACGTCCTCGAACTGTGTGGTCCAAGAACCATCCGCTTCAGCGGTTACTTCGGAGGTTTGGTCTCCAAGTGTGACATCGAGAGTGGCGCCCGGCTCGGCAGTACCAGTCACAGGTACGGATGTCCCTGTGATGGTTTCGCCGTCACTGGGATCGGTGATTTGAACAGGCTCTGCTTCTTCTGCGACTGTGCCACGAACGGTTGATGAGGCGATATTGACCTGTGCCAGCTCTGTTGCAGGCAATAGCGTCACCTGAAGCGCACGCACCGTGGAGGTGCCTGGACCCAGGTCTCCTTCTTCAGGTTGTGCATTGACAGTCACTGCGACAACTTGGTTGACGACTCCGAGTACAGGACCTACAACCTCAGTAGCTAGTGGACCAGTAATGTCATCGACGACAGACTCAAGATCAGTCAGGACGTCCAAGGTTCCACCAAGCGTGGTACCGAGCAGGTTGAACACTACGTCTCCGAGCTCGCTGCCTTCGCCTAGGCCTAAGAGGTTCAACAGTGGCTGTAGCAGACCGGTGAGTCCTGTGAGTTGTACGCTCAGCGCACCTTCGCTCTCACCGTCTAGAATGCTCTGGAGATCTGCGTTGACAGAAATATCAATCCCTGCCAAGCCGCTTATGAGATTCACTTCAGCGTCTAAACCAAGCTGAGTCGCACCGATCGTGTCCTGAAGGTTTGTGACGATCTCGGTGACAACATCGGTGACCGCTTGAGTAATACCATCAGTAATTGCAGCGAGCACTTCACCGCTCAGCAATTCTGAGTTTGCAGGCATTTCGTTCAGGTTGGGCAGACTGTCATCAGAAGCAAGCAGCGTTTCCAGATCAACGTTGACCGCACCAGTGGTGAGGTCGACGGTTACGCCACTTGATTCACCGATCACGTCGTCAGGCAGTAGCGCTGACAAATTTGGCGGGCTGAACGTCACGTCTGTACTTAGATTGGCTAAACCGCCGAGATCAAGACCTTGTGACAATGCGTTTTCTAGAGTCCCACCCAGACCATCGAGAGTCCCCTGAAGACCATCAACAGTATTTAACAAGGAGGTGTAGATATCGCCAACGGCAGGGCTCTCTAAGTTCAGAGTTGCTCCGGCCACCTGGTAATCAGATACAGCTTCGCCGCCTTCTAACTGCTCAATGTTTGAAGAGAGGGCACCGAGTTCGAGACTCAGGTCCGAGACAAGGCCTTCTGTACCAGCTGGCAGCAACGCATCAAGATTGAGTGAGGCGTCAGAAGGATATGAGTCAGAACCGCCTACAGCAATTGCGCCCTGGTCAGTTACAGCACCAGAAGCAGCGTATGCGTCACCGGAATCCTGAGCCTCGGCGTATTGGTTAACAGCTCCCAGCTGGATGACGCCGTTTTCGCCAAGCAACTGAAGACCATCGCCGAGATCGATGTTTAGTGCGTTTAGCACTTCTACACCCAGCGGGTTCGTCACTAGTGGATTTTCACCACTCGGGTTCTCTGCCAATGCGCCTTGAACTTCTGCAAGGTCATCAAGATTAACGCCTAGGGCTTGTCCGCCTAGGAATTTACCGAGCGCTTCGGAGTCATCGTCGGGCGCTGCAGCAGCAGGTGCTGCGCCGCCAACTGTCAGTCCAACGGTTGTAAGAATAGTAGTGGCGAGCGCGCCGGTGCGTTTCCAGAATCCGGTTGGTCGCCTTCGAGGTTTGTGAGTGTTGAGCCCTAAAGGTTCTTCAGGTGGAGTGTCCACAGAGGTCCTTCCGATTAGCAATATTGAATCGTTCAGGCATCCGTTGAGGATGCATGACGCGCTCTTCGACTAGGCCAGTCAACCGAGACGCGCGATCAGGCGGCGATGGATGCCAACCGGTCAGGTATGGCACATCACCACAAAGCAAGCTAGCACAATGACTCAGCAAAAACTCAGCAATTTCTAGGCTCGCAGACAGATTGAACCTTAAACAGTTTATCTACGATGCGATTGAATGAAGTGTGAAGCAAATGTTTCACGCGGTTTCTTTTCCGCGTTTTTAACCGCGCGCAGTCTCCTTCAGACCGAAGTAATCGAGGCATGAAAGCGACCCGTCGCGACAATATTCCAGACCTGGCGAGTGAAAGTCTTCCAGACTTGGCGTTCCCACAAATAATCACGGCGAGTTGCTACATCAGGCGGCCGTGCTCAAAGAATTAGCATCCCGATCTTTCAGCGCGGCGTTCGAACTGCGGGGTCACCGCATGTGCACCGAGTATCTCAAGCTCACCGGAAAGCTTTGCTGCCTGGGATGCTTGCGCGCGAATCGCTTCGCTCGTCCACGATGACACCGGGGTTCAAAAGGGCTGCCTGCGCAAGCGATCTCGAGCTGTCCATCACACGTGAAAGTTGCGGACGCCCGTATCGCGTGGAGTTCAAACCTCTCACCGGACACGATTGCGTTCGTCGCACCGTGCTGCCAGCTACCGCAGCGCACGCGACACTACCAAAGGTGATGACGAAATTCTGGCCGCGGATATCCAGCTGCTTGGCTCAGGCACGACAAAGCCCCTTCTTCCAGAAGAAGATCCAAATGAAGGGGCAAATGTGTTGGTGCCTCCGATGGGACTCGAACCCATAACACAGCGATTTTAAGTCGCTTGCCTCTACCTATTGGGCCACGGAGGCGCACTCGAACATTTAGAGTTTAGCGCATCAGGTACCGTTCGACACAAAATGCGAACCCGTAATACTCGAACGTGCATCACGGCCCACTGGTTTTCCCAGCGGACCGCGATAGTTGACTCTGTTTAGGCGTCAGATGCTTCTTTTTTGACATCCATACGGTTTGGCAGGCGTTCTAGGCCGGCTGCTTCACGGAATGCGTTGTGTGGTGTTTCGAGTTCTTTGACTTGAGTGGTGTCTTTACCGAAGATGATTTCGTTGATCCAGCCGCCCAAGACGCGTGAGCTGCGCTCCAAGGATGGCATCGCGTAGTTGTGATAGAAGCGGTGTCCAAGCCATGCGGCAACACCGGAGAGTTCGATACCGAGTGGGTTCCCGACACCCTTACCTACGCCCATACCGGCAACTGTGCCCAGCGACTTGTGGTAGTACTCTTCAACTGCACCTTCACCGAAGCGAACTGCCATGAGGTTCTCGGCCAGGCGTGCTGCCTGACGTCCAGCGTGCTGCGCATTTGGTACACAGAAGCCACCTGGGCCGTCACCGGTCAGGTCTGGTACAGCGGCAACGTCGCCGGCTGCCCATGCACCTTCGGCCACGCCACCTTGACCGTCAGAAACCTGCAGGGTTGGGGTGACTTCGATGCGGCCGCGTTCTTCGACTGGGAAGTCGGTGGACTTGGCCAGTTTGTTCGCTGCAACACCTGCGGTCCATACCAAGGTGTCGGCATAGAAGGAGCCAGCGTCGGACTGGTCTGACATGTTGACCAGTTTCAGGTGGTTATCAACGGCGGAGGAGAGCGAGGTGTTCAACAGCACCTCGATACCGCGGGCACGGAATTCTTCTACAACGGCTTCGGCTTGTTCTTCGGTGACCTCTGGCATGATGCGGCCCATGGCTTCGATGAGTACAACGCGTGCATCGGATTGTGCCAAGCGTGGGTTCTTGGAGATTGCGGTGCGCACGAGGTCTTCGATTTCACCGATCAGCTCGGCACCGGCGAAGCCACCACCGACGACAACGAAGGTCATGGCGCGACGACGCTCGTCTGCATCCGTCATGAGTGCAGCGGATTCGATGCGCTCCAGAATTTGGTTGCGCAGCGAGACGGCTTCTTCAATACGCTTCAGACCGATGCCTGCTTCGCCGAGGCCTTCAATTGGGAACACGCGGCTGTCAGCACCGGCGGTGACGACAATGTCTTGGTATGGCAGGTCGAAGGTCATACCTTCTGGGCCTTCGATGGTCGCCGTTTTGTCGGCGTGTTTGATTTCAACGACTTTGCCCTGAACGACTTCGGAGTGGCGCAGGTGGCTGCGCAGGTCGACCAGTGCGTGGCGAGCTTCGATCGAACCGCCGACGACTTCTGGCAGGAAGGGTTGGTAGGTCAAATACGAGTTTGGATCCACCACGGTGACGATGCCGCCACGATCGCGGATCTTTTTCTGTAGACGTTTGGCGACGTGATAACCGCCGTAACCACCGCCTACAACGAGAACACGGGGCTTAGGAGAAAGATGAGGAGTAATAGCCATACTGTCTACCTTAGTGGTCTTGAACGAACTTTGTGAAGTTTTTACCAAAGTCACGAATTACGCTGTGATGTTGCGCGTTTTCTGAGCATAAATATTGTGGTGGCAACCCCGCTAAGCAACAGCACACCGAAGCCAATAATCACGATGGGCTGCAGGATAGCGGGTTCTTCTTCGGGTGGTGCTGCTTCGGGCACCTCGGTTGGATAGTCGATGGGGCCGGCCGCTTCGCGTTCTTCTTCCTGGCCATCGGTCTCGTCGATTTCACCGCGTCGGTGCAGGGTGATCCATTCTTCCATGGAGCCCATCGGATTCTCACTGACCGTGTCAACATCGGCGGTCAGCGCCGCTTCAGCATCCATGATGCCACGCCCATACAGGTTGTCGTCACCGGCGCTGCCGGTATCTTCGGCTGTGGCAAGGATGCGGTTGATGACCTGCGGGGCAGACAGATCTGGATTATCGGAACGAATGAGGGCCGCCAGTCCTGCGACAAGCGGTGAGGCGCCCGAGGTCCCGGACCACTGGGTGTAGTCATCGCCCGGCACGGCACCGATCAGTGGGTCAGCCGGCGCGGCGACCCCGATGGTAATACCCTGTGTTGAAGCATCCCAGGAGGCGCTGCCGCCTTCTTCGAGTCCAGCGACTGTCAGCACGCCGGGGATGGTAGCGGGAGCACCGACCACATCGGAACCGGAGGCTCGGTTTCCTGCGGCCACGACGACCACGACGTCGTTCTGCTCGGCATGGAGGAACGCGTCGTCCCACGAGGTTGGCCAGTCTTGTGCTTGGGAGGCCAGCGAGATGTTAATGACGTCTGCGCCATTATCCACCAGCCAGGTCACACCGTTGGCAATTTGTTCATCAACTGATGGCACGCCTTCTACGGTGTCATCCAGTAGGACCGAAACCGAGAGCAGCTCAACTTCTGGCGCGGTACCAAGCACTCCGTCGGTGCCGTACTCGTCGACGGGTGCGACCTCTTCTGGCTCTTCGCTTGGCTCATCACTGGCTTCGTCGTCGGTGTTCTCATCATCTGAGTCCTCGTCGGCGTCCTCGTCCTCGGAGTCGTCTTCGTCCTCTTCGGTTTCGGGTGGGTCTCCGTGACCGTGCCCCGCAATAAGCGAGGCGACCTGGGTGCCGTGGGTCGGATCCGGGCCCATCGGTGTGGTGCCATCGGCTTCTCCGGTGCCCGAGGCATCGTAACCACCGACCACTTGTCCATCGAGATCCTGGTGTGTGCTGTCGACACCAGTGTCGATGATGCCTACGGTGACGTCTTCGCCACGGGAGGTCTCCCAGGCGGTGGTGAAGCCGTAGTCATCTAACCAGTATTGGTCATCGCGCCATTGGTCAGCCGCTGCAGGCGTCGCGAGCAGGGCCGTCAGCGCAATACCGGTGAGCCCGGCAAGTGCTTGTTTGTACATGATTACCTTAGAAGTGACAGTGCGATGCCGTCGAGAATATCTTTTTCGCTGGTGATGGCTCGTGTCACGGTGTTGTTCGTGGCCGCCCGGATGTGGTCGAGCAGTTGCGCCCAAATGACCGCACCGGCACCGATCACATCGACGCGCCCTTCGTGCATGAAACCGTATTGGCTGCGTTCTGCTCGCGTCTGACCGATGATGGTCTTCGCGGTGTCGGCAATCTGGTCGATGTCGAGTTCTGCGCCGTGGATGGCCGTTGGATCATAGACATCCAGCTGCAGTGCTGCGGCAGTGATGGTCGTAATGGTCCCGGCTACGCCGACGACTGCATCCAAGGTCGTGAAGTCGAAGGCTTGCGGATCGAGTTCACCAAGGCGTTGCGCGAACTCGTCGTGGGCCGCGGCGAGCTGGTCTTTGGTTGGCGGATCATCGAATTGGTATCGCTCGTGGAAGCGCACACATCCCACATCCATGGAGGTTTGGGCGCTAATCGTCGCCGCACCGTCGGCGGGGTCAATGGTGCCCAGCACGATCTCGGTCGAGCCGCCGCCTAGGTCGACGACGGCAACGTTGATCGGCCGGTCCCAGCGCGAGGTATCTAGCGCGGAGGCTGCCCCGGCGAAGGTGAGTTCTGCTTCGGTGACCCCAGTGACAACTTCCGGTGTGGCGTGGAGCCGTTGGCGAATGCCCGCGACAAATTCGTCCCGGTTGGAGACATCACGCGATGCCGAGGTGGCGATAAATCGCGTCGGATGGGCGCCGTGCCGGGTGATTTCACGAGCGTAGTCATCGACTGCAGCAAAAGTGCGTTCAAGAGCCTCGGGGGCGAATTCCCCGGTCTGATCGACACCTTGGCCCAATCGGACGATGCGCATATCGCGGTGCAGCTCTTCGACCCCGTGCTCGGTGTCCTTCGCGATGAGTAAGCGGATGGAGTTGGTGCCCGCATCGATGGCGGCCACCGGTCCGGTCCCGGCCTCGTCGTATTGGATCGGGTTGGTTTGGCCCGACCGGCGCAGGCGCTTCGTGTGTCGCGAGAGGTCTTTTTGTGGGGCGTCACCGGTGGTGTCCCAGGCGCCTTCACACCGGCACACGGCGGGATCAAAGTCTTCGCGCATGGCGTCCAGGGCTTCATCCCCCAGCGGGTTGGCGCCGCGCCCTTCGGCCAGCGCATGCCCGACGAGCACATGGATGCATTTCACCCGCTCTGGCATCCCGCCGGCGGTAATCCCTGCGATTTCGGGGACCGGGCCCACTCCGGCCTCTTCACCGATGCGTGCCCGTGCACCCAGATATTGTTCGTGGGCCTGGCGGTAAGCGGCAGCCAGGGCCTCGTCTTCGGTCAGCCGTTGGGTCATCTCGTCCATGACGCCAGCATTTTCTAACCGTGATGCGGCGGCGGTGGCGTGTGGGTGCGACAGATAAAACGTGGTGGGAAAGGGGATGCCGTTACTCAGTCTGGGTGCTGTGGTCACCACCAGCGGGTTGCCGCACACGCAGCGCGCCCCGATTTCTACGACATCGCGGACGGGTCGGCCCAGTTGCCTCGACAGGGTATCAAGATCTTGGGCGGTTGGGTGTTTTTGATTGGTCACGTACTTCCTTTATTCCTGACCGGATGACAATACTGAGCCCCACAGGCGATCAGCCCAGCCCATTTCGACATGTTCATCAAGCGCAGCGACACCGGGTTCGGGAGCCAGGGTGTTTTCGTCGTCTTCATCGATGACCATGTACTTCCGCTCCCCCGGCATGACCATGTTAAATCGTTCGCGGGCCTGCTGTTCTACATAGGCGGGGTCTTCCCAGCGTTGTAGCTGGGTTTCTAATTCTTCCTGGCGCTCGTTTTCGCCTGCTAGCTGCTGTTGCGCGTGAGTAATGTCAGATTGTTGTTCTAACAACATCTGTAACGGCTGAGCCATGATGAGTGCGGCGATGAACAGCACGGCTAGTAGCGCAACGGTGCGTCCGGAGAACTGTCGTGCCGGTTCCGGATCGTCCTCAAATGAGGCGGCACGGTCTTGACGATCCCAGATGTCATCGTCGATACGTTTGGTGTTGCGGTTTTTCGGTTTCTTATCCGTCTGTTGTGCTGTGCGCAGCAGTTTCTCACGCATTTTCGACCGCGGCGCAGGCTGCACGTCTTCATCGTCAGGGGCTGGATCTGCTGCTCGACGCTTGCCCGGCTTGCTTGATGTTTCCTTGGTGGCAGCCGGCTTGTCTTTTTTCCCCGCTGCTCGTTCGGCAGGTGTCTTGGCAGCAGACGGTTTGTTGATGCTGGTGACGGGCGCTGGGGCATCGGTGATCACAACATCGTCGTCGTGCTCATCTTTTGGCGGTGGCGCACTTTTGGGCATGCGCGGCTTCTTTACCACGTTGTCGTCACCTCCCGGCAGCCTCGTGCAGTCTCTCTAGTGTAAAGGCCACCCGGGTGGCTTTCCGTGTTCCAACACCGTTTTCGCGTGCATTCTCAGCCAGTATTCAGAATCTGAAACGCCGCTGACACACCAACACCGCGGCCGGTTCGTGCGCAGCCGCGGTGTGTGGGTGGCGTCTTGCGTTAGTTGGTCAGGCGAGGAAACGCACCGGCGCCGGCGTAGCGTGCTTGGTCGCCGAGTTCTTCTTCAATGCGCAACAGCTGGTTGTACTTGGCAACCCGGTCCGAACGTGCTGGCGCACCGGTTTTGATCTGACCGGCGTTGGTCGCAACCGACAGGTCAGCGATGAAGGTGTCTTCTGTTTCGCCAGAGCGATGCGAGATCACACAGGCAAACGTGTGCGCCTGCGCCAGGCGAATGGTTTCGAATGTCTCGGTCATGGTGCCAATCTGGTTGACCTTGACCAACACCGAGTTGCCGGCCTTCTCATCGATGCCGCGCTGCAGGCGGGTGACATTGGTGACATAGAGGTCATCGCCCACTAGTTGGACGGTGTCGCCCAGTTTGGCGGTCAGTTGACTCCAGCCGTCCCAGTCTTGCTCGTCGAGTGGGTCTTCGATGGAGATGATTGGGAAGTCGGCTACCAGCTGCGCGTAGTAGTCGATCATCGCCGCAGCATCGCGCTGTTCACCTTCGAAGTTGTATGCACCATCGGTGTAGAACTCAGAGGACGCCACGTCCAAGCCCAGTGCGATGTCTTCACCGGCGGTGTAACCGGCTTTTTCAATGGCTTCCACGATGACTTCCAGCGCCTGACGGTTGGAACCAAGCTCTGGTGCGAAGCCGCCTTCGTCACCCAGCCCGGTGCCCAGGTTGTTTGCTTTCAGCACGGACTTCAGGCTGTGGTAGACCTCGGTCCCCCAGCGCAGTGCTTCACCAAAGGATGCGGCGCCGATGGGTAGCACCATAAATTCTTGGATGTCGACGTTGGTGTCGGCGTGGGCACCACCGTTGAGAATGTTCATCATCGGCACCGGCAGCACATGCGCGTTGGCACCGCCGAGGTATTTGAACAGTGGCTGATCGGTCGACGCCGCGGCAGCGTTGGCTACGGCCATGGAGACGCCCAGGATGGCGTTTGCACCCAGTTGGGATTTGTTTTCGGTGCCGTCAAGATCCAACAGGATCTGGTCAACATCGCGCTGCGACGTACCGTCAACACCGTAGAGCGAATCGGCCACCAGATTGTTGACGGATTCGATTGCACCCAGCACACCTTTGCCCAGGTACCGGTCGCCATCGCCGTCACGACGTTCGACGGCTTCGAATTCACCGGTTGAGGCACCAGATGGCACAGCGGCGCGTCCCAATGATCCGTCGGTCAGCAGCACTTCAACCTCAACGGTTGGGTTGCCGCGCGAGTCCAAAATTTCACGAGCATGGATGGCGTCAATAAAGGCCATGAGTGCAATCTCCTTGAAAAAGTGTGTGGTCACCGTTTGGGTGCCTCCGACATACAGTCACGCCCTAGTGTAGCGATGATGCACCGCTTGCACCGTAAATATGCTTGTGATGGCACCCACGGCAAACAACAAGTCTAGGCCGGTGCCGCGGTACAAACGTAGACTGCAAAGATGATGTCAAAAGTCCTCAAGGTCGCAGGTGTCACGGCTGCGGCGGCAGCAGCTGTGCACGTGGTGGTCGCAGCATCCTTAGTGACACTCGATGGGATACTGCACCGCAACCGTGAGAAACGGCGCGCTCCGAATCCGGGCACGTTCCATACGCAGCTCGATGAGTCAGCCCTGAGTATTTACACCTCCGGTGACGAGCTCTACGACGACATGATCGAGGCGATCGATGCCGCACAACACTCCGTGCAGATGGAAGCCTATATATGGAAAGCAGATGCGGTGGGGCAGCGTTTCACGAACACGCTCAACGCGGCAGCCCAGCGTGGCGTCCGGGTTCATGTGCTCTATGACGGCTTTGCCAATCTGGTCGTACCCCGTCGCTTCTATCGACAGCTCTCCGAACAGATCCACGTCGTACGACTGCCGGTCATTGGTCGACGATTCTGGGAAGGTCCTTTGCGCCACACCGGGTTTAACCATTCCAAGGTCTTGGTTGTTGATGATCACATCGGGTTCGTCGGCGGCTACAACATCGGTTCACTGTATGCCACCCACTGGCGCGACACCCACGTCCGGGAAATCGGCCCGGGAGCGTGGGGAATGCAGCAGGCGATTGCCCGACTGTGGAACGAGATACATACTCCCCGGAGGCTATCGACTGGTCCCCACCACCGACCTGGCACCCCGAAGTCCGTGTTGAGGCCAACCTGCCGGCCCAGCTGATGTATCCCGTCCGGCAGATGTACCTGGACGCCATCGATCGAGCACGTGACTCCATCTGGCTGACGACACCGTATTTCATCCCGGATCAACAGATCGTCAAAGCATTGATCAAGGCATCACACCGCGGCGTCGATGTGCGGGTCATGTTTCCCAAGGAATCCAATCACGTCGTGGCCGACTGGGTTTCACGAGGATTTTATGGCCAACTGCTGGATGCCGGGATCACCATTCTGCTTTATGCCACCTCCATGATCCATGCCAAAACCGCTACCATTGACGGCCAGTGGGCCACCGTGGGAACAGCCAACATCGACCGGCTCTCGCTGTCATATAATTATGAGACCAATGTGGAGGTCATTGACCCGCGCTTCGCCGCTGAGATAGAAAAAATCTTCCTTGCAGATTCCACACACTGCGAGACCCTCAGCTCGACACAGTGGCGTCAGAGACACCCCATGTCACGGGCAATAGAGCTCGCGCTCATGCCACTGAGACCGTGGCTCTAACGCACTTTGACCCCTGAACGGCACCGAAAGGATCCATCATGGACTCAACTCCGGCCAATCCATCAGCAGCAGAATCGCTACACTCCCTTTTGGCAAGTAACCATGAGATCTCCGAATTTCTCAACGAGCTGGCCAAGCTCGCGGCATCACAAGTCATTGGTGGGGAGAACGCGCTCTGCGGAATCCTCCTGAGCCGCAACAAGCGCACCACGGTTGTTGGCCACAGCAGCCAGTACGCCAAGCAGTTGGACGAGATCCAAGCTGGCTTTGACGAGGGGCCATGCTTGGAAGCACAGGCGACCCAGATGGTGCTGCAAGTATCTGATGCGCGTCACGAGACCCGCTGGCCCGACTACATGGCGACGGTCCGAGATTCAGAAATACGCAGTGTTTTAGCGGTCCCGCTCACGCTTGATGACAAAGCCACGGGGGCGCTGAACTTCTACGCCATCAACACCGGCACATTCGACGAAGAAAGCATTGCTCACGCCCAACGCTTTGCTTCGCTGGCATCACTCGCCGTAACCGTCGCGTTACGTATTGTGATCTCCGAAGAAGTGGCTCAAGACCGCCAGAAGGCCATGGAGTCCCGGACCGCAATTGATATCGCGGTCGGGGTCATCATGGCTCAAAAAGCGTGCAGCCAAGAAGAAGCATTTGACATCTTGACCGAGGTCTCCAGCCACCAAAACATTAAAGTCCGCGACCTCGCTCGAAACCTTGTCGCTTCGATCGGCAAGACCCAACCGACGACGGTCTTCGAAGAGTGACCGCTCCCCTACTTATGGCTTGGTGAACACGCAGACGGATTCCATGTGCTGGGTATCTGGGGCCAGGTCATAGACCTCTACCGAGTCCAGCACCCACCCGTGGTAGTTCAGCCTGCGGGTGTCGCGAGCCAACGAGGCCGGATCACTCGAGACATAGATGATCTTTTCGGGAGTTAGTTGATCAATACGACCCAACACTGCTTTGCCAGCACCTTTGCGATGCGGGCTCATCACTACCGTGTCCACCTGACGATCGTTGAGTCCACCCGCCGTGAAATCGGCCTCGGGCTTGCGGTGCCAACTGTTCATCACACGGTTGATGTTCCCGTGCAGCACAGTAGCCTGTGGAACCTCGCGTAGATTGATCGAAGCGTCCTGACTGGTAGCCACCCCGTCTTCCACCGCGAGCACTGCCCCGTCGGCACCGACTGCTTCAGCTAGGTACCGAGAGAAGAGACCAGATCCAGCATAGAGATCGGCGACCGTCTAACCGGGCTGGGCGTCGGCGGCTTGCATCACTGCGTCAACCAGGGTGACCGGGCCATCGCGATGCGCAGGCCAACGACCATGACCCGACACGCGGAAGCTGCGTGTGCCGAAGAGTTCAGAAGCGACATCTTCTGCCACCCAGCTCTGCCCGCGTACCTGCGTGACCTTAATCTTCCGGCCACCTTTACCCGCCGGTGCGGAGACGACGACCGAGACATGCTGAGGTAAACCAGATACTGCTTCTCGCCAGTTCTCGACGTGCGTTGCAAGCGTCTCTTTGCTGTTGACGACGTTGGAGCGCGGGATGATATTAATCAACGCATCGCGACCGTGAGCTGGCGTCGTAACCTCGATGCGCGCGGCACCTGAAAAATCGAGGCCCCATAATCCCAAGGCATCCAATTGAGGAACTGCCAGAGGAACATTGCGCACCACAACCGGATTCAGACCGCGATGTACAGGCATGCACAGTCGGCCGACCGGCGAGACCACGAACGTGTTGCGAGTGCGCCAATCTAACCCGTGGGCGCCGTCGGCTTCCACACCCTCAACCGAGATTTCCATATCGTCAACATTTTGCTTGCCGACGCGCACCATGGTGTCTCTGAAGACGTTAGCTTTGAGTCGCCTCTGGTATTCCAAAACGATATGACCGTATTCGGCTCCACTGACCGGTTCGCGTCCAAACGAGTGGGCCCGCAGCGAGTCTGCAATCTTCCACTGATGCGAACGACGAAACTCCGAGGCCCGGATAACTTCGACGGTATCGGCGAGCAAGAAGCGCTCTGATGGGCCGGTTTCGGTCAGTTGTGCGACAACAATTTCGCCCGGGATGGCGTGCCGTACAAAGACTGCGCGATCATCATGCTGGGCAACACAGTGACCGCCGTGGGCCATCGGGCCGACTTCCACGGTAAATTGCACCGGTTCTTGGGCTGGGTTTTGAGCATCAGCTGGTTCAGGCTGAGCGGCTGGGTTCATGGTATTTGTCATTTTGCTCCCTCGCGTAGGTACTCAACCCGCAGCGTATTCTGTGGCTCAATGATGCTGATGGCTGGCAGTGCAGTCTCAGCCTGGTAGTGGGAAACATAACGCTCAAGGCGCTGAACCCCACCGGTTTCAAGATGCGCTACTTCCAGCAAATCGACGGTGACACTTGGGCATCCCGAAAGTGCCAACGCTGGATCAAGTATGTCGAAAAGAGAGGGGCAAGTCTCAGCCGTCAAACTACCCTTAGCTTTCACTAAAACTGGCCCTGGCAGTACATCTGCCTCCATGTGGACACTCAGTGTGTGCTCCACGATCCCTCCTTAAAAGCGGTATCGAATGAGCTCACTGCTGAACCAAGGTCAACTCTAGCGTAAAAACTAGAAAACGCAGAGTCATGAATCGTCCTTGGTTTGATGGAGGGTGTGCCAGATATTCCGGAAGGATAAGCTGATTGGACTATGGCCAATTATAAATACCCTCAAGAATTACGTGAGCGAGCTACTCGGTTGTGTCTCGAGGCTC
>JABXHI010000027.1 GCA_013393415.1 Micrococcaceae bacterium
GATGATCCCGCTGGGTTCGTGCACCATGAAGCTCAATGCTGCGGCCGAAATGGAAGCTATCACCTGGCCAGAATTTGCCGGAATCCACCCGTACGCACCGCTTGAGCAAGCCGCGGGCTGGCAGGAACTGATCAAGGATCTGGAATCACAGCTCGAAGCCATCACCGGATATGCGGCTGTATCACTGCAGCCCAATGCCGGTTCGCAAGGTGAATACGCAGGATTGCAGGCGATCCGACAGTATTTGAAAGCCCAGGGCGAGATGGAACGTGACATCTGTATCATCCCGGCATCAGCTCACGGCACCAATGCCGCCTCGGCTGTGCTTGCCGGTCTGCAAATCGTCGTGGTCAAGACCGCCGACGACGGTTCGATCGACTCCGCACACCTCGATGAGGTCTTGGACAAACACGGTGATCGCATTGCCGCCATCATGATTACCTACCCTTCCACCGCCGGGATTTATGACACCGATGTGGTCGACATCTGCGAGAAGATCCACAACGCCGGCGGACAGGTCTATATTGATGGTGCCAACCTCAACGCTCTGGTTGGGTTGGCTCAGCCGGGCAAATTTGGTGGCGATGTTTCCCACCTGAACTTGCACAAAACGTTCTCCATTCCGCACGGTGGGGGAGGACCCGGCGTCGGTCCGGTGTGCGTTGCCGAACACCTGATCCCACACTTGCCAGCAGAACCAAACGGTCCGCTGCCCGATGAATCCACTCCGGTTGCTTCCACGCTGCATGGTTCTGCCGGTGTTCTCCCCATCACCTGGTCATATATCACCATGATGGGCGCCGAAGCCCTTAAGGAAGCCACCCAGGTTGCCGTGTTGTCCGCAAACTATCTGGCCCATCGCCTGAAGGATCATTTCCCGGTCCTGTACACCGGTCTCAATGATCTGGTCGCACATGAGTGCATTTTGGATCTTCGTGAGATCACCAAGAAGACCGGCGTGACCGCCGAAGACGTATCCAAGCGGTTGATGGACTTCGGATTCCACGCGCCGACCATGGCGTTCCCGGTACCCGGCACCCTGATGGTAGAGCCCACTGAATCTGAAGACCTCGACGAACTCGAACGCTTCGTCACCGCGATGATCACGATCCGTGAAGAAATAACTGAGATCGAAGACGAAAAGGTTTCGGTTGAAGCCTCAGTGCTCCGCAACGCACCACACCCGGTCGCCGACGTAGTGTCCTCAGACTGGGATCGCGCCTACTCGGTAGAACAAGCAGCCTTCCCGGTCCCAAGCTTGCGGGTGGATAAATACTTCACTCCGGTATCACGAGTCGATCAGGCCGGGGGCGACCGCAATCTGATCTGCTCCTGCCCACCACCAGAAGCTTTTGAGCTGAACTAGGAGCCCAAACATGACGCTAAGAACCACTGAATTGTTTGAGGCTCACGATGCGCTGGGCGCAAGCTTCACGGACTTCAACGGCTGGAACATGCCGCTGAAATACTCCTCAGAGATGACCGAACACCAAGCGGTCCGCCAGGCTGTGGGAGTCTTTGACCTATCGCATATGGGTGAGATATTCGTAACGGGCCCTGATGCCGTCACAGGACTCAACACCGCCCTGGCCGGCGACTTCTCAAAAATGACCGTTGGCCGGGCAAAATATACGGTCATGCTCACCGAGCAGGGCACGATCTTGGACGATCTGATTGTCTACCGGCTGGGCGAGGACCGCTACCTGATGGTTCCCAACGCGGGCAATGCCCAAGCCGTATCGGATGCGGTACATGAACGGTTGCACTCCATGGACGTCACGATCGACGACGCCACCGAGGAGCTGTCCCTGCTGGGGATACAAGGGCCCAAAGCCCCGGACCTCGTAGCAGCTTTGGGCGATGACTTTGCGGAAGTAGCGTCCTCGTTGAAAAACTATCGGGTCACGGAGTTACACGTGGAAGGCAGCACGTGGATCGTGGCTCGCACCGGCTACACGGGTGAAGACGGTTTTGAAATTATCACGCCCAATGACGATATCAATCAGTTGTGGGACGGCCTCTTTGCTGCAGATGCTGGGATCACGGTCACGCCGTGTGGGTTAGCGAGTCGAGACTCACTGCGCTTGGAAGCCGGAATGCCACTGTACGGTAACGAACTGTCAACGCAGCGCACACCATTTGAGGCCGGCATGGCGCGGATCGTGTCCTTCGATAAGAAAGAACACTTCGTCGGACGCTGTGCCCTCGAACCGCTGCGTGATAACGCCCCGAAGCAAGTGCTCGTCGGCCTCACCAGTGACCAGCGTCGAGCCGGGCGGTCCGGGGCCAACCTGGTGATCGATGGTCAAGTGGTCGGGCACGTCACCTCCGGGATCCCGTCACCGACCCTGTCGCACCCCATCGCGCTGGGCTATATTGATGCCGACCACGCGAACCTCGAAACCGTGGTGGATGTCGAAGTTCGCGGCAAAGCCCTCCCATTTGTCATCACTAAGACCCCGTTCTACTCCCGCTAATACCGAGCAAAAGGACCAATTATGACAGTCGTTAAATCCGCACTACGCTACTCCGCAGAACACGAATGGCTCAATGACGAAGACCCGGTGCGTATCGGCATCACCGACTACGCGGCCGACCAACTCGGCGACGTCGTCTTCGCCGAACTTCCCGAGGTTGGTGACACCGTCACCTCCGGTGAGGTCTGCGGCGAACTGGAATCAACCAAATCGGTGTCCGAACTCTATTCACCGGTCACCGGCACCATTGTCGAAGCCAATGACGACGTAGTCCAAAACCCGGAACGCATCAACGAAGACCCCTACGGTGCCGGCTGGCTGTTCACCGTCGAGGTGACCGAAGAAGGCGAACTGCTCACCGCAGAACAATACGCCGAACAAACCGAAGGCACCGTCGAGTAACAACCAGACCATTTTGGTCCGGAAGTGTTCACGGTCTGCGATGAAACGTCACCGAACGCCACGTTCGGAATATTCATAGCCTCACAACCCTTATCATTGGGACTAAAGGACTTCTTGAAAGGGTATGATCCTGTGACCGACCACACTTCCGGGCCATCATCTGAACCTGTCACCAAAGCCCATGATCCCTTCGGGTTTGTCGGGCTGACCTATGATGACGTCTTGCTGCTACCCAACATGACCGACGTCATCCCCGCAGATGCCGACGTCTCCACCCAACTGACCAAGCGCATCCGCATCAACACCCCGGTTATTTCCGCAGCGATGGACACCGTCACCGAAGCACCACTGGCCATCGCCATGGCACGCTACGGTGGTCTGGGCGTCATCCACCGCAACCTGTCGATTCAAGACCAGGCTGCAGAAGTAGACAAGGTCAAACGGAACGAGTCCGGCATGATCACCGACCCGGTGACCATCTCGCCCCGCGCCACCCTGGCGGAATGGGACGACCTCTGCGGCCGCTACCGCATCTCTGGTCTGCCCGTGGTCGATGAGCACACGGTGCTATTGGGCATCATCACCAACCGTGATACCCGTTTCGTGCCACGCGAGGAATATGACACCACCCAGGTCCACGAGATTATGACCAAAATGCCACTGGTCACCGCGCCCTTCAACGTCAAACGCGAAAATGTCGTCGACCTGCTCCAAGAGCACCGCATCGAGAAGTTGCCTCTGGTTGACGCCGACAACAAACTCGAAGGCCTCATTACGGTCAAGGATTTCGACAAAGCCCAAGAATTCCCGAATGCCGCCAAAGACGACGAAGGCCGACTCCGCGTTGGCGGTGCCGTCGGATTCTTTGGTGACGGTTTCGAACGCGCCATGACACTCGTCGAAGCCGGCGTGGACCTGCTGGTGGTTGACACCGCAAACGGCCACACCCAAGGCGTGCTCGATATGGTCGCCAAACTCAAAGACGATCCCGCAGCCAAGCACGTCGACGTCATCGGCGGCCAAGCAGCCACGTATCAGGGTGCAAAAGCCCTCGTCGATGCCGGCGTTGACGCTGTAAAGGTTGGCGTTGGCCCAGGATCCATTTGCACCACGCGCGTTGTTGCCGGTGTGGGTGTACCACAGGTTACCGCCATCTACGAAGCAGCCAAGGCAGCCATCCCAGCCGGTGTGCCCATCATCGCAGACGGTGGACTGCAGCACTCCGGTGACATCGGCAAGGCGCTGGTGGCCGGTGCGAACTCCGTCATGCTCGGCTCACTGTTGGCCGGTACCGCCGAGTCACCGGGCGACCTGGTGTTCTACAACGGCAAACAGTTCAAGACCTACCGCGGCATGGGGTCGCTGGGTGCCATGCAAACTCGCGACGGCTCACGCTCCTATTCCAAAGACCGGTACTTCCAAGCCGATGTCCCGGATGATGAAAAACTCATCCCGGAAGGCATCGAAGGCCAAGTGCCATACCGTGGCCCCATCGGTGCTGTCCTGCACCAGCTAGAAGGTGGGCTGCGGCAGACCATGTTCTACACCGGTTCCGAAAACATTGAGATGCTGCAGCGCGACGGCCGGTTCGTCCGCGTGACCGCCGCAGGACTCAAAGAATCTCACCCGCACGACATTATGATGACGGTAGAAGCACCAAACTATCGCACCAAATAAAATGTCGGTGTAGACCCAAGCGCTAAAACCCATCCGTACCGGATAGAAACTGGATATACGTGAGCTACGAAGTTGAAATTGGCCGAGGCAAACGCGGCAGACAAGCCATGCCCCTGGACGCAGTATCAATTGTGCCTACCCGCCGCACACGCGACCCCGAAGATGTCTCGTTGGACTGGCAGATCGACGCGTTTAAATTCTCCATGCCCGTCATCGGGGCGCCCATGGACTCGGTGATGTCACCGGCCACCGCAATCCAACTGGGTCAACTTGGCGGTATGGGCGTGCTGAATCTCGAAGGGCTATGGACTCGCTATGAGAACCCACAACCCGTCCTCGATGAAATCGCTGCCCTGAAGGCTCAACAGTTTTCACCAGAGAACACAGCGCGCCTCCAAGAGCTCTATGCAGCACCCATTCAACCCGATCTCATTTCCGCACGAATCGAAGAGATCCGTGAAGCCGGCGTAGTTGTTGCCGGCGCCTTGACGCCACAGCGCACCCAGGAATTCTACAAAACCGTCGTCGACGCCGGCGTGGACATGTTTGTCATTCGCGGCACGACGGTGTCAGCGCAGCACGTATCAGAAACCAAAGAACCACTGGATTTGAAAAAGTTCATCTACGAACTCGATGTGCCAGTCATCGTCGGGGGAGTGGCCGGCTATACGCCCGCACTGCATCTGATGCGGACCGGTGCGGCCGGTGTGCTGGTCGGTTTTGGCGGCGGTGCCTCTTCGACTACACGCCGTGCCCTGGGTATTCGGGTTCCAATGGCCACTGCCATATCCGATATCGCTGAAGCACGCCGTGACTACATGGATGAATCCGGGGGGCGCTATGTCCACGTCATTGGTGATGGCGGCACGGGGAATTCGGGCGACATCGTCAAAGCAATTGGCATGGGCGCCGACGCCGTCATGCTGGGTACCACCCTGGCGCGCGCTGACGAAGCACCCGGTAAAGGCTGGCACTGGGGTCTAGAAGCCGCGCATTCAGAATTCCCACGCGGCGATCGCACCCACGTGGGCACCGTTGCAGGGATGGATGAACTGTTGCTGGGGCCGACCAACCACACCAACGGCACCGCAAATCTCATGGGCGCACTGCGTCGGGCCATGGCTTCCACCGGATACACGGATCTCAAAGACTTCCAAAAAGTCGAAGTGCAGATCTCACCGACCTACACGGGATGATAGATACTTGCTACGTACCGCACTAAAGCCCCGGTGGATCGGATTTTTCCTCCTCACCATGGTGGTGGCAGCACTGTTCGTGTTGCTCACACAATGGCAATTCGAACAGTCCACCGCCAACCAACCGCGCGACCACGCTGAGACAGAAACGCCGGTCGCGCTGACGGAACACTTCGAGCCCGGCGCGCCAATGATGACGGATCAAGCCGACCAGATGGTGACATTTCGCGGCAACCTCAACCTTGAGAACACCGTCCAAGTCGAATCACGTGTCGAAGAAGGCAACCTGGGGCTGTGGCTCGTCTCAGAAGCAACCGTTGACGGCGCACCCGATGGGTACCGAATCCCCGTCGCCTGGGGCTGGGTCGAAGAAGAAATCGAAGCTGACACAGCCGAACTCACCGAAATGTTTGAACAGGCCACCGATGTCTCAGCCCAAGACATGATGGAATTTGAGGGGCGTCTCATCCCGGGTGAAGGACCAACACCCAATACCAACCACGCTAGTGAGCCCGTCAGAAAGCAAATGCTTGCGACATCCCAATTGGTCAATCTCTGGGACCAGGACCTCTATGCCGGATATGTGGTGGCCGAAAAATTCACCGTTGACTCAACGGAACATGTCGTATCGGGTGCAACCGATGTTCAACCTGTTGATGTGGCACCTCAGCCAGAAGAAACCGAAGTCGCATGGCTGAACATTTTCTACGCGATTGAATGGTTCATCTTCGCCGTCTTCTCGCTGTTTTTGTGGTGGCGCTTCGTTCGCGACGACTACCTGAAAGATCAACGCGAAGAAGAGCTCGACGAGCTCTGGGAACAACACTGGCGTGCCCAAGAACTCCAACGGCTCCGCGATCAAGCGCGGAAAGAAAAGGTTGCCGCCGAGCAGGCCTACCGGGCCTATCATGGGTATAGCTCCGACGACCAGAAAGACTCACGAGAATCATGACAGATAAACCGACACCCCCGGTCGATCCCACGACCCTGCCGGACCCAGAAGACATCACCGAGGACGACGTTGGACAAGCACCACCCCGCCCCGAGGGCAAAAAGAAGCGGCGCTTTGGCGGCACACATCGCCAGATTCGCAGCGCTCAACGGCTCTACACGGTGACCGCCTGGTTCAGTGGTATCTTTCTGCTGCTACTCGTCGTCCAAATGATTGTGAAATATGGTTTTGGATACGAAATGTTTGCCGGCGGCGTCGCCGAAGATGGCACTGAATTTATTCTGGGCTTCTACCACCAGGATGCCGTACTAGAAGGTGTGAACATCTCCCTGCTGATCCTGATCATCCACGGTTGGGGATATGTGATCTACCTCTTAGGCTGCTTCCGCTTGTGGGCCATGATGCGTTGGGGCGGCATACGTCTCATGGCCATGGCCGGTGGTGGCGTCGTGCCGTTTTTGTCGTTCATCGTTGAGAAACGCGTCAATAAAGATGTGCGCCGTGAGCTGGCCGCACATCCCGAAGCAGTGCTGCGGTACTAGACCGTACGCGCCGTCAATCAATCCGTTCCACTACATTGGATGCTATGATGACTACACCCCAAAACGCTGCCGTACAACACCAAGACACCGTCATCGTCGTCGACTACGGCTCCGACGACGCCCAGGTTCTGGCTCGCCGGATCCGCGAAGCCAAAGTGTACTCTGAGGTCTATTCCTACACCGCGTCGGCTGACACGATTTTGGCGGCCCGCCCGGCAGCACTGGTCATCGCAGCCCGGTCATCGGCAGCCGAAGACGTCGCGGTCGTCGACCCGAAATTACTAGAAGCCGACATCCCAGTTTTGGCCGTTGGTGGCGGGTTCACCGCCGTGTCCAAAGCACTGGGTGCCTCAGTCCGTCAAGCAGACACCCCATTGGCCGGTACCGTTCAGCTGGAGAACATCGACGACAATGCCACGTTGTTTTCGGGACAGCCAACCTCCCAGGACGTTGCGGTGAACCATGCACACGTGGTCACAGAAGCTGCCGCGGGTTTCGTTGTCACAGCATCCCATGCGGACATGCCGGTCGCCGCTGCAGAAGACGCGAAAGCTCAAGTCTACGGTGTGGCCTGGAACCCCGGAACCGCAGATTCACCCCACGGACAGCCTGTGATCAAAAGCTTCCTGTTTATCGCCGCGGATCTGGCACCAGACTGGTCTGTTGATTTGGTCATCGACCAGCAAATCGCAAAAATCCGTGAACAAATCGGTGATAAACGAGCACTCGTCGGACTTTCTGGCGGCGTGGACTCCGCGGTTGCTGCAGCACTGGTCCAGCGTGCCGTGGGCGATCAACTCACTGCCGTCTATGTGAACCACGGCTTGATGCGCAAAGACGAATCAGTCGAGATTGAGCGTGCCTTTGGTGCCTCAACCGGTGGTGCAAAGCTGGTCATGGTGGACGCTGAAGACGAATTCCTCAGCGCGTTACATGGAGTGTCCGATCCAGAAGAAAAGCGCAAAATTATTGGCGAACGGTTCATTCGCACCTTCGAACAAGCCCAAGCCGACATCGTGGCTGCCTCGGCGCATGATCCAGACGCCACCGATGTCCAATTTCTCGTGCAAGGCACCGTGTATCCGGATGTGATTGAATCCGGCGACGCCGATGGTTCCAAGGTCATCAAATCCCACCACAACGTTGGGGGACTGCCCGAGGATCTGGAATTTGAGCTCGTGGAACCCCTTCGTCAACTGTTCAAGGACGAAGTCCGTGAGGTAGGTACCCAACTCGGACTGCCCGATGAAATCGTATGGCGGCAACCCTTCCCCGGCCCAGGTCTTGGTATCCGCATCGTCGGAGCCATCAGCAAACAACGACTCGACCTGTTGCGTGAAGCCGATGCGATCGTGCGCGAAGAGCTCACCGCCTCGGGACTGGACCGCGAAATCTGGCAATCCCCGGTCGTATTGCTCGCCGATGTGCGTTCCGTCGGCGTCAACGAGGGCGGCCGCACCTACGGCCACCCGGTGGTCTTGCGTCCAGTGGTCTCCGAAGATGCGATGACCGCACGCTTCGCACGGATCCCATATGACATTCTCGATCGGATTGCCCAGCGCATCACCGCTGAAGTCGACGGCATTAACCGCGTGGTGCTCGACATTACCGACAAACCACCGGGAACCATCGAATGGGAATAAACTGACGACGTGGGGGATTTTTCGGGTGTGGCAACGCAAAAGTCCGGTGGTTTGGTACTAGAGTCGTGAAGGTGCAACCTGTATCAACCACAGGAAGGATGAGCGTGAGCCACGGAAAAAATGACGTCGACCATGACGATATGGCGTCGTCCGCCGACGAGGTTGATGTACGACTTGAGGTTGCCGCAGCCGAGTCTGGGTTCCACGAAACAGAGCTTCCCGAAAATACTGAGTTCTCCGACGATTCAGAACGCGTGGAAGAAAACTTCTTCGCGGACGAAGATCCGATGGATCCTGTTGGGGTGGCTGAACAGGACTTCTCGCGGTGGCTTTCCGAAATCGCAACCGGCACCGAATCCGACACCATGCTGCGGTATGCACCCACGATATCCAATTCCATTGACGTCACGCATTCCCAACCCAGCGGGCTCACCCAATTTCTCTCGGCTCGTCGCACCAGATTGACCACACTGCTGCGGGATCAACCCGAAATGCAGCGCAGTCTTGAGACCGCTGAAGCCATCGACGCCAAAGTCCAAGAGCTCGTGGCCGACCGTGGCATTAACGTCGGCCACGTTGCTGCAGGACTGGCAACTTGGCGCACTACCGAAAACGGTGTCAACCAGCAAATGTCGGCACCCGTGTTGCTGGCTCCGGCCCGTTTAGCCGCCCGTCCAAACCGGGACGACTACGACGTGCAAATCGTAGGGCCGGCACGACTCAATCCTGCTCTGGTGCGTTTCTTCGCAAGTCACTACGGTATTACGCTGGATCCTCAACAGTATGAGGAAGCCGCCTACACCACCGCGAAACTCGAGCCCCATCCAACCTTGGACCTCCTGCGAGGGTATACCTCAAAGGTTCGTGGATTGGTCGTAGAGCACCGGCTGCTCATCTCCACGTTTGCGGACCTGTCAGACACCGCATCCAGTGAAGTAGTAGACCCTGACCACAAGGTGATTGCAGCACTCTATGAGGTCGGTGCAGGCACCGATGACGCAGGCTTCGGGGATGAAGCGCCGCAGCTAGCATTCGAGCCCGTCCCGCTAGATGAGCGCGATCCGGCCGACGAAATCCTCGTGGCTGATTTGGACCGCTCCCAACAACGAGCAGTCGATCATATCGTTGCCGGTGAGTCTCTGGTGGTCTCGGCCCCACCCGGCACCGGCCAAACTCAAACCGCCGTGGCTGCCGCGGCCGGTCTCGCCACCGAAGGTAAACGCGTGCTGGTCATCGCCGAGAAGACCTCGACGCTCAACGAGTTCGCCAATCGACTCGCGGCACACCAACTCGACCCGCTGCTCTTCAGCGTCCAGGCTGACACCGGACCGCAAGAAGTGACCGAACAACTCGTGCGTTCGCTACTGTCTGCCGAGCGTGCCAAAGAACCCGCGGTCCGACGCATCCACGACACCCTCCGCGACGTCCGTCGACAGCTCCTGGACCACTCCGAGTCGCTGCACGAGGTACGCGAACGCTGGCAATGCTCGCCGATCCAGGCAATGAACGAACTGGTCACCCTGATGAACGCCGAGCCAGCACCGGCGACATCGGTGCGGTTGAAACGCTCCGTCCTCGATGCCACCGTGGATCGCGAACAGGTAGCCGAACAACTCCGCTACGCGGCCGAACTGGGCGCATTCGAAGCATCCTCCACCGAATCGCCCTGGTACGGTGCCCGGTTACGCAATGTGCATGAAGCTGAAGCCGCATTAGAGCTCGCCCAACGAGTCCACGATGACCTGTCAGATGTGGCACCGCGCTTCGAAGCCGCCACCACGCACGCCCAGCTGACCATGGGTGCCAATATTACGCAGTGGATTCAACAGGTCGAACTGTTGCGCGAAGTCCGCGACACCCTGGATAAATTCACCCCGGATATCTTCGACCGGCCCGTGACCGATCTCATCGCGGCCACGGCAAGCGGTTCTTGGCGAAAACAGCAAGGCATCGACATGTCTGCAATGACCCGTACTCGGCTGCGCTGGCTAGCACGCGAATACATCCGCCCCGGCGTCGACGTACCGAACTTGCACGAAGCGCTCATCAAAGTCCAAGATCAACTGACCAGTTGGAATGAATGGACCTCTTCCAAACGCAACCCGGTCATCCCCACCGGAGTCGAAGCGTTGGCCACCGACGCCGATCGGCTGCATGAAAATCTTGACCGGCTCCAAGACATGCTCGCACCGGCAGAATCCGAAACCGAGCACCTGACCCGCATGGATGCCGGGGACCTGCACGATGTGTTGTCCAAACTCGTTGAAGATTCACACACGCTGCACACCCTGCCAGAGCGCACCATTGTCATTGATCAGCTCACCGAGCAGGGCCTGGAAGAACTCCTCGACGATTTCCAAGCACGTGGTGTGACATCCGACCAAGTGACATTAGAGCTCGAAGTTGCCTGGTGGCAGTCAGCACTAGAAGCCATGCTCTCCGCCGACGAACACTTAGCGGCGACCACCGGCGAACAGCTGGCCAAGCTCGAAGAAGAATACCGAATCGCCGACACTGCGCACTTGGAATCCGGCCCTTCACGCGTCCGCCACAGCCTGGCGGCGACCTGGGAGAAGGCCACACGGGATTACCCGGATGCCGCGGATTCCCTGCGACGCTTGCTCCGTACCGGTGCTGCCAATGTCGAAACCGTACTGGGCATCAATCCGAAGTTGTTGCAGCCCCTGGTGCCCATCTTGACCACCTCGCCGCTGGCGCTTGCCGAACTGCCCCCATCGGTGACCTTTGACACCGTGCTGGTACTGGACTCCGAGACCATCGGGTTGGCCACCGGGCTGGGCGCCATCTCGCGTGCCACACAAGTCGTTGCGTTCGGTGACGCGGTGTCCGGACGAGCCGTTGGGTTCCAAGTGTCGATTGATCCGACCGCACGCGCATCGGACCCGCGCCAAGCAGAATCCGTGCACCAAGCACTCACCCGGGTGCTCCCCGTCGTGCCACTGAACATCATGCACCGCGGCGTCAACCAATATCTGGCCCGCACACTCGGCGAACAAGTCTACGAAGGCAGCCTCGACAGGGCCCCAACACCCCAAGAAATCGCCACCAGTTCCCAAACCGGGATGAGCGTGGAATACCTCACCGAACCTGGCAGCCCAGGGATGGGCGACGACGGGGTCGAATCCACGACCGCCGAGGTCACACGCACCGTCGATGCTGTCTTCGAGCACTTTCGGGACTCCCCAGAACAATCGCTTGCCGTCATTGCGGCCAATGGTGCCCACGCGCGACGTATTGCCGAATCCATCCGCTACAACCTGCCAAACCACCGGTGGGCGACCAAGTTCTTTAGTGCCAAAACCTCACCCAGTGGCGAAGCATTTGTGGTGGCACCCATGGAGCGCGCCCACGGTATTGTGGCCGACCACGTGATCTTCACACTGGGCTATGGTCGCACAGCCACCGGCAAAGTGGTCCACCACTTTGGACCGCTATCTGAACAGCACGGTGTGGAATACTATGCCATGTCATTTACGCGGGCGCGTACCCACCTGAGCGTGTTCACCGCCATCCACCCGCATGAGATCAACTTCGACAATCTCATGTCAGGTGCTTACCACTTCTGGGAACTGCTAGTGAATCTTCCGGCCACGAGTGGCCAACCGGTCGACGGGGGAGCGGGGGAACCGTTGGATCACCTCAGTGAGGACTTCGTCCAACATCTGACCGAACGTGGGGCCGCATATCAGTTCGATACCCATGATTTCACCGACCTGTTGCTCTACACCCCACAGCATCACGCCCCAGAGTTCCACTCCGAGCATTACCAGCCCACCGCGGTGTCCTATGATGGGGCAACCCGTCACCACGATGCACCCGTTCGAACACGGACTCGCACCATACCAGGGCAACTTGCACAGCTTGGCTGGCGCAATGACACCCTGTGGGCCATTGATGTGTTCACCGACCCCATGAGCGTTACCGACGGATTCGCAGCACAACTGCAATTACCAGCGGCCTCGGGTTTCAAGGCAGCAGACGAGGACACAGAAGACTGAGCTGATGGGTCACGACAACGACGAGGCTCAAGGCAGGCGGCGCCCTCGGCGGGCCACGGTTGCCGGAACTGGTCCCGCCTCGGCAGATGGTCCCGAACCCCGCCTGGATGACCTCCAACCGGACCCTAAGCACAAGCCCAGCAAGGAAAAATTATCCGAGCGGGATCGCTGGATGCTGGACGAAAAACCGCCGCACTACTGAACCCACACCAGCCCGGTAGACGCTGTCACCACGGCCTGGACCGGTAGGTCATGGGCTTCGATGGGAAACGCCTCGTCATCGGCGGCGAAATACTCGTGATCAAACAGCGGTGTCACCAAGAGGGGCTGTTCATCGCTGAGCTCGGAGAGGGCAGCAAGGAAACGGTCATAATAGCCACCGCCCTTGCCCAGTCTGTAGCCACCAGTATCGGCTGCAAGCGCCGGCACCAGGATTACATCGGCATCCGCGACGGCTTCGGGCCCAAACCGTTCACCCACCGGCTCATCGATCGGGGCCAGGGCCGACTGTTCCATCGGTACCCCCGGGTACCAGCGAGTCCACGACATCGAACGATCCTTATTCGAAATCGGCGCCCACAGCTCAACACCGTCATTGTGCAAGGCGTGCATCAGCGGATCAGTGTCCGGCTCGGAACCGAACTTGATGGTCATCGCAACCTTGCGTGCATCACGGTGTGCGCTCTCCAAACCGCGATACCAATCGAAAAGTGTCTGGCACAGCACCTCGGACTGCAACTGGCGCTGTGTTATATCGAGTTCCTTGCGTTGGGTAAAAAACTGGGCCCGGAGTTCGGCTTTCGTATCGCTGGTCATAAAACCAATTGTGACACCGGTATGCCCACAAACAAACAGGCCATTGGCGCACCCCTCCTAGAATGGAACCATGAGCCACTTCTCCGCCGCGCCAATGCGCTGGCCAGTCACGCTGGAGCATCAGCACGTACAGCTGGCGCCACTACGGTACATTCACCGGCGGCAATGGCACGAGATCCGCAGCAGAAATGCGGCCTGGCTTGCACCCTGGGAAGCGACCGATCCAACCGGTAAGAACAATGCCATGACCTATGGTGCGATGGTGCGCGCATACAACCGTGACGGTGGAAACGCAGTCTCCTACCCCTGGGCGATCTTTTTGCAAGACCAAGCGACAACACAGTTGGTGGGTCAAATGATTGCGGCCCCGGTGCTGTGGGGATCCATGCGATCCACGACATTAGGCTACTGGGTGGACCAAGCCCATGCGGGTCGAAATATCGTGCCCACAGCAGTTGCTCTGGCCACCGACTACTTACTCACCCGTGTCGGTTTGCATCGGGTGGAAATCAATATTGTGCCCGATAACGCCGCCTCATTGAGGGTGGTAGAAAAACTCGGGCTGAGATCTGAAGGTATTCGCAACGACTTCATTCACATTAACGGGCGTTGGCGTGACCACGAATCGTTTGCGATCACTACACCAGAACTTCCCCTCGGCGGATTGCTTTCACGAGTGCCCTAACATTCACTTCGACCCCAAAACTGGCAACACACGCTAACAAAGCCGCCAACTTTGCACCGACCGGGTATATCGTTATGAGGGTGGACAACCGTATCCGAGAGCTTGAAGAGTCGCTAGCCGCTACGCTCGGATTCCTGCCCGAAATCGACATCGCGGCTTCGATCGTCGTCGTAGTCGTTGTTGTAGCCGGCTTGATTCTGCTTGCTCGTCGTCCGGATGTCACACAACGGACTCGAAAGAGCCGCGAATCCCGCCAACGAAGGAAAGCTATGAAATCTTCCCCATCTTCGACACCCTCCGGCGGCACTGGATTCTCAATTCGCTGGGGTCGCCTCACTATCTTTGCGGTCGGTGCACTCGCGCTCTTGACCGCCCTCGTGACCTTTTTGGCTGGTCTCTTTGGGGCCGCGACCTGGCTGACAGCTGGCATCAGCGCGCTCATCACGGTAGCAAGTTACGGTGCCCTGCGTGGCCTTGCCATCCTTGACTCCAAAAAACGAGCCCGCGAACGCGAACGTCTCAGCATCTCAGAAGGACTGGAAACCAGTATTGCCACTTACCAGGCTACCGCTCGACAACAGCAGACGCCGGTAGAGCACGACGACGAAGTCTTTGACGTCGCTGATGAACCAGAAACGCCACAAGAACCGGCCGCACCAGTGGCCGAAGCACCCGTGGTCGATACGCCAGCACCTGTGCCGGCCCGCAAGCCACTGCCACGTCCGATGTACCTCGATGCCCCCGAGGTTGCTCGTGACGCACCAGAGCCACTGGAAACTCCACAGGAGCCGGTACCATCTCGTGATGTGCAGCTGAGCGAAGGTGTATCGAGTCAGTACCAAGAAAAGATTACGGAAAAAGCCAACACTCGTCTGGATTTGGACAAAGTACTCAACCGTCGCCGCGCCATCTAGGAAACACCCCAATGCTTACCGGTGGTTTCGGGCCGTTTAGCCGTGCTGACCTCACCGGACTCCTTGGCGCACTGGTCGCCTCAGATCATCGCCGCATGCTCAGTGCCACGCTGCACGATGTCCAATACCGTGCCGGACACTATTATGTGATCGCGGAAGTCTCTGCGCATCACGATGGGGGAGTGGGCCAGTTCTACTACGGCCTGACCACCGCACCGGTGCCCTCCGAAGCGCGCGGCTACGCGACGAAGCTCCACGACTATAATATTTTCGCCTGGGAACATCCCCACGACCCGCTGCTCCCCGGACTCACGCTCGCCGCCACACCCGCCCAGGTGCGGCAACATTTCGCCCCGGATCGTGAACTCACTGCACTACACACCGTCATCTATCGACCGATGAACCGGGCAGTGTTCAAAGCACGCTTGACGCCGCAAACTCCCGCTGGCCTCGGCGAGACCCTGTACTTGAAAGTACTCCGGCCCGGCATCGCCCAGACGCTCTACAACATTCACCTCACGCTTGGGGCCGCCGGCGTTCCCGTTGTGCCTCCCATTGCCCCACCGGTAGCAGACGTGCTAACTCTGGCCGGCGGTCAAGGCATGCCACTCGGGGAACTAGCTCGCACTGAAGGAGTGGTCACTCGATTTGATGCACGCCAGCTGATCGACCTGCTCGATCGGTTTCCTCGCGAAATATTGCACTACCCACACCGCGCCTCGTGGGCGGACCGGTATCAAGAATTCATCCAGTCGGCACACCAGGCGATGCCGGAAGAATATGCTCGGCTAGGCCAATTGGCGTATCGCTTTGACCAAGCACACCAGCAGCTGGACCTCGGCCCGGTCGTTCCGACACACGGGGACCTCTATGAGGCGCATATTTTGGTGGATCCGGTGACGGGTGAGATCCGCCAAATTTTGGATGTGGATGGGGCAGGGCCCGGCTATCGGGTTGATGATTACGCATGCCTCATCGGTCATGTCGCAGTGTTAGGATACGCCCAAAATCCTCAGTGGGGCTGGCAGACGGCCATGCGATTTTTTGGTCAACTGGCACCATACACGAACCCTCATACGCTCGCGGTACGTTCAGCTGCGGTGGTGGTGAGCCTGATCCCTGGCTACCAGCCTGATGAGCAAACACGGGCCCGAGGTCAACGATACTTACGCGTCGTTGAAGCGCTACTAGAACTGGCGTAGTCAGTCGTCGAAGAAGGTGTCCGCACTGAACTCATGTTCGGTCGGCAATGGGGTCTCCACTTCAATACGTTGCGCCTGTTGCTTCATGCGTTCAGAGTCGTGATGCTCACCCTGGCCACGCAATGCGGTGGACAGCCCCAACAGGGCGGCGCGACGTAGTTCCGGCTGGATGCCTTCGGCCTCAGCGATCGTGGTAAACAGCGTCGTAGCTTCCAACCACTTACTGTCTTCGATCAAGAATTTGCCGGCCATCAACTCACAGCCGTGACCCATAGCCAGTTCCGCTTCATCTTCGAACATGTCAGCAGCCGTCAATGCGGTCGCAACGGCTTTATTATTTTTGCCAAACAGTTGATACGCGTGCGCTTTCTGGCGAGTCAGTTCAGCAGCCACATAGCGTACCTCGTCATTGCCCGCCAGCTCGATGGCCTTGTCGTAGAGTGCTAAACCCTCGGGCTTCGTCTGATCGCACAACAACTTCGCCAATTCACGCAGGCCCTGGGTTTCCACCGCGGGATCTTCAGACGCCTTGGCCATCTCCACGGCTTGACGCATCAATTCCTCGGCGTCAGCAAATATCTTCTCATCGTCGGCTTCAACAAGTTTCATACCCGCACCAAGACTGGTGCGAGCCGCCTCACGAACAGCATCAACTTTCAAAAACGCGTCAATGGAATCGCGCCAATGCTTCACCGCATCGGTGTATCGGCCTTGGCGGCATACCGCATTGCCTAAATCAATGAGCGCATGCGCCAAAATCTGGTGGTTGCCAGAAAGCTTTTCGCGGGTGACCAGCGTGGTGAGAACTTCTTCGGCTTCGGTGACTTCACCGGCATCCAATAACTGGTGACCAAGCGCTGCTACCAGGCCCGAGGTTTCTTCGACCTCGCCCTGTTCAGCCTGGTCAACGGCAACCTTCCACGCCAGAACAGATAACTGGTGTCTATCGACGCGACGAGCAACGGAGGCCACCAGTGAGGCGGCGGAGGCCGCACCGGGCCGAATCTGGAGTCGGGCGTACAACTCGAGCGCACGTACCCCGAAGCTTGCGGCGTCTGGCATATCGTTGCGATGATGCGCGATCACCGCCTGCATCATCCACATTGCGGCTCGCACGGCACGATTACAGCCGGTTTCAAGAATCTGCTGCGACAGCGTATCGGCGGCATCGACTTGTTCATTCATGAATTTCAGATGGGCCAAAAACATTTCGGTATTGGCGAGGGAGCCGGCAGACAAATGGTAGCCGGCATCTGCGCGACGACGCTGTAGTGCGACCGCCTCTTCGATCAGCTCGAGTGCTTCTTCGCCATTCATCTGGCTCATCTGATGTACGGCCAAACCAATTAAGACATCCGCTAAGACCGTGTCGACCCCGCCCGAAGAGCGCTCTTGATCGGCGACACCCGACAAGACCGTGGAAGCAAACGCATCGGCTTCGGCAAAGAGGATCGAACCGAGTTGATCTTCCATGTCTGCCTGATGCGTTTGACCAAGTGTCCGTAACAGGTCAGTGCGATTCGAAATGGCTTCGAGCATGGCAGCCTCGTCATCGAGCTTATGGTGTACCGAGGCAACCAGCCGATACAGACCCAGTGCGACCTCAGCCTTTGTACCGACATTGGCTAAACCGTGTGAGGCACACTCTAAGGCTCTCTCGAGATCATCCGCGTAGGCCGCCTCGTGGGCGAGATCTAACCAGCCACGCGCGGTATGTGCAGTTTCGTGCTGAAGATCCGTTGAAGATGGTCCATTACTCAATAACGAACGCAATTTTGGTTCGACAATGGATGGCAAAGCGGATTGGCTGTTTGGTCCTTCAAAATCAGCCGACGACGTCGAGGAATGCATGACTCACAGTCTAGTGATCACTTGGACGCAGTGACGACCACTAGACTGTGGAATTATGGAATTTCAGTGGCGACCAGGGTCTTATGCGCTCATTACGAAACAGGATGAAGTTTTGTTGAGTCTATGGGAGAGCTCCATCGGCTCGTTCTGGACGCTGCCCGGTGGCGGTATTGAATTCGACGAACAACCCGATGTCGCATGCGTGCGTGAAGTCTGGGAAGAAACCGGGTATAACGTTGTGCTCACGAGGTTTTTGTCTGCGGCCACGCATCTCATTCCCGCAGAGAAACGCGTCCCCGGACAGTACCTTCCACTCCAAATTTTGAGTCTGCTCTACACCGCAGAAATCGTCTCCGGAACGCTGCGTCCCGAGGTCGGCGGGTCCTCTACGGATGCGGCGTGGATTCCAATAAGCCAGTTGCATAATCGTTCGATAACCAAGGGGCACCGGGTGTCTGAATGGGTCGGCGAAGCCCTGGAAATGGCAACTGGTACACCCCAAATCACACAAGAATGGTGACAAGCTTGGCAAAGACTTTCCCTACGCGTTTGGTGGTGTTTACTGCCGCGGGGCTGCTGCTGGCTGGCTGTTCCACGGGCGAGCCCGTTGACGCCGCCCATCTGACCATCGCGACGACTCCGGCAGCACTGGATCAAGCAACCTCGCTGGCAGTTGCGGAATACGTCGTATCCCAGGGCGCAGACGTCGAAATACAGTCCCACGATGATCACGAAGCCGTCTTTGCCTCTTTGGATGATGAAACAGCGAGCGATCATGAATCTATTGCCGTCGTGACAACACCCCAGCAAGCTGACACACAAGACTCCGCGCCGCAACTTCCCGGAGATGTCGATATCGTGGCTCAAGCGCCGGCCGAGTTGGGGCTGACACCCACCGCATCGACGGTTACGGCAGCTCAGATTGCCCAAGCCCAAAACGAGCAGGCTGTGGCCGACGACCAGACGTATCCTGCCTGTGCTGACCTGACATGGTTGCATACCGTCACTGCACAAGAGGAAATTGACGACCTGCGAACAGCACTGGCCGAAGTAGGGTGTGAGCCGGCCTTTGAAAGCACCGGAGCCATCGATAGTGACACCTATGAGGAGATGACCCGTCGGCTGATCACCGAAGATCAGACCGTGGCGGTGCTCTCGAGTGTTGACCCGGTCATCGCCGATCAAGGGTTGGCGACCTTAGAGCTGGAAACTGAACAGTGGCCCAACACAAATATGGTGGCGGTGGCATCAACCGATATCAATGAGTCACTGGCCTCACACGTGACGGCGGTCGTTGAAGAACTCGACAGTGAAGCCGCCACTGATCTGTTACGTGGCTACCACAATGCCCAAACCTCGACATCGGACTTGCAGTACGAGGTCGATGACGCGATTCGATACTGGTTAGCCAATCAGGATCTGATGGACGACGACACGGTGACTGACTTTTCAACCGACGACGTCGAGTAGTCATCTACAATCAACCTAAACTCAACGGTTTCAGGAGGACCTACGTGACCCGCGCTCACCGCGATATTCGTCAATCATCCAAATTACTCAACGTCCGCTACGATGTTCGCGGTCCGATCCTCGAAGAAGCCCAACGCCTCGAAGCCGCAGGTCACCGCATTATGCGGCTAAACATCGGCAACCCAGCGCCCTTCGGGTTTGAAGCGCCGAATGAGATTCTCAAAGACATGATTGCAAACCTGCCAGAAGCCCAGGGGTACTCGGATTCTAAAGGGATCACCTCGGCACGCAGAGCCGTCTCGCAGTACTACGAAACCGAAGGCATCATGGATATCCGCAGCGATGATGTGTTCATCGGCAACGGTGTTTCCGAGATGATATCCATGGTCTTGCAGGCCCTGTTGGATGATGGCGATGAAGTACTGATCCCATCACCGGACTATCCGCTGTGGACCGGCGCCACGACACTGTCTGGTGGCAAAGCAGTGCACTACCGTTGCGTCGAAGAAGACGGATGGGTTCCCGATTTGGAGCACCTTGAGTCTCGCATTTCAGAACGTACCAAAGCGCTGGTCATCATCAACCCGAATAACCCTACCGGTGCCGTCTATTCCAAAGAGACATTGGAGGGGCTCTTCGAGATCGCTCGCGAGCATGGCTTGGTGGTCTTGTCTGATGAGATTTATGAAAAAATTCTCTACGAAGACGCCAAACATATTCATGCGGCCTCCATTGCCGATGATGTCCTGGTGATGACGTTTTCAGGGTTGTCGAAAGCCTACCGGGTCGCCGGATATCGTGCCGGCTGGGTAGCGGTCTCAGGCGCGAAGCATCGCGCCACAGACTTTCTTGAAGGCCTGACGTTGCTGGCGAATATGCGGATGTGCTCCAATGTGCCGGCACAACACGTGATCCAAACGGCACTGGGCGGATATCAATCCATCAACGATCTGATCTTGCCGGGCGGCCGCCTACTAGAACAGCGCAACCTTGCCGTGAAGATGCTCCGTGAGATCCCGGGTGTTTCCGTGCAGCAGGCCGATGGAGCACTGTATTTGTTCCCGCGGTTGGACCCAGAAATGTATCCGATCGACGACGACGAGGCATTTGTCATCGAGCTATTGCGGCAACAACAGATCCTGGTCTCCCACGGTGGGGCGTTTAACTACCCGGCTACCGACCATTTCCGGTTGGTAACGCTGCCGTCGGTGCGCGAATTATCCACAGGAATCGAACGCATTGCCGACTTTTTGGAAGACTACCGCTACCGTCACGCCTAAACTCGTCGCACGGAACCGGGTTTACGCCTCGGGTTGTGCGCTTTGCTGCGTTTCGGCGCGCACCTCTTCGAGACGTTGGCGGGCACCCGTCAGCCACGCCTCACAGCGCCGAGCGAGTGCTTCGCCGCGCTCCCACAGCGCAAGTGATTCTTCGAGACCAGCGCCGCCGGTCTCCAAGCGTTCAACTGTTTGGATCAGCTCGCTGCGGGCTTGTTCGTAGTTGAGTGTGTCAACGTCGGACACATCAGCCGAGGAGAAGCCCTCGACGGCGGGTTGTGGTTGCTCTTTAGTCACGTGGTTGCTCCTGTGTCGTATCGGTTACCGCGGTGGTGGTTGCACTGAGCCGGCCGGCAGCTACCAGAATATCGAGTTCATCGCCGACGCCGACGTCGTTGACGGACCGTAGTATCGTGTTGTGGCGCTGCACTACGGCATAGCCGCGGTTGAGTGTTTGTTGTGGGGAAAGAGATCGTACCCGGGCTTTGAGCTGGCCAATCTGATCGCTGCCACGGTCCAGTTGATGCGCAAACGTCGCTCGGACCCTGCTGAGCATTTGGTGAATTTCATCGCTTCGAGTCGTGATCATGGTGGACGGTTGGGCCATGACCGGACGAGAGCGCAACTGGGCGATCTGTTGGCCCTGTACATCCACGAGACGTTGTACCGCTTGGGCCATGCGCACCCGCGAATCCGCAATGGCCCCTAACTCGACGGCGGCATCGGGCACAATGTTCTTCGCCGCATCTGTCGGGGTGGATGCCCGAAAGTCTGCGACGTCATCGAGCACCGGTCGATCGGCCTCGTGGCCGATGGCCGATACCAATGGGGTGGTCAGCTCAGCTGCGGTTCGAACCAGACCTTCATCGGAAAATGGCAGAATGACTTCCTCCAGTGCCCCGCCGCCTCGCGCTACGACAATGACATCGACCGCAGGATTCTCGTCGAGCCTGTGCAGCGCGGCGGCGACTTCTGTACCGACCTGCGGGCCCTGCATTGCGGCATGGACGACCTCGAAGGTGGCACCGGGCCAGCGCAGCAACACATTCCGCTGGACGTCGTGCATCGCATCTGAGTCACGGCCGGTGATGAGTCCGATGCGGTTGGGCAGTACCGGAAGGGGTTTCTTGCGTTCAGGGGCAAAGAGCCCTTCTTCGGCCAGTGCACGTCGCAGGCGTTCTACACGTGCCAGCAGTTCACCGATACCTACGGGCCGCATATCGTTGACGACCATGGTCAGGCGGCCGGTTTTGGTATAGAAGTTTGGTTTGACCAGGGCCACGACCCGGCTACCTTCGGTGATGGAGCTGTCCAAGGTTCGTGCAGTGCGCGCCCAGGCCACCACGGGCAGTGACATTTCCACGTCGAGGTCGCGCATGGTCATCCAGGCATGTCCACGGCTGATGCGGTGTTCGATAAGTTGGCCTTCTACCCAGGTGGGGGAGACGCGTTCGATGTAGCGTTTCAGGTTGTCTGATAATCGCGCGAGCGGCCACGGGTTCTCCGCCGAGGTGTCGGCGGCCTGCTGTGGCTGCGCAGGACTGCTGTGCGCTGGAGTGTGTTCAGTCATCACTTCCACCTAAACTAGTTCTTGAACACCATGATGATTTCACAAATTGACATAATTTGGAGAAAGTAGGTTTCACGGATGCGTAACTTCTTGGCGGTCATACTCGCCATTATTGCCGGGGTGACCGCCTCTGTTGGGTTGGTTGCGTGGCAACTCAACAGCGTGATCCACGAGCCAGAGCCCGTCCAAGACATCTTGGGATCGGGTGAAGCTGCAGAGGAGTTAAAGGCCTCCGTTCCCGATGCCCTAGGCAGTATGGCTGCTGACTCTACCGGTGTCGGGCTCATTGATGATGCAGTCGGTGAGGCCGTGTCTGCCGCAGCTGGTGAGATCACAGCGCATGAGGATTTCGACCAGGCGTGGTCTGAGAGCCTAGAACTGACGCGTACGGGGTGGGTGGAAGACATTGCGTCGTTGCGTGACCGGATGGAAGCTGGTGAACCCATCGCAGACAACGCGACGGACGCACAGTTGCAGCTCCAGTTAGATCCGGTAGCCCAGGTTTCTGTGTCGATGCTTGAGGACACGATCCGTGAGGCGACCGCCGATCTCCCCGGAGCCTCAGAGAATTCCGTTTCGTTGAACACTGACCCTGATCTGACGGTGAACACTTCTGTTCCTCCGGTGACGATGCTGACTGCTGAACAGGTGGTGTTGGCTGAGGAGCTGATAACCCTGTGGCCGATCCTGCTGGTCATTGCCGGCATTGTGTTCCTCATGGCGTTGTTGGTGGCCTCCAGTGGGAGCCGTTGGATTTCTTGGTTGGTGACGGGGCTGGTCATAGCCGTCGTTGGTGTGTTTTCCAAGTTCGGCTTCTCCGCGATGCAGAATTCTATTCTTGAAGATGATGGGGACGCCGCCTACCTATCATTGCTACGGCCCTTTTTGCGGGCGGTGCAGGACTGGGCGGATCCGCAGATCCTGATTCTCATTGCAATCGGTGTAGGTATCGCACTGTTGGGAATTCTGGGCGGGTTTATCTCCTCAAATCAACGCAGTCGTCGTCAGCTCCGGTAGCGTACCGCCTGTTGTCCCTGGGGTGAGTTCACGTGCGTTTCCGGCGCGCCAGGGACGACATCGGTGTTGTGTGCTGAAACGGCTTTCCAATAGTCCCCGAGCTCATCGGTGCACCGGGTGACCACAAAGCTGAAGACTGTTCGACGGTCCTTAGCCATATGTCCGTCGGGTGTGCGCTGTCCAGTCACGGTGACCCGAGCGTGTACCAGTGCGTGGTCGTCACCTAAAAAGCGGATTTCGGTTCGTCCAATAGTCATGTGCGAGTGTCCGAAAATGTGCTCAAACCCGTAGCGGTGCGCCGTGCGGATTTGCTCCTGGCTGGACCACCAGAGGCCGGTGACGTTCACAAAATGTGCATCGTCAAGGAACAAGGCTGCCAAGGCATCCGCATCGTGTGTATTCCAGGCACGCTGAAAACCGGTGAGGATGGATTTTGGCGACTGACGGTTCATCGCACTACTCCGAATCCCTGGCGTGGGCTGCATCGATATTGGCTTGAAGTTCTGGCGCAGTCACATCACGGGCTGTGTGTCGGAGCGGTTCTGGTACATCGATGGTGTCTAGCGACGCGTCGAGTTCTTCGAGGCGCCGGGCCGACGGCAGCACCCGGCCTTCCAGCGTGGCCATCATGGAATTGAACCGCGAGACGGTCGTGTTTAGGGATTTGCCGAGCGAATCTAACCGGCGTCCCATCAGGCCCAGCCGTTCGTAGAGTTCCCTGGCGGATGAGAAGACGGTCCGTGCATTATCGACGAGGTTTTCTTGTTGCCAGGCATATGCCACGGATTTTAGTGTCGCCAGCAGCGAGACCGGCGAAACCAGCGCGACTCCCTGACCGAAGGAATAATCCAATAACTGTGGATCAATGTCCAGGGCCGCTGCCAGATGCGATTCTGCTGGTAGGAACAGCAATACTAGATCCGGGGTGTTCTCCAGTGCCGCCCAGTACTTCTTGGTACTCAGCGCTGTGATGTGTGAGCGCAGGGCGCGGGCGTGCGCCACTTCATGCTCGCTGCGGCGACGTTGTTCCTCTTCGGAGCCATCGGCTGGTATTTCTTCGGCCTGCAAGATGGCCGACATTGGCGCCTTCGCATCGACGACCAACGACTTTTGACCGGGGAGATGAACCAGCATATCGGGGCGGAACTGTTTACCATCTCGGGCTGCCGTATCGACAGAAAAACTGACTTGCTCGTCAAAATCGGTATGTGGCAACATGCCAGCCGCCTCGACGATGCGCCGCAACTGGACCTCACCCCAGTGGCCACGAGCAGATGAGGATCGCAGACTCGACACCAGCTTTTGCGTATTTTCTAACAGCGCGGAATCCGTGGCATGCGCACTGCGCAGCTGCTGAGACAGTTGGCCATATTGTTGCCCACGATCGCGTTCCAATTGGGCAACCTGACCGCCCAGCTGTTCCAACTGCTGAGACAGTGGACCAAGCATCTGTAAAATTTGATGCTGCGACTGAAATTGCTGACGATCCTCATCGCGCTGACGGTCCAACAGTTCCGCACGAGTTTGGGCAGTGGCTAATTGTTCCCGCAGCGCGGCGTCGTCGGAGGGTGGTGTCCGGCCTGAGGCAATGCGACTCCCAACAAAAACACCGGCGCCGAAGCACACCACGGCAATCAAAATAGACAACACAATTGCAGTTGAAATCTCCATACCTCTCACCCTGGCACACCGCACGGACAGGATAAGGTGGCTCGCTGCAATGTCATTGGGAAAATGAAGTATCCGATACTTGGAGTATCGGTATATAGTGGGAGAATGTAAGGTAGCTTACAAGTCACTACTGAATGGAGCAGCGTCGTGTCCACATCCACATTGCAAGGCAAAACTGTATTGATTTCTGGAGGCAGTCGCGGCATTGGTCTGTCGATCGCCAAGCGACTTGCCGAAGATGGTGCCAACGTCGCGCTGCTGGCCAAGACAGCAGAGCCGCATCCTAAACTTCCGGGCACCGTCTATAGCGCCGCCGATGAAATTCGTGCTGCCGGAGGCCGCGCGCTGCCGATAGTCGGTGATGTTCGCGAAGAAGCCGATGTGCAGGCGGCCGTCGATGCTGCCGTAGAAGAATTCGGGAGCATTGACATCGTCATCAACAACGCCTCGGCCATTAACCTCGAACCCGCCGAGACGATCGAGATGAAACGCTACGACCTGATGCACGACATCAACGTGCGGGGCACATTTTTACTGACTCGCACCGCGCTGCCGCATCTGAAAAAAGCTGCCGATCCGCGGATTTTGAGTTTGTCACCACCTTTGAACATGAGTCAGAAATGGTTGGGCGCCGCACCTGCCTACATGATGGCAAAATACAGCATGAGTCTGGCAACACTAGGTATTGGGGCCCAGCACGACATCCCGGCGACATGCCTCTGGCCCAAAACCACCATCCAGACTGCTGCCGTGCAATACGCCCTGGGTGGATCAGAAATGTATGATCGTTCGCGAACACCCGAAGTCTATTCAGACTCTGCTCATGCGGTGTTGACTGCTGAACGTGGCAAATACGCTGGTCAGACGATGCTGTGTGAGGATGTCCTCGAAGACACGGGTGTTACAGATTTCGGACAGTATTCGCCCGGCATAGATCCCACCGAGTTAGAAAAAGACATCTTCGTCGACTAATACACCACTAGGCTGAGTATCCGGGACACGGTCCCGGATACCGTCGTTTAAGTCGCGTTGAATGGTGGAGGAGGGGAGTCATGATGCAGCAGCTGACCTTGGAGACCCTCGGCCCCACGGTGGAGAATAATGCCACGGTCATCGTGGATTTCTGGGCTCCCTGGTGTACCACCTGTGCACGATTCACCCGCATCTTCACCGACGTCTCACACCAATTCGAGGACGTCGTATTCGCCACCGTCAACACGGATGAACAACAAGAGCTCGCTGCCATCATGGGTGTGCGTTCACTGCCTACTCTCGTGGCGTTTCGCAACGGCAAACACGTATTTGCAAAATCAGGCGTGATGAGCCGTCGGCAATTCGCCGAAATCGTCGAACAGATACGCACGCTGGGCAACAACCCCATGTAGCCACGAACCTCGTTGAGTTATCCACAGTCACTCCAACACGCCTGATGCGCCGTGGTCTTTCCTGCCAAGCTCTTGTTATCCACATCAAATCACGATGAAGCAGGAGTTCGACATGACCATGGAAAAACCAGTAGAGCTTGTACCTCGAGCATTCACCCGTCGGGAGAAAACCAGCATCCGTCAGGACGTCAAACGATTCGAAAAAATTGGTAGAGACCACGGGTGCGTCAGCATGGAAGACTTTGCCCACTTTGTCAGCGATCGAGTGAAATCCAACAGTGCAGGCGGTCTGACCTCCTCATCGAAGGAACTCATCCGCGGTCTTGCCGTGTATTTTGGGGAGCAGCTGCTGTATAACACCACACTGGCGCGTCTCGCAGTCGACTTTGTTGATGATGATTCGACATTACGAAGGGCAATCGCTTGGCACGAAGAAAACCCTGGTGGGGTGTTGGTCGATAGATTTGCTGGCCAAAGCGTATTCGCCCCATCCATCATTTTGGAACGGCTGGACGAAAGCCACCGCTGGCCGGTATCACTCGATGAGATTCTGGATCAAATTATCGACTGGAATCACGGATATCTGTTCAGGGAAGAAGTCGAAACGCTCTTTATCACCGGTGAAGACATCGAACCGGACGCATCCATGGCCGCCTAAGTCGGTCTATCTCGCGTCGTATCATCACGATTTTTAGGAGCCACCGTGAACGCCAACGTGACAGCCGGATACACCCGCCCACTGGCCTGTGCCGAACTGCCCGACCGGTATGAAGCCAACCAGCGCATCGCCAATTTTGTCAATGTCGATGATCTGAAAGCACTCGACGATCTGTGCCTGACCGGCAGGGAACTCGTACGACATCAACACATCGGTTCGCCAACCACGCTGTGCCAAGAACTCATTCGAGACCTCACCATTTGCTTCGGTGAAATCATCATGCGCTATGTCAGATCAGACTGGGCGATGGGCATCGAATCGTTGGGCGAAAACGAATACACAGCACCAACTTGGATGTTAATGCTGTATGCAGATGGGGACTACCGTTCGCTGCATCTTGAAGACTACGTCACCCGACGCTTCTTCGAACAAACCGAAACGAGCTTTGCCATGTTGCTTGACGAAGTTGTTAAGCTCGCCAAGAACGTGCCGGGCTTATATATCGGAGGGTATCAAAAGCCCACCGAAGAGTAACGCGCCAAGTTGTCGCGTACATTGGGCCCAGAACATAGCAGGACATTTGTGCCACACTGGAGTTCGATGCGACGGCTCTACATGACGCCCCTGGCCCGTGAGCCGGTACGCTAGCTGCGGCCAGGACGAATTTGGAGGTGTACCACGATGGCGGATTCGACAACCCACCATCATGATCACGATGAGCACAGTCATCACGAGGGACATGACCATCGCGGTGGTCATGGCGATCACGGAGACCACGTTGGACAGTTTCGTCGACTGTTTTGGATACATCTCATCATCGCGGTGCCAGTGATCATCTTTTCCCCGATGTTCGCCAACCTGATTGGTTATTCGACACCCGACTGGTCGCTGTGGATCGCGCCCCTGTTCGGGACCGTGATGTATGTGTGGGGTGGGCGCCCCTTCCTCACCGGAGCAGTTGGTGAAATCAAATCTCGTGCTCCAGGCATGATGCTGCTGATCGCGCTGGGCATTAGTGTGGCCTTCTTTGCCTCATGGGCTGCGACGCTTGGCCTCGTCGATGCAGAACTGGAGTTCTGGTGGGAACTCGCCCTACTCGTGGTCATCATGTTGCTTGGCCACTGGATTGAGATGCGTTCCCTGGCACAGACCACCTCAGCGCTCGATTCTTTGGCCGCGTTGCTGCCAGATCAGGCTGAACGCGTCGAAGGTGACGAAGTCGTCCACGTGGCACCAGACGAGCTCGCAGTCGATGATGTCGTCATCGTTCGTCCCGGGGCAAGCGTTCCTGCAGACGGTGTCATCGTTGATGGTGGCGCGGCCATGGACGAATCCATGATCACCGGGGAATCACGGACTGTCACCAGAGGCAAAGATGATGCGGTGACCGCCGGAACGGTGGCCACTGATTCCGGGCTGCGAGTCAGAATCACCGCGGTTGGTGATGATACTGCGCTCGCCGGCATTAACCGTCTGGTGGCGCAAGCACAGAGCTCGTCCTCACGAGCTCAACGTATCGCCGACCGAGCGGCAGCACTGTTGTTCTGGTTTGCACTCGGTGCGGCCGTGATCACCGCTATCGTGTGGCTGCTCGTCGGCACTCCCGATGCCGCCGTGGTTCGCATCATTACCGTGTTAGTTATTGCGTGTCCGCATGCGTTGGGTCTGGCCATCCCGTTGGTGGTCTCGATTGCCACCGAACGTTCCGCACGCGGGGGAGTGCTCGTCAAAGACCGTTTGGCCTTGGAATCGATGCGAAACGTCGACGCGGTCCTCTTCGACAAAACTGGCACACTCACCAAAGGCGAACCGACGGTTACCGACATCGAGCCGGTTGGTGCAATCGCCGCTGACGAAGTACTGGGACTTGCTGCCGCCGCAGAAGCACCCAGCGAACACCCGCTGGCTCGAGCCATCGTCAGTGCGGCCGAGCAGCGCGGCATTCGCCTGGAACAGTCAACCGATTTTTCTTCCTCGCCTGCGGTGGGTGTCACCGCGACCGTCCAGGGCCAGCAGATTCGCGTCGGGGGTCCCTACATGTTGGATGAGGTTGGGCAAGCAGAAGTTTCTGCCGCCGAGAATTGGCGTAGTGAAGGCGCGATTATTCTCCATGTCGTTCGTGATGGCACGGTCATCGGAGGCCTGAAACTCGCAGACGAAATCCGTCCAGAATCTCATGACGCTGTCACTGCCCTTCATGCGCTAGGGGTGGACGTCGTGATGATTACCGGCGATGCCGAGGCCGTCGCGCAGAAAGTAGGACGCGAACTCGGTATTGATCGAATCTTTGCGGGCGTGCGTCCCGAAGACAAAGCAGCCAAAGTCGCCCAGCTGCAGGAGGAAGGCAACAAGGTGGCGATGGTCGGTGATGGTGTTAATGATGCGCCAGCACTGGCCCAATCTGATGTTGGTATTGCCATTGGCGCTGGTACCGATGTGGCTATTGCTTCTGCCGGTGTGATCCTGGCCAGCTCTGATCCACGATCAGTGCTATCGGTCATGGAATTGTCCCGTGCCACATACCGCAAGATGAAGCAAAACCTGTGGTGGGCCGCCGGGTACAACCTCATAGCAGTCCCGTTGGCGGCAGGCATACTGGCGCCCATTGGTTTCGTGTTACCGATGTCCGTTGGGGCCATCCTCATGTCACTTTCGACCATTGTCGTGGCGCTGAACGCACAGTTATTACGACGAATAGATCTCAGTCCCGAAGCAAGCACGCGCATGGTGCTCGAGCAGCGGTAAACGGGGTCGCGCGTGCATCGCTGAAGGGCCGAGGTCAGTCGTTGGGCCGGTCTTTCTGCGGTAGGGACTCTCGGACGAGCTCGTAGGAATCGTCCACCAGGTCCTTACCCAGATCCTCGCTGATCCCACTGCCGGCGCCAACGCTCACCCAGTGCTCGTTGTCTAGATAGCGACCGGGAATTATCGTTGGGTAGTCCTGACGTAGGGCGTCACCGTGGTCCGGATCTGCTTTGATAGTAATGATCAGCTCGTCTGGGTCATCGGTGACGATGAGAAACACCTTGTCTGCGACCTTGTACACATCGAGACTCTCGGTGAAAGGCTGCCCGTTCGATACCCCGGGCAGGGACTCTGCTCTTGCTCGGGCGATCTGCTGTAACTTCTTGCCGGTGAGTTTCATACATGCCCCTGGGGCTTCACCGAAGCTCGGGGGTCGAAAGGGAGCCCATCGTCGACGCGGGCAACCCCTCGGCCATTTCGCGGGCCACGTCCTGCTGCTTGCGTCCCTGCACGATGCACCTCTCGTTCTTTGGGATGGTTCACCTTCAAGCCTTGGCATAGGCAGAGCCGCAGTCAACCTTCGAGGTGTTTCTCTGTGGTAAGGCTATGAATCGCTGGGCTTTGGCTGGCGAGTGCTTCAGTCGTCGTCAGGATCATGCGTTGCATGGCAGCGGCTGCCCTGCTGAGACTTACATCTTTCCGGTGCGCAAGTGAGATAGTTCGCGTCAAGGACGGTTCGATCAGACGTCGGGATTCCAAGCCAGGTCGATCCAGGAGCACCGTCGCCGGGACCACCGCAACACCCAAACCACGTTCGACAAAGCGCAAAACAGCGTCCATTTCTGCACCCTCTAGGACCACGTTCGGTACGAGGTCTTGCTGCCGGTAAGCCTGCATAGTTGCCGCACGAAGGTCATAACTTTCCGAGAATACAATCTGCGGTAGCGCGGCCAATTGGCGAAGCGTTAGCTGACCACCATGCTCGGCGAAATGAGCCGGATGCCCAGAAATCACCATGAGCTCTTCGACAAGCAACGGTGTGTGAGCCAGGCTCTCTGCAGACGAGGGGTCGTGATCGGAAGCCACAATGAGCGCTAAATCTAAGGAGCCACCCACCAGCTCATTGAGCAGGTTGTGCGAACCAGATTCGTGTAGGTGCAGATCCACACCCGGATAGTCAGCGTGATACGGACCAACGACTTCCGCTACGACAGAAACGCACATGCTCGGTGGGGCTCCTAAACGGACGCGCCCGCGCCGTAGCCCCGCCATTTCGTGCATCTGAAAACGGATGTGTTCGGCGTCGGCAAGCATGCGTGAAGCCACCGGGAGCAGCGTTTCGCCTGCCGCCGTCAGTGTGATGTTGCCCCTAGCTCGATTGAAAAGTTCCGACCCAAGCTCGATTTCGAGCGTAGAGATTTGGCGGCTCAGCGTGGGCTGTGCGAGATGCAGTTCGGCGGCTGCCCTGGTGAAATGCCCGGTTTCAGCCACGGCAAGAAATCCTTGGAGTTGTTCAAGATTCATGGTCATAGCATATATGTATCGTGACCAGTCATAGAATTCATTGGACTAATCATCGGCAAAGTTCTTAGCGTTGAGCACATGTTGAAGAACAGGATTCAAGAAAAGAAAATCTCGACCAGTGTGCTCGTCATCGGCACGGGCGGTTCTGGGCTGCGCGCTGCCATTGAGCTAGCCGAGCAAGGTGTTGACGTATTGGCTGTGGGGAAGCGCCCACGCAATGATGCTCACACCTCACTAGCAGCCGGCGGCATTAATGCCGCACTTGGCACGATGGACGCCGAGGATACCTGGGAGCAGCACGCCGCTGACACGATCAAGGAAAGTTATTACCTTGCTGACCCGAACACCGTAGAAATTGTTGCCAAAGGTGCCGCTGAGGGCATTACCGACCTCGAACGCTTCGGCATGGGCTTTGCCCGTGAAGAGGACGGGCGCATCTCACAGCGGTTCTTTGGTGCACACACATTCCGACGCACAGCATTCGCTGGCGACTACACCGGGCTGGAGATCCAGCGAAGCCTGGTGCAACGCAGCGAACAACTGGACATCCCCATCCTCGACACCGTCTACATCACCGACATCCTGACCGAGGACAACAAGGTCTTCGGCGCCTATGGTTTTGATGTGAATGACGGCACCCGCTATTTGGTACATGCTGACGCCGTTATCCTGGCGGCTGGTGGACATAACCGGATCTGGCGCCGCACCTCCTCTCGCCGTGACGAAAACACCGGTGACTCGTTCCGTCTCGCGGTAGAAGCCGGTGCCAGACTCCGCGACCCAGAACTCGTCCAATTCCACCCATCAGGAATCATCGAACCAGAAAACGCCGCAGGCACACTCATCTCAGAGGCCGCTCGCGGCGAAGGTGGCATCCTTCGCAACGCACTGGGCGAGCGGTTCATGGAACGCTACGACCCCGAACGCATGGAACTGTCCACCCGTGACCGCGTGGCGCTCGCAGCCTATACCGAAATCCAGGAAGGCCGAGGCACTGAAAAAGGTGGCGTTTGGTTAGACCTGTCGCATCTGCCACGCGAGGTCATTCTTGAGAGACTGCCGCGGGTTTATCAGACCATGCTTGAAGTTCAGATGCTCGATGTCACCCGTGAGCCGATCGAAATCGCCCCGACCGCGCACTATTCAATGGGCGGGGTCTGGGTCCGTCCAGAAGACCACTCCACCGATGTCGCCGGGCTGTATGTAATCGGTGAGGCATCCAGCGGACTCCATGGGGCGAACCGCTTGGGTGGGAACTCGCTGATTGAACTCCTGGTGTTCGGACGCATTGTGGGCCAGGCTGCAGCAGACTATTCGGCGAACCTGCTGGCTCAGACCCGTTCTGCTGAAGCAATTGCGCAAGCCCGTGGTGAAGTTGATCGCCTCTTGGCAGCAGATGGGACGGAAAATGTACGTGCTCTACAGCGTGCGATTCGTGACATGATGACCGAATACGCTGGCGTTGTTCGACACGAAGCAGGACTCAAGAAAGGCCTGGCTCGACTCGACGAGATTGAATACCGCATGGAAAATATCGGCATCCACCCCGACATTGCAGGCTTCCAAGACCTCGCCCACGCGTACGATCTGAAATCATCAGTACTGTCCGCCCGGGCCACACTCGAAGCCGCCCTGGAGCGTCGCGAAACTCGCGGTTGCCATAACCGGAGCGACTTCTCAGAGATGGACGCAGGATTGCAGGTCAATCTGGTTTGGTCGCCAGAAACCGGCGTGACTCGCGAAGCGATTGCACCGGTGCCACAGGAGCTCACCGAGCTAATCCGTGAGGTCAGTGTCGAAGGCAAATTGGTCGAATAATACACGAGCAATTCAAAAAGACGCATCGCGAACCGTGGACCATTTCGACAAGGTAGAGTAAGGGCCGTGTCTTTATCTATTGGTTTTGTCGGACTACCCAACGTCGGTAAGTCAACGTTATTTAATGCCCTCACCCGCCAGACGGTTTTAGCCGCGAACTACCCATTCGCGACCATTGATCCCAACGTGGGGATCGTCAACCTCCCGGATGAGCGGCTGGACAAGTTGGCAGAGATCTTTGGTTCCCAAAAGATCCTGCCAGCCACGGTTTCTTTCGTTGATATTGCTGGCATCGTCAAAGGTGCTTCCGAGGGTGAGGGTTTGGGCAACCAGTTCCTGGCCAACATTCGTGAATCCTCGGCCATCGCGCAGGTTGTTCGCGTCTTCGAAGACTCCGATGTGATCCACGTTGACGGCGAGATCAATCCAAGCTCGGATATGGAAACCATCAACACCGAGCTGATCCTTGCTGACATGCAGACACTTGAACGCGCCATCCCTCGAACCGAAAAAGAGGTCAAAGGCAAGAAGGCCGATAAGGCGGTACTGGATGCGATGATCGCAGCCCAGACCGTACTGGAACGTGGCGACACGATCTTTTCTTCCATCGACTCCGACAAATTGGATATGGAACATCTCGAGCAATTGAACCTGCTGACGGCAAAGCCATTCATCTATGTGTTCAACTCCGATGACGAAGTACTTGATGACGCGGCACGCCGACAGGAACTGACCGATCTCGTTGCTCCCGCGCGTGCCGTTTTCCTCGATGCTCAGTTCGAATCCGAACTCGTCGAGCTCTCTGAAGAAGAAGCCCAGGAAATGCTCGAGATGTCCGGACGCGAAGAATCCGGTATGGACCAGCTAGCACGCGTAGGTTTCGAAACTCTTGGTCTGCAAACATACCTGACGGCTGGGCCCAAAGAAGCCCGCGCTTGGACGATCAACAAGGGCGACACCGCTCCAGAAGCTGCGGGAGTTATTCACACCGACTTCCAGCGCGGATTCATTCGCGCCGAGGTTGTTTCCTTCGAAGACCTCGTGGCAAACGGTTCAATGGCAGAAGCAAAAGCCCAAGGAAAAGTTCGCCTCGAAGGTAAGGACTACCTGATGCAGGACGGCGACGTCGTCGAATTTAGATTCAACGTCTAGGCGCTCTTTGACAGGTGCCCTGGTTTCTTTTCTAGAAGCTGGGGCCTTGCAGACTTAGAATCGGCGCTATTGAGCGCTATAGGTGCGTTTAGAACACCGGCCAGGGAACCGCAGGCATCTGGCTGCTGGGCGCAGGGAACTGCCCGGTTTGGCGCAATGCTGTGCAACGGTCAGCGAGGGCGGAAAGTTCCTCGGAACTCAGGAGTTTGGCTAGTTCTTGACCAAGTTCTCTGGATAATGCTTGGGTCAGCTGGTCGATTCCGTCCAGCTCTTCTTCGCTTATCGGCTGGTCGATCCATCCCCAAAGCACGGTGCGTAGTTTAGGTTCGTGGTGAAAGCTCAGGCCATGATCGACTCCGTACCGGTGGCCGTCGGACATGGCGAGAATATGGTCGCCTTTCCGATCGGCGTTGTTGACCAGAGCATCAAATATGGCCATGCGTCGTAGCTCCGGGCTGTCTTCGTGAAGCAGCGTGACTAGTTGCCCGTTGTCATCCTGTCCGCGCAGAACGGTTTTCCAACCCCTGGCGGGCAGTTGCTCGGTTGGAAGCAGCTTTACCGCATGCCGTGCGGGGTCTGGTTCCTGCCAGAGTTGCACCATCCCTTCACCGAAGGGACCATCGCGCAGCCAGGTGTGCGGCACCAGGTTCCAGCCGAGGGTCTCAGACACGAGAAAGGCGGCCACCTCGCGGTGGGCTAAGGTGCCGTGCGGAAAGTCCCATAATGGTTTCTCGCCTGCGGTTGGCTTGTAGACGACGCGTACTTCACCGATGCTTCCCAAAAATGTTGCATTTGACGCTGTGGTGATGCGGCCGGTGAGTTCCAGTTCGGCGGTGAGGAGCTCTTGGGGTGACATTACAGTTCGGGCCCGGCGCAGGTGTGCCCATCGGGGTCAATCGGGTGACCGCAACGGGTGCAAATTGGACGCCCTGCGGCCACGATTTCTTCCGTTCGTTTGGCGAAAGAGCGGGCCATACCTACCGGCATTCGCACCCGTAGGAGTTCATCGGAAGTTGGCTCTGGCTGTGTGAGTTCCTCTTCGGAATCATCGAGGGTGTATGCTTCCAACACCACCTGTGCCATGGAGGGGTCCCAGCCGAGATTCATGGAGCCGACTCTGAAGAGTTCGACAACCTCTTCCATCGGGTCATTGTCGACAAGTTCCACGGGGGTATGCGTTGGGACGCTGTGTGGGTTGCCCTCGACGGTGCTCAGCTCATCAAGAGTCTTGTCGATCATCTCTGCGACCAATGCCGCCTGCTGTTTCTCTAGGGCGATGCTGGCCAGCTGTGCTCCGGTTCGTACCTGCAAATAGAAGGTGCGTTCGCCGGGCCTACCGATAGTGCCGATGACGACGCGATCGGGCCAATTAAACTCGTGGGTTGTTGTTGGCATTCTCATATCCTAGACGGGTTGTGTTCATGATGCTTGGTGGCCTGCTCCACCGCCAACGGGGGCCTCCGAGGTATGCAGACCCGGAGCAAGCCAGGAGAGATCCCCGGCCTCAGTGTTTACCGCATGGACCCGCGGACCGCTCGTGCTGTAATGCACAATCGATGCGGAGGCTGGGTTCACGCTCAAACGTTGAAAGAGGTCAAGGTGCATACCTAAGGCATCGGCGAGTATTGATTTGACGATGTCCCCGTGGGTGACCGCCACCCACACGGCACCGCTTCCATGCTCGGCCTCGAAGGCTGCGTCGTGACGCCGAATGGCCGACACCGCTCGTGCCTGCATGCCGGCCATGGATTCTCCATCTGGAAAAGTCACCCCTGAGGGGTGTGACTGCACTTGCGACCATAGTTCTTCGGTGGCCAGATCGGTAAGGCTACGGCCTTGCCAAACCCCATAATCGCATTCGGTTAAATCCGAATCCATCAACATATCGGCTGTATGTGCCTGGCGTTGCACGACCTCCCGGGCGGTCTGCACACATCGCTCCAGTGGGCTGGAAACCACGCCGACTAAGGGCAGTGCCGCTAAACGGCCCGCCGTGTGCGTTGCTTGTTCGTGTCCGGTCTCATCGAGTTGGACCCCGGGGGACCTGCCTGCCAGCACTCCGGTGGCATTGGCTGTGGTGCGACCGTGCCGCACAAGAATAACTGTGGCCATGTCCCCAGCCTAACCATCAGTTCGGTGACATAGCGATTCCTTCGCCTGGTTCTTTTTCGCTGAACCATAGGTATGGTGAACAGAAGATCAGATCTGTCCACACCTGTACAGGAGGTTGTAGTCATGAGTTTTAATGTCTATCTTTCCGGCGAGATTCACACCGATTGGCGTGAAGAGATCCAGCGCGGTGCTGAGTCCGCTGGGCTGGACGTGGTCTTTACTGCCCCGGTGACTGACCACCCTGCCAGCGATGCTGCTGGCGACCACCTGGGTAAACCAGATAACAACTTCTGGCGTGATCATCAGTCAGCTAAGGTAAATGCAATCCGCACGCGCACCTTGATTGAGCAGAGCGATATGGTCGTGGTGCGTTTCGGCGACCAGTACAAGCAGTGGAACGCTGCTTTCGATGCCGGCTACGCTGCGGCGCTAGGGAAGCCGTACGTGACGCTCCACGACGAGGACATTGTCCATCCGCTCAAGGAAGTCGACGCCGAGGCGCAGGCCTGGTGCACGACCACCGACCAGGTCGTGGAGACTCTGCGTTACGTACTCAAAGCTTAAGAGATTGGTTCTGTTATTCGGAATCGGTGATCCGTTGTGGGGTTGTCTATAGCCTGTAATACTTTGGCTATGGCTAGCCTTACTTATCAAGATTCGATCGTTATTCAAGCATCTCCGGAACAGGTCTACGATCTGGTTTCTGACGTCACCCGGACAGGGGAGTGGAGTCCCATCTGCACAAGCTGTTGGTGGCAAGACGGCGGATCCGCGCATGTCGGGGCTCGCTTTACCGGCCGCAATGAGCGCAAGGGACGGACCTGGGAAACTGTTAGCGAAGTCGTCGTCGCGGAACGGGGTCGAGAGTTCGCGTGGGTGGTCGGCGACGGCTATGTTCGATGGACTTATACACTTGCGCCAACCGATAGTGGTACTGAACTGACTGAGTGCTGGGAGTTCCTGCCCGCCGGGCTCGAAATGTTCCACGACAAATTCGGTGAGAAAGCCCCCGCTGCCATCGAAGCACGCACCAAGGACGCCCATCAGGGAATACCGGCCACGCTCGCTGCTATCAAACGGATCGCCGAGCAATAAGCACTGTCGACATCCACTGTAAATATAGCGATATGAACAACGAAAAACCGCTAGATTAGAATCATTGTCGACTAATGAACGGGTTTTATGTCTCGCGTCATCACTAAACACCTAGTCCTAGCTTCCGCGATGGTCACTGGTTTGTTGTTGTCGGGGTGCACTTCTCAAGAAGAAGTTTCACCGGAGATACGTCCTCTTACCGGTGACGCCGCCACTGCGAAATCCCAAGACCCGATCGTGACCGAAGGCAATGGTTCCGAACAACCCGATATGGATGACGCTTTGGCCGAGAGGGACCAGTTCGTTGAGGACCAACAGCTGCCACTTGACGGTTCTCCTCTGTCGGCAGTCACACCAGAACAGAAACAATTTATCGAAGAGCAGCGCACTCACGTTGAGGAACAAGGAGGAGTTTGGACTCCCGAGGCCGAGAGCCTGACCCTTGCCTTGACCGCTGATGCGTGTGAAACCGCAATTTTGAACAGTCATGAATCGGATGCTTCGACTGTTCAGATGCACATCGATACTTCACCGCTCTTTGCAAGCCAGCTTCCGGAGACTCTGCCTGAGGACCAGCGCGCTCAAGCTGAGATAGGCATGGCAGACATCATGGTGTACGGCATGCAGCACATGTGCCCGGACGATTTTTCCCAGTGGAGTGACGCTGTAATGGAGATATATCCGGAGTACTACGGTTCGCAACAGTAACGTAACTAGCTGCTCATCGTCGTTTCGGGGAGTCGGGGGATCATGGTCTCGCGAACCATGATCTAGATTAGATCCGACACTGTCTTGTCGACTTTATCCGGGGTCCGCATCGGTCCGTGGTGAAGCGCACGAAAGTCTGGATTCAGGACTCGACGTTGCCGTGTGATTCTGTCTCTTTCCACATCCGGTGGTCCAACCGACCGCCATGCAAGAGGACAAGCGGCGTGTTTTTTTAGACGGCTCCACTTGACGAGCCTTGGCCTATAGATCAATTGCAGGCTGGTTGCTACGATGACGGCTATGTGGCAAGAATCGGACAGCACAGCGTTTTCACTCGCGAAGAGCCAGGCTCAGAAATCATTTGATGAGGGCGGAATCCCAATTGGTTCAACACTTGTCGATAAGCGCGGCGAGATCATCGGGACGGGCCATAACCAACGTGTTCAATTAGCTGATCCGACTGCGCACGGTGAGGTCTCGTGCTTGCGGAATGCTGGGCTCCGAGGTAACTACGCAGATTGCACTATATTTACGACGCTGGCGCCATGTGCGATGTGTACGGGCGCAATACTTCTGTTCAAAATTTCCCGAGTCGTGGTGGGTGAAGCTACTACCTATACCGGGGATCTGGAGCGGCTCCGTGAGGCAGGCGTCGAAGTAGTTCTTGTGGATGACGCAGAATGTATCGAACTGATGCAGCGCTTCATTGCTGAGAACCCAGAAACGTGGAATGAAGATATCGGAGAGGGCGTTTGATCGCACGTTGGTTTCACCCGAGAATATTCTGTTGCACCTTCCAAAGAATGAAGAGCACCAGGTGCGCGAAGTCTTCGCACGACTCGAAGAACGGGGATTCCCAGCACAACAACAGACCCCACACATCACGATCACATTTTCTCCGACTTTGGCAGACGACGTGGTGCAGCGCGCCGCAGAACTCCTCCCACCATTGATTCCTGCCAGTTTCCGACGGGTTGGCACCGTCGTTTTCGGGACGAAACGCAAGCAGACCGTTGCGTGGCTCCTTGAGACCTCGGATGAACTGGAAATAGCGGCTCGTGAGATCAGCGCGGTCAACCCTGACGGGCGAGGCCCGCGCTGGACGCCGCACTTAACGATGGGTCTGCGATTACCTCGTGTGATGGTGCCCGATTACATGCGAACACTCGATGAGGTGGCGTCTGCACACCTCAAGGAGCTCACAGCTATCCGGGCGTCGCTCTGGCAACCACAAAGCCAACAGCTCACAGTGCTTGCGGGACAACGATGACAGATCTGAACTTGCCACCGTATTTTGCTGACTCGCTACCTGGGAGAGCTGGTTGGCCGATTGGAATGGCCCACCGTGGCGCGGACGTCCAGCGTGAGAACACCATGGGGGCTGTACGCGAGGCCGTGGAGCAAGGGTTCGGGTATATCGAGATTGATGTGCGGACCAGTGCGGACGGCAAGGTCGTGGTCTTCCATGATGAGCAGCTGGACCGAATTACCACCGGCACGGGAAGGCTTTCTCACTACACCTGGGATGAACTATCAACCGAGACGGTTCTTGGGCCCCAGCCACGACATGAACAGGTCTCGGAGCCTCTCGTATTATTCGAACACTTACTCGAGACGTTTCCGAATACTCGATTTAACGTTGATCTTAAAGACCGGGCCTCGGCGGCCCCGATGGCCGAAATCTTGCGACGCCACCGAGCATGGGACCGAGTACTGATCGCTGCATTTCGCGACTCCCATCGTCGATTGTTTTTCGACCATATTCAAGCGGAAGATCACACAGTAGCTTCCTCTGCTGGTAGTGAAAGCGTTGCTCAATTACTGCTGGCACATCGGCTCGGTCGCTTCACGCAAACTGTACGACGGCTGCGACAAAGGCTCCCGCTTCACGCTTTGCAAGTCCCCGTTCGGCAGGGGTGGATTCGAGTCGTGACCAAACGATTCGTGGATGCGTGCCATCGGGCAGGCATAGCCGTTCATGTTTGGGTCGTGAATGAACAGGAGGAAATGGAGCGTTTATTGGCCATGGGTGTCGACGGGTTGGTGACAGATAATGGGGCCGACATCGCTGAGGTTCTTGCCGCTCGGGGCCAATGGCCGCAGAGATTATGAGCGATCTACCGGTGCGCATCATCGAGAAGCGTGAAGGGTATAGTATTCGCACTTTAATCTCCTAAGGCGTGGCACCCTGTGCTGATCGTGGTCGCATTCCGTCCAACGTGGAGCCGACTTCTGGAGTCATGAGTCGTCTTTGTCCTGATCACGACGCTCCTTCGATACGCGAGATTTTCCGCGGGTCTCAGAGAGGCTAATGAAGTCCCTTGAGAAGAATCTCGAGCTTCGTTTTTAGAGGAGGTATATCGTCGTGGGCAATTTGTGCGAGTGTTCGGACATCGACCACACAGTATTCATGAGCAATGAGATTCTTCATTGCTATTGCGGCTGAAACCTCCTCCAATTTCGGCCTGCTGGCACGGTCCATACGCTGGTATGCATTGGGCGCCTCTCCCAGAATTTCAAATTGTCGTTCAACGGCCGATTGCAGGATCAAATCCTCTGCTATATCGTCCGATGATTTCCCTGTTGTAAAAGAAATAATATGCAGACCTGGATCGCGTCGTAAACGCGTGTGCGGACATCACTCCGCATATATATCGTACTTGTTAGCTTGTACCATTGCTTCGAAGTAGGGATTGGAGAAATTGTAGCCAATCACCAAGTACACATCTCTTTTGAGAAGTCTCTCGAGGCCGGACTTCAGTCCCATCCAGGCACGGATACGGCTTGGTGCTTCATTGAGGAACTCCACGAGAAAATCGTAGTCGCTGTGCTCCGGATCGAAGTCATTTGTTAGTGCCGAACCGAAGAGCGTCAGCGACTTGACGTAATGTCGCTCGCAAATCTTGGAGATGGCGTCGACATCCATCCTGAGTCCTTCAAACACGGATCCAATCTACCGTGCCTGTGCCCGATTTTGTGTTGGAGGAAGAGAACCGCGAGCGCGCTGGACCAGTTAGCCTTGTTAAGGCGATGTGGGAACGACTTCGTCTCACTCATGAGGTGGGCGCTTTCTGTTCTGCTTGATTTCAGCACGGTGACGTTTTGCCTTGAGTCGGCGCCGTTTCGAACCTCGTGTCGGTTTGGTTGGGCGTCGGACGGGCTGGGGTGCGAGAGCTGCTCGAAGGAGAGTACTGAGTCGCTGGCGGGCCTCGGTTCGGTTGCGTATTTGAGCTCGGTGCTCAGAAGCCGTAATCGTGAGCGTGGTTCCAGATAGTCGATGGTCGAGACGGTACAGGACGCGTTCGCGCTGCGTATCGGTCAGGGCAGTAGTCGTACCCAAGTTCAGACTGAGCTGCACCCGCGAGTCAGTTGTATTGACGCCCTGGCCACCAGGACCTGAGGAATGTGTGAATTGCTCCATCAGATCCCCGGCAGGGACGATTAATCCGCGTGGGATACCCGGTCCTGCTGGAATATGGAGATCCTTCATATTGGCCAGTGTGGCATAGGAACCTTGGGCACCCAAGTATCGTGCCATCCTCCGGTGTCAGTTGGACGCGAGCTTATGCGACCGGAGGTTATGTGGCCGCCTAGGCTCTGTGCAATAGGTCTGAGTGGAGCTGATCGAGGCTGGTGACGCCCATCAGCCCGAGTGAGATATCTAGCTCGGCGATCAGATAATCTAGCACGCTCTGTACCCCGCTGCTACCGTCAATGGCTAAACCGTAGAGATAAGGTCTGCCAACCCCGACAGCGTCGGCCCCTAGTGCAAGGGCTTTGATAGCATCGGCCGCAGTGCGAATCCCACTATCAAAGATTATCGGTAGCTGTGCGTCGACCGCCTGCCGCACCTGAACCAATGAATCCAAAGATGCTGTGGCTCCGTCAAGCTGTCGACCGCCGTGATTCGAGACCCATAGTGCATCAGCCCCGAGCTGTTGAGCTCGTCGTGCATCGTCGGGGTGTTGAATCCCCTTGACGATGACCGGCAGGTCGGTGGCTTCCCGGAGTCGGGCGATATCGGTCCAGGCTAGGTCAATGCGGGAGAATATTTCCAGGAACGTCTCCACGGCCGCACGCGGGTACGGGGAGCGAAGGTTCTGGAGCAGCCGTCCTGGGTATCGTCTGGACATACCGATCAGTGCTCGTACTGCAGCAGGGGTGGGCTTCGGAGAATCGGCTGTGTTGGTCTGCTGCCTATCGGCGTGTACCCGGGCTTCGACCAACTTGGCGAACTCGGGGTCGGAGGTGTACTGCCCAACGCCCATACCATGGGCAAAGGGCAGGAAACCATTGTCCAGATCGCGGGTGCGCCAACCCAACATTAACGTGTCTAACGTGACGACTATGGCGCTAGCTCCGGCGGCCTCTGCACGGCGCACCATGCTAAAGGCCACCGCGTCGCTGGTGCCCCAGTAGAGCTGATAAAACCAGGGAGAACCGTCTAATTGAGCGGCGATCTCTTCCACGGGCACGGAAGCTTGGGTGGAGACCGTCATGGGGATCGTGGTGCGCCTCGCCGCCTTGGCCGTAGCGACATCCGCTTGCGGGTGGACCATTTCTGCTACGCCGATCGGTGCCAGCAGATAAGGAGTCGGAAGATCCAGACCCAGTAGCTGAATCTGTAAGCTACGCGCGCTGACCGGCGAAGCCATCCGAGGTACTAGATGCCACTGGTTAAAAGCGCGTCGGTTGTTGTCGTTGGTGGACTCCGTTCCTGCAGAGCCATCGATGTAGCCCCGTGCCTGGCGCGACATGGTGTTCACCGCAGCATTGTGTAGCTTCTCGCTGTTGACAGGGACCTTCGGTCGGCGGCCGTAGAGCCCGGCCCGGTAAATGAGGTTCTGCATGCGGCGGCCGGGTGGCACTTGTGCGGGCATGGAGCTCCCTTCGATGTTCTACCGCTTTCGTCACGGCATCGGGTCGGGCGGATACACCTGCGATTTGATGCTGTAGAGAATAGCAGATGAGCTGTGGAGAAGGCGATTGAACGTGAGCGTCATAGTTCGTGACTCTTGGGTTACTGGGAGATCGTTTCATAGTGGACGCCATGTCGTATGCGTGCCTCGTTGAACAGGTCTTGCCACTGCGTCGGCACCGTGTTTGTGTGGAACATGGAAGTCGAACATCTGCAACTCAAAGGAGGATGTATGACTGAGAATCTCAACGGACATACCATCGCATTTGTCGCCACCAATGGCGTCGAACAGGTGGAACTTACTTCACCGTGGGACGCGGTGAAGAACGCGGGCGCCACCCCGGTGCTGGTATCGGATAAGACAGACAGCATCACTGCTATGCAGGGCGATTGGGATCACGGAGACTCGTTCACCGTGGATCGCCACATCAGCGAGGCAAAAGCCGAAGACTTCGACTCCGTCGTACTGCCCGGCGGCACTCTGAACGCGGATACCCTTCGCACCAACGACGATGTGCTGAACTTCGTGCGCGGATTCTTCTCGGCCAAGAAACCGGTGGCATCAATCTGCCACGGCCCATGGCTGCTGATCAACGCCGGCGTCGTCGAAGGACGAAAAGTCACCAGTGTCGATAAGGTCTCCATTGACTTAAAGAATGCCGGGGCCAACTGGGTCGACCAAGAAGTTGTCGTCGACAACGGTCTGACAACCTCCCGGAACCCAGGTGATCTTGATGCATTCAACGCCAAACTCATTGAGGAAGCAGCTGAAGGTAAACACCGTCAACAGACCACATAAGCTCGTCGCTTGATTGTTCATCGAGTTCGAAAGGCCCGCTACCGACCGATTGGTGGCGGGCCTTTCGACTGCGTGCCAAAAAGTAGACTTTACCGAGTTTTCTGGTGAGAACACGCCCCATTAGTCCAGATCCGGACTGTCCTGCGAAAGCACCCGTTCAGCACCGAGTACGTTTTCCAAGACTTGTGGATCCAAGGGAGTGCCGCGGCGTAGGACGCTCAGCGAACCGCTGGGTTCGAGTACGATGCACCGGGCCTGCGCTGGATCTGAGATTCCCGCCCGGCGCAGCGAACTCATGATGTCGTCGTGCGTCACGTGGGTCTTGCGCATCAGGTCGGGCTGAGGTTTTCCGTGTGCCAATACCACTGTTGGTTGGACATGTAGCACCTTGTGGATGTTTATATTGCTGCGTATCTGGCCGAAAATCGCTTCGCAGGTGAGTAGTGTGGCTAGGCCGATGATGCCGGCCGTCAGGGTCGGTGGGTCGCCAACGATTACGCGACCCGCTACAGAGCCGAACATGATACCCACGACGACGTCGAATCCTGTGAGCCCGGACAATACCCGTGCACCGAAAAGGCGCAGGAGTAGTAAACACGCAAGATAAATGACGATGGCCGTGATAATGACTATCGGGATACGCCACAACTCGAGGCCGAGGGAGTCTCGTAGTTGTTCCGGTGTCACGCTGAAAGCATCCATTCAGTCATCGTAAGCGAGCCTGCTCTAGGATGGTGCTCTTTGAATGTGCCATGGTGGTGTTATGACACAGCTTCTGGTGATTCATCACTGCCCAACCAACAGTGTTCAGCAATTGCTCGACGCGGCACTCAAAGGTGCCAACCATCCAGATATTGAAGGCGTCGAAGTCACCTCGGTTCCCGCTTTGGCATGGGCTCGGGGTGAAGCAGATGAGACCGCGATCAAGGAGGCTGACGGTTACCTGTTCATCACCCCAGCCAATTTTGGATACATGAGTGGGGCACTGAAGCACGTTTTCGACAGTACGTTCCTCAAGATTGGTGGGTCACTGAGCGCGGACGGGAGCGCGAGCGAAGGCGAGCGAAGTATGCGTCGGCGACCTTATGGCCTCATCGTGCATGGCCGGTATGACACGACCGGAGCCGTCCGATCGGTTGAGGGAATCGTCGGGGCGCTGGGGTGGCAGCTCGGTGGCGAAATCTTGGAGGCGCTGGGGGACATCACCGACGAGCATCTCGAGGCTGCTGAGGACCTTGGCGCTACTGTGGCCATTCAATTGACAGAATGACGCCCTACGGTGCTCCGCTCGCTGCTGGACGTTATCATGTGGTCCTCCGAGAGGCTGCAATGGAACTCAGCCGATGTGGCGAGCCCAAAAAGAATCTTCAGCCCAGTTTTCAGGGGCCCCCATAGCGATAAGGTTCAATTTGGGACGTGTATTTAGGAGGTTGTGAAGACGTTGAGCCCAACTGCTATGCGGTGAAATTTCATTAAGAATTGACTGAAGGGATACCAGAACAGGATATAGACGTTTTCTGGATCGAGCCGGTAGGGAATCTGTACCACTCAGCCATGAAATTTTGGGTGACGTCGGAATCATAGGGTAGACGCCTAAACCAACGTTCCATAGCCGACCATGGTGCGCGGAAATGTTCCGAACACGGGTATAAGTAAGCATCCACGATTCCAAGACTGGCGCGGTCAATCCGATACTTTTAGCGATTTCCGTTCGGTCAGCACGTCGTTGAAGGTTTCGGTATAAGCTGGTTAGTTGCCCGATGGATAAGGTTTCCACCATCAGCCATGAAGGTGGCATCTCGGGGGTCCCGTATGTTGTGAGGTAATGCTCGAGGGCTGAGACGTGGACTAGATGGTCTTGTGCGCTGTCGGGTTTGCCCAGCAACCGTTCTTCGCAAATTTTTCTGACCAGCGTGAGAAAATTACCGTGGCGACGTTGTTGATCGAAATGCGATGGATCTACATACCAGTGAGCGTCGTCGTACCGTGTCGACATATGATCCGTTAGTGCCGCCCGGAGTGCGACCTCGGCGCGTTCTAAGGCGTCGAGGACCACCAAGCGGAGTTCACGATCGAACACGTAGAGGTCTAGTACATCATCGAACGACGTGCCTGTGCGGAACTGATGGTCGGGACCGCCCTGTTGAAATGGGATCGTATATGGAGAAAGCCGATAATATCCAATGTGGCGCAGGTACCTGGCCGCTCTATCCGGGTGGGGTATTTCTAATCCGCGATCAGCGAGGCGCTTGACGAGGTCCACATTCATCATTGGTGGTTTGTCGTAGTGACCAGACCCACGCGGCCGGGGTTGTCGCCGCATGAATGCCCCTCCTCCTGAGCGATGATGGATAAAAAGATCCCCCAAGTGCGCATCGTGGAGAGGCGTGGGGGATATGGTGCCCCCACTGTAACACATGCGTTATTCGCTAGGTTTAAGGAGTGCCAAACTTGGAATCCAACTGTAAAAAAGACTCCGATTGTTGTTGCATTTTTCGGTCGCTGGTCTGTCGGGGCAGTTGAAGAACTGTGTGTTGTTCTGGCAGGCCAACTCACGGATCGGTGACCGCATTACTGTGGTGTGAGAGTGGCTAGTTGCCTTCGCCATGAGGGTCGAAAAGATCGTCAATCTTGCATTCGAAGGTCTCAGCTAAACGGAAGGCCAGAGGCAAGGACGGGTCGAAGCGACCTCGTTCGATGGAGATGATTGTTTGGCGGGAGACTCCGAGCTCGTCGGCGAGACGTTGCTGTGACCAGCCCAGGTCTTTCCGTCGTTCGGGTAGCGAGTTCTGCACGATCAGCCCCGCTTCATTGCCATGACATAGCGCACGAAGGTGCTGAATATAGCGATAAGCAGTACTCCCGTGAGCGCCCAGAGTACGTCGAAATCGAACCCGGTGATCGCGATGGTAGCCAGGCCTAAGCCTGTCACCGTAACTGTGTCGCTCAAAGCCCCTGACATGGCTGAATTTAACCATTTCGATTCGACTGATTCCTCGGGCTTATCGATGGCTCCTTTGATTGTGGATCGATCAACCACGAGCGCCCACACCAAGCCCGCCAGGCCCGGGGCCATAATGACCGCGAAGACCGCGGCGATAAGTAGCGCCAGCTCTCCTCGGGCTACCCCGGCCCACAGAGTGATTGCTCCGGCTCCTACAGCGAGCACCAGTCCGAGCGGGATGGCCAGGGCCAAGGCTGGAAAGCGGCCGCTGGCAAAGCGGGTGCGGCCCCATAGGGTTCGGATGTCGGTACGAGTTTCGCCGCTCATTGTCACTCCTCCTGTAAAGCGTCTTTTACGTGTATAGTCAGTTTTACATGTACAGTCTGCTTTAGGCAACTGCGTTCATGGCCGTCGTGTCACACGGACCAATGGTTTGATATCGGTTCATGTGGAATTCAGCTCAATGCTCCTGAAGGTTTGCTCCAGTATTGGACACTGTGACTCGTGTCTAAGGGGAAGGAGGGTTGATGACGGCTATTCGACACGGAAGCACGACCGAAGGGCACGCGTTGGACTCGGAGGATTCGGCTGCGCAGGGCCGTTTAGGAGGGCCTGAACTCGCTACCGCACGGAAACAGCGAAAACGCCGCAGACTGTCGAAGAACTGGTCGTTATTTCTGATCTTCGCCGGCCCCAACATCTTGCTGATCCTCGCGTTTATTTACTATCCGCTGTTCAGCAACATGTATTATTCGACGCTGGATTGGCGACTTGGTTCTGCAACCGCCGAGCCAGTTGGGCTCGAGAACTATATTCAGTTCTTCACCTCGGACTCCGGGGTGGAAGTATGGCGGGTCACCGGCATTTTCACGGCCGGAGCAGTGCTGGGGTCCATGATCCTTGGCTTGTTGATTGCCCTGGTGCTCAACAAGAAGATCCCGGGTCGAACGTTGGCGCGAACCGCGGTGTTCTCGCCGTATGTCCTATCGGGTGTTGGCGTGGCCATGGTGTGGAACTTTATCTTCGACCCAACCTTGGGCGCGCTGTCACACATCCTGAACTTCTTCGGACTGGAATCTCCCGAGTGGTACCTCGACGAAAACTGGGCCTTGTTGATGGTCATTATCGTCTACGTCTGGAAAAATTTGGGCTATTGCGCTGTGGTGTTCTTGGCCGGCTTGCAGTCCATTCCACAGGATTTGATCGAGGCCGCCAAGATCGACCGGGCCGGCCCAGTCCGCCGGTTTTTCTCGGTCACCCTCCCGTTGCTGACGCCAACAGTGTTTTTCCTCTTGGTCACCAACATCATTTTCTCGATGACCAACGCCTTCGACGTCCTGCGCACCATGACTCCGACAGGCCATGGCACCAACACGATCATCTTTGAGATCTACCTGCAGTCGTTCGGAGCGTATCAACGGGCTGGCTATTCGGCCGCCATCGCGGTTGTGCTGTTCATAACGTTGTTCGTCATCACGGCCGTTCAACTGCGCTATGTGGAACGGAAGGTGCATTACCAGTGACTTCCAAAATGACGCCCATCCCACCGGTAACCACCGGATCGGTCAAGCCGAAGAAGACGCCCAAGCCCAAGAAGCCCGACTGGCGGCAAGCCTTCGCTCCGAAAAACCTCGCCGATACGTTGCTGGCTGGATACCTGCCCATCCTCATCGCGCTGCTGGTGATCGTCCTGCCGCTGGCCTGGATGGTGCTATCGAGCTTCAAGCCGGCCAATGAGATCGTGACGCTGGATCCATCGCTGCTGCCGCAGGATCCCACCCTGAGTAATTATGAGACTGTGGGTGATCGCGTCCCGCTATTGACGGTGTTGGGAAACAGCGTGATCGTGACCGTCATCGGTGCCACGGTCAAAGTCGTCCTGGCGATCACGACTGCCTACGCGCTCGTGTTCATCCGAGTGCCCGGCGTGAATCTGATCTTCTTGGGAATTCTGGTGGCGTTAATGGTGCCGCCGGAAGTATCGATGCTGCCCAACTATCTCACGATCAGCTCGTTGGGTGGACGCGATACCCTGTGGGGGATCATCCTTCCCGGGCTTGGGACAGCTTTCGGCACGTTCCTGTTGCGCCAACACTTTATGGCGCTGCCAAAAGAAATGTTTGAAGCCGCAGAACTCGACGGGGCGGGCCACTTTCGCAAACTGCTTCAGATCGCGGTTCCCGTCTCCATTCCAGCCATCGCAACGGTGTCGCTGGTAACCATCGTCAACGAGTGGAACAACTTCTTGTGGCCGCTGATCATTATCGATTCTCCGGATAAAATGACGCTGCCAGTGGGACTCAACCTGCTCCAATCTATCGAAAGTCAGACCGGCAGCTACGGCATCCTCATGGCAGGCGCGGTGCTGGTCATCGTTCCCGTGCTCATCATTTTCGCGGCCCTGCAGCGATACATCGTTGCAGGTCTCACCCAAGGTGCTGTCAAATAACGCATCGCATACGACAACTCATCTCCACACAACTTGAAGGAGTCTTTATGAAACAACAGCCAGCGCACACACGTAAGAACCGTCGGACAACGCTCGGCGCCGCTGTGCTCAGCATTGCGGTGCTCGGACTGACTGCCTGCGGCCCGGATACCTCCGGTGAAGCCACCGAAGCAGAAGCAGTAGAACTCGAGGGGGTTGAACCGGCAGAAGAGATCACGTTCTGGACCAACCACCCGGGTGGCTCCCAGGATGTCGAAAACGAACTGATCGCCGAGTTCACCGAAGACACCGGGATAGAGGTGAACGTCGTGACTTCAGGAGCGAACTACGAAGAAACCTCCCAGCGATTCCAAACAGCACAGGGCAATGCGGAAGCCGACATCGTCGTGCTCTCCGATGCCACGTGGTTCCCGAATTACCTCAATGATTCCCTGATGCCGGTTGACGACCTGCTCGAAGCTGCCGAGGTCGACCCGTCGGGTTACGTCGAAGCGTTATATCAGGATTACCTTTACGAAGACGCCCACTACGGGGTGCCCTACGCACGGTCGACCCCGTTGTTTTACTACAATGCTGACCACTATGAAGAAGCAGGTATCGAGGCCCCACCAGAAACCTGGGAAGAAGCAGCCGAAGTATCCGACCAGCTGATGGAAGCCGGTGTCGCGGACGCGGCTTTCACTTTCCCACCACAAGACCAGTACCCAGCGTGGTCAATGGCTAACCTCGTTTGGGGGTATGGGGGCGCATGGTCGGATGAATGGGACTTCTCGGCGGTATCTTCTTCAGAGACCGTCGAGGCGTTAGAGTTCGCCCGAGACGCCACGAACGACTGGGCGGGTGTGGCATCGGGGGACCCGGCTGATGACTTCTCCGCTGGCGCGACCAGTCAAATTGTGCAGTCCACCGGCTCCCTGGGCGGGATTCTTGAATCTGCCGACTTTGAAGTAGGAACCGCATTCTTGCCGGGCGGACCTGCTGCCGAAGGTGAGACCCCAACCGGCGGTGCCGGTCTGATGATTGCTTCGGATAGCACACCGGAACGTCAGCTGGCGGCAGCTATGTTTGCCGGTCACATGTCGAGTCCTGAGGCAACCGCTGAGTTCTCAGCTGCAACTGGTTACGTACCGGTCCATGTGGATGCTGACATGTCGGATGTCTACGCGGAGACTCCACAGTTTGAAACTGCCGTCGACCAGCTCGAGCGCGCACGTGTGCAAGATCATGCACGACTGTTCGTTCCAGGTGGCGACCTGGAACTCTCGCAGGCGCTGCAGGACATCCTCACCACGGATGCTGATGTTGAAGAAACCATGCAGGACGTCCAAGCCGAGCTTGAGTCGCTCTATGAGTCGGACTTGGCTGACGAAGTAGAACAGTAAACTCCACTCGAATCGCCGGGGTGAACCCGTGGGCCCATTACGTGCCTGTGGGTTCACCCCAACCCTTGTCCTGCGAAAGGTAATAGCAACTATGGCATCTGTAATCTACGACGCGGCGAGCAGAATATATTCCGCTGGTGCCCGTCCGGCCATTAACCAACTCGAACTCGAGATCAAAGACGGCGAGTTCCTCGTGTTGGTCGGTCCGTCTGGCTGCGGAAAATCGACTGCGCTTCGCATGCTCGCAGGGCTCGAAGAAATCGATGAGGGTCGCATCCTCATCGGTGGGGAAGACGTCTCTGACGTGTCGCCCAAAGATCGCGACATCGCCATGGTCTTCCAGAGCTATGCGCTCTACCCTCACATGACGGTTGCTGACAACATGGGCTTTGCCCTCAAAATCGCCGGAGTATCGAAACAAGAACGGTATCGCCAGGTTCGAGAAGCCGCCAAGTTGTTAGACCTCGAGGACTATCTCGAGCGTAAACCACGAGCATTATCTGGTGGTCAGCGACAACGTGTAGCCATGGGACGGGCGATTGTCCGGTCTCCAAAGGTCTTTCTGATGGACGAGCCCTTATCGAACCTTGACGCCAAGCTCCGGGTCCAAACCCGCACTCAAATTGCAGCGCTGACCCGAAAGCTGCAGGTCACTACCGTGTACGTCACCCACGACCAGGTCGAAGCGATGACGATGGGCGACCGGGTGTGCGTCCTGAAAGACGGTATCCTGCAGCAGGTCGATGTGCCGCGAAATCTCTATGCTCGGCCCGCCAACGTCTTTGTTGCTGGCTTTATTGGCTCCCCATCCATGAACCTGCTCACGGCCAACCACGATGGGTCGAGCGTTGAAGTCGGTGATCAACGATTCGAGGTCCCGGCTGGAATACTGCAGCGAGCCTCAGCCTCCACCGTCACACTCGGGATGCGTCCTGAAGATCTTCACCTCGTAGGTGCTGAGACCGGCGGATTGGAGATGGAAGTTCTTTTGACGGAAGAATTGGGCGCAGATGCCTATATATTTGGTATTCCCAAGGGCTTCGAAACGCTGCAACCCACGATTGTTCGGGTCGATGGACGGAAACCTCCAATGAAGGGCGAAACTGTCTATGTTGCTCCCGATATCTCGTATCTGCACGTGTTCGACTCGGAAACCGGGTTACGTCTCAATGAGGATGTTCCTGAGCACACACCGCAGACGCAGCTGGCCGACGTAGCAGCGTTGCAAGAAGAAGATACCTAATTTTGCCCGTCCCTTTGTTCCACGGTGGTTCCTTGTTGAGGAGAACTCGCGATTCTCGCATGACTGGTAGAAACTCGTCTCAGTGCTCTTGAGCCGCCGAACCTAAAACACCACTCCTTGCAGAGTGGGGACTGAAGATCCGATCGAGATGATCCTCGACGACAGCCAGAGCCTCGTCGGCTGAATAGTGCCCGACAAGCAGGTGAGAAACCAGGCCATCAGTGACGGCCACGAGAGTCATCGCCTCACGGTCGGTCGCGAACTCCGAAGAGACTTGGTGGATGGCTTGCGCAACGTGCAGCTGACCTGCGATCAGCTCATGTAACCCAGCCCAGGCATCCCGAATTAGCGTGGCAAGATCAGCATCCACCGCGGAACGTGCGACGAAGGCTAGCCAGACCGAACTGCCGATGCGTTGTGCTTCATCCAGCGGCAGGGTCTGATGCATGACCGTGCGGATTACCGTTCGAGGGTGGTCAGGCTCCTGCGATTCCGTCAACGAATTGGAGGCCCCAGAGTTTGCCAGGTCGATCATATATTGACACGCGAACAGAATCATCTGGTCCTTGGTGCCGAAGTAGTGCTGTACTGTGCCCATGGAAACGTTGGATTCCGAAGCGACGGCGCGCAGAGTCACCGCATCGAGCCCACGGTTGGCTGTGATGTGCCAGACGGCTTCGGCAAGCTTCTGTCGGCGCTGTTCGTGATCAACGACTTTCGGCATCCAAACCCTCCCTATTTTTATCATGCGAGTGCATTGCGTTAAACCAGGTCTTTGTTTTATTATAATACAACTGCATAAAAAACATGCGGAGTGGACCTCCATGATCTCCGTCGCGAAGATCGCAAAGCACTATGGCGGCACAACAGCGGTTGATGATGTGTCGTTTGACGTCCAGCCGGGTGTTGTGACCGGGTTCTTGGGCCCAAACGGAGCCGGCAAGACCACGACCATGCGCATGATCTTAGGACTGGACCGGCCTACATCCGGTGTTGCCACCATCAATAACCGCTCCTACGCCGATGTTCCAGCCCCTATGCGTGAAGTGGGTGCGCTACTCGACGCCAAAGCGATCCAGACGGGTCGTACGGCGCGCGACCATCTGCGGTGGTTGAACCGAGCCGGTAACTTGCCGTCGGGTCGCGTCACTGAAGTATTGAAGATGGTGGAGTTATCTGATGTGGCCGACCGGCGGGTTGCTGGATATTCGTTGGGTATGTTCCAACGCTTGGGGATCGCAGCGGCGCTGTTAGGTGATCCGGAAACGCTCATCCTCGACGAGCCATCCAATGGGCTTGACCCTGCCGGTATGCGTTGGATCCGTGACTTCATGAAGGATATGGCAGCACAGGGGCGCACCGTCTTTGTCTCCAGCCATCTTATGGGGGAGATGCAGCAGTCCGCCGACCAGGTGATCGTGATCAACCGCGGACGGCTCGTGGCCGATGTTGACGTTGAACAGCTGTTCACGTCTGCTGCGCAAGTGATCGTACAGTCGCCGCGAAGCGACGAACTGCGTGTTCTACTGGTCGACCATGGCGCGAAAATTCACCAGACAACGAGTGAGGCCACCGTTGGTAATGAATCTCAAGGGATGGACCCTGCCCACAGTGCGCTTCGGGTCGCCGGGCTGGGGGCACCACGGATCGGTGAGTTGGCTGCAGCAAACCGGATACCACTGTATGAACTAACCCCCGAACAGACCGATCTCGAAACTGCATTCTTGGCGCTGACCGAGCAAGAAACCCTTGGTGTGGAGGCTTTACATGACCGTCACGAACGTTGACCAGCAATCGACCGTGCTTCGTCGTAGCGGGTTGAAATCTGTGATTGCCTCCGAGGCGATAAAGATATGGACGCTGCGGTTCCCACGTGTCCTCGTAACCCTCGCGGTCGTGCTTGCTGCGGTGACCGCTCTGCTGTTTCTACTGACAATCGATGTCACACAAGGTGACTCGCTGGCTGCGCTGTTGTGGGCCGATATTGCCAGTACGGCTTTGCTCGGCGTCGACGCAACCGCAGTCGTCTTCATCATCTTGGGGGCATGGTTCGTGGCCTCCGAATATGCCACGGGGATGATGCGCACCACCCTGGTGGCTACGCCGAACCGCGTTAAGGTCTTTTCGGCGAAGCTCCTCGTGTTGGCAGGGGCCGCAGTGCTGGCAGGCTTGGTGTCCGTTCTCCTGGCGATACTCGTGGCGCAGTTGGTTCTGGCGGTATCCGGTCTACCGGTGCTCAATTTGATGGACGGGGAACTTCTGCGGATGGCGTTGGGCAGTCTACTGATAGTGCCTTTCTATTCTGTGCTGGTTGCTGCTCTTGCGTTCATTGTCCGCACTACCGGCGGTGCAGTGACGGCCACGCTGGCAGTAATGTTTGCTCCCGCCGTGGTCTCAATGCTGCCTAACGCGGCGCAGCAATTCCTGTTGCCGATGTTTCCGAATGCTGCGATTCTTAGCATTTCTGGATCAACCGACCCCGGCCAGGCAGTGCACTTGGTTCCGCTCCTCGCCGTGGTGGTCCTGGCGTGCTGGCTGGTCGTTGTGCTCGGTGCGGCACTGACTCTGTTCTCCCGCAGAGACGCGTGAGTTATGAAACGCTCGCGGTCTGTGCCTCAGCAAACTGCGGCGTATCAACGCGTGTGCTCAAGTAGTTTCCGATCGCCAGGCGGTTGATCTCGGAGCGGCTGACGATACCAACCATGTGACCATCCTGCTTGAGTAGTGGATGTTCGCATAACGGATTGCAAAATTTCGCTGTAATCCACATCTGCGGTGAGTGCACTGCCGGAGCCTTTCCCTTAGTCTGTAACCTCGATACCCGCATCTAGGGTTTCAGCCAACTCGGCCAGCTTGGTCACCGACCGGCTCAACGCTTCTTCGGTGTTCGCTCTGGCGCGCTCAAACCGGGTCTCATCGGTCAGTTCGCTCCAGTCATACGTGTGGCGTACTAGCGTCGTGAGGTCATTGACCGGTTCGAGTTCCCACCGCCACACATGACCGCGAGGTTCTTCGCCTACCGGGGCCGGCTTCCAAGCGATACGGCGGCCCTCTTCAAACTCCACCACCTCGTTGTCACGGCTTTGGCCGTTCGTGAGCTCCATGGTGAAACGTTGGCCGACTCGATCGATGCGTTGCCCCTGATCAGCACGAGATAGGTTGTCGTTACCGTCAAATTGTGGGTGGCGGGCTGGGTCGGCGATTAACTTGAAAACCTGGGCGGCTGGGATCGAAACTTCACGTTCGGCGCTGGTAATGCGTGATTCAGTCATGGCTCCACTCTTTCACTGGTTACCGTCTCCGTCTAGTGGCGTTTGGCGTGAAGTAATCCTGCCCCAGCTTTCCTGCGTCACTATGGGGGCAGAGCCGTGCAAGGACAGTCTTGAACAGCTTAAGGTGCTCATGCCTGGGCATATAGATACCCAGTTTGGCTCAGCGTTGAAACATGCACGAAAATCTTGGACTTGCTGTCTTTTATAGGAGAAAAGTATTTATCAGTTATATAAAGGAAAGAATTCAGTATGGCAATAACAAATGTTGATTTAGACCCAAAACTCATCGAACGCGCCAGGGCATTGACCGGTGAACGGTCGAACAGGGCGGTTCTTGATTTAGCGTTGCGCAGGCTCATTGCTTCTAAACAGAAGGCGTCATGATCGATGGTATTGCGGGGCTGGAAGATTTCCCCGCAGAGCTTGGCGCTCCTGTCGAGCTACCTGCATCTAAGTCGTCGTGACCGATTATCTAGTGGACAATTCGGTTTGGGCAAGGCTGGCTACGGGCGATCCAAATATTGTCACGCGGTTGGGTCGGATCGAGCGGACGTCTGCTGATCTTTTTGTGACCTGTCCGCCCTAGGTGTTGGAATTCTGCCATAGCGCTCGTACTCCGGCGGATCATGCACACTACCGCGAACAGGTTTCTCTGGGGTTTCCACTTGAAAATGCTCCTGACGAATCTCTTGTACTCGACATACAAAGTGCAATGTGGAACTCAGGTTTGATCCGTGCAGCCGGCTCATTAGACATTCTTGTCGCAGGATATGCCATTGTAAATGACGCCACTGTGCTAACAGCCGACCACGATTTTGACCATATTGCCACCGTGATTGACCTGCGGCACGAGTATGTCACGCCGTCGAACTAGATGCCGTCATATCTGGAGCAAATCACATCTGTGCTCGAGAGGCGGGAGGAGACGCAAGCGCTGCGGGAAAGCCGAATCGAGCAGGGATAGGCCGAGTGCGACTGTTCGGTCTTCGTTCTACTTTTCTGAAAGGGGCTCCACCTTTGTGGGAGGAGGGTAAACGATCGGTCGCTAAAAAGAATACCTATCTGATCTTCGTGCCACGATTTCAACCTGGCAAGTTCAACCTCTAGCCGGACGATGCGGATGAGCGTGAAATCGATGTATGCAATGCAAAACTCGGTCGCCCACTACAAGCCCCGAGGCTCTGCGGTGGTGTCCATTGTTGCGGGCCACTTCGGTGCCTGAGGTTGCCACGCGGACATTGCGTTGAGTAGTGCTGTCGGGGTGGTTTCCACAATGAGTGTCTCGCGGAACCTGGACGAGATGAAACCTTGCTCCGTCATGTGGTCCAACATTTCGAGGAGCGGTTGCCAGAAACCATCGACATCATAGAGCGCGACGGGCTTGGCATGGAGGCCCAACTGCTGCCAGGTCCAGACTTCGAAAATTTCCTCGAGCGTCCCAGCGCCGCCCGGTAACGCCACAAAACCATCGGCGAGGTCTGCCATGCGAGTCTTGCGGATGTGCATATCTGGCACGACTTCGAGCGTTGAAAGACCGGGGTGCCCGATCTCGCCGTGCACCAGCGATTCAGGGATCACACCAATCACATCGCCACCTGCAGCAAGCGCACTATCTGCTACGACTCCCATGAGCCCGACTTTGCCGCCGCCGTAGACAATATTTGTGCCGGCCTTGACAGCAGTTCGTGCGAATTCTTCGGCTGCGGTTGTATATTCAGTAGAGGCCCCGTGGGCCGAACCGGTGAATACTGCAAGACGGTTGAGATGATGAGGTTGCATCTTGTCGAGAGTAGCATGACGGAGTGATAAGCTCACGGCGGGACAGCTCATAGCGCAGCTGAAACGCGCCGGGGTGGTACAAAGGTCATTCCGTAGGAGGAGGACGATGCACATGCCACCACAAGACGGGCAGACAGGTTCGCCGAACACCCGTCGCTCACTGGTGAATCGGCTCCTTCGAGCAATACTGGGCCTGTTTGCGGCACCACGGGTGAACATGCTCGAAGAGTACGAGAAGATCCGCCGTAGGCAACGTCGACTTGCCGCATCATTGGCACTGTCATCGCGGGCTGAGGACTGCGAGATGCCTTCTGATGACGGGAACCATCAGATTCCGGTACGGGTATTCCAACCAAAAGACCGTTTGCGTGATGACGTGTTGGTGTTCTTTCACGGTGGTGGTTGGGTCGTCGGCGACGTGGAGAGTTACACTCCGACATGTGACACGATGGCTGATCTGACCGGATGTGTGGTCGTCTCGGTGGACTACCGTCTGGCACCAGAACACCCCTTTCCTGCGGGTCTGAACGATTGTTATAGCGTGGTTCGGCACCTGCTAGACGACCCGAGTACGGTCGGCCTCGACGATGCCGACAACATTGTGTTGATCGGCGATTCTTCGGGGGCAAACCTGACCGCCGCCGTCTCGTTGCTGCTGCAAGAACGCGGCCATCGCGGCGCGACCCGACAAATTTTGCTCTACCCTGTGACCCACTGGAATCACGATCCGGCGACCTCACCGTTCGACTCGGTGCGCAAACACGGAAAAGATTACCGACTCACTAATATTGAAGTCGATGATTACTTCAAGCTCTATCTGACCGATCAACAACAACGCTCCAATCCACTCGTGTCACCATTGGAAGCCAAAGACCTCGCCGGCCAGCCCAGCACGCTGGTGATCACCGCCGAGCTGGACTTACTGGCGGATGAAGGCGAAGCGTACGGTCGAGCACTTGAACAGGCTGGTAATGCGGTTCAGATACATCGGGTGGACGGCGCGCTACACGGTTTCATCGCGTTGCCACGCGTCTCCCGATCTCTGCGGGAGGCCTACGAGGTGATCAATACTTTTCTTGGTGAACCAACCGTTGACGAACAACCCGGTTCTCAGGAGTCGGCATGACTCGACGGAACTGGGTGCGACTCGATAACGCGTCCAACATTTTCCTGGCAGCCCGTAGCGAGACGGATTCCAAGGTGTTCCGTCTCAGTGCCCAGATGGATCACGAGGTGGATCCGCAGATGTTGCAGACCGCCTTGGACAGGACATACGACCGTTATCGGCTCTATCACGCGGTTCTTCGACGTGCCGTGTTTTGGTACTACCTGCAAGACAGTGATCTTCGCCCGTATGTCACCGCCGATGACAAACCGACGTGCGCACCCATTTATGATGCGGATCGACGCGGGCTGCTGTTTCGGGTCATGCACCACGACGAACGCATCGTGTTAGAAGTCTTTCATGCACTGTCCGATGGTACCGGTGCCCTGTGGTTCCTGACGGATCTTGTCGCCGAATACCTCCGCGTGCGCTACCCGGAGCAACAACGGGCCCTGGAGAACACCGGACCCATCAACCTGGTGCCGCAATCGGGGCAGGTCGATGACGGGGCAACAGAGCACGAACTGGTCACCGACAGTTTCACGCACTACTTCCGGGGCCGCCGGGACAAACAACCCAACGAAACACCTACCGGCCCTCGAGCGGGGGGTGCCGCGAAGAAGGTGCACCGCGTCACCGGCACCCGCACTCCGGACTTTCGCACTCGGGCTGTTGAACTCACGATGCCCGCCAAACAAGTGCTCGAGCTGGCGCGCGCCGAAAGTATCTCGCTGACGATGTACCTGACGGCACTGTTTTTCGAATCCATTCGGGTATCCTCGGATGGTTCGGACACCACCCGTACACTCTCGGCGTCGGTTCCAGTGAACTTACGTCAGTTCTTCCCCTCAACGTCACCGCGAAATTTCTTCGCCACCGTTCGGGTCGAACACACCTACGGGCACGGAGCTGACGACGTCGGCTCCGTGGGTAGGCATTTGGATAGCCAATTTAGACCAAAAGCAACCCCCGAAGCGCTAGAAAAGAAACTCCGCAGATTCATTCGGTTCGAAAAAATGCCATTGCTGCGGATCGTGCCCCGCCCGCTTAAAGATGTCATCCTGCGCGGCATTAACTGGGCCAGTAACCGCGGGCTCACCGTGGCCATGTCGAATCTGGGCCGTGTGAATCTCGGGGAGCCGGCTGATTCACACGTCCAACGCATGGCGTTTCAAGTCTCTGCGGTGAGACCGCAGCTCTCCGTCATGTCGCATGCAGGTCTGCTCACGGCAACGTTCACCTCCCCGTTCATCGAGACCGATCACATCCGAGCATTCGTACGCTTGCTGACCGGCCAGGGGATCGATGTGCAGGTCGCGGCCGCACGGGTCACTGAGGCAGAGCTCGAACAGGAGACAGACACATGAGACGCTGCACTGAATGTGCCGCCGACATCGAGGGGACATGGACCCGCTGCCCCCTGTGTGATGCCACTGTCGTTGGGGAATCGGCTCGCAGCCCGTTTCCTGCAGTGCCCCTGACGTTTTCTCGGCGCCGCGTGTTGCGGATCCTGTTCCTCAGCTCGCTTGCCGTCATCGTTGCCTCATTTGCTGCCCAGCTTCTATTAGGGCGTGGCCCAGCGGAGTTTGGTGCCCTGCGTTCCGTGTGGCTGGGAGTTAGCGCCATGTGGCTCGTCGCGCTGACCGCTATACGTAAGCGTCATAATGTTGCCAAAAATACCGTCTACATTGTGGTGTTAGTGGGGGTGGTATGTGTCTACTGGGACTACCTGACCGGCTGGTACGGCTGGTCAATGAATTACGCTGTCCCCATCGTGTGCGCGTCGTCGGTCGTTGCCCTCCTGATCACCGTAAGAGTACTGCGGATGGAAGTCGGGGAGCACATCGTTTACAGCGGTCTGACGATTCTGCTGGGCCTGGTCCCGATCGGCTCGTTGATTTTCGGCTGGGTGACCAACCCGGTGCCTTCAGCAATTTGCGGTGGCATCAGCGTGGTCGCGCTGGTGCTGTTGCAGATCGCCCGCGGTGCAGAAGTCCGCCACGAGCTCGCAAAGCGTTTACATTTGTAACCACAAAGATCCGAGCACTTCGCCAGTAAATCCGACGCCACACCTGGTCGAGCGTTCCATTGAGTACCCGACTAACTCGAATCATCGTGTTGGTGAGATACTGCAGCTGTGCGACACGTTGTGCATCGTAGGGCCAGTCATCTTGAACGCTACTCCCAGCGTTGCTATCCACCAAGAGTCTTGGGCATCGCGTGGGTCAGTTCAGTGAGTTCCTGTCAATCGAACATCCTTGTGTAACGTTCATCTTGCTCACGGCGATCCCACAGCCGTCTTATCAGTCCTGAACGGTGGGATTTCCTAGCGCCCTCAGTAGACGATCCTGGATGTGCGAATTGGTGGTTCTGTCGGCCCCGGCTTCAGCTGGTTGGTCGGCGTGCTGCGCAGTCTTGACAGGCCCAGCCTCATCGGTGGTTGATTTTGTCGCGAGCAACCGTTGCATGCCGACTCCTAAGAGGTCGTCGTCGACCAGGTCGGTGCCACCAAGGACGAGGAGCCCCGAACCTTGATCAAGGGCCGTCAGTAATGTGCCGAGCTGTTGCGGTGTTAATTCATCGTCCACGATCTGTGAATCGTGTGCCACCTGAGTGTATTGATCAACAACATCTTGCATTCGTTGTTGAAGTTCGGCGCTGAGTTCTTCGTCTCGCGCAGCGACGGCAATGAACTCAAGCGTTGCTAAAGCAAACCCGCGAATGACCTGGTCTAGTTCGGCCTCGTCTGTTGTCTCGAACACGTCTGCGGAAGATGTGTCGGGGCGCGGCGTATCTGCCGATCCTGTCGGTTGAGACCAGACGGTTTCAAGATTTGCATCCATGACGGCTAAGAACAGCGCAGCCTTACCCGAAAAATTCGAATATACCGCGCCCTTGGAAAATCCGGCCTGACGAGCAATTCGCTCCAGATTTGCGGCGTGGTATCCCAGCTCGGCAAAAACTTCACGCGCCGCTTCGATAAGAGCAGCACGGGTCTGTTGCTGACGCTGTTGGCGAGATGGCGGTTCAGGCAAATCTGTCATGCACCGATTCTAGGACAGAACCGTATGCAGCAATGCGTTGACATCCCCACAGTATCCACGTACCGTCAGTATCTGAATACTGTTGGTATCTGAGGATGTTGTATGGATAACACGCTTACTATCTCTGGTCTCACCCGACGCTTCGGCAAGGTCGTAGCTAACGACGATATTTCTCTACGCATTCGCCCCGGTGAGGTGGCCGGCTTGCTCGGTCATAACGGGGCAGGTAAGACGACGCTTGTTTCACAGTTGGTTGGGTTGCTGCGTCCTGATGCCGGATCGATTCACCTCGGTGATATAGATGCGGTAGCCCATCCTGCGGCCGCACGCCGACAGGTGGCGGTGCAATCTCAATCCCAAGCTCCGATCGACGGGCTGACACCCCGTGCAGCGATTGAAATTGCGTGTCGACTGCGTGGACTTTCGGCTGCTGAGTCCAAGATGACCACAAAAGCCATTGCAGAAGAACTGAATATCGAGGGTTATCTGGACCGGCGCGCTTTGCCTGAGGGAGGCGGCCTGTCGGGAGGGATCCGGCGACTCACGTCATTCGCGATGGCCGCGGCTGCACCCACACCGCTACTGGTCCTTGATGAACCCACCAACGATGTGGACGCGGGGCGCCGAAGATTTCTCTGGAACGCCGTGCGGCGTCGGGCTGATGAAGGTGCCGGCGTACTGCTGGTAACACACAATGTCACCGAAGCCGAGCGGATCGTCGATGATCTCGTCATTCTTGACCGAGGAAAGGTCGTTGCCTCAGGATCACCTGCCCAGCTGCGGGGAACTGAAGATCATGATGTGCGGCTGGAGTTGCACTTGCCGTTCGCTGATGCCGATCCATTAACGCCTGAGACCCCCGCCGCAGGGATGCCGCCGGTCAGATCTCAGGCACGGAGGGGCCGCCATCTCATACTGAGGCTAGCCTCGGAACACGCAGGTCAGGCTGTTGTGTGGGCCAATGCTCTGCGAGCCACCGAGCAGATTACCGGGTACGGACTGGCTCCAACCAGTCTCGAAGACGCCTACCTGGCATATACCTCGGCAACTCATAATACGTACAGCTCATCGGAACAGGGTGACGTTCATGTCTAGGACAATCGAAGGCTCGGTGCAACAAGCTCAACGTGTTCGACAGCTGCCACGAGCGAATTTGTGGGCGAGCTTCTCTGCGCTCATGAGATGGCAGCTGCTGCAGGTTGGAACAATGCTCCCTTTGATCGTGGTCGTGCAAGGCATGCTCGCAGCGGGAATTGTGGTCGGTTTTGGGTTTATCATCCCGGATATTACTGATGCCACAGCCCTGTTTTTATCGACCGGCGCCCCAGCAATGCTGCTCTTGACCATTGGTCTGGTGTTAGTTCCGCAGGCTGTCGCTCGAATGCGGACGGATGGCACGTTTGAATTTATGCGGTCTCTTCCGGTTCCGAGGCCGCTGATGTTGGCAGTTGAGTTGACCGTCTGGTCAGCCATTGCCCTGCCCGGGGTGGCGATCGGAATTCTCGTTGCCCAATTACGCTACGACCTGAGTCTTGCTATCGATTGGGGCGTCTTGATTGCTGCTGCAGTGTTGGTGACGGTCATGGCCACTGCCATAGGCTATGCCATTGCCGTGACGCTGCAACCCATGTTGGCCCAATTGATCAGCCAGGTACTCGTCTTTTTCGTCATGTTGTTTTCCCCGATCACTTTTCCGGCGTCACAGCTACCCGAATGGTTTCAAATCCTGCATGACTATCTTCCAATTCAGGCAGGTGCTGATCTATTGCGGGCCGGATTGGCGTCGCAGGTTTATGAAGCGGGGGCCCGCGACGTCATAGTGTTATTTATTTGGTGTGTAGCAGGCGTCGCCATCACGCTCAGAGCGTTGATGCGTCGCAAGTAATGACGGCCCTGACAACGGTTCGGAGCCAAGTTGCTGCACCTCGTTGCGACGCAAGTATGGCGTCGGCTACAACGTGGAACGTAGGGTGGGCATTGCAATCCTGAGGAGGTTCAAATGTCCAACATCAGTGCACTTGCCCAATCTCTCGCTGAACAACACGAATCCGGCGATGTACTCGTGATGCCAACCGTCTGGGACACCTGGAGCGCAGCGGTCGCTGCCGATGCGGGATTTAGTAGTCTGACTGTTGGAAGTCACCCGGTAGCAGATGCTGTCGGCAGCTCAGACGGTGAGAACATGGATTTCACTCACTACATCGAGGTCGTCAAAAAGATCGTCGAGTCCGTAGATGTTCCCGTGAGCGTTGATGTGGAATCCGGGTATGGACTGGCACCGTCTGAGTTGATTCAACGCTTGCTCGAGGTCGGTGTAGTAGGCGCCAACATCGAAGATGTGGTCCACCGTGACAATGGTCGTGTCCGTGATCGTGAGGAGCATGCTGACTATATTGCTCGCGCACGCGCTGCTGCGGACGACGCCGGGGTGCAGTTCGTCATTAACGGTCGCACCGATGCAGTGAAACTCGGTACCGATGTTTTCCCTGATCCACTGGAGGAAGCAGCAGAGCGGATCACACTGATGGAACAGGCTGGAGCCCGTGCGGTTTATCCTGTAGGCCTCTCCACTGCGGAGGAAATCACACGACTCGTGGAAGAAGTCTCGGTCCCAGTAAACGTAACAGCACATCCCGTGGATGGTCACGGTGCTGGCGACTTCGCGGTGTTGAAGGGTCTGGGCGCCCGACGCATTACGTTCGGTCCGCTGTGGCAGAAATGGCTGTCAGCAGTTTCAACCGAACAGCTGTCACAATGGAAGAGCTAGCCGGTGGCAGATACAACCAGCACAGAAGATTCATCTCGGCTTTTTCATGATGCCTTACGTACGTTCGGGTTCGACGACGGTACTTTGCGTCCGCTCACCAGATTAAATCGTCGGGCCACACCGGGTTTCGAAACGAAAAACGGTAAATCCAAGAGTAAATCTGCCGGGAAACAACGTTTCCAAAACAACACCGAGCGGCTCGAAGAGCTCCAAGAACTGTTCTTCGCCAATGCTCAAGCAGCAGGGTCGAAACGCTCAGTGCTCTTACTCTTCCAAGGTATGGATACCAGCGGCAAGGGAAGCACGATCAAGCGCATTCTGGGCTGCATGGACCCACAAGGTGTGCAGCAGGTTGGGTTCAAGAAACCTACCGATGAAGAACTTCAGCACGATTTCCTGTGGAGGATTCGCAAGCACACCCCGCAACCCGGCGAGATCGCCATATTTGATCGTTCCCATTATGAGGATGTGCTGGTGCATCGCGTGGATAAGCTTGCGTCGCCGTCCGAGCTAAAGCGCCGCTACGGTGCTATTCGACAATTCGAAAAAGACCTGGCAAACGACGAGACCACAGTCCTCAAGATCATGCTGCACATCAGCCCTGAAGAGCAATACGAACGACTTTCAGACCGGTTAGACCGCCACGATAAGCGTTGGAAATTCTCGCCAGCTGATATTGACTCCCGCGAGCAGTGGGACGAATATATGGAAGCGTATCAAATTGCCATTGAGGAAACCGATAAAAAGCACGCTCCGTGGTTTGTGATCCCGGCTGATCGGAAATGGTATGCGCGGCTTGCCGTGCAAGGGCTGCTCATTGAGACATTGGAGTCAATGACCTTGGAATGGCCAGCGGCTTCGTTTGATATAGAGGAACAACGACGTCGGCTGGACGCAAGCCGGTAGTGCCCTTGACTCGTAATCGACTAACTATTTGTGGACAATAGTGCCATGACAAACCAAAGCCACTGGCCCGGTGGGCCGCCACCACCGCCTCCAGAGACCACCAAAAAACGCAGGGGAGTCAATAGCAAAGAGACTCCCAGCTGGGGAACAGATCTCAAGCACACCGTCATTGGGGCTGTTGCGATGTCCGCGTTTTGGACGCTTCTGATGTTGCTCTCCGCGACCGGGATGATGAAAACCGGCTCTAGGCACGTTATCGAGCCGGAACCACTATGGGCCGCCTTCCTTGCAGCAGGCGGCACGGTGGCATGGGGCTTCGGGCTGGTGAGTGCTAAACGCAATGACAACGGCTTCCGGCCCACCGGGCTGCCCAGCTTTCTTTTGTCGGCGGTCGTACTAGCGACCTTGATCCAGGCCATCCTGATGTTGCTCTGGCCGCTAGTCGTCGACGAGATCGCCTTTGCTAATACAGCTTTCATTGCTTATGCGTCGGATCCTCAAGCATTTGTGCTCATTTCGGTATTTCTTCTAGCGTTGTATGCCTGGACCACGACGTGCAGTCTCGGTTTTGCAACGGACCGTATAAGTACGAACCTCTTGGGCGTTCTTGGCATCTTTGTCGTAGGCGGCGTTGGCGTTTGGCGGGCGATCGTCATCTTTGGAAATCCACTGAATGAGTCCAGCATCGCTGTGTGGGCGGTCATCGCACTACTCGGCCTGATCCTCTTATGGGTTCTAGCTACTGTCACAATGAAGAAACAACAGGGGTCAAAACTCGGTCAGCCAAACGGGTACTTGGGTAACACCATGGTTTGGGATCGCTCGTCCAGAAAATATTAAGCCCGACCTGACACCCTTGTTGTGAGGACGATGAAAAGGAGCACGAGATGTTGAACTGGCTACTACGAGCCCGACGGATGCGCGGAGACGCCCGCGCTGCACAACGAGGTCCGAAGGCGATGGGAAAGCGTGCAGGCCGACGCGGTCTACAACGTCTTGTCCGGAACCTGTTTCGCTAGGTCGAAGCAGCTCACATATTTCGACACGCCCATTCTTGGGATATTCCCAGACCGGTGCGGTGGTGCGCTAGAAAGCTCATAATAGGGGTGTTTTGCCCCTCACGTAGATTACAAGATGCTCGATGCGGGGTATCTTACGTAGATGAATTCTGTGCGACATCGGCCTTACACTTTCATTATCATTGTGGCAATTCTTACCGGAGTCGCCGCAATTGCTGCCTCTCTACATACTGGCGTTCCGCTCCGGGACCCCGAAGGATTTTTGGGTCCCGCCTACATTCGGCTGCCGCTTCTCGCAGTCCTACTGTTCGGCGTGGGTCTCATTCCTGCCGCCATCCGTCGATGCGGTTGGCGAGCCATTCCGCGTGGCATAGTTGAAGTTGTCAAACAGGAATGGACCCTGAAGCGACTGCTCTACATTGGCACGGGTCTCTTTGCGTTTTACCTGTGTTATGTCGGGTACCGAAACCTCAAGAGCGTCTTGCCGATCTACACGGATGGCGTGCTGTGGGACACCCAGCTTGCGCAACTCGACCGATGGATGTCTGGTGGTACGAACCCTGCGTTTGTGTTGCAGGATTTCTTCGGTGTGGGATTGACCGCTGAAGTGCTCTCGCTGTTCTACCTGGCGTACATGCCACTGATACCTCTGTCCATCGGTGTAGTACTGGTCATGTGTCGAAATCTCATTACCGGTGCTTGGTTCGTGACAGCTATCAGCCTCAACTGGGTTATGGGCACGATCAGCTACTACGCATTTCCCGCAGTGGGACCGATCTATCACCAGGAGCAGTATTACCAAGCCCTGCCTGAAACCGGTACCAGTTCCCTGCAGGCTGCGCTGTGGGACAACCGGTTAGAGTTTTTGGCCGACCCCATCACGGCTGATGCGATACACGGTGTGGCCGCCTTCGCCTCACTTCACTGCTCAGTGACCTTTGCAATGGCGTTATTCGCCCAGAGAGTTGCTTCGAATACGGCATTACGCTGGGCTGCCTGGATCTTCTTTGGTACAACGTTCATCGCCACCGTCTACTTTGGATGGCACTATTCGATCGACAGTATTGTTGGCGTGGTCATTGGCTGGGCATGCGTCGCTATCGGACAACGGGTCACCAGCAAATACCCGTCAGGAAGTCGAGCGTCGAAGCCTAGCGTCGCAGATAGTGATGAAGTTGTTCCGAGTCCAGGATCCGCAGCGGTCTCATAACGTTGTTAGAACGTCACGATTGGTTTGATCGTTTTACCTGATGCGGAGTCGTCAAATGCCTGGTTGATCTCATCAAGCGGGTAGGTCTGGACTATTTTTTCGATCGGGAATTTGCCCTGACGCCACAAGTGCACCAGTTTGGGAATCAGATCCTGTGGAACAGCGTCCCCTTCGATGATGGTCTGGAATGACCAGCCCTTGAGCAGCGAGGCACCAACTTCGAAGCTCACCTCATCACCCATCTTGGGCGCACCCACGAGTCCGACGCGGCCGTTGATGCCAACCGAATCGGCGGCCTGGCGAGTGACTGCGGTGACACCGGTGGTATCGAGCGCGACTTCAACGCCACGGCCTCCGGTAATCTCCGCGATACGTTCAGCAAGATCCTCATCACCAGAATTGATGGTGTGGGTTGCGCCGTACCCCTTGGCAGCTTCTAACCGTGAGTCCACAAGATCAATGGCGATGATCGTGGTTGCACCGATTGCAGCTGCAGCCATGATTGCTGAGGAACCGACCGCGCCAGTGCCGAAGATCGCGATAGTTTCGCCTGCCGCAACTTTGAGCGCGTTGATGATGGAGCCAGCACCGGTCATCAAACCACAGCCGAGTGGGCCGAGGAGTTCCAGGGGTGCATCATCATCGACGGGCACCACGGAGCGCACGGAGACGTTCGCGTATGTGGCAAATGATGATTGGCCAAAGAAATTCGATGAGACTGTATTGCCGTTTTCCGACAGGGAAGTGGTCTTATTTGGCCGGACCCCCGAGAAGTTGTAGTCATAGAAATTTTTGCAGTAGGCGGGCCGACCGTTCAGACACTGGGCGCATTCACCACATGAATTGAAGCCGAGAACAACTCGGTCACCCACGTTTATGGTGTTGACGTTGTCGCCAACAGCTTCGACGATGCCGGCGCCTTCGTGACCAAGTACGGCAGGTAGCGGGGTGGGGTAGACCTGGTCTCGCACGATCGCATCGGTGTGGCATACACCGGTTGCGGTGAGCTTGACTTGAACTTCTTCGGGGCGGGGATCGTCGAGTTCTAGGGTCGTGATCTCGAACGGTTCGCCTTTGCCACGAGTAATAGCTGCAGTGATTTCCACGGGAACCTCCAGAAGATTCGTGAACGAGTATCTCGATTGCTTCAGTTAGCAACCCTGCATTTCACGTTACGCCCGTGATCGATGCGGCGTCTAGGTTAAGTTCACGTGATGAGCGTGTTGTAGCTCAACAGTTCGTGCAGGTCTGCTGAGAGATCTCCAGGAGCGGCATCTTCAACGACGACGTCGCCCGCACCGAGCCAGCTCGCCATCGTGGTCAGTTCGGCGATGAGTTCCTTGCCTCTAGTTGTACGATCCGGCCAAGTGGCTCGTGCCGCGTCGTCTGGACCTGGCGGTTCGGCATAAGCAGCACGCACTACCAGGACGCCATGTTTCCGGTCGTATTTGAGATCTACTCTGGCAACGAGATGTTCACCGAGCAGAAACGGCAGCACATAGTAGCCGTAGGTGCGTTTGTGTGCGGGCGTATAGATCTCGAGCCGGTAGTGCATGCCGAATAATTCCAGTAGCCGACGACGTTCGAAAACCAATGGGTCAAAGGGCACCAACAGCGCTCGAGCGTTTGTACGGCGCGGGACCCGGGTCTGGGAGTGCATCCAGAGTGGACGGTTCCATCCCGTCACTGTGACCGGTAAGAGTTCCCCGTGGGCCTGCAGTGCGTCAACGGCTCGACGGGTCTCTCGTTGGTTGAGGCGGAAATAATCCGCAAAACAGCGCACAGTGCCAATGCCGTGAGCACGAGACGCGATCCGGACAAGTTCAATGATGGCTTCGTCTTTGGCCGGTGGTATCTGGCTGGGAATGTCCGGTGGTAGAGCGCGCGAAGTGAGATCATAGACGCGTTCAAACTGGGCGTTGCGTCGGGCCGGTGTGAGTTCACCTGCGTCAAAAAGAATCTCTAATGCGGTTTTGACGGGACTCCACTCCCAGCCCCACTGACCATGTGGGCGTTTTGCGTGTGCGGCATCTGCAAAGGCTTCAATTTCGCGGCTTGTCAGTGGACCGTGATCCGCCACAATATCGCGTACGAGGCGAAATAGCTCGGGGTGTTCAGCTGCTAATGCTTCAGGATCCATACCTGGCCAGCGGCGTCGGTTCCAGGTCAAGAGAGGAAACGTTGTGGCAGGCACATAGGAAGCCTCATGTGCCCACGTTTCGAGGATGCGCCGTGGTGCACGAGCCGAAGCCCGTCCAACCAGCCCGATATCGTAGGGGCCAAGTCGTGCCAGTAGCGGCAGCAAATGCGCTCGGGCGACGATGTTGACGGAATCGATCTGGAGTAGTCCGATGCGTTTGATCGTGTCGGTGATGTGTCGTAGCGACACAATGTCTGGCCGCTGTCGGTCCAATCCCTGCGCTGCGATGGCAACCCGGCGGGCCTGGGCTAAACTGAGCGTGCGAACGGTCATATAGTTGCCATGAACTTACGCCTGGTTCCAGGATTCGAGGATGTCCTCTATTGTGGCGATCGAAGCCTGGCGATCCTCTTCAAGCTGTCGTAATTGGGCGTCGTGGTAGTCCTGGCGGTGGTCAGCAACGGCGTCGGTGACAATAGTGACCCGAGTATTATGCGCATAGGCATCGCGGCTTGTTTGGGCAATACAACCATGGGTCGAGACCCCGGCGATGACGATCCTCTTGATGCCAAGATTCGTCAGGCGCAACTGGAGATCGGTGCCAAACCAGGCGCTGTCACGCGTCTTTTCCACGCGAGTCGTTTCTTCCGTATTGAGCCCGGAAATGACCTGGGTGCCCTCGTCACCTGCAAAGAGAAAGCCCTCACCAGCTTCGAGCATATTCAACGTCCACGTTGATTCGTCGCGGCTGTGCACGGTGGTGATGACAAACACCGGTACGTCGGCTAGCCGCGCCGCATCACGAAGTCGATTGGCGGCCGCTTCCAGCTCGCCCTCACATTCGGCTAAGCCTTCTTCATCAAAGAAGGCCTTTTGTAAGTCCACGAGGAACAATGCGTCACGGTTAGCTTTCATGGGGTCAGTCTAAAGGAAATGCGTAGCTGCTTGTTTGCGGCGATTCAGCCATACGATTCAAATTTGAAACATGCTCTCGAATTCGGGCATATTGGTGGATTGTGTGACGAGCGGTCGGATGCGTGACAACGGCCGACGATAGAGTAAATCTTCAGATGAATCATACGTATAGAAGGAGTAAGACCATATGAAAATCGGTATCATCAACGGTTCGATTCGTGCCGAGCGTGCCACGGACCCTGTGGCCAAATTTACCCAGCAGGTTGCTGAACAACGCGACGGTGATTTCGTCTATGAGTACGTTGATCTGGCTGAATTCAATGTTCCGCTGTTGACCTGTGCGCTACATCCGATGGTCGCCAACAAAAAGCATGAGGACTCGAATGTTCAGAAATGGTCAGACACCATCGATGCTTTTGATGGTTTCGTCTTTGTCACTCCGGAGTACAATCACGGCGTGCCTGGCGGCTTCAAGAATGCCGTCGATGTGCTCGGTCCGGAGTGGGTCGGCAAACCTGTCGCATTCGTTGGTCACGGTTCAGTTGGAGGAGTTCGGGCCATTGAGCAGTGGCGTCAAATTGTCGCAAACTTCTCCATGCCGGTTGCTCGGGCTGAGCTGAACTTCAACATGTTCTTCGATTGGACCGATGGTGAGTTCACTCCGGTAGAACGCCATACAACTGAGCTGCACGGACTATTCGACCAGCTCGAAGGGCTAGTCACCACCAACCGCGGTTAAGGTTTCGGATCGAGCCGTGCTGTCTTCACGATATTCCCGAAGACAGCACGGCTTGAGTCTTTAATCGTGATCTTGATCCTCGGCGCGGACTTCCAGCACGCCTTCGACCTCACTGAGTTGCCGGAAGAGCGATTCTGGAGGCTTCTGCTTGCCGTGTGTGAACTCCATGGTGGCATCTACGACGTGGCCAGCTTCGGTTCTTTCCCGCTTGGTCTGGTTCAACGACACTTCGTAGCCGGACTCGGAGGCCACGTGGAGCACATCGCGTAAGACACCATAGCCATCGGCATAGCGAACGCTATACACTTCGGTTCGGTGCTGGGTGGGTAAACGTCGGATCAGTGCCGTCAGAAGAGTCACCGCGAAAATATAGAGCACTACTGTCAGTGCAGCAATGACCGGCATACCTGCACCACAGGCCATGCCGACCGCCGCGGTCACCCAGACGGATGCTGCCGTCGTCAGCCCGGACACGATGTTGCGTCGTACGAAAATCACGCCGGCACCCAAAAAGCCGATACCGGTCACGATCTGCGCAGCAATGCGGGAGGGGTCGAGTATGACGTCATCGCCGATGACGTGGCCAAAACCATAGGACGAGACCAGCGTAAACAGCGCGGAGCCCATGCCCACCAGAATGTGTGTGCGGGTACCGGCTGATTTTTGGCGTAGTTCGCGTTCTAAGCCGATGATGCCTGACAGGACAAATGAGCACACCAGTAGAACTGCTTCGGTGCCCAGGGTGTCCGGGAGCCATTCAAAATCCATAATCTTTAGGTTACGGGGTTCGCAGATTCCTGCCGAGCCCAGGCGGACTCATCAGGCATGTACGGTATATGTTTCCCGCAAATGGTCCCGGGCCTGAGCCAGCAGACTGAGATCGCGTTCAGCCGCCCGTGCCGATTGGATCGGATTATCTGCAAAGGTCGCGAAACCGCAGTCAGTGTTGAGCAGGACACGATCGTAGCCGAAGAAATCGATGGCTTGCTCAGCACGATCAATGACGTCCTCCACCGTGTCGTTCTCCGCGTCTTTCTGATTGAGCACCCCGACACCAACACGCTGGTCGTCACGAATGCCGGTCAGAGCTGCGAGTTCTCCAGCGCGTGGCGTGGCCAGCTCCAAGACCAGAGTGCCGACGTTGATCGACCGAAATAGCGGTACCAGCGGTTCGTAACCGCCTGATAGAGCCGATGACTCATCGGTGGTCCAGTTGCCACGACAGACATGAAGGGCAAGACGTTCGGTCGGGAAACCTTCGGTGACTTGTGCTAACAGATGTTGCGCGAACGTGAGTTCCTCGTCCTGGGCGCCACGTTCACCAAGTGCACCACACATGAACGTGCGCCCGCCTTGGCCTTGCTCGCCATAGAGCACTTCGGTGAGAACTGGCTCGTCTAACTGAACCAGGGTGGCGCCTTGAGACAGGAGGTGGGCCACTTCTTCGCGCAGGATACGCACGACATCTACCGCGAGTTCGTCACGGTTGTCGTAAGCCCGGTCCGAGATGCATTCCATCCACATGGTTCGCGTCAACAAGTAGGGGCCAGGCAGGCTCACCTTGACGGGCTGTTTCGCAATGCCTTGCGCGTATTGGACTTCGTGGACGGTCAGCGGATTCTTCCGGCCGAGCGGTCCGAAAACAGCTGGATGTCGGACGTCTCCAGCCGGCACATCAAGGGCTTGCAGCTCCTGGTTGAACTGGTCTGGGTCATCGACGTACGGCAGCAGATCCGTCACGGGGATCAGCTGACAGTTTTGCAAAATCCCACCGACGAATGATGAGTAATTATCGCGACGCTGTTCGCCATCGGTCACCACATCGATGTCGGCACGTTTTTGTGCAGCGATCGCTACCTGTACCGCGTCATCGGCGTCAGCTTCGAATTGTTCGGTACTGAGACGCCCCTCGAGATGCTGATGTAGGGAAGACAAGAGCCATCGTGGCCGCGGCCAACTGCCCAAACTCAGCACAGATAAGGGCTTGATCGGTGCGACCGCGACCGGTTCTGGCAAGCTGTGTGGAATATATGGCTCAACTACTTCTTGGGTGATGGCCATTTGTGTTTTCTTCCGCAGGTTTTTCACCCTTAGCGGTTGCAGCGCGATGTCCGGCTCAGCATAAACCGGTGCGTTGACATCTGCAGGTGGCTGATCGTGATGTTCCGGTGGGGTGAAAGTCCCCTTGCTCACGAGGAAGCGCCAGATGCCCGGTTCGGTGTGGACATTGACCAAGTCATTTTTTGTCAGACGACACCACGAAGGCAGATCAACTTCGACGGTGGCATCCCGGGACACTATTTCTATAAGCTCGCCGGGGTGCAGCGGATCAATATGCTGACGAATGAGCAAGAGCAAACCGTTGCCACAATCCAAATCCCCACCGTCGAAACTGTCAGTTGGCGGGTAGGGATGCACTGTGGAAGGGGACATGTTGGAACCTTTCGACACGGCGGAATAAAACGGCGGTTAGTAGCTGACGCTCGGGGTCCCGTCTGCCAGGAACTCGACCAGTTTTGCGCCACCGACCACGGTTGCACCATCGATGAGGTTCTCCGGTTCAATGCCGCGCTTTTTCACACATGGTGCGCAGACGTATACCTGGCCGTCGGCAACTACAAAATTCGACATCAGTTCGGCAAGCGGTGCAAAGCCCTCTTCATGGATATCGTCGGCGTAGCCTTTCTCTGCGAGCCGGACTCCTTCGGTCGACAGGAACACCATGGTGTCCTGATCCGACCCCGCGGCAGCATTCGCCACAACGAAACCTACGGTTGCCTTATCCGTGTCGTTTTTGGCATGTGTAATGGAAACACAAAATTTTCCGGTTCCGGACATCAGCTATTCTCCTTTTGCTTGAATGAAATAGTCGGGGTGTTCGTGAAAGAGCAGCGTGTTGTGGGTGAGACGACACCACGCAGGAATATCGTGCGGCGCGCCCGGATCGGTCGCGGTGAGACGGATAACGAATCCGGGTTGTGCTTCGTCACGTAGTTTCAGTTTGAGCTTGACGACGAGTTCGCCACACCCCATATCACCGGCATCCCAGGCAATATCAGCTTCAGGTCTCACTACTTGTGTAACGCTCCTTGCATACGGTGGAGTCCAATGTTCCACACCGGACTCAGCCTATGCTGCATGCCACGGGTGCTCAAGAGCCCAAGGCCTAGAATTTTATCTCAAACGCGCCGAAAACGTTTCGGGCAGAATGGGATGCAACGCGCCGCGGCGCGGTTTCAACAACGATGTATCTGAAGTCTCGCCGGCATCGTGGTCACCGTCGGCATGGTGGGTGCAGGCTTGGCCGTGGCCGGTGCACCGATTACGTCTGGCGGGATCGGCAAATACGTGTCCAAGGATGCGGTCGAAGGCATCAACATTGCAGGGATTGGGCTGGAATACCTCCTGCCATTGGTAGCCACCGGTTCTGTCCTCTTGTTGCTGCGATTCCTCTGGGTGGTCCTGGCTGAAGAACGCGAGCCACAGCGAAGCGTCGATGGCGAATTGCTCTCCTGGCTGGGCGTCTGTGTGGCCGGGATCGTCGTGCCGTGGATCATCGGTGCGCAGTGGTCCCCGTTAGGAATGCCAGCATGGAACGACCCACAAACACTGTGGGATGCAGCCTGGCCCATCGGGCTGGGACTTGCTCTCGGTGGACTCTTCTGGTGGCTGGACACACGCGGTTGGCTTCCACAGCTCACACGTGACGAGGCTGCGGTTCCAGCCGGCGATCTCGTGGCAGTCGAAGAATCGATGGCGCACACCCTGCAAAACCGCGGTGGCGAAGCCTTAGACACCGCACATACATACACCGGTAAAGTACGCGCTGCTACGGCAAAGCTCTTGACCACCATGACCGAATACACCAACGCCTCACTGCAGAAAACCGAGGCTAGGCTGCGCCAGTGGCCCCGGTTTGGTGCCGGCATCGTCGTGCTTGCGACGCTGGTTTTGGTCCTGAGTTTGTGGATTGGAGGAGCATAATGCGCTGGGCTATCAGTACGTTGCTGCGCGGCATGGTCTTCGGCATTGTCTGGGTTGCACTGTCAGGGGCATCGAGTGACACGCTGGTCTACGGCATCGTTGCCGTGATCGCAGCCACCGCGCTGAGCCTGGGCCTCATGCCGCCAGGTCAACCACAACCCAAGCTATGGTTTGCGCGAAGCTGGGGCACCATCGTACTGGCTGCCTGGTTCCTCCAACAGTCCCTGCGCGGGGGACTTGATGTGGCCCGTCGTGCGCTGACTCGACGCGTTGATATTGCCCCAGAAGTTGTCGACGTCGACGTAGAGTTACCTGAAGGACCTGGACGAGAAGTCTGTTACCTGCTGATGAATCTGCTTCCCGGCTCAATGGTCCAGCGGGTGAAAACAACTGAACAACACACCGTGGCCGAAATTCACACCCTCTCAACCGACCTGAAGCCGCAAGACCAGTGGACGCGACTGCAAGACCGAGTCCAACAGGCCTTTCAAATTCAGCGTTTGGACAGCAAACACTAGTTGCGTTGCAGCGTGTGAGCTTCCCGCGTCCCTGCACCCTGTAACCACACCTCAGCTTCTTCTGGCGCGCGCTCAGGTTCGGTGATCACCACGACGTTTCTACGCACCTGGGACCAGCCCTCAGGGAGCTCATCGACGTGCGTATCGTCCGGGATGAGAAACGCCTCGACAGGTGTGTCCAACTGGACGACCATCGGTTCCAAATCGTTTGGTCCATGACATTGGGACGTGGCGTCGTCGGTTTCAGTATCCACCGCGATAAAGTATAGCCCCTGCGCTACGGTGTCGTCGTGGTCGGTTCGGGCCATATGGAACTCGGTCGAGCCGTTGACGCCGAGATACCGGAAATAGTGGTCTGCGATATTGTTCAGTGCCGGTTCGTTGAGTGCGACGTCGGGTATATCGTTCTCGCGAGGTTGCTCTGTGAACCGTAAATATTCCGAAGTCACGCTGTGCTCGGGTGTCGTATCCGTCTGACAAGCGGTGAACACGAGAACACTCGCGCAGACTCCGGTGACGATGGTGCTTCCGCGATGTCGCTTCGTTGAGGTGAGTGGGAGTGACATGTCCCTCAGCTTATCCAACCTGCAGATACAAAACGGCGCTCCCAAACACGAAGTTCGGAGCGTCGTCGGTGACGAACTCAGTAGTTACTGGTCTGCTTTGATCAGTTCAGCAGCACGTTCGCCCATGGGCATCACGATGATGTTCGGACGATTGACTTTTCAGTACTCTACAAGTGTAGAGTGCTCCTGCCATCTGCCTCCATGGCTACTACGGTCGTTACTATGGACGCGGACGAACGTGGTCATGGTCGGCGGTGGCATTAACGACTCCGTGGCACTATCGACAGCTGATCTAGGAACAGCCGTATCGCAGGGGATACAAGTATCGTTGCAATCCGCCGGTGCTGTGCTCGTACGCTCAGACCTCTTAGCCGTCCCAGAGGCAGTATTACTATCACGGCAAACATTACGTACTATCAAACAAAACCTGTTCTGGGCATTTGGCTATAACACTGCCGCCCTGCCGATTGCTGTGGCGGGACTGCTGAATCCGCCCATCTCAGCCTTTGCTATGGCCTTGTCCTCAACCCTGGTCATCACCAATAGTATGCGACTGGCCCGGTTTGATCCGCGCAAGACGATTTCGCGGGGCACTTCGAACAGACGACAAGGAACGGGTATAACCGGACTGTGACCCTAGCGTATTGCCTGCGCTTCGCAGAGCATGAGCGGCACAGACTGGTGAACTATGCTGAATAGTAACTATCTACTATAGTCGACCAGGTAATAGACTCGACGCGTCTGAAACGCGCGCCTGGTGTAACCGCTGGTATGACAAGGAACGACCTATGACCCCATCTCGCAATGCCACCTCCGCCCGTTTGTGGGTGATGCCGGTGCTCGTGACTCTCGGTATTGTCGCGGCACTGATTGCCGCCTTCTTCTGGGGCAGATCCACCGTATCACCGCAGGCGGATCCCGGTAATCAGCCTCCACAACAGCAGGGAACCGAACAAGCCCAGGCAGTACCCGATGAGGTCGTGGATCAAGTTATCAGCCGGGACTCCGATGACCCGTTGGCGATCGGTGCAGTGGATGCTCCTGTGGTCATGGTGATGTTTTCGGATTACCAGTGTCCGTTTTGCTCACGCTGGACGCACGATACTCTGCCTGAGATGCAACAGTTCGTCGATGATGGAGAGCTTCGAGTTGAGTTCCGAGACATAAATATGTATGGCGAAGATTCGCGACGTGCAGCTACGGCGTCTGTGGCCGCAGGCATGCAAGACCAATTCGAGGAATATCACGATCTGCTCTTCCCAGATGGTGAAACCCTCGAAGACTTCTCAACGGAAGCGCTTGTCGAACTCGCGGCTGATAATGGGCTAGACACTGAACAGTTCGAAGAGGATATGGAATCTGAGCAGACAGCAGACATCGTTGCTGAAAATGAAGAGCTCGGCCAAAGCATAGGCGCAACTTCCACACCGACCTTTCTCATGAACAACACCCCTATAGTCGGAGCGCAACCTTCCGAGGTGTTCATTGAGTCCTTCGAAGAAGAATTAGCGGCAGCTGAGGAGTAACCCATGGATATTGGAATTGTCACTGCACTGATCGGCGGGGCGCTCGCATTGTTGAGCCCATGTGGAGCACTATTGTTGCCCGCCTTCTTTGCTTCAACCGCAGGCTCTGGTCCGCGTCTTTGGATGCATGGCGCACTATTTTCAGTGGGACTGCTAGTGGTCCTCGTACCGCTGGGACTCGGCGCCGGAGCATTGGGCACACTCTTCGCATCGCACCGTGAAGTCATCATCATTGGTGCCTCCGTGCTCATGATCCTGCTGGGCTTGGTCCAATTGCTCGGTTTTGGTTTTGACCCATCCCGGTTTGTTCCCGGCGCAGAGCAGCTGCAAAAGCAGGCAAATAAACGCAGCGGCTGGATCAAAACCCTGTTGCTGGGTGCAGTCAGTGGGGTCGCTGGCCTCTGTGCCGGACCGATCCTGGGCGCTGTCCTCACGCTGGCGGCAGCGAAAAATGATATCTGGGCCGCCGGAACGTTGTTGGGCATCTATGGACTTGGCATGGTCGTACCGCTGATGATCCTGGCAAGTGTGTGGGGTCGACTGAGCCCACGAGGCAAGTCCAGGCTGCGGGGCAAGACCTTTACGGTCTTTGGACGCGAATTCCACGCCACGTCGGTGATCACCGGCGCGATCATTATTTTGGTCGGTATCCTATTCTGGACCACCAATGGATTGATCAATATGCCCGAACTACTCCCGGCAGGAGCATCCGCTTGGCTGCAAAATTCCACGGCGGTTTTGAGTAACCCACTCGTGGATGCAGCACTGTTGCTTGTGGTCGTGGCCATCATCTTGGGATTCTGGATTCGTGCGCGCTACCGCAAGGCCAATTCGGAAACCCAATCAGCTCAGGACACAGATACCGCAACGGAATCAGTATAGACAAAGTAGTTCCAGGTTATCCCGCGACATACAAAACGGCGCCTCGAGTACACAACTCGGGGCGCCGTTTGCAGTCCTAAGTGATGTTACCTGTCTGCTCTGATGAGTTCAGCGGCACGTTCACCCATGAGCATCACGGTGATGTTTGGGTTGACGGCCGGCAGCTGTGGCATGGCTGAAGCATCCACGACCCGCAGTCCGGTGGTACCTTTGACTCGTAGATCAGGATCCAACGGTGACATCTCATCGTCAACCGGGCCCATACGGCAGGAACCCGCGGGGTGGTAGACGGTGTTGTGGGTCTTGGAGACGTATGCGGCGATGTCTTCATCCGACTGCACATCGTCACCGGGGAACAGCTCGCGGCCGGCATATTCGGACATGGCAGGCTGGGCAACGATTTGACGGGCCAGTTTGATACCCGCGACGGCGACACGCATATCGTGACCTTCTGGGTCAGTGAAATAGCGTGGATCAACCTTGGGTTTATCAGCCCAGTCGCGCGAGCGCAGACGAACCGTGCCGCGTGATCTGGCGTGCGTCACGTTGGGCGTTAGAGCAAAGGACTCATCGGCCTGTGGGTAGCCGTGGCGGCGGGTGTGCATGCCAAACGGCACCGAACCGTAGTGCATCATCAGATCAGGCAGATCCAGGCCCTCTTCTGTGGGGGAGAAGATGCCGATTTCCCACCACTGTGTGGCTTCCCGGGTCATTTCGACATTGGACTCCCACGAGATCACAGCTTCTGGGTGGTCTTGCAAATTGGAACCGACCCCAGGAGCGTCAACGCGAAGTTCGACTCCGGTTTCTTTCAGGTGCTCGGCTGGTCCGATACCCGACAGCATCAGCAGTTTCGGAGTGTCTATGGCACCGGCCGAGACCACAACTTCGTTGTTTGCCGTCAGCGTTTTGGCACGGTCGAAGGCGTTGTCAATGTATTCGACACCGGTGGCACGATTGTTGTCATCGAACAGGATGCGGGTCACGTGGTGATCGGTGAGAATATCCAGATTTTCACGATCCATGATGGGGTGCAGGTAAGACACCGACGATGAGGAGCGAGTGCCGTCTTCCTTCGAGTTAATTTGGAAGAACCCGGCACCATTCACCACGGTTTCGCCGCTGTTGTACTGAACCTTTGGAATGCCTTGTTCTTCACACGCATTCAACAAAGCCACACCCACTGGGTCACGTGGTGGTGCATCCATCAGGTTCACTGGACCGTCGGTGCCATTGTGTTTGCCGTTGCGTTCGTTGGTCTCGAGGCGTTTGATCAACGGCAGCATCGTCTCGGCATTCCAGCCTTCGGCGCCCAGCTCTTCCCACAGGTCCATGTCTTCGGCTGGTGGGTGGAAAGCGATACAGGAGTTATGCGAGGAACAGCCGCCCAGCACCTTGGCGCGGGCGTGGCGCATGAATGAGTTCCCGTTTTCCTGCGGCTCGATTTGGTAGTCCCAGTCCATGCCGGATTCCAACAGCTCTGGCCAGCGGTTGAGCTGCAGCACTTCGTCTTTATCAATATCAGTTGGCCCTGCCTCTAACAGGGCGACTGATACGTTCGGATCCTCACTCAACCGGGCAGCTACCACAGCTCCGGCCGAGCCACCACCGATGACGAGGTAGTCGTAGTTGGATTGTTTCACGTTCTGCTCCATTCGTAATGCCGCTTATTTCTGTGGGAACCAGCCGGAGACAGCCGGTTCGGTGTTTTCGTAGATGTGTTTGGACACGGTGTACTCTTCCATGCCGGTTACTCCGAGTTCGCGGCCGATGCCGGACTGTTTGAAACCGCCCCATTCGGCCTGTGGCAAGTATGGGTGGTAGTCGTTGATCCAGATGGTACCGTGACGCAATTTGCGTGAGACACGGTTTGTCACACCCGAATCTGAGGACCAGACGGCACCGGCTAGCCCGTAGTCGGTGTCATTGGCAATCGCGATGGCTTCGTCTTCGGTCGAGAAGGTTTCTACGGTGATGACCGGCCCGAAGCCTTCTTCCACAACGGCCGGGTTGTCTGCGGTGCACTGATCCAGCACCGTTGGCGCGTAGAAGTAGCCGTTTTCGTGTTCTGGTCCGCCCCAGTGACCGCCGGTACGTAGGCGTGCACCGGCTTCGACGCCGCGGTTGACGTAGTCGGTGACTTTGTCGCGGTGCTCCGAAGAGATCAGCGGGCCAGTTTCGGCTTTCTCATCGAATGGTCCACCCATCACAATATTTCCAGCGCGACGGACCAGCTCATCGACAAACTGTTCGGCGATCGTATCTTGGATGATTAACCGGGTGCCGGCCGAGCAGACGAGCCCGGAATCAAGAAAGCCCGCATTGAGCGCATTGTCGAGTGCTGCGTCGTAGTCGGCATCGGCAAAGATCACGTTCGGGTTCTTGCCCCCGAGTTCCAACGCCACATCTTTGACGGTATGGGCAGCTGATTCGGCGATCTTGCGTCCGGTCACCACACCACCGGTGAAAGAGACCAGGTCAATGTCTTTGTGGGTGGACAGCGGTGCACCTACGGTGCCGCCGTCTCCCAAGACCACGTTGGCAACGCCTGCCGGCAGGCCGAGTTTATCCATGACATCGACGATGAGCATGGTGGTGTGCGGGGTCAGTTCTGCAGGTTTGATGACAAAGGAGTTGCCTGCAGCAAGAGCCGGGGCAATTTTCCAGGAGGCTTGTAGCAGTGGGAAATTCCACGGGGTGATCATGCCAACGACGCCGATGGGCTCGTGCACCACCCGCGAGACGACCGTGGGATCACCAGCGTCGACTAGACGGCCGGGGTAGTGGTCCGCGATTTTTCCGAAGTGGCGGAAGGCCGCAGTGATATCGTCCATATCGCCTTCGGCCTCGACCAGGCGTTTGCCGGTGTCCATGGCTTCGGTACGAGCAAACTCATCTTTGCGTTCCTGAATGCCATCGGCAACTGCCAAGAGGAAGTCGCCACGTTCAGCCGCTGGGCGATCGGCCCACACGCCTGATTCGAAAGCGCGACGAGCTGCAGCAATCGCACGCTCGGTATCTTCGGTGGTGGCCTCAGAGACCACGCCGACTTCGCTGCCATCGCCCGGGCAGTAAATGGTTCGGGTGGCGGCATTGGATGCAGGGACCCAGGCACCATCAATGAATAGGGTTTGAACTTTCTCAGCGCTCATTGCGGGTATCTCCTTGAGCAGATTGGGTGGTGTCGTCATCGGAGGTGGATGCGTTCTCTGTGGAGACCACAGGAACCGCGTTGGTCGACGTATCGAGTTGGTCGCTGTCGGCCCATTCTTCAGGAATGTTGACCTCGACCAGGCCAGATGGTGAGCCTTTATCGCCGATCATGGACATGTACATCATGTGGGCATCATATGCGTCCAGGATATCGGAAATGACCTGATCCTTGGTGTAGCCCATAATGTCTTTGCCCTGTGAGCCAGTCAGCGTGAAGATCTCAACTTTGAAGAAGATTTCTTCAACCGCTGCCAGGTTGGCGGCATAGTTTGGCACGTTGTGTGCAACGGGATATGGCTGGTATTTGAATTCATCCTGATTGTTGGGGAAGTGCACCACCAGATCCACGTACGGGATGGGGTAGTCGGGGTGGACACCTCGGTGACAATGGACGTCGGCCCCGAGATTGCGCAATTCTTCGGCAACCTCCTCGACAGCAGGAATTGCCACGTCGTTGACGAATTTTGCGGCCTGCGATTGCGTGGCAAACGACATCCGGCGTCCCAGTCGTTGACGCCACGTGGATGATGGTTTGCCGTTACTATCACGGATGCTAGATAGCACCCCGGGCATCGTGGCTCGTTTGGAATCGAAGCTTTGACGTTCCGACCTCAGGACCTTGAACAGGCTGATCATCATCAGGTAGACGACGATCGAGAATGGGAGGCCGATCATCACCGTGGCGGCCTGCAATGTGTAGACGCCGTCGATGAAAAGCATGGCTAGCGTCAGTGTACCGGTGACAACCGCCCAGAAGATTCGCAGCCACGGGGCGCCGTCGGAGTCACTGGCCGAGGGCTTGGACGTGAGGTTGGCCATGACCAAGGAACCCGAGTCTGCCGAGGTGACGTAGAAGAGCAACCCGGTCACCACTGCGAGACCGACAGTGAAAGCCGCGCCCGGATATTGGGTGAGTAGCGTAAAGAACCCGGATTCTGGCAGGTTGATGGCTTCGTTGAGGAAGGCTTCATCACCGCCACGGAAGAAGGCTAGTGCACCGTTACCGAAGATCGAAACCCACAGCAGAATGAAGCTAAATGGAATGAGCAGCACACCGAGCACAAACTGGCGCAGGGTACGGCCGCGCGAAATGCGAGCCAAGAAGAGGCCGACGAAGGCAGCCCACGCAATCCACCATGCCCAGAAGAACAGGGTCCAGTCCTGCATCCAGTCGGCGGATGAATAGTCGGGGTGGCCGTCGGTGTAGCCGAAGGTGTTCATCATCATGGATGGGAAGCGGCTGAAGAAGTCGCCGATATTTTGTACCAGCTGGTTCATCAAACGTGGTGTGTCCCCAGAGAATAAGACCCACAACATCAGCCCAACAGCCAATATGACGTTGAGTTCGGAGAGACGGCGGATGCCCTTGTCGACACCGGTGATCGTGGAGATGATCGTAATGCCGACGGCCAGCACCATGAGTGCGATTTGGACGGCAATGCTCTGCGGGATACCGAAAATGTAGGACAAACCGTAGTTGAGGAAGACCACCCCGATACCGAGTGATACGGCGATACCGAAAATCGTGCCTAGCACGGCTGCAATGTCAACCGCGTGGCCGGGGGCGCCTTTGATGCGTTTACCGAATATTGGGGCCAGGGCCGAACGAATACTCAAGGGCATATGGTACCGGTAGGCAAACAGACCGATGCCCATACCCATGAGGGCATACAGCGCCCAACCGGGAATACCGTAGTGGAACATGGTCCACAGCGGAGCCATTCGTGCAGCTTCATCCGACATGCCCTCGCCCTCTGGTGGGGTCAGGAAGTTTGTCGCCGGACCAGAAATGCCGAAGAACATCAGATCAACACCGATGCCAGCGGCAAAGAGCATGGCCGCCCACGTAAACATATTGAAACGTGGTTTGGAATGATCCGGCCCGATCTTCACGCGGCCCACTTTTGACAGTGCAACGATTAACACGAAGACCACCACGATGCTGACGGTGAGCACGTAGTACCAGCCTAGATTGGTACCAGCCCAATCCATTGCGCCAAAGATCACGGTCTCTGCTTGTCCTGGTAACAACCAGGCCCACAGAACGAATGCCACGATGAGCACCGCTGAGATGATAAAAACCGGCTTATTGACGGGGGAATATGTGGGTTTATCTTTTGGTGTGGTGTGAGTGCCGGGAACTCCCGGATCTCGCGTGGTCGCAGCGTGCGTACTATCAGGAGATTCAACAGAATCAGCCATGATATTCCTCTCGTCGGTGTTAAAAAAGAAGTCGGATCGACCGCAGAAACTAGTCAATCGAAGCCCGAGCTAAAAATACATAATCTATCGCCACCATAGAGCGTGAAATCAACTGAAATCAAGATAGAACATTTGATCCTTAGGTCAAGCACATGCGGTCGTGAGGAGGACTATATTGCGGGCTACTCGATGGTAACAAAATGTGGTGTGTGCCTCCGAGTATGGTTGCTCACGCCGCTATCGTGCGGTACTGTGTGGTGTCATGAAGAAATGATCCTTTTCCTCCCCGCGTCCGAGGCCGTTGCCCGGCGGGGTACGAATCTTTCCCAAGGATCATTTTGTCTAAAAATTCTGCGCACCTCTCCGTTGACGGCATCTCAAAAACGTTTCCCCATCGACGCGTATTCACCGATATCACATTTGCCGTCCCATATCGGGATCGCATGGGCATCATCGGGGAAAACGGCTCGGGAAAAACCACCCTGCTGCAAGTTCTCGCCGGTGAGCTCGAATCAGACGCTGGAACAGTCAACGTCTTCACCGCCCACGACACAACACACCCCGTTGGTCTGTTGCACCAGGAGCCACCATTTGACGCCACGATGACCGTGCCCCAAGTCCTGGAAGCCTCCGTTGCACACCTGCGACAGGCTGAAGCCGACGTACATACCGCAGCCGAAGCCCTGGCATATGGTCCGCACGACCAAGCGGTGGTTGACCGGTATACCAAGGCGTTAGACCGCGCCGAGCAGCTCGGTGTCTGGGACATTGATGCACGCACCGAAACGACCATCGCCGGGCTCGGACTGAAGACCGTTGACCGAGAGCACACCATCGGCGCATTGTCTGGTGGCCAACGAGCCAGACTTGCAATGGCCAGCCTGTTGCTTAGCGCACCGGAAGTCCTCTTGCTCGATGAACCCACGAATCATCTGGATGATGCCGCCATCCGATATCTGGGCACGGTCATCGCAAACTGGCACGGACCGGTCCTGATCGTCAGTCACGACCGCGCCTTTCTTGACGAGACCGTCCGCTCGATCTTGGACCTCGACCCGGCACCGCGACCCTATGCGCTCGGTGCGGCTGAAGATGAACTAACCACCCTGGGCGTGACCTGCTTTACCGGCACCTATTCTGACTACTTTCAGGCACGACATGACGCACGCCAGCGGTGGCAACACCAATATGCAGAGGAACAGGCACAATTGAAACGTCTACGAGCCGCTGTTGATGAGCATCAAGTCGTCGGGCATGAAGACTGGCAACCACGAACCGAAGTTCGAGGAGCACAAAAATTCTATGCAGACCGCAATGCGAAAGTCGTGGCACGCCGCGTCAACGATGCCCGTGCCCGGCTGGCTGAGCTCGAAGCACGCCAGATTGTGAAGCCGCCGAAACCCTTGACCTTCCAGGGTCTCACAGCCGCAATGCAGCAGGACCATCAGGCCGGTGACATCGACCAGCCGATCCTACGCGCCGATGATGTTGAGGTAGTGAACCGACTTGGGTCAACCTCGATCACGATCTCATCCAGTGACAAGGTGCTGATCACCGGAGCAAACGGGTCAGGCAAATCCACCTTGTTGCAGGTTTTCGCAGGATCCTTGAACCCGACCCGGGGCAGTCTCCATCGCGCATCAGGCGTCAGCGTCGGAATGCTTGCACAAGAAAGCCACTTTGACGACGTCGACGATGAGACTGCCAGCGCAGTATATGCGCAAGCCGTCAGACCGGACCTGACGGAGCGTGTGCCGCTGAGTACCTTCGGTCTGCTGCACCCGAGGGACGAGCACCGACCCGTCGCAACCCTGAGTGTTGGACAACAGCGACGCTTGGCACTAGCAATCTTGCTGGCTGACCCGCCAGAAGTCTTGCTGTTGGACGAGCCCACCAACCACTTATCGCTGACATTGGTGACAGAGCTGGAGGCCTCGATCGAGCATTATCCCGGCGCCGTGGTCATTGCGACGCACGATCGCTGGCTGCGCAATCATTGGCAAGGTCATCAGTTACACCTTGGGTGATGCGATGTAGTTTGGCGATGTTGTTGGAGAGGGTCTCGGTATCTGGCACACTGTATTTAGAAACTTTCATCGATCGCCGATCTGAAATCGTCGTATCTCACACTTTCGAGGAGATCATGTCTTACCCACAGTCCCCGCAAGGGCCATCGCAACCACACGGTTACTCGGGGCCGCCCGGCCCAGACAGTTCCCTGCCACCCGCGGCCCCACAGGGTAAGCTGCGCAAGAAAAGGCGCCGGGGGACTGGTCTGCTGACGGCTGGTTTGATCACGTTGGGTGTGAGCATCATCGGTGGGATTATTGCCCTGATCATGTTTGGGGGTTCGACGATGACTAGCATTGAGGATTTTTCCGAGTCAGCATACGACGTGACTGAACCCGCTGTGGTCGACGGTCTCGGCGACAACCAGTGGTACCTCTACCAGGATCCGAATGCGATCTCTCAGGCATCATGCGAGGTCACTGACCAGCAGGGTAACGACGTGACCAACGGCTCCGCCCAGATGAATATAACGAATAGTGAATACGATCTGAGCTCTGTCCAATCGTTTGAATCCACCGCTGATGGCGTCTATGAGATCCAATGCTCAAGTTATCCCGTGGTCTTGGGCGGTGCAGTGCCACTAGGCGGCATCTTCGGTGTCCTCGGTACAGTATTAGTTGCAGGGTTCCTCTTTGTCGTTGGAGCTGTCCTGACCATCATTGGACTCGTCATGCGCTCAAATTCTAAGAAGAACGACATGCCACCAATGAACCCTCCTTATGGTGCAGCGCCACAGCCCGGGTACGGTTACTCTCAGCAACAACAGCCATACTATGGCCAGCAGTCTCCACAGTACGGTGGCGGACAACAACCACCACAGTATGGCGGTGGACCAGCCGGTGGTTACCCGCCCAATCAGTCACCAAACTAACCACGTGGACATGTTCCATAATTGATCGAAAAATACCGCAGGGGCCGTCGCGTCTCTGCGGTATTTTCGTCAACGACCACATCATTGAGGAACGTACTCATGACCGACACCAACACACTCGATGTTCCTGGCCCGAGGCGACGTCACGTTGTGGGGTACATCCTGGGCAGCATGGCCGTCGCCGTGCTGGGGTTGGTGACAGCAATTGCGATGTCCGTTTCAGGAATTTTGAATACGTACACCGAAGTTTCGGAAACATACGATGACATTTTCGAGACTGGACGAGAGATCGGCCCCAGCGCTACCCCGGTCGAACTTGACGATGCGAACTACACGTTGTTGTCCTTTACAACGTCAGACGAGTTCCCTTCCCTGGGTGAACAAGCGGGCCTGTGTACGATCACCGATGAATACGGGGAACGCGTTGCAATCGAAACCTCTGCGCAGCCCGTTTCAGCGCAAGATATGCCAGCGGCAGACCACGACCTGCAACACGCAACACATGCCGTTTACGCTCATTTCGAAGCCACCGAAGGAACTTACGCATTGTCATGCCAGCAATTTGGTGTGCTCAGTGATGACGCGAACTACAGCATGGGCGGCACCGCCGTGTGGGGTGTGGTAGTCGGGCTTGGCAGCGTGGTCATTGCAGGTGTGTTGTTCTTGGTTGGTGTCATCAATCACGCACGCAATCGCAAAATGCAACCGCCGAAATCGCGGAAGCTCATCACCTACGACCTGGACTACTCCTAGTACTCCAGTTGTCCTTATGTTTGTGGGTCGACGTTGTCGGAACGGATCGGGCAGAGCTGTCCGCTATCTGGGTCGCGGATGGCGCGTTTTTAGGCGGCGGTGGGCCAGCTGATGTCGATGGTGGTGTTTTGGAGTGTGGGTGGGTCGCCGCTTTTGTGGTGGGCGATTTGGGTGATGGGCGGTTTTGTGGGCACAGTGTATT
>JABXHI010000028.1 GCA_013393415.1 Micrococcaceae bacterium
CGACCAATTCCTGGGTGACAACACCCCCCGGATCATCAATGACTGGGGGCACACGATCATGCCCAAGAACCGGACCGGCCCACCATCCATCCTGCCGGATATCTGGTGTACTTATAAGCTAACGGGGGCATATTCGACGAGGTAAGCGGAGGCGCCAGCGTACTCCCCGGACGCGCTAAAGCCTTGCATGACACGGAAAAACAGTAGTAGCGCCGGAGCCCAGAGGCCAAGCTGTAGAGCTCCGGGTAGTAAGCCGATACATACTGTCGCGGAAGTCATAATCAAAATGGACCATGCCAGTGCGTTACGACGTCCGATCCGGTCGCCGATGTGTCCCCAGACAAATCCACCGATTGGACGCGCCAGGAATGAGACTGCAAAGAGCGCGAAAGTCCACACGAGACCCTCGGTGATATCGTCAGATGGGAAGAACACTGTCGCAATAACTACAGCGAGATAACTATAGGCGCCGTAGTCGAACCATTCAACAAAGTTTCCAATAAAACTTGCCGTAATAACTTTGCGGCGTTCCTTTTTGCCTATTCCGCTTGGATGCGTACGTTCTTGGCCAGATAAGGTTGGACCGAGATGTTACCTAGAAGTTGAAGAAGAACTTGCACCTGACATGCTCCACCACCAAAGGTTAGATGTTGCCGTGATCGCAACATTGTTGCACGAGCACTAAAATACTAACCGTGACCTAAGTCACAGTCAAGGGTCTGCGTGAGCGATCTGTGCTAGCGGTGAATGCGGACCTTTCGGTGCGCTAAAGGTTGGTCATCTGATGCGGTAATCGAATAATGGGGCAAGTCACGTTACAGCGCCTCACGGACCATGGTGTAGAAATTCTCCACGTGCTCGGCTGCGTGGCGCTCGGCCTCGTCGGGGTCTCCGGTCACGATCTGCTCGATGAGCTGCGTATGTTCAACGATGTGCTCGTGTAGCGATGGCAACCTATCGGATAGCGCAGCCCAGATTCGGGTCGCAATATTGTCGAGTCGAATGAGCGTTTCGGGCAGGTGCTCATTTTGGGTTACGCCATAAATCATGCGGTGCACCGAGAGGTCATAGGCCAATAGGTCTCGCTGGGACTGTTTTGGATTCAGGCTTTTGAGTTCAGCCAATACCTCGAGTAGTTTCTCGCGCATGTCACCGCCGTGGGCTTCGGCGGCTCGACGTGCCGCGAGGGGCTCGAGTGCCTGGCGCACCTCAGACACGTGTGCCAATTCGGTGACATCTACCTGACTAGCAAAGGTGCCACGCCGAGGGTATGTGACGACCAGATGGTCTGATTCGAGTCGCTTGAGTGCTTCGCGCAGGGGTGTGCGCCCGACCCCCATTTCCTCGGCGAGCTGCTTTTCCATAATGGGTTCACCCGGCTCAATGTCCAACATGATCAGGCGGTCCAGCAGAATGCGATAGGCGCGAGCCGATAAGGACTCGCTGGTTGTGTTGACGGTGTCCAACGTGGTCATGAGTGTCCTTTCATTGATCTTATTGTGCACTACAAGACGAATATCCGCAGCGTTTGAAGTTTTTCTTGCCACCCCTTGACATGCTTGTGACTGACATCATAGTCTGTGATCGACGTCTAATATATCAGGTGTCGTTCCGGATGCTGAAGGAAGTTGCATGACTCGTTATACCTCGCAGGTTGAACCATCACTGACCCAAGACTTGGCCGATCTCGATCCCGAAATCGCCGGGTTCTTGGACCAAGAACTTGACCGTCAACAACGCGGGCTCGAAATGATCGCCTCCGAAAACCATACTCCCATGGCCGTGATGCAGGCCCAAGGGTCGGTGCTGACCAATAAATACGCGGAAGGCTACCCCGGACGTCGTTACTACGGCGGCTGTGAACACGCCGACTCCGTTGAACGCTTAGCCATTGACCGAGCCAAGAATCTCTTTGGTGCCGAATTCGCCAACGTCCAGCCCCACTCGGGTGCTCAGGCAAATGCCGCTGTCATGCACGCGCTGATTCGTCCAGGCGACACCGTGATGGGTCTCAACCTAGCCCACGGTGGCCACCTGACCCACGGCATGAAACTGAACTTCTCAGGACGTCTCTACAACATCGTGCCCTACTCGGTGCACGAAGACACCTACGAAGTCGACATGGACGAGGTAGCGCGGCTGGCCCACGAACACCAACCCAAAATGATCGTTGCAGGGTGGTCCGCCTACCCACGGCAACTCGACTTTGCTCGCTTCCGTGCAATCGCTGATGAAGTCGGTGCCTACTTATTCGTGGATATGGCGCACTTTGCGGGATTAGTGGCAGCAGGACTGCACCCGTCACCGGTGCCACACGCTCACGTCTCGACGTCGACGACCCATAAGACACTCGCTGGCCCACGCGGTGGCATTATCTTGTCCAACGAGGCAGATATCGCCAAGAAAATTAACTCGGCGGTCTTCCCCGGGCAGCAGGGCGGCCCGCTGATGCACGTCATCGCGGGCAAAGCGGTGGCATTCAAGGTCGCAGCATCGGAAGCTTTCGCACAACGCCAGCGCCGCACACTCGAAGGTGCCAAAATCCTGGCCGACCGATTGTCTCGGCCCGACGTTGCGGATGCCGGTATCTCGGTATTGACCGGTGGAACCGACGTTCACCTGGTATTAGTTGATCTGCGAAACTCCGTGCTCGATGGTAAGCAGGGCGAAGACCTGCTGCAAGAAGTCGAGATTACGGTCAACCGCAATGCTGTGCCTTGGGACCCACGCCCGCCGATGACCACTTCCGGGCTGCGCATCGGCACACCTGCGCTGACCACCCGAGGTTTTGGCGCCGAAGCATTCGAAGAAGTCGCCGACATCATCGCGCTGACGCTGATCGCAGGGGCCACCGGCAACCGCGAAGGCTTGGGCGCGCTGGCTAAGCGTGTTGAAGCGCTCGCGGAAGCTCATCCACTGTACCCAAACCTGGAACCGTTCGGAGCATAACCATGGCAGAACTCCTCCCACAACATCCTGACTTTCTGTGGCGGAACCCAGACCCTAAGCCCTCCTACGACGTCGTTATCATTGGCGCAGGCGGTCACGGGCTGGCGACGGCACACTATTTGGCCTCCCGTCACGACATCACCAATGTTGCGGTGATTGAAAAGGGCTGGCTCGGTGGCGGCAACATGGCGCGCAACACGACGATTATTCGCTCCAACTACCTCTGGGACGAATCCGCCAATATTTATGAAACCTCCCTGAAATTGTGGGAAGAACTCCCGCAGGAACTCGACTATGATTTCCTGTTCTCCCAGCGCGGTGTGCTGAACCTGGCCCACCACGTTTCCGAAGCCCGCGATTCGGTGCGTCGTGTGAAAGCAAATGCGCTCAACGGTGTAGACGCCGAATGGTTGACCCCACAAGAGGTCAAAGACGTTGTGCCGATCATTAACATCTCGGATAATATTCGCTACCCGATTATGGGGGCCACCTACCAGCCGCGTGCCGGTATCGCCAAGCACGACCATGTGGCCTGGGCGCTCGCGCGGTCTGCTGATGCGGCCGGTATCGATCTCATTCAGAACACCGAAGTCACCGACATCCTCGTAGAAGGTGGCAAAGTCACCGGCGTCGAAACGACGCGCGGCACAATCCGTGCCGGCCAGGTGGCCATGTGCGGAGCCGGTCATTCCTCGGAACTGGCCGAGATGGCCGGGATCAAACTGCCCATCCAATCTCACCCGCTCCAAGCGCTGGTCTCGGAACTGTTTGAACCCGTCCACCCCACCGTGGTGATGTCCAACCACGTTCACGTCTACGTATCCCAGGCGCATAAGGGCGAACTGGTGATGGGTGCTGGCATTGATACCTATAACGGTTTCGGGCAACGCGGTGCCTTCCACGTCATCGAAGAACAAATGGCTGCGGCCGTGGAGTTGTTCCCGATCTTCGCTAGGGCACACGTGCTGCGCACCTGGGGTGGTGTGGTCGATACGACCATGGATGCCTCACCGATCGTCAGTAAGACCGAGGTCGATGGCCTCTACGTCAACTGTGGGTGGGGGACCGGTGGTTTCAAAGGCACGCCCGCCGCCGGATACGCCCTGGCGCACACGATCGCCCATGATGAACCACACGAGATTAATGCACCCTTTAGTCTCGAACGCTTCGAAACCGGTCACCTGATTGACGAACACGGCGCGGCCGCCGTGGCTCACTAACGAAAGGCAATTGCCATGATGCTTATTGATTGCCCGTACTGCGGGCCACGCAACGAAACAGAATTTGGGTATGGCGGCCAAGCACACGTGGCCTATCCAGCTGACCCGTACGCTTTGACCGACGCCGAATGGGCACAATACCTGTTCTACCGTGCCAACCCGAAAGGCGCGTTCGCCGAACGCTGGGTGCATGCTATCGGCTGTCGCAAATGGTTCAACGCCATTCGTGACACCGTCACCTATGAATTCTCAGCCACCTATCCGGCAGGCTCGCCTCGCCCCGACGTTTCCGGAGGTTCCCAGTGACACACTCCTACCGCCTCACGCCTGAACAGGCACCATATGCCGTGGTTGATCATCACGAACACGTCGATACGGTGATCGATGGCAAACAGTCCAAAGCCCTGCGCGGCGACACCGTAGCCTCAGCTACCCTGGCCTCCGGGGCGCGCTCTTGTGCCAACTCGCTCTACTGGAACCGCCCACGTGGCGTATTTGCTGCCGGCGTGGAGGAACCCAACGCACTGGTGCACTTGTCGCCACGGCACGCAGGTGACGTCGAGGAATCCATGCTGACGGCAACCACGGTGCCGGTCACCGCCGGTCTTGAAGCGACACATCTGCGTGGACTTGGTACGCTGGATCCGGCCGAGGACCAGGCTTACTACGACCACGTGCACGTCCACACCGACGTATTGGTGGTCGGAGCCGGCCCGGCTGGCCTGTCAGCGGCAGCCAATGCGGCACAATCCGGGGCACGGGTACTGGTCATGGATGAGAAACCATGGGCCGGTGGCAGTCTGTTGGATGCATCATATGAATCCATCGATAATGTGGCCGCTCCAGAATGGATCGCCACCACGGTGGCTGCACTGCGCGACACTGACGACGTCGAACTCATGTCCGATACCACCGTGACCGGTATCTACGACTCGAACTACGTGGTTGCCGTCGAACGTCGCACCCACCATTTGGATGAAGCCCCGGGTCAGGGCGTCTCTCGCGAACGGGTGTGGCACGTTCGGGCCAACCAGGTGGTGTTAGCCACCGGCGCGCATGAACGTCCGCTGGTCTATCAAAATAATGACCGTCCGGGTATCATGCTCGCGTCGGCAGTCCGCACCTACCTGAACCGCTATGCCGTGCGTGCGGGTCGACACATCGCGATTTTCACCACCAACGACTCGGTGTACCCGCTGGTCAACGAGCTGGCAGAAACCGGTGGGGTCGTGGCTGTGATCGATGCCCGATCTTCGGCCTCGGCCGCCGCACAACAAGCTGCAGCCAACGGGGTCAACGTGCTCATCGGCTCCGCGGTCGTGGACACCCATGCCGGTGACGACAACGAACTCAACGCCATTACCGTCGCCCCGATGAACGGCAAACTGGACTTCGGCAAAGCTGAACGCCTCGAGGTCGACACCCTGGCGGTGTCGGGTGGCTGGTCGCCGGTGGTGCACTTGCACTCCGGCCGCAACGGCAGCATCGAGTGGGACGAACGGGTCCAAGGCTTCGTCGCCGTCAACTCGGTCGCCGACATGCATGTAGCCGGAGCACTGACCGGCAAATACTCCACGGCGACGGCGCTGACCTCTGGTGCACAAGCTGGTGCCGCAGCAGCCACAGCGGCCGGTTTCGCGACCGATGCCAAAGCTGCGCGCGCCATCGAGCTACCCTACGGCCCAGTCCACCCCTTGTGGTTGGTGCCCTCACCTGACGGGGACCAGATAGAACACTACGAGAGCCATTACGTCGATCTGCAGCGCGATCAAACCGTGGCAGATATTCTGCGGGCCACCGGTGCCGGGATGAGCTCGGTGGAACACGTCAAACGCTATACCTCGATCTCCACCGGGGCCGACCAGGGCAAGACCTCGGGTGTCCCAACCATCGGGGTGCTGGCGGCGATCCTTGGGATTGATGATCCATCGCAGATCGGCACCACCACGTTCCGTCCACCGTTTACGCCGGTTGGTTTCGCCGCGCTGGCCGGGCGGCGTCGTGGTGGGCTCTACGATGCCGCACGCACCACACCGATGCACCAGGCGCACGTGGCTGCCGGGGCCGTCTTCGAAGACGTGGGTCAGTGGAAACGCGCCTGGTACTACCCGAAACCCGGCGAGACCATGGACGAGGCGGTGTACCGTGAATCGGCTGCCGCACGCGAATCGGTCGGCATGTTCGACGGCACCACGCTTGGCAAGATCGAACTGCGCGGCAAAGATACCCCGGAATTTTTGGACCGCATCTACACCAACGGTTGGAAAAAGCTCAACGTGGGCATGGGCCGCTACGGTGTGATGACCTCCGCGGATGGCATGATCTTCGACGACGGCGTGACCTTGCGCCTGGCCGAAGACCGCTACTTTATGCACACGACCACCTCTGGCGCCGCCGATGTGCTCGACTGGATCGAAGAGTGGTTGCAGACCGAATGGCCCGAGCTGGACGTCTATGCCACCTCGGTCACCGAACAGTACGCAACCATCGCCGTTGTCGGCCCCAAATCCCGTGATGTGGTGGCCAAACTTGCCCCGGATGAGGACTTCTCAGCCGAAGGGTTCAAGTTCATGGAATTCCGTGACATCACCCTGGCCTCCGGCATCCCGGTTCGCGCCAGCCGTATCTCGTTCTCGGGTGAACTCGCCTGGGAGCTCGCGACACCATCCTGGTATGGCCTAGCCCTGTGGGAAGCGGTCGCTGAAGCCGGCCACCAGTTCGACATCACCCCGTATGGCACCGAAACCATGCACGTGCTGCGTGCCGAGAAGGGGCTCATCGTCGTCGGACAAGAAACCGACGGCACCGTGACCCCGCAGGATGCCGGGCTGGAATGGATAGTGGCCAAACATAAGGGCTTCGTCGGCAAGCGTTCGTATTCTCGAGCCGACAACGTCCGTGATGACCGCAAACAGCTCGTTTCGGTGCTCCCGGATGACCCGGCTTTCCGCCTGGAAGAAGGCGAAGCCTTGGTGCATATGGACACACCCCTCGATGTTGCGGCCGGACCAGTGGCACAAGAAGGCTGGGTCACCGCATCATATAACTCCCCAGCACTGGGCCGAACCTTCGGACTGGCGCTGATCAAAAACGGGTTTGCTCGCCAAGGCGAAACCCTCAAGGCCCTGGTCGGCGATGATGTCGTGACCATGAAGATTGGGCCAACCGCTCTCTACGATCCTCAAGGAGCACGTCGCGATGGCTAATGTACAACACCTCCGCCACTCACCACTAGAGCCCCGAATCCAAGAGCTCGAGCAGGCCTCCGGTGACGCCGTGGCACTTCGTGAAGTACCGTTCACCACCATGGTCGGGCTCCGTGCCGCCCCGGGAAGTACAGGTCACGAAGCGCTCGCCTCGGCGCTGGGTGGGTTACCGGCACAAGTCGGCGACGTCGTCGGCGATGTCGACTCGACCGCCGTGCTGTGGTTGTCGCCCGATGAGTTCCTGGCCGTTGACCAGCCCGATACCGGGTTGGCCGCCAGCCTGGAATCAACCCTCGGTGACAATTCGGGACAAGTCCTGGATCTATCGGCCAACCGAACCTTCATCGAACTATCCGGTGAGGCCTCCGAACCAGTCCTGCGCAAGACCGTGCCGCTAGATCTGCACCTGCGCTCCTGGCCGGTCAATAAGGCCTACGCCACGCAAGTGGCACTGACACCCGTCATGGTGTGGCGGGTTGCCGAACACACCTGGTGGATTGCGCCACGCATTTCGTTTGCTGACCACATGGTCAATTTTCTCCTCGACGCCATGCTCGAATTCCGGGAGGGGTAAACCATGGCTTTAAGCGTGCTGGATATGTTCTCTATCGGTCTTGGACCTTCTTCATCCCACACCGTTGGTCCCATGCGGGCAGCCGCCCAGTTCATTAACAGTCTGGATGCCGAAACGCTCGAATCCACCACGCGTGCCAACGTCGAACTGTTTGGTTCGCTTGGCGCGACCGGTGTGGGGCACCACTCCGATACCGCGGTGATCCTTGGCCTCGCCGGGTACGACCCGGCGCGCATCCTCCCTGCACAAGTGGATGACATTATCGCGGGAGTCCAGGAGTCCGGCACGCTTGAGATCGCGGGCACAAAGACCATCGCATTCGATCGCGCCCAGGACGTGGTGCTGAACCTTTCCAAATCCCTACCGGGCCACCCCAACGGCATGCAGTTCACCGTGTTTGATGCTGACGGTGTCCAGTTGGCTTCGGAGATCACATACTCCATCGGTGGCGGCTTCGTGGTCACCGAGGACGAACTCGATAAACCGTTGACCACCGAACGCAAAGTCAAACACGACTACCGTAATGCGGATCAACTACTCGAGATGTGCCGCACACAGGGAAAATCTATTGCGGAGATCACCTGGGAGAACGAAATCGAATGGCGCAAACCCGATGAGATTCGTGCTGACATCCTGCATATCTGGCAGGTCATGCAGGATTGTGTGCAGTCAGGTATCGAGCGCACCGAGACGACACTGCCAGGTGGTTTAAAGGTCACCCGACGTGCGCCAAAACTGTATAAGCAACTCAGCGAAGGTGGCGCCACCGAAACGACCGGTGGTAATGCCAAGGACGCGCTGCGCGGTTTGGAATGGGTCAACCTCTACGCCCTGGCCGTGAACGAGGAGAACGCTTCGGGTGGGCGCGTGGTGACAGCCCCGACGAACGGTGCCGCCGGGATCATTCCGGCGGTCATGCATTATTACAGTCGTTTTCTCGATGACGTGACCGATGAGAAGATCGTGGATTTCATGCTCACCGCCGGGGCGATCGGCATCATTATCAAAACCCAAGCATCGATTTCTGGTGCCGAAGTGGGGTGCCAGGGCGAAGTCGGTTCTGCGTGTTCTATGGCTGCCGCGGGGCTGGCCGCCGTGATGGGCGGCACCCCGGTGGAGGTCGAAGATGCTGCCGAAGTCGCCCTGGAACATAATCTCGGCATGACCTGTGACCCGGTAGGCGGTCTCGTCCAAATCCCATGTATCGAACGCAACGCCATTGCCTCGGTCAAAGCAATCAACGCAGCACGCCTTGCCCTCCACGGCGACGGCAGTCACAAAGTCAGTTTGGACCAGGCCATCGAGACGATGCGTGCCACGGGTGCAGACATGATGGACAAATACAAAGAAACCTCCCGAGGCGGGCTTGCTGTCGCTGTCACGCGGCCTGAGTGTTAGTTACCGGCCAGACAACTCGCACATCATTTCATAACCGGGGGCACGTTCTTGTGTCCTTACGCGTGCTGCATAGCTCGTTTCGCGCCATGGTTGCGGTGCGTTTTACGCCAGGTCACCAGCACCACGCTTATTAGTCCTGCCAAGGACAACAGGAGCCAAAGACCAAGCGGTGGCAGTACACCACCGGTGTCGAATGTCCCACCAGCAATCAGCGAGCGCAATCCGTTGACCACGTGGGTCAGTGGTAGCCAGCCATGCAGATTCTGTAAGAACTGCGGGGCGGTTTCAATTGGATACGTGCCGCCTGCAGCGGATAACTGCAGCACAATCAACACCAGCGCAATAAAGCGGCCGGGTGCGTCCAGGACAGCAATGAGCATCTGATTCACGATGAAGAATGTGAGACTTGCGAAGAAGCATAGTGCATATACGCCCGCTGTTTGTGCCATATCAATACCGACGACAAAGCGTACAAAGGTGACCATTAACGTACTTTGGACAAATGCCATACTGAACGCTGGGGTCAGGCTGGTTAACACGGCACGAAGACGGGAATCGGCGGTCGCGATACGACGCAGATTAATTGCAGGTTGCATTAAGAAATACCCCATGGCTCCAACCCACAGCGCCAGGCCCATGAAATATGGGGCCAGACCCCAGCCATATCCGTCTACCTCATGCAGACGTTGCTGCTCCAATGTGACCGGATCCGCGGCGGTGTCAGACAGGTGGTCACTTTGCCTATCGGAATACCGAGGAACATCGTCTTTGCCCTCATCAAGCCCCGCCGCAAGATCATGTGCTCCGGTGTCGAGCTGATCAAGTCCACTGTGCAAGTCACCAGCTCCTGCACGTGCATCGTCGGCGCCCGATGCTAGGTCGGTCGTTCCGCTGTTTAACGCGGTGGCGCCATGATCAAGGGTCTCAAGGCCGGTGCTGAGCTCACTTGAGGCAGTCGCTGCACTGCTAATAGCACCGGACAGCTGTTGTGTGCCATCCACGAAAGTGCCGCTGGCTGTCGTGAGACGATCTGCAGCCTCGTGCATCCGTTGGCCGCTGTCGTGACCTCGGTCCGCCCCGGTGCGAGCACGGTCTAAAATCTCTTGTACTTGGGTCATGTCTGTCGATAGCCCGGCCAGCCCGGTGGCGGTGCCGTCTGACGTCTCGGCGCCAACCACGTCTGCTACCTTTTGGTGCAGTGTTTGGGCCTGCTCTTGTGCGTTTTCATTGGCCGTTTGGGCTGCCTGGGCGTTGTCCGTCATCGCTTGCACCGCAGCCAGGCGTTGGTCATCGGTTAACTCATCCCAGCTGTCTAACAACTCCTGGCTTTCGGCAGTGATATCACCAGAGTGTTGTGAAGCCGTCGTGAGAAAATCATCAATGTTTTCAGAGGTTGATTCAAGGATTTGGGTATCGTCGAGGGCGGTCTGGGCATCAGTCGCCAAAGTGTCGACCACCGACGATGCATCCTCAATATCAGCAGCTACGTTTTGTAGACCTCCAGCAAGCTGTTGAGCCTTCCTGTCAATATCCTCAGCTGTCTCAGGCAAACTTTGGGTTTCGGCTTCCAGGGTAGCGAGGCCGGAGGCTAGCTCGCGCGACCCAGAAAGGGCTTCATCCGTACCCGCTGCTAGATCAGCGGCACCGTCGGATAGTGTATCGGTCCCATTGGTGAGCTCATCAAGACCCACGACCAGATCGCCGGCTCCCGTGTGAGCACTCGAGGTGCCATCAGACAGATCATGTGCACCGTCGGCTGCATCATCAATTGCTGACCCAATCTGCGTGAAGCCAACGGTCATCTGTGCCACAAACTCTTCACCGACTTGCTTGGACACTGACGAGCGCACTGCTTCGCCAACGGTCCCGGCAATATTGCCGGCAATAATATTCGACGCATCATTGGTCATAATCGTGAGCTGCGACTGGGCTGCTGCCAAAGGGTCCTCATCGCCCAACGATGCAGCGCTTGACGAGAAGTTGTTGGGAATTTCCAAAACTGCTCGAACGTCCCCTGCTTCGAGGGCATCGTGGGCTGTGTTTTTGTCCATGGTTGTCCAGCTGAAACTCTCATCAGAGTCCAGTAACGTCTCGGTGAGGTCGTCGCCCAACTGAAGTTCTTCGTCCTCTGTGGTTGTGGCAGGCTCATCTTCGTTCACGATGGCCGCCGGCATGACATCTAAGGAACCGGTCGGATCTTTGACGGACCAGACCAACAGGGTGGCATAGATCAGTGGGATGACAGCTAGCGCCGTCAAGATAATCGTCAACTGAACCTTGGGGTTGAGACGGGACATAAACGAGCTCCCAAGCCGCAATGCGTGCACTACTTTGACAGGTGTAAATATTACAGGTGTAAACTTATCCTGCTATGCTTGGGTGTGTCAATCTGGCAGAACGTCGAGAAGAGTTGGTGTACGGAGATGGTGAAAGTGGCCTCGAGGCCTGAAGGTGCGGATGGATCGGTCAATCCGCGCGCTGAGCGTTCTCAGGCCGCGCTGACTAATGCAGTCACCGAAGCTCTGGACGGGGGGCAGCCGGGAGAAAGCTTTAGTGTTGCTGAAATTGCACGAGCAGCAGGAGTGAGCCGACCCACCCTCTATCAACACTTCGGTGATCTGCCAAACCTCATGCGTGCAGCGGCACTGGTGCGACTCAAGTCGCTATTCGAGGCGGTCCCGGCATTGCAGCCACACCCGACGACGCATTGGGCAACGGCGGCGGCCACGGTGCTGCAAGCTTTACTTCAAGAACTAGGGCCTCGTCGAGCCTTTTATGTAGCGGTTTTGGACTCAACCGCTGGACGAGAGGTGCGAGAAGACGTGATTGAGTTTCTAGCTTCGAGGATCATTGACGTGCCAACCCTTGGATCGGTCATCAAGAAAGCAGAGTCCACTACTGAAGGTCTGCGCGAGCACGCAATGTTTCTCGCTGCCGGTGCACTCTGGCGCACGGAACGCTGGCTGCGGGACGATCATCCAGAGCCGGCCTCCCAGCTTGCCGATCGCTTGAGTCATATCCTGGCCACTGCCGGTGGGGTGCAATAAGCGTAAGGGTGGGACGCGCGTTCTGAAAGTCACCACCGGGCTTTCTTGAAAGGTCGCTTTCAAAACTGATCCTGATTACACTACAGCGATATGGAACGCGTAAACGATCGCCTGGTTTCCTGGGCTTCCATGATGGACGACCAAACGCGACACCAGGCGATGGCCTCTGCTGAGTTGGATTTTGTCTACCCACACGTTGCGCTCATGGCCGATGCACATCTCGGCTATGGTGCGACCGTGGGATCGGTGATTCCAACGGTGGGTGCTGTCATGCCCGCAACCGTCGGTGTGGACATCGGATGCGGCATGATTGCCGTCCAAACCCAATTTAAACGCTCGGATCTGCCGAGCAGTTTGCAGACACTTCGTGAAGACATTGAACGCTGTATCCCGGTCTCCGCGGGCAAATGCAACCACACAGTCCATCCAACCGCAGCACCACGCATCGACGAACTTGAAACCAAAGCGTTAGAAAACGGTCTTGATCCGGATTCCTTTGCTAAAAACTGGCGTCTCCAGTTGGGCACCCTGGGTGGAGGCAACCACTTTATTGAAGTCTGTGTCGATGAAGAAGACACCGTCTGGACGTTTCTACACTCGGGCTCCCGGGGGATCGGCAATAAAATCGCCACCCACCACATCGGGGTAGCGAAAAGTCTGCGACACCAAGCCGGGGATCAGCTTCCACACGCGGATCTTGCTTGGCTCGCCGAGGGCACCGACGAATTTGAAACCTACATCCAACACCTGGCCTGGGCTCAGCACTTCGCACTGCTCAACCGCGAAGAAATGATGGATCGCGTGAACAATCAGCTCGGTCGCTGGGTTGGGGAACCCGTCCGAGATGTTCAACGCATCAACTCGCATCATAACTTCACCGAACAAGAAGAACATTTTGGAAAAACCGTGTGGGTCACGCGCAAAGGCGCCATCCGCGCACGCACAGGAGACATGGCCTCAATCCCCGGGTCGATGGGCACTGCCTCCTACATCGTGGAAGGTGCAGGCAATCCTCACGCGCTGGACTCAGCACCACATGGGGCCGGACGCCAATATTCTCGCCGGGCTGCTCGTCGCAACTTCACCCAGGACGATCTGCGCAAAGCCATGACGGGCATCGAATACCGGGACACCGATAAGGTGATCGATGAGATCCCACAAGCGTATAAGCCCATCGACCAGGTGATGGAAGACTCCAAGGACTTGGTAAAGATCCGCCACACCCTGAACCAAATCGTAAACGTCAAGGGTCAATAGCGTCGCTGGTGGATAATAGAAGACATGTCTTGGATGGATCAGAACCCATATAGCACCGGCTCGCGCACGTATCAGCGCGTCCTGATCGCCGGGATGATCATCCTCGGCATTGGTTTTATTTTTGCCATCGTCGGTGGATTAACCTCCACCCGAGCGCTGTCTATGACCTCCCTGTGGATCATGGGCGCCGGACTGATCACGCACGTGATCGCCCAAATCATCCGAATTTCTGGACGTCGCAGAGAACTGCGCGAAAGTCTGGAAGCCGACCGTACACGTCGTGAACAGCGTGGAAAGGACTCAACATGACTGTTGACATCACCGGCCGAGAATATCCCGCAGTCGGCCCGTATCAGGTCGGGAGCGAAGACATTCGGAACTTTGCCGCCGCCGTCAAAAACATGCACCCGTTCCACCATGATGTGGCCGCCGCCCGCGCGGCAGGGCATAAAGACCTGGTGGCCCCACCAACCTACTTGGTGACGATTGCCCAGCGTGCCGAAGCCCTGATGGTCAACGACCCAGAAGCCGAAGTCGACTTCTCCCGTGTCGTGCACGCAGACCAGCGATTCACCCACCACCGCGCCGTAGTGGCAGGTGATGAATTATTCGCACAAGCCACCGTCGCTTCGGTGAAAGAGCTGGCCGGTAATCGTCTGCTGACCACCACAACCGAGATTTCAAACGCCGTTCGATCTCCCGTCGCCACCATTACTTCCACGTTGCTGATCCGCGGATAAGGACCTTCCATGCCTACCATCGAAAACCTCAACAAGGGCGACGTAATCGCCACACGCAACATCGGTATCACCCGTGCAGATCTGATCCGGTACGCCGGGGCTTCCAAAGATTTCAACCCCATTCATTGGTCAGATGCCACAGCACAGTCAGCCGAGTTGCCCGGTGTGATCGCCCACGGCATGCTCAGCATGGGCCTGGCCGTGGACGTCGTGACCGAATGGGTCGAAGACCCCACCGCGATCATCGATTACCAGACGCGGTTTTCATCGATGCTTCCGGTTGACGAAACGACCGACAGTTTTGATCCTGCCCGCCCATTTGAGAACCCGAATGCGGGAGCTCAGTTGGAAGTCACGGGAAAAATCGGTGCCATCAACGAAGAGACCAAGGTGGTCCGGGTGGATTTATCGGTCACCAACCCCAGTGACGACGACGCTCGCGTGCTAACTCGCGCCCAAGTACAGGTGCAGCTCTAACCACATGTCTGAAAACTTGCTGGCCAACCACACCACCGCTCGCGTCGGTGGCCCTGCCACCACTTGGATTGAAGTATCGACCGAAGACCAACTCATCACCGCGGTCGCAGCAGCGGATGCAGCTGATGTTCCGTTGCTGGTACTGGCCGGCGGTTCCAATATGTTGGTCGCTGATACAGGGTTTCCCGGCACAGTGGTACACATTGCCACTCACGGCATCGATGTCGTGGAGACAACCGATGCGCATGTGCACGTTCGGGTCGCGGCCGGTCATAACTGGGATACGGTCGTCGCCTGGTCGGTGGCCGAAGGACTCACTGGCATCGAAGCGCTGTCCGGCATACCCGGCTCTACCGGTGCTACACCGGTACAAAATGTTGGTGCCTACGGAGCCGACATTTCCCAAACACTGGTCAGCATCCGTGCGTGGGACAGGCAAACCAGCACAGTCGTTGAGCTCACTGGTGATGCACTGGAATTTGGGTATCGCGATTCGATCATCAAACGCACCATCGAATCCTCGACCACCAACTTTCACCAAGCCTCGCCACGCTGGATCGTACTGTCGGTCGATCTGCACCTGACCAAAACCGGTCAGACTGCCCCGGTCAGATACACCCAACTGGCTCGTGCGCTGAATGTGGAACTCGGAGACAGTGTGCCTCTGGAACACATTCGTCAGACAGTACTCGACCTTCGTGCGACCAAAGGTATGGTGTTGGACTCTGATGACTACGACACATGGTCTACCGGTTCATTTTTCACCAACCCAATCGTCGCGGTCGAAGCGACCCAGCGACTGCCAGACGACGCCCCACGCTTTGCGCACCACGATGAAACTTCCGAAACCGAAACCGTCAAACTCTCGGCTGCCTGGCTGATCGACCACGCTGGATTCAACAAAGGCTTCGGACTCAACCACGAGCCCGATACCGTCAACGGCCGTGCTGGGCTTTCGACGAAACACACACTGGCATTGACCAACCGTGGCGCTGCGACGACCAACGATCTCATCACAATCGCTACGCTGGTCCGAGACGGTGTGGTAGAACGCTGGGGAATCACCTTGGTGCCAGAGCCTGTGCTGATCGGCGTGCAACTGGGTCATCACTAGACGCATTTGCAAATACTTCCGCCACATTGGCATGATGACACAGTCCCAAGTGTCAGGTAAGCCGGATGGAGTTGCTCTCATGTCTGCGGTCGAAACAGCCTCGTCGACACGTGTCGCCAGGCATACGCCGAAACGTCGTTACCGACCAGATTTGCATGGTATTCGCGGCCTCGCGATTCTGGGTGTGGTGCTCTTCCACCTGTTCGGCAATGGTCAGGTGTCCGGTGGTATCGACATCTTCCTCACCGTCTCGGGCTTCTTGTTTACCGCCATGCTATTGCGCGAAGCCGCCGAGAACGACGGCAAGATTAACTTCTTGGCGTACTTTGGACGCCTCTTTCGCAGGATTTTTGCCCCAGCAGCCGTCGTCGTGATCGTCACGGCGATCGCTGGCATGCTCATTCTGCCCTACACCCAGCACACCCAAATGCTCCGGGAAGCCGTAGCATCGCTGCTGTATTACGAGAACTTCGAGCTCATTAACTCGCAGTTATCCTACGACGCAGCGGGTCCAGAAACCTCGGTGTTTCAACACTTCTGGTCGCTGTCGGTACAAGGCCAGTTCTATCTCGTCATCCCCGTGGTCATTCTGGCACTGGTCTGGATCGCGCGAAAACGCAACCAACCGGCAGTCTTCTGGGTCGGTACAGTCCTTGTGATCGTGCTGATTGCCTCAATGGCATGGGCTATCATCTATGGCGCACAGCTGCAAGACGAAGCATACTTGGCCACCACTACCAGGCTTTGGCAGTTAGCATTCGGTGGGTTGTTGGCACTCGTCATTGATCACCTGCGATTGGCCGGGGGATTGCGATTCGTGCTGGGCTGGCTGGGTCTGTTTATGGTCGTCTCCACCGGATTCATCTTTGACGGCGGTCAACAGTTCCCAGGCCCACTGGCGCTGTGGCCGCTCCTAGGTCTGGCGTTTGTCCTCTGTGCTGCCCCGCAGGATGGCGACCCTGGGCGTGCATCCGTGACCAGATTGCTGAATAACCGAGTGTTTAACTGGATCGGCGACTACTCATATGCCCTGTATTTATGGCACTGGCCGCTACTCATTTTTTACCTGGCTATCCGCGACCGTGACGCGATCGGCATCCGCGGTGGGCTGGTGATTCTGGCCGTGGCAGTGGTCCTGTCCTTGCTGCTCAACCACCTGGTGGAGCGCCCTATTCAATCTTGGGGGCGAACGACTACCGAACTGAGAGCGAATACTGTTCCCTTAGCCCTCGGGCTTGTGGTGATGGTGGTCTTCAGTAACGTCGTGTCGAGTCACCTGCTGACAACACAACAAGCCGCCGACGAGCAGCAAGAAACTGGCTATGCATTTGATTCCGAGCAATATCCCGGCGCGCTGACCACTGTGGCCGATGGCCCGGAAGCCCCCGAGGTAGAAAACTACGAGCCCTACGGCGAAGAGCTCGCTGGAGTCCAGCAAGAGTATAAAACCCAAGACTGCGAGCAGGATGGCGAGAACGCACCGAACAGTTATGAAGTCACACTCTGTGAGGATCCCGACGCACCAGAGAACCCGTCCGCGATCGTGGTGTTAGCTCCGGATTCCCATGCTGGCCACTGGGAGCAGACGTTCCGGACGCTGGGGCGGGAACACAATTGGGAAGTCATCTTGGCCATCAAATCCGGCTGTAACTTCTCGGGCGTCCCGAATGAGCCGGGAAATAATTACTGCCACATGTGGAATGACAACTTCATGGAGTACCTGGAAATCGAAGACGTAGATCTTGTCGTTGCACCCGGTACGCAGATGTATAGTCGACCAGCTGAAGAGGGCTTCGCAGATGGTGCCCAACAGCGCTGGGAACAGATCGAAGCAACAGATACACCCTTGCTGTTAATTCGTGGGTTGATCCGCCCCGGTGGCACCAACGGGACGGCTGACTGCTTAGCGTCCGGTAACCCGCCAGCGGAATGCGGCGGGATGGCCGGAGACGCGTATGAGTCAAACCCGATCGAGCAGGTCGATTTAGCTGACATGACCCACACTCTCGACATGAATCCGTATGTTTGTCCGGGTGTAGACGAAGGTCGCGATACCGCCTGTTCAGCTGTCGTGGGGAACGTTGCCGTGTGGTACGACAACTCTCATATCACCCCGCAGTATGCCACCACGCTGGCACCCATCATGGAAAACCACTTACAAGAGCTCTATCCGGAACTCTTCGACTCCTGATATGCAGCCCCAACTGACTACTGGGCTGCGGTGACCTGCGCTTCTGATTTTCCTGCCGTCTTACGTTTCTTGCGGAAGTAGACCTGACGACGAATAAGAGCGACGGTTTCGCCCTGTTCATCGGTGATCTCCACATCAAACCAGTGCAAGTACTTCTGGCCGTCAGCGGTCTTGCGACGAATGAGGTCCCATGTTTCGTCCGCGACGTGAAAGTCCGCGGTGATTTTTCCTTTGCCGGGCTTGATGAACTGCGCTTCGACCCCTACATCCCATACCAAGTATTCCTTCCCGAGCCCGTAGACGCCGGCGAACATAAAGAACGGATCGGTCATCGAGAGCATCGTGCCACCGAATGAGGTGCCCACAAGATTCCGGGTGAAGATATTTGGTTTATGCGTGACGATCGCTCGAGAGGCGTCTTCGGAAATATATTCGGGTTTAATGCCGGCCCCGAGATACGGTGGCCAGATCCGCATGAAGCGCTGCAAAAACTTTGGACCGATCCGCATAGAGGCATAGGTCGGGATCTTGAATTTCGGAAGTCTCAAACTCGTACTCCTTGGACGGCCTCTGGCACAGCAGTAGGCCAGGTATTGCTGGTCAAATGTATAACGTAGTTCACATTTTAGACGACAACTGCCAAGTATGGCTCACTGCGATGCAAGGTGGGCCTGTAAGTACTGTGCCGTGAGCGTGTTCGTCGCTGCGACATCGTTCGGTGTTCCGGTCGCAACAATGCGTCCACCGTCAGCACCTCCGCCTGGGCCTAGGTCGATGAGCCAATCGGCGGCGGCAATGATGTCGAGGTCGTGTTCAATCACAATCACGGTGGCGCCGCGAGCAATGAGCCGGTCCAAAACGCCTACCAGTACGGCAACATCGTCGGGGTGGAGACCAACCGAGGGCTCGTCGAGCACGAACAGGGTGTCTTGCTGATTTCGTCCCAGTTCGGTCGACAGCTTGAGCCGTTGCGCTTCACCACCCGACAGCGCCGGTGTGGCTTCTCCCAGGGTCAGATATCCCAGACCAAGGTCGGTCAGCACCTTGAGTCTGCGGGTGATACGAGCATAACCGTCAAACACGTCGACGGCTTCAGCCGCGGTCAGGGCTAAGACCTCCGGTATAGAGTGGCCTTCGAGCTGGACCTTGGAGGCTTCGGGACGGTAGCGCGTGCCGTTGCATGTCGGGCATACCAGGTCCACGTCGGCAAGGAACTGTGCATCCAACGCGATCTCACCGTTGCCATCGCATTCGGGGCATTTCAGCGAGCCGGTGTTGTACGAGAAGTCACCGGGAGAATACTGTTCACTGGCTTTGGCAAATTCGGTCCGGAGTTGATCCATCACGCCCGAATAGGTCGCCACGGTGGACCGGACGTTGATGCCGATCGGGGAGGCATCCACGAGCACGGTGCGATCAATCGTGCTGTCGACCGACTCGACGTGGTCAGGGTGCTCGCCGTTGAGTGCGGGAATCAGCGATTCTAAGACCAGGGTGGTTTTGCCCGATCCCGAGACCCCGGTGACCACGGTCATGACCCCGATGGGGATGCTGACGTCTAAAGCGTCAACGGTATGCAGTGGGTGGGTTTGCATCGCTAGCCATCCGGCTGGATCGCGGTGAGTTCGTTCGATCGGCTGAGCTGCACGTAAGTGCGGTGCGATGACCGAATCGTGAGCAGCCGCGATCTCTTGGGGTGTACCGGTGGCGATAATGCGGCCGCCGTACGCGCCAGAGCCGGGGCCAATCTCAATAAGATGATCACCAGCTTCAACCACGGCGACGTCGTGATCCACGAACACCACGGAATTGCCTTCCGCAAGCAGATCACGCATCACACCGATGAGTCCTTCGATATTGGCCGGGTGGAGCCCGATCGAGGGCTCATCCAGCACATAGAGGACACCCGTGGTTTCATTGCGCACAGCGCGAGCGAGCTGAGCACGTTGGCGCTCGCCGTTGGACAGGGTCGTGGCCGCACGGTCAAGCGATAAGTAGCCAAGTCCAAGTTGGAGGAGCCGTTTTCCCATATCGGCCAGCGTAGCCACGAGTGCAGCCCCGAGTTCTTGCAGACGATCAGGCAGCTGCAGGCTCTGTGACCATTCCAATAGATCATGTAGGGGCAGCGCTGAGGCCGAGTCAAGATGGTGTTCGCCGATACGTGGTTGACGTGCTTTATCGGAGAGCCGACTGCCGTGGCAGGTCGGACAGGTTTTTTCGACAAAGAACTTCGAAACCCGCTGCAACCGTCTGGCTTCGGTGGCACGCTCTAGTTCTTTGGTCACCGTCAGGTATGCGTTGCGAAACGTAAAATCCAGATCGTGCACGCCCTTGCGGGTCGTGAGAGTGATGGCCTTCTTTTCTTCGGGACCGTGGTACACGATCTCGAGTTCTTCGTCCGTGAGCTGGCTGAAGGGCACATCTGTGCGGACCCCGAACTCGGCGACGATCTGAGGTTGGACGTTGAAACCGAATTGGTTCCAGGGCGCTACGGCGCCTTCGTCGATGGTTTTGGACGGGTCTGGCACCAAGCTGGCATGATTGACCTGTCTGGTGATCCCTGTCCCGGCACAATGGGGACAAGCACCTTGCGAGTTGAATGCCAGTTCCTCGGCTTCGGGCGCGTAAAAATCGTTGCCACAACTCGCGCACGTGATCGACTGTTCGATCGCGACGTTGATGGTCGGCTCGGCATAGGCACCGCAGTGTGGGCACCGATGCTCCGCCAGCCGAGAGAAGATCAGCCGCAGGACGTTCAGCAGTTCGGTCGACGTGCCAAAGGTGGAACGGACACCGGCGGTTCCTGGACGTTGCCGCAGCGCAAGTGCCGGTGGGATGTGGCTTACCGAATCGACATCGGCCCGGCCCGTGGCCGCCATCCGCCGTCGTGTATAGGTCGATAACGCTTCCAAATAGCGCCGGGATCCTTCGGCATACAGTGTGCCCATAGCCAGCGAAGATTTTCCCGAACCTGAGACACCCACAATCCCAACGAGCTGGTTCAGCGGGATGTCGACGTCGATATCTTTCAGGTTATTGACGCGAGCACCGCGAACGCTGATGTGTGTTTGGGTCGCAGACATGTGGTCATTCGTCACAGCAGCGAGTCTAATGGATTAGGCCCGATCTTGGTGATGACGGTAGGGGAGTACGGGATCAGCGATGCCGACTGCACGAGTAATACGATGAGGGGTAGTCAGACGCTCATGAAGGTCCCTACATGCAGCTGGCCACCAGTCGCGGTCTGCAACTGGTGGCCAGCATCAACGTTGGGCCCGGGTGTGCTTTAGAGGTTGCCGGTGGCAATCATGAGCATGCGGCGTACTGGTTCTGCAGCGCCCCAGAGCAGCTGGTCACCTACGGTGAAAGCTGAAATGTACTCGGGGCCCATCGACAGTTTGCGCACGCGACCGACGGGGATGTCCATGGTGCCGGTGACGGCAACCGGGGTCAGCTGTTCGACCGAGGCTTCCTTGGTGTTCGGTACGAACTTGACCCAGTCGTTGTCGTTATCCAGCATGTCTTCGATCTCATCCAGGGGAATGTCCTTGGTGAGTTTCATGGTCAATGCTTGGGAGTGGGAGCGCAGTGCACCGATGCGGACGGTCACGGATTCTAGCGGCATAAAGTTGTCGCCGGTACGGCCGAGAATCTTGTTGGTTTCGGCCATGCCTTTCCAGTCTTCGCGTGACATGCCATTGCCAAGGTCGGAATCGATCCAGGGTATCAGCGAGCCGGCAAGTGGGGCACCGAATTCGGTGACATCCATGCTGCCGTTGCGCTGTGCCTCGATGACTTTCTTATCCAATTCCAGGATGGCGGAGCTGGAGTCTTTGAGTTCGTCTGCCACGACGTCGTGGAGTGTGCCGAAGCCTTTGAGTAGCTCACGCATATGGCGTGCACCGCCACCGGATGCAGCCTGGTAGGTCATGGCGGTTCCCCATTCGACCAGGCCATTGCGCAGGAGTCCGCCGAGCCCGAGGGTCATCAATGAGACGGTGCAGTTGCCGCCGACGAACTGGTTGACGCCGTTTTTTAGGCCGGCGTCGATCTGGTCGCGGTTGACCGGGTCGAGCACGATAATGGATTCGTCATCCATACGTAGTGTGGAGGCCGCGTCGATCCAGATGCCGTCCCAACCTGCTGCGCGAAGTTTCGGGTACACATCGTTGGTGTAGTCGCCACCCTGCGTTGTGAGAATGATGGGCAGCTTGGCAAGGGTCTCAATGTCGTGGGCGTCTTCCAAGGTCTCGGAGGTATCGACACCTTCGAGTTCTGGGACCGGTCCGCCAGCGTTGGACGTCGAGAAGAAGACGGGGTTGATCTTGGTGAAATCGTGTTCTTCTACCATCCGTTGCATAAGCACGGAACCGACCATGCCGCGCCAGCCGACTAGACCGACTGATGGAGCTGCTGCAGCATCTGCGTTCATTGGGGCCTCCGAAACGTGTTGAGTCATAAGCATTTATTCTACATTTTGTGCAAGCGCATGTTTTTTGCGGGCGTTATAGGCCCAGAGCCCGACGCCGATAAAGAGCTGCGTCAGCACGAGGATAAAGATCACGCCGGCGATCGTATTGCCGTTGAGTACTAGGTATAAGCCCATCCCGGCACACACCAATGCCAACAGGGGACCGGCCACGAGGCCGAGGAAGGCCAACACCATCTGGCGTTGTGAAACCGGGGCCGTGTTAGTTGTCTTGCTCAAGGGTTCGCTCCCATCGTTCAAACCGGTACTCGACCGAGGACTTGGAAGTGTGCCAACCGTTGGTGGGATCCTGTGCGGCAAGTGTCCATGAACCGTCGAGTTCGGGTGCATACGTGTCGCCGTCAACGGTGAGGTTGAAGAGGCTGCGTTCTACCACGGTGGCACCATCTATGGCCTGATCATATAGGGTGCCACCGCCGACCACCCAAATTGTTTGACTGGTCTTAAGCTGAACGGCGAGTTCCAACCCCTGGTGCAGGTCTTCAACAACATGGACGTCGTCGTGGTCCAATTTGGGGTCGCTTGGGTCATCGCTGAATGTTTTCGATACGATGATTGAGGTGCGGCCCGGTAGCGGGCGAACGGATTTCGGAAAGGATGACCACGTTTTCCGACCCATCACGAGGACTTCGCCCATGGTGACGTCTTTGAAGTGTTTGAGGTCTTCGGGCACGTCCCAGGGCATACCTCCGTCTAAACCGATGACGCCGTCGAGGCTTTGGGCCCAGACCATCCCGATGTTTGTATTAGACGGCAACTGGAGCTTTGATGGTGGGGTGGTGTTGGTATTCAACGACTTCGAAATCTTCCCATTCGTAACTGAACAAATCTTCAGGTGTGCGGTTGAAACGTAGCTGCGGGTACGGGTATGGCTGCCGGGAGAGTTGCTCGCGCACTTGCTCGACGTGGTTTGCGTAGATGTGTACATCGCCGCCGGTCCACACAAACTCGCCGAGGTTATAGCCCAGCTGTTGAGCCATCATCCTGGTCAATAATGCATATTCGGCAATATTGAAGGGCACACCCAAAAACATGTCTGCCGAGCGTTGGTAGAGCTGGCATGAGAGTTTACCGGGGCCGTCTTCTTCGGGCTGGACATGGAACTGGAACATCGCGTGGCATGCAGGCAGGGCCATCTCATCGAGCTGGCCGGGGTTCCATGCTGAGACGAGGTGACGGCGCGATGCAGGATGCTGCGCTAACGATTCCATCACCTGACTGATCTGGTCGATGGATTCACCATTGGGGGTCGGCCAGGAGCGCCACTGCACGCCGTAGACGGGACCCAGCTCACCGTCCTCGTTAGCCCACTCGTTCCAAATGCGCACGCCGCGCTCTTGGAGCCATTGCACGTTTGAATCACCGTTGAGGAACCAGATGAGTTCTAGGGCAGCGGATTTGAAGTGGACGCGTTTGGTGGTGATCAGTGGAAAAGACTCGGCTAAGTCAAAACGCATTTGACGGCCAAACACTGAATAGGTGCCAGTGCCGGTTCGATCGCCGGTGAGCACGCCGTTTTCTAAGACGTCTGCCAGCAGATCCTCATAGGGCGTGTCAATACCGGTGGTGTTGTTATACATACTCATCGTTTCGTGGTCTGACTCGGTGGTTATGGGTTCGTGTTTTCAGTGGCAACTAGCTCCCTGTATTCGGGATACCGGCGCAAGTAATCCTCGATATAGGAACATTGGTTGGTGAATTTTTGTTCCTGTTTTTTCAGCTGTTCAAACACCAGTGTGGCCAGGGCTCGTGCGTATCCTTGCCGCCCGAACTCCTCGGCAACAATCGTGTGCTGCAATACATAGACCCCGTCTTCTTCCTCTGTCATGCGGTATCCGATGAAGCCGATGAACGTGCTGGTGCCAGTGTCTGGGTTGTCTTGGTGCAGTTCAAAGCGGTCTTTGGCAGGAACGTCCACGAGTCGAAGATGAGTGTGCACGATCTTGTCTGGCAGTGAGCCCGGCGAGGTAGTCATGGGCTTAGCCTACCAACCCGCTCGGGAAGGTGAGTAGGCTCCGGCCCCCGGTTATGGGACAAACGGTTCGTAGCGTTCCACGGATACAATTTTGCCCCCGAGGTGGGTTGCCCGATGCACCACCAGAATCGAGCCCGGTGCTAGATTTGCTTTTTTCTTCGTGTAGACATGCTTGGGATTGACGACCGATTTGTTATCTTCGCGAATCCACGACTTGATTTCTTTGAGGATGCGTTTGACGACCGAGGGCTGGGAGCACAGCAGCGCTGGTTCGTGACGCTTGAACTCTTGGCGGAGTCGCTTCGCCATGAACTTTGGATGCGATTTCGCGGTTTTGATGTTCAACCACTTTTTGGGTCTTACGGCACCACCGTGTCGCTTTACAAAGGGTGCGATGGTCTCCAACGAGCGAGTGTATTTGGAGGTTAAGATGCGGCTGGGCGTCCAACCACGCAAGAGCTTGGCCATCGCTTTGGCTTGGGTGTATCCGGAGTCAGCCAGGGGACGATCAATTTCGTCTTTTGTCCAAGATTCAGCCGGGATAGCTTTGGCTTGGCGCAGAACAATAAACGGCACCGTCGCCAGATGTTTCTGCGTATATGCTTCCGCTAAGGCATCCAGCGGCTTTTCATCGAGCTTTTTGGTCAGTAACTGTCGCGCCTCATCGATACTTGCCCAGTGGGTGTCATCCACCTCGTTCGCATCGGGCCGGGGTTTCTGGTCAACAACCCGAGCCGCCCAGTACCAGACCTCTTTGCGGTTATTGCCATTTGCCGTCTTATATCGCACAATCCCCAGCGGTATGCCGAGCGTGAGTTGCAGCCCGATTTCTTCTTTTGTCTCGCGCCAGGCCGTTTCGGGCAGTGTCTCTTCAGCATCGAGCCGTCCCTTGGGCCAGGACCAGTCATCGTATTCGGGACGGTGAATGAGAAGTACTTGGAGTTGGCCGGCTTTGATCCGCCACGGAATGGTACCGGCGGCCACGATCTTTGCGTTGAGTCCCTGTTCGGTCGTCGCTGCAGTGACACGAGTAGTGGTGAGTTTACCGATGCGTTTTGCCGCTCGCATGAATGGGCCTAGCTATTCGAAGAGAACATGACATCGGTGTTTTCAACACCGAATCCCAGAGCATTGTACAGGTTGACCGCTGGCCGATTCTCATCGTCAACATACAGCACGATTTTCTCTAATCCGGATGCTGCCAAATAGTTCATACCGTGCAGGGTCAGCGCCTTGCCCAAACCGGTGCCCTGAGTGTTGGGGTGCACGCCCACCGCGTAGACTTCCCCGGCGGCTGAGCCGACCGGCGTTTTTGTCCAGTGAAAGCCTGCCGGTGCGCCTTCTGCGTTCTCAGCGATAAAGAATCCCGCCGGATCGAACCAGTCTTCAGCCTTGCGGGCATCGAGATCGGCTTGTGTCAGTTGCCCCTGCTCCGGGTGGTCAGCAAATGCCGTGGCATTGAGTTCTAACCAGGCTGCGTCATCGTCGCCCGGGTTGAATGTGCGGATCCTGTATCCGTCCGGGACGGTGGCATCGCCGAAGGATTCACTGGTGATGTCGATGGCCATCCGATACAAAATGCGCACTGGTTCCACATCAGCTGACGCGGCGAGATGGCGAGCCGCTGGATGATCTCCGTGGGTCCACGCCGTCACCGTTTGTTCATCGGCTGCCTGCTGTGAGAGCAGTTCTTGGGTGGCATCCACCAGGGCCCGGCCAAGACCGCCGCCGCGAGCCTCTGGCGCAACTACGAGTTCGATGACGACCGGTTGATTCGCATCCGTGGGGATCACGACCGCCGACGCTCCGGTGAGTTCGTCATCGCCGGTCGTGATGAGCCAGGCATTACCTGAGTTGAGCTCTACCCAGGTCTGATCGCCAAACGGTTCATTCTGGTCGGCTGCTACACCGCGATCGGCTAACGTTCGAAGCCGGTCAAGTTGGTTGGCAGTTTCTGCAGGAGCATGCACACGCAATTGAGTCATGCCACCACAATAACGGTTGGGGCACGATTTCGGGTGGACTGGTCTTTCAACACAGCGTGCCAGTTGTGGCATGACATGATAGAGAAGTGCGCAGAACAATTTCAGCTTTAACTACGGTCTCAGCAGCAGCGGTGCTGGCAATCGTGACCGTGTTTGTACCAAACTTGCCCGTCTGGGTCGGTCCGTTGGTGCTGTCCGTGCTGGTCGTGGGCTTCGCGTTTGCCTGGCCCACGATCGTGAGCTCGCATCGACGATGGGGTGTGACGGCAGGGTTGGCGGGCGCCGGTCTGGTCGCTATTTGGTCGGTGACCCTGTTGCCGATTAACGCTGAGTTCTCGACAATGGCCAATGAACTCTGGCTCGCCCCGGTGGGTGGTGCTGCCGCACTTGGTGTGTTGGCGATGTTTGTCATCCAAACGTTTACGCTGCCCGGCGGGCTGAAGCGTTTTCTCACCACGGCCACACTGGCGGTGGGTGCCATCGTAGCCGCCACAAGTGCCGGGTGGACGCTGTTGCTCCGACATAAATATGAGGCTGCGGCAGGCTCGCTGGGTCTGGAGCGCATTTCGGGCGTGACCTGGCTGATGCTTACCATGCTTGCGGCACTCGCGGTTGCCGCTTTGGTCACGTTGCTGCCGGCCCGTCGCCGCACGCGCATGGTGGCCATCATTGTCGTCGCGACGGTGGTTGCCGTGGCACTCCAATTTTTCCGGCCGGGCCCATTGTCGGTGCCTGCCGTCCTTGCCAGCGCGATCACCGCGCTCATCGTGGGACTGACCGACAGTTTTAGCGAGACACAAGAGGTCGCCGCGAAGACGCTGCAACACCCGTTGACTGCCGTGGCTGCCGGGTCGGCAACCACAATGGTCTCGGGTATGGTGGCGTACTTTGTCATCCATGTGTTGCCCTGGTAATAATCCGCGACACTGACTCGTCACCACCAGGTTTTGTGAGTAAACTAAGGGCCATGTCTGTACTCGCATTAGAAATCTTCTTTACTGTCCTCGTTGGACTCGCCGGCGTCGGTATGGCGCTGTTTGCCATCATGGTTATCCGTAACCTCTACAAGGGTCAACGCTAACTACACCTGTGGCTACTGAACTTCCATACGATCTGCTGCCGGAACTTGCCCCGTTATCGTGGTTGATTGGCTCCTGGGAGGGCCAAGGCCGCCTCGGTGAGGGGGACGAAGGTTCTGAGATCTTCTACCAGCGCCTGGATTTCGTTGAAACCGGGCTGCCATTTTTGCAGTACCGTACAGAGACCTGGCTTTCCGAAGCAGACGGCACGCTGATCCGTCCCCTGTCATTTGAGTCCGGATTTTGGGCTATTGACCGCGACCGGCACGCCTCTGACGTCGGCCCAGGTATGGTCCCGGCGGACGTGGTCCCGGCCTACCGTTCCGCTGAGGACGTGGAACAGCTGCGCAAGAACGAAACAGATTTCCCCATCACCGCGACGATCACCCATCCGGGCTCGATGTCCGAGCTGTACTACGGCATCGTCCGCGGCCCACAAATCCAACTCAACGCCGACGCGATCCTGCAAGGCACCGCGAGTGGTACCTACCATTCCGCCAACCGGATATTCGGGCTGGTCAACGGCCAAATGTTCTGGCGTTGGGATGTGATAGCCACCGAAGGCGAGGAGCCCACCCCGCACGCTTCGGCCATACTCGACAGAATGCCATCGGCAAACGATGGTCGCCTCCCGCCCGGCAAACCACATTTGCCCGGCAAACACGAAACGTGAGTTTATATGCTTGACGTCACGCACATCGAATACACGCCCGAGACCTCACCGCTGCTGGCCGGTGAACATGCCATTCACGGCGCGGTCGCAGCAGATTCGGTGGACCAATACGTTGCAGGTCACTACGGTCACCCCGTCCAAGAGCAACGCGCGTTAGCAGATGGCAAAGCGGTCGTAGACCTCTCGCACTACGGGATTGTCACCGTCACCGGGCCAGAACGGCTCTCCTGGTTGCACACCCTAACCACGCAACAGCTGCAAGGTATGCCCGCCCCGCTCAACAGCGAAGCCCTGTTTCTTGACTTACGCGGTCGGATCGAAATCGCCACCAAAGTCCACGATGACGGTGAAACCACGTATTTGATCACCGAGCCAACGATGAACGCCTCATTGTTGGACTGGTTGACTCGCATGCAATTTGCCGCCCGCGTGGAGCTCGCCGACCGTACCGGTGAACTCGCGCTGCTCGGTGCTACCGATGAGGTCCCCGGTCTCGATCGCCCGGTATGGGTGGATCCATGGCCTGGTGTCTCGCCAGGAGGGTTCGCCTACACCGAGGCCCCAGCAGATCACCCCGCAGTTCACGAAGACTATGCATGTCACCTCTATATTCTTGATGCCGAACAGCTCGTGGAAACCGTCACCGCGTTGCCCGAGGACTTCCGTGTCGCAGGGGTCATGGCATCGGAAGCACTCCGTGTCGCTGCTGGTCGACCACGTCAGCTATTCGATACTGATGAGCGCTCCATTCCGCACGAATTGGACTGGATACGCACCGCAGTCCACTTGGAAAAGGGCTGTTATAAAGGTCAGGAAACCGTAGCCCGAGTGCATAACCTTGGTCACCCGCCGCGGCGGCTTGTCGGTCTGCTCATTGACGGGTCAGGCCACGGGTTACCGGAAGTTGGTGCCGACATCATTGTCCGCCCCGAAACCGATGACGAAGAGTCGATGGCTGCTGCGCGTTCCATCGGCACCCTCAAGTCTGTGGCAATGCACCACGAGATGGGTGCGATTGGCACGGCGATCATCCGTCGTAATACCAAACCCGAGGCGGAGCTGATTATTCGTGAGATGCCGCCCGCGGGGTCTGCAGACGATGAGAAACCAAACTTCACAGCTGCGGCTCAAGAAACGCTGACTTCACCCAGTGCCGGCAAAGTCGTGGGCCGCGTGCAAGGGTTGACGAACCTGCGTCGCTAGGCGAAGGTCACGCTGATGCGAAAACCAGAGAGTAAAAAGCCCACATCGTGGGCCATCTTTTCGCCCACTTCATTGCCTACCGGAGTCACCCACTGAGGGATCAGCCCGTCGAACATGCATTCTTCTGCTGCACGCGCCAACATAAACGTGCCGTACCCCTTGGTGCGGTGTTCTGCGGCCACCAAGACGGCTAATTGCCCCACGGTTGACGAGAAGACGTCATAACCAGCACCAGCAATGGGCTCGGTATTTTGGGTAAAAGCCGAAATGGTGAAGAAATGATCTAGCGAATCCAGGGGCATCGCAGCCGTATCATCTGGAGGACAGGCGGATTCGAGGCGTCGAGCATCGCGGCTCTGTGACGTGACGTTGAGGCGGGCATCATCATAAAACGGGATATCTTCGGCGTAAAAAATGGTTTCTTCACCCAATGAACGGGCATCAGCCGCGTAGCCCAGTTCTAACATGGTGGATTCCAACCCAAGCGCTTCATCGTCGATGTCTCGTGCGGCATCCAAGAACCACGTTGGTGCAAAGAGTATCGAGATGTTAAACAGCTGAATAAACGTCGCGGTATTCGGATCCCAATCGGCCACATCTTTTTCGGCCGCAATCTCGAAGCGACGCACGGTTGTGGCATCGTCATTTGCTCGGTGTAATGCCGATTCCTCAAGCTGAAGGGAGCGTGCCCAAGCTGATAGCACCACGTTCTGATTGGCTTGCGATAAGCCGGGAGAATTGAGGTAGTTTTTCGACACGAGCACCTCCAGTACGCCAAGTCAATATGCTCAATCGTCAATCGCCTTGCTCCAGCGATGGCTATAGCCTAACGCGAGAACCGATGGTCTTTATAGGGTTGCCGGACGGTCGGCCAGCGGCATCGAACCAACATTCTGGGCAGGATTCGTAGCGAAAGTATTGACGCGTCCAGGGGCCTGCCTTAGAGTTCATGATTAGTGATATATCTCACCAGCGCACCTTTATATGTCAGGTGTCACTCGAGCGTTGAAGGCATTGTTATGGAAAAAATACAGCGAGAAAAGAAAACACATTTGTTTTCTACGAATCGGTCGAGCATGATGCGGGTCCTGACCTACGGGGGCGCAATTATGGCGTTTTTGATTGGTTCTGGTTTCGCCACCGGTCAGGAAATCATGCAGTACTACGCGTCATATGGATTCTGGGGGCTCTTTGGCACCGGCGCGATCGTGCTGCTGTTGATCTGTTTTGTTTCCGTCCAATTTCTGACTGTTGGGCGTCGAGAGCAATTTGAAAAACCCTCGCAGATCTTTGAATACTATGCAGGCAAATACGTCGGCAAATTCTTCGATTACTTCTCGATCCTGTTCGTGTTCCTGTCATTCACGGTCATGGTGTCAGGTGCCGGTGCAGTCTTCGACGAACACTACAACCTTCCCACCTGGGTAGGAGGCTTCGGTTTGACCATACTGGTGGCCATCACGGTCGTGTTCGGCCTCAATTCTCTGGTTGATGTCATCGGCAAGATTGGCCCGGTGATCGTTGTCGTCGCGATCGGTCTAGGCATCGTCGGTATTGTCAACGCCGACACCGGGTTATTAGCCGGCCATAATATGGTCGATGACCTAGAGCTCCAACAAGCTTCGAACCACTGGGCCATCGCCGGGCTTAGCTACGTGGGCTTCTGTATGCTCTGGCTCGCAGCGTTTCTGACGGCTCTTGGAAGGACTGTGCCAACGCATCGGGAGGCTCGCGCCGGTGGTCTCGCCGGCGGTGCGATCTTCTCGCTGGCATGCATCATCGTGGGTATGGGGTTGCTGGCCAACATCGAACGAGTTGCCGGCATGCAGATCCCAATGCTTGCGCTGGCAAACGACATTGCACCCGTCGTGGCGTCGCTCATCTCGGTGATGATCCTCGCCGGAATCTACACCACAGCGATACCACTGCTGTGGACGGTGTCGTCGCGGTTCTTCCCCGACGGGACACGAAAGTACAAGTTCCTGACCATCGGTCTGGCTCTCCTTGGCACGGTGATCGGACTCTGGTTGCCCTTCGACGAAATGGTCAACATCGTATATGTACTCAACGGTTATGTCGGTGCAGTGCTGCTGGCCATCATGGTGGTCGTAACTCTCCGACGTGCCATCATCAAGCGACGGACCCCGTCCGGCGAAACTGAACATGCACCCGTCGCGTCCTCTCGTGCGGCCAACGACTGACGCATAGCCGTGAGAGTCCTGTGCGATTGTCGCTTCCTTGCAGTCTTGGCCGAACTGGAGGTACGGTCAACGAGACGAGCGAATTAATGTGAGGTACGCCATGACATCGTTGTCGCCCCATCTGAAACAAGCCACTCCCGTGACCGTCGATCATGCACTTGGCAGCTCGGTCTATGATGTGGAAGGTCGCCGATATCTCGATTTCACGGCGGGCATCGGCGTCGTGAGCACGGGACACTGCCACCCCCGCGTCGTCGCGGCTGCCCAACAGCAGGTCGGGTCGCTCATCCACGGTCAGTACACGACAGTGAAACATCGGCCGCTGGGGGAACTGACCGAGCGGTTATCGCATGTGCTGCCGGAGTATCTCGATTCACTGTTCTTTGCCAATTCTGGTAGCGAGGCGGTTGAAGCGGCCTTGCGCCTGACCCGCCAGGCCACCGGGCGGCCCAACGTGGTCGTCTTTCACGGTGGGTTCCATGGCCGCACCGTTGCGACGGCATCGATGACGACCTCCGGTACCAGATTCTCCGCCGGATTCTCACCGCTGATGCCCGGTGTCCACGTCGCGCCGTTTCCCAGTGCATACCGCTACGGTTGGACTGAAGACGAGGCGACTGATTTTGCGCTACAAGAGTTGGACTACCTCTTCGCCACGGTTACGAGCCCCGAGGAGGTTGCGGCCTTTATCGTCGAACCGGTGCTTGGTGAAGGCGGGTATATTCCAGGGAACGCGCGCTTCTTCGCCGGGCTCCGTGAGCGGGCAGATCGGCACGGCATCGTGTTGGTGATCGATGAGATTCAGACCGGCTTTGGACGGACGGGCCAGTATTTTGGCCATCAGCACTTCGACGTGGAGGCGGATGTCATCACGTTTGCCAAAGGCATTGCGTCGGGGTTCCCCCTATCGGGGATTGCCGCATCCGAACAGTTGATGAGCCGAGCCTGGCCTGGTTCGCAGGGCGGCACCTATGGTGCCAACGCGGTGTCCTGTGCGGCTGCGGTGGCCACCATCGATGTCATCGCCGACGAACAGCTGGTCGGCAATGCTGCACAGCGCGGTGCCCAGCTCCTTGCCGGAGCGACCGCCCGAGCGGTGGAAGGTATCGGTGATGTCCGTGGGCTGGGTTTGATGATTGGAAATGAGTTCACCGCGCCCGACGGCTCTCCGGACACGGCACGGGCCCAACGTGCTCAGCAAGAAGCCGCGCGTCGTGGCTTGCTCCTGCTGACCTGTGGGGCACATATGAATGTGGTGCGAATGATCCCACCGCTGGTGATCACCGCCGAAGAAATTGACGAGGGCCTGGCCATCTGGTCCGACGTCCTCGAGGCTGCTTAAACGGCAGCACCCCCGAGGAAGGAGCACAGCATGGCACGATATGTGACCGTGACTTTGCAGCAGCGGGCCGTCAGCTGTCGGGTTGAACTGCTGGACGCCCAGGCACCGGTGACGTGCGACGCCGTGTGGGAGGTGCTGCCCGTGACTGGGGACGCAGTACACGCCAAATTCGCCCGCAATGAAGTCTACGCATTGGTTCCGCGGATCACGCAGGCACCGCGTCGGGAGAATCCCACGGTCACTCCGATCCCTGGTGACGTGTGTCTTTTCGACTTCGAACCCTGGGAGATCAACAACCCGGCGTTTGGTTATGAACCAGGCTCGGAAGCATACGCCGCACAAGGTGCCACCGATTTGGCATTGTTTTATGGACGGAATAACTTGTTGATCAATGGCGACGTCGGCTGGGTCCCCGGCAATGTGTTTGGCACTGTGGTGGACGGCTTTGAACAGATGGCGGTCGCCTGCAATGATCTATGGCGCAATGGCTTTGTCGGCGAGCACTTGACCTTTGCCCGGGACTGAGCCGTCAGGCTAAGAGCCCCTCCACGAATCGAGCGACCGCCAGTACCAGATCGTCGGAGTGACGTGGCCCGATGATCTGGAGCCCGACCGGCAGTCCAGCCGCGGTGGCGCCCACCGGGATGCTGATGGCCGGCTGCTGTGTGAGATTAAACGGGTAACTGAGCTGCGCCCACTGCGGCCAGCGATCCAGTCCACTGCCCGGCGGCACATCATAGCCCGCGCCGAAAGCCGGGATGGAAACGGTCGGGGTGAGTAACACGTCGTGGCGCTCGTGGAATGCCCCCATGGTGATCCCCACTTGTGCGGCAACTCCACGTGCCTGCAGATACTCGGTCGCGGTGTGTCGCTCGCCCTGGTCCCACACCTGCTCGAGCCCGTCATCAACGGTGTCGCGAGCACCCGGCATCGTATCCAACAGCGTAGCCGCCCCGGCGGACCACATCACCTCGAACGCCTCAAGCGGATCGGTAAATCCGGGATCTTCAGCGGTCACGTGCAGCCCGGCGCGATCGATGCGGGCGACAGCATCTTCTACGATTTGGGCGACCTCTGGGTCCACGGAGGCGAAATCGAGATCGCGGGAGTAGGCGACATGCATGCCGAGCACTTCTCGGTTGAATTCATCGCGGTAGGTGCCCTGCGGGGGAGCCTGCGAGGTTGGATCCCGGGAATCCGGCAGGGACAGGATGTCCATGAGCACGGCGGCATCCTCAACGGTGCGCGTCATCGGACCCGCATGGGCCAGCGGCCCGAAGGGGCTGGCGGGGAACATCGGGACCCGTCCGTGAGTGGGTTTGAAACCCACGATCCCGCAAAACGCGGCCGGGATACGTATGCTCCCACCGCCGTCGGTGCCCACGGCGCACGGGCCCATCCCAGCGGCCACAGCCGCGGCTGCCCCACCCGAAGAACCACCAGCGGTCAAGCGTGGATCCACGCAGTGTGGGCCAGCCATCGGTCAGAAAAATATCTTTGATTGACACCGGAACGCCGTCGAGCAATCCCTGCGGGTAGCCTGCCTGCCAGCGGGCTTCAGAGGCCCGGGCCTGCTCAACAGAGGTGTCCGGGTCCAGGTAGCAGTACGCCCCGAGTTCGTCGTCGGCGGCGTCGATGCGGTCCAACACCGACGTGATGGCCTCGACGGGCGATAGCTCACCGGCTGCATAGGCGGTGACTAACTGTGTGGCGGTCATCTCAGTAGGATTCATCGTAGCTCCCGATGCTTGATGCTCAGTCGTGAAACGTATGGAGCCGCAGCGCCAGACTGCCCGGATATGTTGACAACGTATAATTGAGTCAAGCTATTGTCAATCGGTCATCGGCTTGAGATCATGGTTGGATAGCCACCGCAAGCGTCCCGCTATCCTTGTCCCAAGGGGAGGCCCCGAGTGGATGTAGACCTACTAGAAATTGACTTCGAGGGACCACTGGCCCAACGAGGCATCGGCATCATCGCGCCCTTTGACCTTGCCCTCGAGCGCGAGCTGTGGCGCTGGGCCCCACTGGATGTGAGTCTCCACTTGGCGCGCACCCCCTACGAGGAGATCTCGGTTAGTTTGGCCATGGCCGAGCTGGTTTCGAAACCCCAGCACATGCAATCGGCGACCCGAGATCTGTTGGGGGTCAACCCCGAGCTGGTGGCCTACCTATGCACCTCCGGCAGCTTCATCCGGGGCGTGGCCGGTGAAGCCGAATTGCGTCAGGCGATGGTGGATGCAGGAGCTCCGAGCGCGGTCACCAGCTCCGGAGCCTTGGCAGAAGCAATCCAGGAACTTGGGCTGACTGGGATATCGGTCATCACGCACTACGACGCCGAGCTCACCGAAGTCTTGATCGCCTTCCTTGCCGAGCTGGGCGTGACCGTGGTCCGGTCCGAATATATGGGCCTGGGCGGCGGGATCTGGCGGGTCAACTATCGCACCGTAGCCGAACTTATCTTAAAAGCCGACGTTGACGACGCCGACGCGGTATTCGTTGCCTGCACCAATCTACCAACCTATGACATTATCGCCCCGCTGGAGGCACGACTGGGCAAACCGGTACTCACCGCCAACCAACTCACAGTGTGGGCCTGTTTAGGCCGCATGGACCTCGCCATGGTGGGGCCGGGTCGGTGGTTGCGGGGAGTCTTCGAGGAGGAACACAGCGATGACCACGGTCAGCAGACCTGAAACCACCGTCGGCATGATCTACCCAGACCACGCCGCCGAAGATGATTACCCTAGAGCTGCCGCTTGGCTCGATGTCCACCTGCCCGTGGTCCACGTCTATGGCACAGATCTGCACGCGGTACCCGAGCTCCTTGACCTGGGCCGACCGGAGCGTCTTGCCGAAGCGGCCGAGAAACTTGCCGTACACCGCCCGCAGGCGGTTATGTGGGCTTGCACGTCGGGCAGTTTCGTCTACGGATTGGCAGGAGCGCAACAACAAGCCGACCAGCTGGCACTGGCTACCGGCGTGCCCGCGGCCAGTACCTCGCAGGCCTTCGTGGCCGCCTTGGGCGAGCTGGGTGTGCATCGGGTGGCCGTCGCTGCCAGCTATCCGCAACCGGTTGCGACATTATTCGTCGAGTATCTGGTGGGTGCTGGCATCGACATCACCGCAATGTCCAGTGCTGGAATTGACACGGCTGCCGAAGTTGGTGGTCTAACTCCAGACTATGTGTTGGACCTGGCCCTGTCCAATGATCACCCAGCCGCGGACGCGCTGCTGATCCCCGACACCGCGATGCGAACTGTTCAACTGCTGCCCGAACTTGAAGCGCAGCTTGGCAAACCGGTGCTCACAGCGAATCAAATAACGATCTGGCACGGGCTTCGGCTCGCCGGTGCACCGCGACACGATGCCAGGCTCGGCACGCTCTTTGCTCCCTAGCCGGTGGCTACGGCACGCTCAATTGCGTGTCGGCTACCGCCCGCTGGTTGATGGCTGCGAAATTCCATGCGCTGCGCCGGGGGAGTATCGCCGATTCACGCCACTGTGCCAACATGAACGCGACCTTGGTCTCCATGTGGCTGCGCATTTTCTGGAATGACTCTTCAGGGTCGCTGCCCACCAGTCCGGCCAAGAGCCACCAGGTCCAGGCGGCAGCGCCCGCGTTCGCCACGGCCAACGCGGTGATGCTGGGTACTGCTTGCGCAGAAATAGCGTACGAGAATGCCGCCGGGACCAGAATATCCGCGGCCACGGTCAAAACTGATGCGCACGGCAGATGCTCTATGCCGGCCGGTACGCGGGAACGGTCAATTTCACCATAGGAATCCCGTAGGGCCAATAGCTCGGGAATATTCAAGCCCTGCGGGTCATAGAGGGTCCCGGCTGCGTCACCGATGGCAACGACTGGTACGCCAGCTGCGTGGAGGAACCTGGCGGTGCTGCCGCCCATCGTGCCGATTCCCTGAATGGCTACCGTGGTGTGAGACAAGGTCCAGCCAAAGGAGTTCGCCGCCGCTAAGCATGCCTGGGCCACCCCGTGCCCACCGATAAGATCCGCTACTGGTGGACCAAGCGAGGATCGCATCGCCATCGCGTTGCGGATGCGCTTCAGTGTCTTATCCGGGTGTTCTGATCGTTCAATCGCCGCGTGGTACGAATGGTGTAAGCCAAGCCGTTGGAAGACACCGTCGAGATCGGTCTGGCTGACGCCCAGATCCTCGGCTGTTACCCAGTGTTCTTCGAGCCAGGGCAACATCGCCATAAAGAACCGTTCCAAGACCTCAAGAGCCGCTGGATGATGCGGATCCATATCAATGCCAGCTTTTGCGCCGCCCACAGGTAGGCCGAAGGCTGCAGTTTTCAGGGTCATGCGGTGAGCCAGGTCAGCTACTTCCGACAGCGTGCAACCAGCCCGCATCCGAGTGCCCCCGGTGGTGAGGCCTCCGACGATACTATCGACGACGAAAAACCCGCGGGCGCCGGTCACCGGATCGGTCCACACGTGTTCGTGTACGGGTGGTCGGTCGATGCTGGCAGGCGGAGCGAAGTGGTCGACGTGCTGGGTCAGCGGGCGCTCTTGGAAACTCCAGGGGTTGTGTATCGTAGTCATGCGTCCCACTTCCGTCCTCGGTCGGGAAATGTGCTGTGACTACAGTGTGAATCACCGGCCGCGGAAGCGTCTAGTTACAATTCATGCACGGTGGAATTCACTGAACCTGCACGATTATGTGTGAGCTGGACTACACTAATTGCCATGGACCTGTCACTTCGCCGCCTGAAGATGCTGCGGGAGCTGCACCGGCGTGGCACTGTGACTGCCGCAGCTGAGTCGTTACATTACAGTCCTTCCGGGATTTCTCAGCAGTTGGCCCAGTTGGAGCGCGACGTCGGGGTGGTGTTAGTAGAACGCGTCGGTCGCCGTGTCCGGCTCACTGAGCTCGGACTGGTATTAGCCGAGCACGCCGAAGAAATTCTGGGCGCGGTGGAACGCGCTTCCATGGCGCTGGAACAGGTCCAAGGTGGCGTTACTGCCCGACTGATGGCCGGGGTGTGGGCTTCGGTTGCTTCCGGTCTGGTGACCCCGGCATTGGGCGCGTTGGCCAAGCAGCACCCGGGCATCGAGGTGCGCACCGTCGAACTGGCACCCGAATCGATGGCAGAAGCCGTGCTGGACGGTACTTTGGATTTTTCGTTCGTGATTGACTATACGAACTATCCGATGGTGTGGGACCCTGCGTTGAGTCGCGAAGTGATCGCAGTGGAACGGCTCTACGCTGCAGCTCCGGCCGGGAGCATCCCCGGCGCCACGGTATCGCTGACCGATCTGAGCGAGCACCCCTGGATCTTGGCTGGTTCGCGCTCGCATTTGGGCAAAGCGATTCGGCTGGCCTGCCGACGCCAAGGATTTGAACCACAGATTATGCACACCGTGGAGGAACAGTCGACCGCACTGGTGATGGTCGCCGGTGGTTTGGGCGTGTCGTTGGTGTCTGATCTCGCGTTAGATATGGTGCCCGATGGCGTGGGGATCGTGGCGCTGGACCAGCCGGTCATGCGCACAGTATCAATCGCTTGGCGCAGCACTCCAACACCGCGTGCCCCGTTGGATCTGGTGGTTGACGCGATGCGCACGGCGGCGGCCGAACGGGGGATTGCCAGCAGCACGGGGTTGCCGCAGCCGGAGGAGGAGCAGCATTAACTGTCGCGCAGCACCGCCGAAAGGAATTGCCTGGTCCGCTCATTGGACGGGTTGGTGAAGATGGTTTCAGGGTCGTTGGACTCGACGACCTTGCCCCCGTCGAACATCATCACTCGGTGCGAAACATCTCGGGCGAAACTCATCTCGTGGGTGACAATCAACATCGTGACGTTCGTATTTTCTGCAACATCGCGCAGCACTTGTAACACGTCGCCGACCACTTCGGGATCCAGTGCCGAGGTGACTTCATCCAGCAAGAGGATTTCGGGGTCCATTGCCAGGGCCCTGGCGATCGCCACACGCTGCTGCTGACCACCGGAGAGCTGGGTAGGGTGCGCATCGGCTTTGTCCGGCACACCGACCTGCTCAAGCAATTCACGGGCCCGGGCAGTGGCCTCGTCTTTGGACTTGCCCAACACGTGAATGGGTGCTTCGGTGATGTTCTGCATGACCGTCATGTTTGGGAACAAATTGAATTGTTGAAACACCATCCCGATACGAGTACGGATCTTTTTCTGTTCCCGGCTGGATACCGGCATCCGCTTGCCGTTGCGCTGTTCATACGCCAGCGGTTGGCCATCAATGTAGATGTAACCGGCACTGAGCTCTTCAAGGGTCATGACCAGACGCAAGATGGTCGTCTTACCAGAACCGGACGGTCCAATGAGAGTTACTCGCTCGCCGCGTTCCACTGAGAAATTGAGATCCTTCAGGACCGTTTTATCGCCGAAGTGCTTTTCGACATCGCGGAATTCAATCACGGGGTGGGTGCTGTGCGGATCAGTGGGCGTAGGCAAGTGCCTTCTCCAATCGGTTGACGAGGACGGCGGTGCCGTAACTGGCGATCAAAAAGATAAGGCCGGCAATCGTAATGGTTTCAATATATCGGTAGGTGAAGCCGCCGATTTCCAATGCCGTGGTCACCATCTCCATGACAGAGATGGAGATCAAAAACGGCGTGTCTTTGAACATTGAGATCGCATAGTTGCCCAGTGAGGGCACCGTGGAACGTAACGCCTGCGGGATGATTACCCGGCGCCATGTGCGCGTAGCAGGCATGGATAGGGCGGTGGTTGCTTCCCACTGGCCGGTCGGGACCGAATCAATGCCCGCACGATACACCTCGGACATATACGTGGAATAGTGCACACCGTACACCAGTAGGGCTATGGTCATTGGCTCCATCCATACGAAACCGTAGAACAGGACCAATAATTGGACGACGATGGGCGTCATCCGAATGAAATTCGCAATCCAGGTAACCAACAACGACAGGGGTTTTGGCAACAGCCGAATCAGGATTGCAATCACGAGCCCAAGAACGACTGCGATCATCGTGCCAACGACCGTGACGAGCAGGGTTACCTGGAGAAAGGAACTTAACATCTGCGGCAAGACTTCCCACGCGAAGTCCCAGCGCCAGAAACTGGTGGAGTCATCGATATCTGGCGTGTCCACCGTTGCAGGCACCACGTGGGCTAGAAGTCCGAGCATGTTCATGACGATCCTCCTGACCCCGTCGTTACCGTCACCGCGTCATTATGGGAGCGGTTTTTCTTCGGGAGCGGAGAGAGAATCTCTAGCAGGCTTGGACCCTGACCCAGGCGATGCTTTGCCCGGGCCTCGAGCATCCGCATGAGCTGTGTCAAGATCAAAGCGATGAGGAAATATACCACCAACCCCACAACTGCCAGGGCGAAGAACCAGTCGGTAGTGCGCCGAAGCTGGAGCATTTCGAACGTGAATTCGTTCATACCGATGATATAGACAATAGAACTGCCTTTGAGTAGGTGCACCCAGAGATTGGTCAGTGAAGGCAACATCAGGGCCCATGCCTGGGGGAAAATTACACGGCGAACTTTATGCGGCCAGGACATCGATAGAGCGGTGGTGGCTTCCCACTGGCTCTGTGGTACTGAGGTCAAAGAAGCACGGACAGCTTCGGCGCCATAAGCACCGTAATTCAGTGTGAGCCCGAAGATGGCTACCATCATGGCGCCCAGGCTTGGGCCGAACAGTGGCAGGACATAGAACAGCCACATCAGCTGCACCAGTAATGATGTACCGCGGAAGAATTCGATGATGATACGGGCCGGGAGGCGAACCAATTTTCGTGGGCTGCCCGCCATCAGACCCAAGATCACTGCAACAACGAATGCGAGTAGACCACTGATCACGGTGAGTTGGACCGTCAGCAGCAGGCCCTCCAGTAACCGGGGCCCGTGCATGGAGAGGGCATCTAGATAATTCACAAGACGACGTGATTCCCTTCTGGATTCTTTGGGATGCTCCCTCCGAGCGAGCGGGTCGGTCGGAGGGAGCCATCAGGAACAGTCAACGGCTAGGAACGTGACTATTCCTCGATATCCTGGAGGGCTTCTAGATCGCCGTTGCACAGTGCTTCAGCGGTCATGTCCTCGGGTGGAACCTCAGCGTCGGTGAAGCCGAATTCACCGATAATCTCACCAAGTTCGCCGTTGGATTTCAGCTCTGCAAGGTGCTCGTTGTATTCATCGAGTGTTTCGGTGTCGTCCTGGCGGAAGACAGTGGACCCGGCCCCATACTGTAGGACCCCGTCAATTTCTTGCACAAATGGCCCCGTGACCTCAACGCCTTCAGCGTCTTCGGCCATCTGGTTGAGCGAGATAGCAGTCATCGCGAAGACATCCGCGCGTCCACCCTGAACCATCTCGAGACCCTCATCGGCGCTTCCCACGCCGTCATAGTCGAGTCCCAGATCCGTGGCATAACCCGCCTCAATACCTGCGGTCAGGGTGGCCAAGGTAATATCCTCACCGGCTTCCTGCGCTTCTAGCACATCGTCGAGGTCTTCTACACCGTGTGGGTTGCCTTCTTCGACGAGGAGCGTGGTTGTGTACATGATTTCTGGTTCAGCGAAAGCGGCTTCTTCACACCGTTCCGGGGTGATGGACATGCCCGCCGAGATGGCATCGAAGCGTTCTGCATTGAGCCCGGGGATGAGGTTGTCCCAATCCACAAGCTCTGCCTCAACTTCATAGCCCATATCGCCAAAGATCCGTTCGGCCAACGCTACGGTCGCACCCTCGGGCTCACCTTCATCATTGAGGTAGGAGTAAGGGATTTCGCCAGCAATGCCAACCGTAATCGTCTCGCTGGCTTCTTCGCCGCCGTCTGCTCCACCACCGTTGTCCGCTTCCTCGCCGCTACATGCGGTCAGCGCGAACAGCGCTGCCGCTGAAACCGCGGCAGCTTTTGTTATTTTCGATGTGTTGCGAACCATAAAAGATAACCATCCTTATGCTGCACCGACCTCACCGTCGGACACATCTTCAATGACTGCCGAGAGTAGGCCTGGTGCGCAGTTCCTCTTCGAGTGATTTATGTCACCTGCTGGGCAGGCTGAATGGGAACCCTCAACAGCTCGAGCGCCAATATGTGGAATTCTCAAAAAAATTTATGAATTTGAGATGTTTCGGCTCTCACTGGGTATGCAACGTTCAATACTTGAAAAAACTACGCGTGCTGGTTACCAGCAGTGACGCTGGTGCTAAGCAAAATCGTGAGCATGTGGTGGACGCTGGGTGCCCGCCTGAATTGCTTCCGCAGGGTCTGTGCCAAGACCGATGATGCGGTTGGAGTCATCAACGTGCACCACGTTGGGCTGGTAGCTACGGGCTTCGGCGTCTTGCATCTGCGCATAGGCGATGAGAATCACGAGGTCACCGGGATGGACGAGATGCGCTGCAGCCCCGTTGATGCCAACTACCCCGGAATCGCGTTCCCCGGCGATCGTGTAGGTCTCGAGACGAGCGCCGTTGGTAATATCCACGATCGAGACGAGTTCACCGGGCAGAATGTTCGCAGCATCCAGCAGGTTCTGATCCACGGTCACTGAGCCAACGTAGTGCAGATTCGCTTCGGTGACAGTAGCACGGTGGATCTTGGCGTGGAACATAGTGCGCAACATGGAGTCTGCCTCTCAGCGTGATAAAAGTGCAAGTGCGGGGCGATAGCCGAGGGCAAGTCTACCGTCTCATGTGAACTACCTCATCGGCGAGTGCTACCACATCGTCGTGGTGATGGGTCACCAACACCACCGTCAGATCTCGGGTGACCTCGGCCAAAACATCCCGGATGGCCGGTGCCGCATCAACATCAAGGGCAGCCAGCGGTTCATCCAATAAGACCAGACGCGGACCCGATGCCAAGACCCTGGCGATGGCCACACGCTGCGCCTGCCCGCCGGAGAGCTGGTCGGGTTTGCGTTTCCCAAGACCGGCTAACCCGACGCGGTCCAACCATGCTTCGGCGGCTTCGCGACGAGCTTTGCGCCCAGTAATCCCCGCACGTTCCATGCCGTACATGATGTTTTCGCGTGCTGACAGATGAGGAAACAGGTGGTGATCCTGCGAAAGATACCCGATACCACGGTCTTTGGCCGGCACCCACGTCACGGGCCTCTTGGCTGGGGATGGGCAATTGAATAGCGTCGTGTCACCAAGGTAGGCCCGACCCGTATCCGGGATCAGCCACCCGGCTAACGCCAAAAGCGTCGTCGTCTTGCCCGAACCATTCGGGCCAAGGAGACCAACCGTTGCACCGGCGTTCACCTCGAATGCGAGCTGAACATTGCGCTGGGCTACCGTGAGCTCAACCGAGAGTCCTGGGGCCGTCATGAAGTGCCCTCCCGGGACTTCGTCGGACGGAAGTAGGCCACAGCAATCACAATGATCGCGACCGCAATAAGCACTAACGATAATGCGACGGCTGCATCCTGATCGGTCTCACGGGCCAGATAAATCTCCAAGGGCATGGTCCGTGTGGTGCCCTGCAATGAGCCAGCAAACGTAATGGTGGCACCAAATTCCCCCAGTGCACGGGCAAAGGTGAGTACCGCACCCGAGATCAACCCGGGCCGCAGCAGCGGCAGCGTGATGGTGCTGAACGTCCGCCATTTCGAAGCGCCCAGCGACTGTGCAATGCGCTCGTAGTGCTCACCGCCAGATGCCAGATGTGATTCCAGCGAGGTCACCATAAATGGCAAGGCCACGAACGTTTGAGCCATGACCACTGCTGCGGTGGTGAATGCAATATCAATGCCCATCGCGGAGAGGTGTTCACCGATCAGTCCGCGCCGCCCAAACGCTTCTATCAAAACAATCCCAGCAACGACGGGCGGGATCACGAGCGGGACGAGGACAATCGAGTGGATCAGTGTTCGGCCCGGAAAATCCGTGCGTGCTAACACCAGGGCTAAGGGCACGCCGAGTATGACACAAAGGATGGTTGCCACCACCGACGTCCGAAGCGATAACCACAGCGCATCCAGCGCAGCTTGACTGGTCAGTAGATGGGGTAGATCCGACCACGTGATATCCACCAGCAGGGTTATGAAGGGTAGAACAAAAAATGCGCCGGCCAAGCATGCGATACCGATGGCCGCTGCGGGGACGCCGGTCGCCAGATGCGCTCGCCGTCGGCCGGTGGTGACTTGTTTCGTGGCTGTCATGATGAGTGCTGATCTGGGGCCGTGAAGCCGTGTTCTTCTAAAATGGCCTGACCTGCCTTGGAATGGACATATTCAATGAATGTATCGGCAGCTTCCGGACGCGTTGAGTTGGTGGTCCGCGCAATGGGGTAGTGGTTCAGCTGCTCGTCGGCTCCGACCAGGTCAAACGTTTGCACTTCGTCGGGGGCGAGTGCAGCGTCCGTGGCGTATACCAGTCCCGCATCAGCTTGTCCTGAGCGTACTTTGCCAAGGACATCTGATACCTGTTGTTCTTCTGATACAGGACTCAGAGTGATCCCGGCGGCTTCTGCCAGCGTCTGTGACAGCCCACCACAGGGCACCTGTTGGGCGCAGACCACGAGATTGACCCCCTCGGCATTGGCATCCTCGAGTGAAGAGATGTCGGCTGGATTGTCGGCAGGGACAATACCGACCAGTGAGTTTGCGGCAAACAATTGACGCGTGTCGGCCTCGACGGTTTCGTCGCTTTGGGCCGTGTCCATGGTTGTTTCATTCGCTGAGGCAAACACGTCGGCGGGAGCACCGTCCGCAAGATTTTGGACGAGTGTAGAGGAACCTGCGTAGTTAAAATCCACGGAAATGTTCGGGTGCTCCGCAGTGAATGCTTGGGCGATGTCGTCAAAGGGTTGTTGCAGGGAGGCCGCAGCGAGAACGTCGATCGTCACCTCATCCATGGTGGTCTCTGGAGTCGAATCGGTGGCACTGCAACCGACAAGCGTCAAGGCAGTGGCAGTCATCAACACCGTGCCAGTACGTTTCATGAGGAGAGACCGGTCGTTTCGATGACAACGTTCGTGGCTTTGACAGTGGCAACCGCGGGAGAGCCAACCACTAAACCTAGGTCATGAACTGCTTCCGTGGAGATCAGCGACACCACGCGGAAGGGTCCGCATTGTAGCTCGACTTGGGACATGACCGGATCAGATTGGATTTTTGTCACCAAGCCGGTGAGTTTATTTCTGGCCGAAGAATGCAATTCGCCCGGGACACTGGCACGGCCCTCTGCGGCGGCTTGAGCCAGTGCGGCGACTTCTGCACCGGCAACGACTTGTCGTCCCGAGTCATCGTGGTGGGCAGTGAGCTTGCCTTGAGCGATCCAACGCCGCACCGAATCATCGGAGACCCCGAGATACCCGGCAGTCTCGGAAATACGCAAATACGTCATAAACATGAAGTCTATGACGTATTTGCGGGAAAGGTAAAGGTTTTATACCGTGATTACGGGCGTCCATTGATTAAGGTTTGAATACGGGAGACACCTTCGATGAGATCGTCCAGACCCAACGCATAGGACAGCCGGAGATATCCGGTCTTACCGAACGCCTCACCGGGTACAACAGCGACCTGGGCTTCCTCCAGAATCACTTGTGCAAGTTCTGTCGAGGTGTCGACACGACGGCTTGCAACGTCCTTACCCAACGCACGCGTGACATCGACGTACGCGTAGAAGGCGCCCTTGGGGGTGGGGCAGTGGAACCCTTCAATGTCGTTGAGCATTTTGACCATCGTCTTGCGACGGTCATCGAATGCCCCGCGCATTTCCTGGACCACGTCTAACGGCCCGGAGATGGCGGCCAGCGCAGCCTTTTGCGCGACATTGTTGACGTTTGAGGTGGCATGTGACTGTAGTGTCGAGGCTGCTTTCACCACGTCTGCCGGGCCGATCATCCAGCCGACGCGCCAGCCCGTCATAGCGTAGGTCTTGGCCACACCGTTGAGGATCACGGTTTGGTTCGCCAGCTCGGGGACAGCCTTCAGTATCGAGGTGAACTCGGCGTCATCGTAGGTCAGGTGTTCATAAATTTCATCGGTGATCACCCAAATGCCGTGCTCGAGCGCCCACTGGCCAATGGCTTGTGTTTCCTCCAGGGTGTATACAGCACCCGTGGGGTTTGAGGGCGACACCAAGACCAGGGCTTTGGTGTGTTCTGTCCGGGCGGCTTCGAGCTGCTCCACGGTCACCTTGTAGTCAGCTTCAGCGCCCGCAAAAACGTCGACGGCAATGCCGCCGGCCAACTTTATGGACTCTGGGTAGGTCGTCCAATACGGGGCGGGCAGCAAAATCTCATCGCCGGGGTCGGTGAGGGCAGCGAACGTGTTGTACACCGCTTGCTTTCCACCGTTGGTGACGATGATCTGGGAAGCATCCACGGTAACGCCGGAATCACGCAGCGTTTTGTCCGCGATAGCTTGCCGAAGTTCAGGCAGACCCGCCGCTGGGGTGTATTTGTGGTTGGCGGGGTCGGCGGCAGCCTGCTGCGCGGCGTCAACAATATAGTCTGGTGTGGGAAAATCTGGTTCCCCAGCCCCAAAACCAATGACGGGTTCGCCTGCTGCTTTGAGCTGTTTGGCTTTCGCGGTAATCGCCAGCGTCGCAGATTCGGGGATTGCTTGCAGACGGGCAGAAACGCGACGTACGGGGTCAACCATAGGTGGCCTGAGCCTTTCGAATAGGGTCTCACCGCATTGGCGAGGAAGAAGTATTCTGTGGGTTAACAGTACTGTAGTATCGCGACCATCACACGGTTGATTGCGGTTACAAGATTGCGTTGCGAGCTCGAAGGCCTGCCTGATTTGTCGACTCGGTCCGTATTAGCTATGATTGGACTCTGGTGTAGGTCGCACACCAGTTTTTGTGTGCGGTCAACCCTAGGGCAGTGGCGCAATTGGTAGCGCAACGGTCTCCAAAACCGTAGGTTGCAGGTTCAAGTCCTGTCTGCCCTGCGCATGAGGTTCGGAAGAATCGAAGAACCTATCAGCAAAATCGTAATGAGCGAGGATCAGTGAGCGAAACAACACCATCCCAAAACGCTGAAAAGCGTGGGTTTTTTGCTCGCATCATGATGTTCTTGCGCCAAGTCATCGACGAGATGCGCAAGGTCGTCACACCGACCCGTCAAGAACTCATCAAAATGACCGGCGTGGTACTGGTCTTCGTTGTCATCGTGATTGGGCTGGTAAGCCTGCTCGACTGGCTGTTCGGCATGGGTGCATCCTGGGTATTCGGTAGTTCTGACGGCCTCTAGAACTTCACATGTATCGCGGGGAGCTTCCCGTAGTGAAGATGCCAGTAAATACCCGTGATTGACCGTTGAGAAAGCAGGATACCTAGTGTCGGAGAACGAACTCGATCCAAACATCGAAACCGAGGCGAATGACGCATCCGCCTCGGTTCATGATGCCAACGACGATGCCGCACAGGAAAAACAGGAACCAGCCGAAGCAGCTGCGGATGTCGAAAATAGCGACGAGGTACCAGCCGTTGATGAAGATGGCGCGACCGACGAGGTAGCCGTTCAAGCTCCTGCCGAAGTTGCTGAAGACGTCGCCGTTGAGGAAAACCTCGAGGAACCATCGGCAACCGCTCCTGAACCTACACCCGGACCCGTCGCCAAAGATCCTGAAGAAGTCGCTGAAGAGCTTCGGACTCGCCTGCGTCGTGCACTTGGCGAATGGTACGTCGTCCACACCTACTCCGGTTATGAGCGTCGCGTAAAAGCCAACCTGGAAACTCGAATCCAAACACTAGAAGTCGAAGACGACATCTACGAAATCGAAGTTCCCATGGAAGAAGTCGTCGAAATCAAAAACACTGTGCGCAAGGTCATCAACCGCGTACGTGTGCCCGGCTACGTTTTGGTTCGGATGGAACTGACCGAAGACGCCTGGGCTGCTGTTCGTCACACCCCTGGTGTGACAGGCTTCGTTGGTAATGCGCATGATCCAACGCCACTGACGCAACAAGAAATCTTCGACATGCTGGCCCCGTCGCTGATGCAAGAAGCCGCGAAGGAAGCCGAAAAGGCTGGCGCTCCGCTCACTGGCGAAGCAGCCCAAGAAACGGCACCACCGGTATCGGTGGACTACGAAGTCGGCGAATCTGTCACGGTCAAGGAAGGTCCATTCGAATCCTTGCCAGCGACCATTTCCGAGGTCAAGGTCGAATCGCGTCAGCTCGTGGTACTCGTGACGATCTTCGAACGCGAAACCCCAGTGACCCTTGGCTTCAACGAAGTAACCAAGGTTGAATAACCTCATATGAGACTTCACTCCAGGCCCGAAAGCTTTGTTCGGGCCTGTGGTGTTCAGGTCACCGCGCCACGGTGATCGCACCGTCACCCACGCTCCTGTGGTTGGCGTTATCCGAACAAGAAAAGGACCCCAAAATGGCCCCAAAGAAAAAGGTCTCCGGTCTGATTAAACTCCAGATCGAAGCGGGTGCAGCATCACCTGCTCCACCAGTTGGCCCAGCACTTGGTCAGCACGGTGTCAACATGATGGAGTTCGTCAAGGCCTACAACGCCGAAACCGAATCCATGCGCGGCAACATTATCCCGGTAGAAATTACCGTCTATGAAGACCGCTCATTTACCTTCATCACCAAAACCCCACCTGCCTCACAGCTCATTAAAAAAGCTGCCGGCATTGCAAAGGGTTCTGGAACCCCGCACACCGTCAAAGTTGGCAAAATCACCATGGACCAAGCGAAAGAAATCGCTGAAACCAAAATGCGTGATCTCAACGCCAACGACCTCGACTCCGCAGCGAAAATCGTTGCCGGAACTGCCCGCTCCATGGGCATCACCGTCGAAGGCTAACTCAACACTTCTCAAAACCCCGTGGTAGGGCCGAGCGCGGCCCGACGACACCACAACTGCATAAGGAGAAAACGCAGATGGCAAAGCGCAGCAAAGCATATAAGGCAGCCGCAGCAAAGGTCGCAGACCGCCAGTACGCACCAGCCGAAGCAATTGCTTTGGCCAAAGACGTCAACCCGTCTTCGAAAGACACCACTGTAGAAATCGCATTGCGTCTCTCAGTGGATCCACGAAAAGCAGACCAGATGGTCCGCGGCACCGCCAACCTGCCACACGGTACCGGTAAAACCGCCCGCGTGGTTGTTTTCGCAACCGGTGACAACGCCGCCGCAGCTGAAGAAGCCGGCGCAGACTACGTCGGTTCCGACGACCTGGTGGAACGCATCCAGGGTGGCTGGACCGATTTCGACGCCGCCGTTGCATCACCAGACATGATGGGCCAAGTTGGACGCCTCGGTAAAATTCTGGGTCCACGTAACCTCATGCCGAACCCACGTACCGGCACCGTTACCCCAAACGTTGCACAGGCAGTCAAAGAGATCAAGGGCGGCAAAATCGACTTCCGCGTCGACCGTCACTCAAACCTGCACTTCATTATCGGCAACACCAGCTTCAGCGCTGAACAGCTCACCGAAAACTACGCGACGGCACTCGATGAAGTCATTCGTCTGAAACCATCCGCATCCAAGGGTCGTTACATCACGAAAGCAACCGTCACGACCACCTTCGGTCCGGGCGTTCAGATCGATCCAAACGTCACTCGCATTCTTCCAGAAGACGACGAGTAAAAATTACCCACGCAAACGTGGGTAGCTATCAAAGAGCGGATCAGGAATAATGTTCTTGATCCGCTTTTTGCATGCCAGAAAACAGGGAGCTAACCTCCCGGGGGAGTCAACACCTTCAGCTGGAACTCCCCGGTATCCGGATCAAACTCTGGCATGTCAACGTCGGGCAGAGAATCCTGCATAGCTGCCACCGCGACGAATAAGCCAACCACGAGGCCGAGGATCATGCCGACAACAGAGATGATCAATGCAGCGATACCGTGCCCCCGTTTGCGGTTCCTCAGACAGATCGCGACGATGGACAGGACGAAGGCAATGCCCACCAAGGCCCAACCTATGAGCATCACCGGTGGAATAATGATGCACACCGCACCGGCAATTGAGACTATGAGCGCGATGACTCCAACGGTGTTCCGGGACTTATACGATTGCGCAGGGAAATACACGTCTGGTTGAGCATAACGTCTGTCTGGGCCGGACACTGTTGCCCCTTACATAACTTGATGAGAATGTTTGTCACAGGAAGATACGACTCTGTTCCAGTTTGATCAAGACTACTCGGAGCGCGCTGAGCACCAACAGGTAGTTACGCCCGCCCACAGTATGCGCATGGATCCACATTTCCGGAACGAAACTCAAGAACAGGCTGCGGGACCCGAAACACTCAGCTTTGCCGAGCACGTCGGTGGGGTATAAGCGTAGATGCCCAGCTCCCACGACGGAGCTGGGCGTCTACTGCGGACGGCGTGAATGTTAGCTACTGGACTTCATAGAACACACTGTCGCCCAACATGCTCGGTGATAGCAGAATGTTGCCGCTCTCTACATCCTCCATCGGCACTTCGATACCGAAGTTGCCAGTAGTCGAGGCGCCTTCATAGAGCGTTTCCATCGAGTCGAAGGATTCAGGGACAACGATCAAACTTGCGGTGGTATCAAACGAGTTCCCCTGCGAACTGACGTATTCTACGCTTACGCCCATGGGCGTTTCGCCGGACGAATCATCTCCGAGATACGTTGCGGTGACGTTCACCGTAATGAAGCCATTGCCCTCGGCTGGCTCTTCGTTGAGCGGGTTTTCCACAAGGACGGCCTCAGTAGCGCTGAGATCAACACTATTGACCGTCACTTCCCAGTCCGAAGCAGTCACGGCGGTCCCAAGTGCAAGCGGATTATCGCGGGTGCCTTCCTCACCGCCAGCGGCATCATCATCTGATCCGTCTTGTGCATTCTCATCGGTGACACTTTCTTCTACATCGCCGCCTTCGGTAGACGCTTCGATTTGAGTATCTTCGTCGAAAGCCTCGTCGAAGGAAGTCGCAACGACGGTGAAGAACACCATGAAACCGATGATGGTTCCCACAATTGAGATGATGAGGGCAGCTATGCCCTGACCGCGTTTCTGGTTCTTCAAAAACAACGACACGATTGACAGGATGAATGCGACCGGTAACAAAATCCACCCCAGGATGAGTGCGCCAGGGATCATGGCAAACACGGCACCGACGATTGCCGTAATGAGCGCAATGATGCCAACCGTATTTCGTGTCTTAGGCGGTGGAGCTTGGGTGCGAGTTTTAGGATGAGTCGTTGTCATGGGGGCCTTTCAAAGGTGGAGTGATATACAACTGAACACTTCTTACGTTATGAATGAAGCAGCTGAGTACACAGCACCTACCGGGTACACCTGCATACCCGATCAGGTATGCAGCTCGCACCGAAAGTGTGATCGCAGAACAGCTGCGCCTCGATAGACTCGACTACCATGACGACAACCGCGAGGAAGCACAGGCTCGTCTCTGTGCTCTTGAACATATTGGCCGTACTGGTGATGATGATTGTCGGTCTTTTCGTCTCGTTGCTGGCAATATTGACTGCACCGGAGAATTTTGATGGCTCGTTCGAACTGCTCACAGATCTTGGTGCACTTCGCGTCCTGCTCGCACTGCTGTTGTTATGTCTGCTCCCGTGGTATCGCAAAATCCCTTTGGCACTCATCATGGCCGGCGGCTTCTACGCAGTGATTGCACAGGGCGACCCCTACGTGCTGGGTGTCGGATTAACGGTGTGGATCGTTCGAGCGCAACACCGCTGGCAATGGACAATTGCAGCAGGCGGTCTTGCAGCGATGGTGCTCAACCTGGTCTGGCACATTCTGGCAATACAACGCATGGGCGAGCAGGCTGCGACCGCCGAGGCGATACTGGCTGTGCTGACACTTGGTTTTGCTGCGATCGGCACGGTCTTGTCGATCTCACTTATCACTCGCCAGCGTCGCAGTATCAACGAGGCCCACGCGGAAGTGGAAGCAGTCGAACATGATCGCGACGCCATCTCGACCCAAATGACTCGGCAAACAGAACGGGAATATCTGGCGCGGGAAGTCCACGACACTCTGGCGCAGCGTCTGACTGCGTTGTCCTTGCAAACCGGCCAGATGCAGAAGTCTTTGGACGACACTGATCCCAACGAATTATCCAGCGCGTTAGAAGAAACCAAACACTATTCAGACCAGGCACTCCGCGATTTGCGCAGCTTGGTGACATCTCTGCGGGATCAAGGCGAAAAGGAGGCGTCAATCCCATCGGTTGCTCCCGGTGGTTTCCAGGACCTCAGAGTCCTCTTCGATGATGCCGCCCATCAAGGGCTTAAGATTCAGCCCCAGGTACTTCTGGACAGTTACGATACTGCATCCGACGAAACCCAACGCGCCGTGTTGCGCATTACTCAAGAAGCACTGACCAACGTAATGCGGTACAGCCCTGACAGGACTGTCCAGCTGCGCATTGAAGGACAACCCGGCTATGACTTACTCCTGGAATTCACGAATCGTCGTGATCCCAGCCGAGACTTCACCGGTGGCAGCGGTACAGGTTTGCTTGGAATCAAAGAACGAGCAGAAATCATCGGCGGAACAGCTCAAGAAGAAATCTTAGACGAACATTTCCGCTTGACCGTCACGCTTCCGTGGCCCACCGACGAACCAACGCAACCTTAAACGGGACCTAGCTGTAGTGCTAAACTTTCCTTGTGGCAACGAGGGTATTGATAGTCGACGACGAGACGATGACGCTGAAGAATCTCGTAGCGATCGTTGAAGCCGACCCGGAGCTAGAAGTCGTTGGCACAGCGGACAATGGAGTCGATGCCCTCCCACACATCCGAGATTCCCGCCCGAATGTCGTGGTCATGGACTTATATTTACCCGGTGAATTCGACGGTGTTGAAACCATCCGGCGCGTACAGAATCTCCTGAACCCGCCGACGATGATCGCAGCCACCAGTTTCGATTTGGAGTCCTACACTCGGGGCGCATTGGAAGCCGGTGCGGTGGGATTTATTTTGAAGAATGACGCGGAATCCCTCTTGAATCCCGCTATCCATGCGGCTGCGAACGGCGACCCGATAGTGTCACCCCAGACCACGAGCCGGCTCATCAAGAATTTTTTGAAACCAAGTACTGCGCCAGAAATTGCCCAAGCCAGACAGCGTATATCCGCACTGTCACAGCGGGAATTGCAGGTTGCCAACCTCATTGGCAACGGTAAGGCATATAAACATATCGCAGCAGACCTGAACATCGCACCCGATACGGTCAAGTCAACCGTCACCCGAGCGATGCAAAAAACAGGTGCCGACAATGGCGCTCAGCTAGCTTTTCTGATCGGCCGAGCACAGGTAGACATCCCCGATTCGAACTGACAAGCCAAAGGTCGCTCGCCGTGCGACCTCTCATCGCTCAATTTGCAAACACCGGGCGGACCTAGGTATGCTTGAGCTTACCGAAGACCGCCGGTCGTATTTACCTGTGCTAAATAGGTAAGACTATAAAGGCTCATGACATGAGCGGCCCGCGCAGGTGATACATGAAGGCATAGACTTACTGCGTCTGAAGCAGTTTTAGATTCTTTGCGCCCTGTGCACCTGCACGGGGCGTTTTTGTGTTTGAGCGCCGGCATATCCACTAAGGAAGGAGTGCCATGGCGAATGCTGAAAAAACTGCAGCCGTGGATGAGCTGACGGAATTATTCCGCAACTCTTCTGCAGCAGTTGTCACTGAATACCGTGGTCTCACCGTAGAAGAGATCACGACCTTGCGTCGCTCTTTGGGTGAGAACGCCACCTACGCCGTGGCGAAGAACACGCTGACTGCTATTGCGGCAGAGAAGGCTGGCATCACTGCCCTCGAAGGCAAACTGACCGGACCTACCGCAATCGCCTTCGTCTCCGGTGAAACCGTTGACGTTGCCAAGACTGTGCGTGATTTCGCCAAGGCTCACGACAAACTGGTCATCAAGGGCGGCTACATGGATGGCGAGGCACTTGATGAAGCAGATGTCCATCAGTTAGCAGATCTCGAATCTCGCGAGGTTCTGTTGTCCATGATGGCTGGTGCAATGAAAGGCTCCCTGTCCAAGGCAGCCGCTACATTCCAGGCACCAATCGAGAAGGCTGTTCGCCTCGCAGAAGCGTTGCGCGAAAAGCAAGATCAAGCTGCCTAACGACTGGCACCTTGTGTGCCGCTAACCCAAATACAAGACTTTTATCGCAAAGGAGCCACTACCATGGCAAAAATGTCCACCGAAGAACTCTTGGATCAGTTCAAAGAGCTATCCCTGCTAGAACTCTCCGAATTCATCAAGGCCTTTGAAGAAGAATTCGACGTAACCGCTGCTGCTCCAGTTGCTGTCGCTGCTGGCGCACCAGCCGGCGGTGGCGACGAAGGCGACGCTGCTGAAGAGCAGACCGAATTCGACGTCGTCCTCGAATCCGCTGGCGATGCCAAGATCGGTGTCATCAAGGAAGTACGCGCTCTGACCTCCCTGGGTCTGAAAGACGCAAAAGACCTCGTTGACGCTGCTCCGAAGGAAGTTCTCGAAGGCGTTGACAAGGCTGCCGCAGACGCTGCCAAAGAAGCTCTGGAAGGCGCAGGCGCTACCGTAACCGTGAAGTAGTTTTCCGGCCCTTACGGTCAGCATCAGCTCTGATCGAATTTCAACCTCGTCCCCGCTGCATAATGTAGCGGGGACGAGGTTTTTCTCATTCCTCATACTTGCTCGACCCAGCACATTCCTCCGCCCGTAAGGCGCGATATGTGTCGCCGTTACCTATTAGTTGCCGATTATTCACCAGATAGATGTCAGCAACTTCAGTGCGGGTAACATCAGCCGCGTACAAACGGTAGATTCCAACAAACTTCTAGGCGAGGAATGGTTATGAAATGTGCCTTCGTCCGTCACGGACGCACCGAGTGGAACAAGAAACGACTCCTGCAGGGGCGTACAGATAACCCGCTCAGTGCCGAAGGCTACTTTGAAGCCACCAAAGCAGCGCAAAGTCTGCAACGCATAGGCCATTGGCACGCCGTATATTCCTCCCCGCTGATGCGTTCGGTACAAACCGCCCAACGGATCGCCGAGATCCTGGCAATCGCGAGGGTGCACAAACAAGCCGATCTCGTTGAACGAGATTTCGGACCCGCCGAAGGCATTCACCTTGGTGACTTCGACGATGAAACACGCAACGAGTTGATCTGTGCCGTTGAGACCGACCAAGAAGTGCAAGACCGTGCGCTCCACGCATTCCGCTATATCGCCGAACGTCACCGTGGCAAAAACGTAATCCTCGTTGGTCATGGTGCGCTGTTTCGGCTGGGCCTCTCGGCAGCTCTCGGCTACGATCACCCGCCGATTTTCAACGGTGACATCTGTGAATTTCCATCAGAGATGTTTCAGAATATTTAGCCGATGATGAGACCTATGTTCCAACAGACCACCCCAAAAACTCGACGGTCACTCATCGGTCATCTGCGTGCCGCTATCCCGCAACTGTCACCCACCGAACAGCGCGTCGTCGAAGCTCTACTCTTTGATATCGATCGCATCGCTCACTGCAGTGCCATGGCTATCGCGAAAACGGCCAACACATCATCCGCGACCGTCGTGAGAACAGCACAAAAACTTGGCTACACCGGATACAACGACCTGCGCAGCGAAGTCATTAGATTGGGAATGCAGGAACCCGGACAGGGCAGCGGTGTCGACAGTTCGGCGCCACCAAGCGATGACGTCATGGATGAGGTTTTCGATACGGCAACAGACGGACTCCGGACTGCCTCAGACACATTGGACCGTCAGCAATTTTCTCAAGCAGTGGATACGCTTGATGCTGCGAAGAAGATCCTATTCATTGGGTCCGGTGAATCTTCCATGCCCGCACAAGAGGCAGCGCTGCGCTTCATGATGTATGGGCGTGACGCATCTGCCCCCACAGACGTCTTGCAACAACAATTCGGGGCACGCCTTTTGACCGAACGAGACGCCGTTGTCGCGGTCAGTTTCAGTGGTGCGAATAAACACACCCTTGAAGCGGTCGAGACCGCAAAAATCACTCGAGTACCAGTGATAGGAATTACCAGCACCACGCTCTCTCCACTTGCTGAGCTCACCAACACCTTATTAGTGGTGGCGTCACCCACCACATCGACTGATCCGTTGGTCGGACGCATAGCGCACTCGTTGGTCCTGAATGGACTCAATCAGGCGGTTCTGCGCAGACAGCAACCACAAGCCTTCGGTCCATCCGATGCACTCGCTGACGTGTTCGCGCGGACGCTCAAGGAACAGCAAGAAAAGTAGTACGCGTCACGCAGCTATAGTCATAGTTTCTTGAGACTTCACCTCGGTTAGAGGGCCTCGACATGTAGCGTTCACCTTCATTCGTTGCAATGACGTATGTAAGCAGATTACGAACGAAAAGAAATCTTGTAACGAGGTGAGGTTTTAGCATTGCAGCCCACAGTGCAAGTAGCGAACTTGCCGAATTTTAGGTCACTACCTGGTCAATCGGCGGCCAAAGTGTTTCGCTCTGGTGCGCTGTCAGAGCTGACCCAGGCTGGCAGCGAGCAGCTAGCAGGACATGGCATCGGCTGTGTCGTGGATCTGCGGGAACCATATGAAATCGCAGCATCTCCTGACCAGACACACGAAATGCGCTATGTGAATGTGCCGCTTTATCGCGGTCAGGTGCCTCTGGCTGCTGCGATCGATGATGTCTACAGGGTGTTGCTGATGGAACGTGGTCATCAAATCGCTATGGCAGTTCAAACCATCAGCCAACATTTGGACCAACACGTTGTCGTGCACTGTAAAGCCGGCAAAGACCGTACCGGGCTCGTGGTCGCACTGGTGCTGGCAGCCGTGGGCATTGCTGAATCAGAGATCATCGCCGACTACGAGCAGTCGGCGAGTAATCTCTCTGCGACGTATCGACAACACATGACACAGCAGCTGGAAGTAGAATTGGCAGATAATCCGACGGGCTTGCAGGCGGCAATGCACCTCCACATGGCATCGCCCGGCGCAGCCATCCAGCGAGCACTGCAGCTCGTCAAGACGAAGCACGGTTCTGCGGCACACTACCTCTCGTCACACGGTGTTACTGGTGACGACCTGGCAACACTCAGCAACCATTTTGTGTCACGGAGCGCAGCAGCATGGTAACCCCACACGTGCGCTTGGTTCAGATCACGGATGTGCACCTGACCGGGCCCGACCAGCTGCTCTTCGACCGTGTTGATACGTGGCAACAATTCTGCACTGCACTGTCGGCAGCTGGACATTTCAACCCCGACGGGGTGCTTGTGACCGGTGACGTCTATGACAAAGACCAGGCTATGACGGCACAGTTCACTACGTTGATCGAAACGGCTCAGCACGAACTGGGCTGCCCGGTGATCCTGCTGCCGGGCAATCATGACACCCCACCCACGTGGCAACTCGAGCACGTGAATGCTGATTCTGTCGGACCCGAACCGGGGGACAGTATTCACACCATCCGCGGGCTACGCATCATCAGTCTCAACACCCACGGTCAACAAGTTCTGCAAGGACATTTAACTGCTGAACAACTCAGATGGCTTGGGGCCGAGCTGGAGACGACCGCGATCGCTGGCACCGTGATCGCCATGCACCATCCACCGGTACCAACCGCACACGAGTTTCTGTCGACGGTTGGGCTTGCCGACCCCTCGTGCTTGGCGCAGGTGCTCAACAGCTCAGATGTTCGACTCATCGTCAGCGGACACCTGCATTTTCAAACTGCCGCGATGCTCGGTTCCATCCCAGTGTGGAGCGGACCGGCGCTGGCCTATCAACAAAACGCCTACGCACCAGCAGGAACACTGCAAGGACTACAACAGCCCGGCATCAGCATTATAGACGTATTCGAAGACACGCACGCTGTTGTACCAGTGCCACTTATGACCTCAGCAACGCTTTTCACCCGACCCATCCCTCAATAAATCCGATCACCCACCCTCGTATTTCACCAAGGAGCACACCGTGAAACGTTTTACCAAAGCTGCCCTCCCATTCGTTGTTGTCTCAGCGCTCGCACTGGCGGGATGTTCATCCGATGACGCGGATACCGCGAATGCTGAAGGCTCCTCAGACGCACTGTCAGGTACGGTCACCCTCTACACTTCCGAGCCCCAAGAAAAGATCGATGAGATCATCGCAGGCTTCACCGAGCAACACCCGGACGTCACCGTGGAAACCTTCCGCGCGGGCACCGGTGAACTCACAGCACGTATCGCCACAGAACAAGAAACCGGTGAAGTCCAGGCGGACGTCTTGCTTGCCGCAGATGTACCAACATTTGAAGCCTACGTAGAAGACGACATGCTCGCACCATTGGAAGTCGACAACGTCACTGAACTCGACGAAACCTACGTCGATTCCGAGGGCTACTGGGTGGGAACTCGTGTGATCCCGACGGTGCTGGCCTACAACACCGATGTTGTTGATAGCCCACCGGAATCATGGCAGGAACTCACCGACGAAGAGTATGCAGGTCAGATTTCCATGCCAAACCCTGATGTCTCGGGTGCTGCCGCTTTCAACGCTGCCGTGTGGCTCGATGACGAAAATCTCGGTGAAGACTGGCTCGATGATGTGATGGATAATGACCCAACCATCCTGGAATCCAATGGTCCCGTTGGACAGGCAGTGGCTGATGGCACCACCGGTGTCGGTGTGGTGGTCGATTATCTGGCACGCGAACTCGGCGAACAGGGCTCACCCATTGATCTGGTGTACCCAACCGATGGTGCACCCTATGTTTCCCAGCCGGCCGGAGTATTTTCGGATACAGAAAACCCAGAAGTGGCCAACGCATTCATCGATTACCTGATCTCCGAAGAGGGTCAGACCACTGCTGTCGAACAGTCCTACCTCCCGGTCCGCTCGGACGTTGGCGTCCCCGAAGGTGCTCCAGAAATGGACGATCTTGAACTGCTCGATCCAGATCTCGACCACATCGCTGAGATCCAATCCGAATCCGTCGATCACTTCAACTCACTGCTGAACTAAGCACCACATGATTGAAACCAAACCCACACCCCAAGACCACGCTGTGCACGGTGCCTCGCAGAATCGAGCACCGTCCAACGCACCACGCGCGGGCCGATCGCGGACACGATTCAGCGGACCAGACGGACTGGGTGTGTTCCGCCTTACCGTCATCGTCGGACTGATCGGAGTCGTCATTGTTCCTTTGATCGCCACAGTGGCGATGGGAACCAGGGCAGACTTCGGTCAGCTCCTCGCCGATCCCGCTGTACACGAAGCCACCCAGAACTCACTGGTATCTTCGGCCGTATCGGCGCTTGCAGCAACCGGCTTGGGTGTGGTGTTTGCAATCATCTTTGAACGGTTCACGTTCCCCGGCCAAAACCTTTTGCGCTGGTTTCTGCTCATACCCTTCCTCATTCCGCCCTTTATCGGGGCGATGTCATGGATGGCGCTGCTGGGCGTTAACGGGCCCGCCAATCAATTGCTCGAACAGCTGGGGATCGACCACACCTTTTCGATATTTGGCGGGGCAGGCGTCATCTTTTTGCTAACGGTGCATTCCTATCCTGTGGCGTATCTCGTGGTCTCAGCTGCCATGCGCCAAGTGCCGGGCAACTTGGAAGAAGCCGCCCGCATGTCTGGTGGCGGTTCGTGGACCGTACTGCGCACGGTCACCTTGCCACTTATCAGGCCGGGCATGACGGCCGCGTTCATGCTGACCTTTGTCTCAAATCTCTCGGACTTCGGCATTCCGGCGCTGATTGGACTCCCGGAACGGTATACAACCTTGACGACACTGGTCTATCGTGAGCTCTCATCGCCTGCCACGACAAACCCGTTGCCACAGGTTTCGTCGATTGCCATGGTGCTCATGGTGGTCGCACTCGTGGCGATTCTGGCCCGGCGAGGCCGTTCCGGAGCCACTCAGGTCATCGCCTCCGCGTCGGCCCGGCAAGATCACACCGGTGTGTTCGGCTACGTGGCCATGGGGTTGACATGGCTGTGGGTTATCGTGGTCTCCATCCTGCCGCTGTTTGCACTTGCCACACAGGCGCTCCTCCCGGCACCGGGGCTCGCGTTTACCCCCGAGAACATCACGTTGGACAACATCACGTCGGCGGTGACCTCGCCGACGGCCGTGACCGGTATACAGAATTCCGTGATGTTGGCCGGTGGCGCCGCGGTCATCGCCACGGCTCTCGGGCTCGCCGTCGCACTGTTGCTATCACGTACCACACACCCCACGAACCCATCGATCGATGTGATTGCGAATCTGCCCCAGGCCCTGCCCGGACTCGTGATTGCGGTCGGGTGGCTCCTCGTGGCACCCGCGCTAGGGATCTTTAACTCACCGATCGTGATCTTACTGGCGTATGTGATGGCCTTTTTGGCGCTGGTGGTCCAACAACTGCGTGGCCCGTTAGCGACCGTGTCAGCAACACTCGAAGAAGCCGCGACAATCTCCGGCGCATCGCGGCTACGTGCCCTCATTGGTATCACCGGACGGATTGTGGTGCCCGTTGTGATCACGGGGGCGATGATGGTCTTCCTCACCGCCGTGCGAGAGCTGACCATTTCCATTTTGCTTGTGGCACCGGGCTCACAAACACTGGGTGTCGCGATTTTCAATTTACAACAAGCAGGCAACTATAACGCGGCGTCGGCATTGGCCCTACTCGTAGCCATAGTGGGAATCGTGGGGCTGAGCATCACCGCTGCCGTAGCTTCGAAACGACAAGGAAATGCATAATGGCCAAGCTGACGCTGTCAGATCTCGAACACGTCTATCCCAATGGACATCGTGGACTCATCGACATTAACCTACAAATCCAACCGGGGGAGTTCATCACCTTGGTCGGGCCATCAGGCTCCGGGAAAACCACGTTGCTACGGACCCTGGCCGGCTTTTTTCAGCCCAGCGCAGGTAGCATCAACATCGGTGACACACTCGTTGCGGGCGACAAAACATGGGTGAGCCCCGAGCGACGCGATCTGGGCATGGTGTTTCAGGAACACGCAGTCTGGCCCCACATGACGGTCTTTCAAAATGTCGCCTATCCGCTCAAACGCAAGCGGTTCGCCGCAGCCGATATCGCCCAACACGTCACAGCAGTACTGGAAGATGTTGGGATGGCCGAGCACATGAAGAAAAAACCCACCGCACTTTCGGGTGGCCAGCGTCAGCGCGTTGCATTAGCCCGCGCCATGGTAGCCCAACCCCAAGCCCTGCTGTTAGACGAAGCGCTGTCAGCACTGGACGAACCCCTGCGGGCACGGTTACGTCAGCAGTTGCGACGTCTTACGATGGAAGAAGGTCTCACGACCGTCCACGTCACACACGACCGTTCCGAGGCGTTGGCGCTTGCCGACCGGGTCATCGTGCTAAATCGGGGGCGTATTGTGCAAGATGCGTCACCCGCAGAGATCCTGACGAAGCCGGCAAATTCATTTGTGGCCGCATTCATGTCTGATGCAGCAGTACTGCAGGGGTCCTGGACCAACGGAACATTTTATCCTGACGACAAAGGTCTCTATATCCAGCCGGATGCTCTAGCCTCCCAGCCCCAGCGGGAAATAACTGGGGTTCGGTGTGTGGCGACCGTCGCTCCGGAAGATATCCGTTTGGAAACGATTGGCGCTCATCAGCCTGCTGACACAACCGTGGGTACTGTGACCTCAGTTCTTGCCGTGAGATTCGGGACAGAGCTGACCGTTACCTGGTCCGGCGGCGAGTTCGAAGTCTACGCTCCCGTGGGCGCGATGATTCCGAAGATATCAGATCGGGTAGCGGTGCACTTTGATCGGGTGCATGTGTTCCAGGATTCGGCGATGACGACTCATGCGGTACATGCTTAGAATGTGATCCCCGCGTCGAGGGCATCTTGATACGTATCCAGATCTGCTACGGCCATTTCATCCACCTCGAGTATGTGATGGTGCGTGTCTCGCAACGTTGGCATGAGACCAGCGTTGAGCGCCGGTTCGGCAAAGAGACGATCTGCCAGACCACGCGGGATATACGACAACAGTGGCTGCAGTCGTCCACCAGCTTGAGCCATCACAGCCTTCGGTGTCTGTGAATCACAATGATGGGCCACCAGTTGATCCATGCCGAGCCCGATGAAGGGCATGTCGGCGCCCAATATGAACACGCCAGCGTGTTGCGTCGCTGGACCGAACTGTTGGCTAAAGTACTGCAGACCGGCGCGCACCGCCATGTAGGGGCCGGATTGTGGCGGTTCTTCATATACCGTGGCGATGTTTCCGGTGGGCAGAGCGGCCGGCCCGACGACGACGAGTTGCTCAGGACGCACTGCCTGGGTTGCAGCCTCTATAACCCGGGTGAGCACGCGCTTTCCGTCCAAGACCAACAGCGGTTTATCCACGGTTGATTTCGGGGAACTGGCGTGCAACCGTGACGAGGCCCCGCCGGCTAAAATCATGGCGAACAGCTCAAGGTCCTGGCTTGGGTCCACCATTAGCCCCCGATGGCACTCATACTGCGCTCGGGCTGGACGAAGCCCGGCATGCCCAGCCCAGTTTTGGTTTGTCCGTGAGCTTTGGGCTTGTGCCACATGGCCTCACGCCACGCATCAGCAATTGCCTCATCCGATGAACCATCGCGAAGCAGTTCCATGAGATCCGTCTCCGTGTGGGAGAACAAACACGAGCGAACCTTGGCATCTGCGGTGAGCCGTGTACGCGTGCATTCAGCACAAAATGGTTCGGTCACCGAGGCAATAATGCCAACTGTTCCGAGCACCTCACCGGTGGCCGGATCCGCCACATTGAACAGTTCAGCAGGCGCCGAACCGCGTGGTGCTTCATGCGGGGTGAGAGTATAGGTCTGGGAAATTTGTTCGCGGATTTCAGCAGCGGTGACCATATTGGCACGCTTCCAACTCTGGTCGGCGTCAAGCGGCATCTGTTCAATAAAACGTAGTTTGTAGCCGTGCGCGAGTGACCATGTCAACAACTCTGCAGCCTGAGTGTCATTGATACCTCGAAGCAGGACGGCGTTGATCTTAATTGGACCCAAGCCTGCGGCTTTTGCCGAATGCAGGCCTGAGAGCACCTTGGTCAATCGGTCGCGTCGGGTGATCTTGGCAAACGTTTCCGGACACACCGTATCGAGCGAGACGTTGATCCGAGACAGACCGGCGGCCACCAGGTCATCGACCTTCCGTTCCAGATTGATGCCATTGGTAGTCATCGACAGGTCAACGTCGGGATGCTTCGAATGCACGCCGTCCAATATATCTACCAGATCAGCACGGACGAGGGGCTCGCCACCGGTGAAACGAATTTCATCGATACCCAGCTGACTGATCCCAATGTCAGCCAACCGAATGACCTCGTGTGCGGTGAGCATGTCGTCTTTTTTCAGCCAGTCCAGTCCTTCAGCAGGCATACAGTATTGGCACCGCAGATTACATTTATCGATCAACGACATGCGTAGGTCGGTTGCGGTGCGGCCAAATTGATCAATTAAGCCAGTCAATGACTGCTCCTTACCGTCGCAACGGAGAATTATTGCGCGGAATGTTGAGGCTATGAGGTCGTATTTCGCTTTATAGTTAGTGTAGACCCTCAGATGAGTGGATGAAAGGGAGCGATGGAGCACCAACTCAGCCACGTCCGGGCCGACGGTTCGGCACACATGGTGGATGTAACAAGCAAAGATACGACGTCGAGAACTTCCCGAGCCCAAGCCGTTGTGGCCACCCGACCTGATGTGGTGGAGCTGATCGTGGATGCCGGGTTACCGAAAGGCGATGCGCTACCGGTAGCGCGGGTCGCAGGAATCATGGCGGCCAAACGTACCTGGGAGACGATCCCGCTGTGCCACCCGATACCATTGGGAAAGATCACCGTGAATTTTGAATCCGACGCTGAAGCGGGCACGTTGCGAGTCGTCACCATGGTGAAAACCCAAGGGGTCACCGGTGTTGAAATGGAAGCGCTCTCTGCTGCATCAACCGCAGCCCTGACCGTCTATGACATGGTCAAAGCCGTTGATCCGCGAGCCGTGATCTCGGACATCAAGGTGTTAGAAAAAACCGGCGGCAAATCTGGTGACTGGGTCGCGCAGAATCCAGGTGATGCCACGTGACGATGTCGTCGGAAATCTATGCAACAACGTTGGCCCGACTCCTCGACGATACAATCGGCGTGCTCCCGGCTGTTACCCTCCCTGCTAGCGAGGCCGTGGGGTGGCGACTAGCGTCGGATCTTGTCACACAACACCCATCACCGAGTTTCGACAACTCCCAGATGGACGGGTACGGCATCGGTTATGCCAACCTGGCCGGGGGACGCTTTCGTGTGGGTCCCGATGTGCCAGCCGGCACTGAGCCAACCGAGGTCTATCACTATGGTGTCAACGGGTACGGCCACGACACTGCGGTGCCCATTATGACGGGGGCTAAAATTCCAGATGATGTGGTCGCCATCGTGCCGGTCGAGGAAGCAGACCCTGCGAAGTTTGTGGAGATGGGCGACTATGTGCAGCTACCACCGGTGGAGGTGGGGCGCTTCATTCGCAAAACCGGCAGCGATATGAAGGCCGGTGTGCTGGTAGCTCCGGAGGGCACAGGCATTGATGCCGCACTCGTGGCAACGGCCGCGTCGCAGGGCATGACGCAATTTCACGTCAGAGCGCGGCCTCGCATCGCCGTCATCGCCGGCGGGGATGAAATTGTTGAGGGCAACCGACCGGTTGCGGCCAAAGTGTTCGATGCCAACACCCCTTTGGTCTTGGGGCTTGCGCGCACGCACGGCCTCCAGATCGTGGCGACCGGTACCACCACTGATGACGTCAACGATTTTCGCAACGTCGTTGATCAGATCATCCGCGATCATAAGCCGGATCTCATCATTACTTCGGGTGGGATTTCCGAGGGCAAATATGAGGTCGTACGCCAACTGCTGCAGCGGCTCGACACCGCGTGGGTGGGCAGCATTGAACAGCAGCCCGGTGGGCCGCAAGGCTACGGCATCTATGGTTCGACACCGATCGTTGCGGTGCCGGGAAATCCTGTCTCGACCATGGTGTCCATGCGTACCCTGGTGCTCCCCGCACTCTGGCAGACGTTCAAATCCGGTTACCAGCCGGTGTCGATCCAGGCACGCATCAATGGAGCCGTCACCGGTATTCGCGGCAAAACCCAGTATCGGCGCGCAGTGGTCGGATTCCACGATGGACAGTTGATCGCGCAAATTCAAGGGGCCGCTGGATCGCATCTGTTAGCGCAGGCCGTCGGCGCCAATGCGCTGGTCGAAATCCCACCCCTGGCTCGGATTCAACCCGGTGAAGCGATCACCGCACACCTGTTTGCCGATACGCGGTGGGATGCCAAGGTTGATCCAACCCCCGGTGGTACGCCATCGCAATCGCCATGCTACGAGACCGAACGTCGTAGCGCAGAAAAATCAGCAATGGTGATCGTCGCGTCAACCCGAGCGGCCGCGGGTGTATATAGCGACGATGCCGGGCCCCACCTTGTCGAATGGCTGCATTCGAAAAACTATGCCACACCCCAGGCGTTGGTTGTGGCGGATCATGATCTGGAAGCCACTATGGAACGGCTCGTCGCCGGAGAGTATGGCCCGCTGCCAGATGTGTTGATCACTAGTGGCGGAACCGGAGTTTCACCGACAGACCAAACGGTGGAAGTCATCGGGGAGTACCTCGACCAGGACATGCCAAATGTGATGACCTCGGTGCTGTTAGAAGGCATCAAAAATACCCCGCACGCCGCACTGTCGCGTGGCATTGCGGGGATCATGGGCGAAACATTCGTGGCTACGCTGCCGGGATCGACCGGGGGAGTGGCAGATGGAATTGCCGTGCTGGATGAGTTGATTGACCATATTGTGGACCAAGTGCGCGGCAAAGATCACAAACACTAGTTCAATTTCGAAAAGGCGGTCGAACCTACTGGACAAACGGGGCTACGTCAAGCTATGCTGATTCTTTGCGTATCCCTGTCTCCAGGTCGTTTTGGTGCCCCCGGTACATTATATATCGAGTGACGCCATCACCACAGGATCATACACAAGAGCGGCTGGCCTTCATATAGCGGTGGGTCCCGTGTCTTCACTTTGTGGCGTATTTGGAGGTATTGCGGGCAATGCGCGTACATAAAACTTGGAAGGTCTGTGAAAGGATCGCTGTTGGTCGCTTCTAGCACCTCTGATAACACAACCGCTACAAACTATCGACATGGCTCTTCAGCCGGTCGTGTTTCTTTTGCAAAGATTGCTGAGCCGCTGGCTATTCCCAATCTCCTTGCCCTACAGACGGAATCATTTGACCGTCTCGTTGGCAATGAGCGCTGGGCTGCACAGGTCGCACACGCAGAAGAAATCGGCGACGATTCGGTAGTCACCACGTCGGGACTGGGCGAGATTTTTGAAGAAATCTCACCGATCGAAGATTACCAGGGCACCATGTCTCTGTCGTTTACCGACCCGGAATTCTCGGACCCGAAGATGGGCGCCGAGGAAGCCAAGGATCGTGACGCTTCGTACGCTGCCCCGCTGTATGTCAAAGCCGAGTTCATGAACTACAACACCGGCGAAATCAAACAGCAGACCGTCTTCATGGGTGACTTCCCGCTGATGACCGATGAAGGTACCTTCATCATCAACGGTACCGAGCGTGTCGTCGTGTCCCAGTTGGTTCGTTCCCCTGGCGCCTACTTTGAGCGCACACCGGATAAAACCACCGACAAAGACATCTACAGTGCCCGGATCATCCCATCTCGGGGTGCTTGGTTCGAGCTGGAAATTGACCGCCGCGACCAGGTTTCGGTTCGTCTGGACCGTCGTCGTAAACAGCCTGTCACCGTGCTGCTCAAAGCCCTGGGTTGGACCGAAGCGCGCATTCGCGAAGAGTTCGGTCACTACGACTCCATGATGTTGACCCTTGAAAAAGATGGCATCGAAGACCAGGCTGAAGCCCTCAAAGACATTTACCGCAAATTGCGTCCGGGTGAGCCCGTGTCGGTTGACGCCGCACAAAGCCTGCTGGCCAACCTGTACTTCACCGAGCGCCGCTACGACCTCGCAAAAGTTGGTCGCTATAAGCTCAACCGCAAGCTCGGTGTCGACGCGCCACTATCGGATCCGTCCTCACTGGTCCTCACCGAAGAAGACGTCACCCAGATGGTGCACTTCATTGCTGCACTGCACGCTGGTGAATCCAGCATCAAGGGCAAGCGCAAGGACGAAGTCGTTGACGTGCCAGTAGAAGTCGATGACATCGACCACTTCGGGAACCGTCGCATTCGTGCGGTCGGCGAACTCATCGAAAACCAGATCCGTACCGGTCTTTCCCGTATGGAACGCGTGGTTCGTGAGCGTATGACCACTCAAGATGTCGAAGCGATTACCCCACAGACCCTCATCAACATCCGTCCGGTCGTGGCTGCTATCCGCGAGTTCTTCGGAACCTCGCAGTTGTCACAGTTCATGGACCAGGGCAACCCGTTGGCCGGTCTGACACACAAGCGTCGTCTGTCGGCACTTGGCCCGGGCGGTCTGTCGCGTGATCGTGCCGGCATGGAAGTCCGTGACGTGCACCCATCACACTACGGTCGTATGTGCCCCATTGAAACCCCAGAAGGTCCAAACATTGGCCTGATCGGTTCCATGGCAAGCTTCGGCCGCATCAACGCGTTTGGTTTCATCGAGACCCCGTACCGCAAGGTCATTGACAACAAGGTGACCGACATTGTTGAATACCTGACCGCCGACGACGAACTCCACGTCCAGATCGCTCAGGCTAACGCGGTACTCAACGGGGATGGCTCATTTGCCGAAGAACTCGTGATGTCCCGTCAACGCGGTGGCGACGGCGAACCAATCTTGGCAGATCCAACCGACATTGACTACATGGATGTGTCACCACGCCAGATGGTTTCTGCGGCTACTGCATTGATCCCCTTCCTCGAGCACGACGATGCAAACCGTGCACTCATGGGTGCAAACATGCAGCGTCAGGCTGTCCCGCTCATCCAATCAGAGGCACCGTTGGTCGGTACCGGCATGGAGAAACCCATCGCCGTCGACGCTGGTGACTCAACCATCGCACTGAAACCAGGCGTCGTTACCGAAGTGGCCGCAGACCTGGTCACCGTGATGGAAGATGAAGGCACCACCCGCCACTACCCGGTCTACAAATACCAGCGCTCGAACCAGGGTAATGCCTACAACCAGGTTGTTCGCGTTTCGGAAGGCGACCGTGTTGAATACGGCGCAATCCTCGCAGATGGCCCATCCACCGATAACGGTGAGTTGGCCCTCGGCAAGAACCTGCTCGTGGCATTCATGCCATGGGAAGGCCTGAACTTCGAAGACGCCATCATCGTCTCTCAGCGCATGGTCTCCGACGACGTGCTGACCTCGATCCACATCGAAGAGTACGAAGTCGACGCTCGTGACACCAAACTCGGTGCAGAAGAAGTCACCCGTGACATTCCCAACGTCTCCGACGAAGTCCTGTCACAGCTCGACGAACGCGGCATCATCCACATCGGTGCCGAAGTAGAAGCCGGCGACATTCTGGTTGGTCGTGTGACACCAAAGGGTGAAACCGAACTCACACCAGAAGAGCGCTTGCTGCGTGCAATCTTCGGTGAAAAATCCAAGGAAGTCCGTGACACCTCGCTGAAGGTCCCACACGGCGAATCCGGTACCGTCATCGGCGTACGCATCTTTGACCGTGATGAAGACGACGACCTACCAGCGGGTGTCAACCAGCTGGTTCGCGTCTACGTTGCGCAAAAACGTAAGATCAGCGACGGCGACAAAATGGCCGGGCGTCACGGGAACAAGGGTGTCATCGCCAAGGTTCTTCCGATGGAAGACATGCCATTCATGGCAGACGGCACACCGATCGATATGATCCTGAACCCACTGGGTGTTCCAGGACGTATGAACCTGGGCCAGGTCATGGAACTTCACCTCGGTTGGGCTGCCGCCAACGGTTGGAAGATCGAAGGCGAACCAGACTTCCTCAAGAAGCTACCAAACTTGCCGCGCGAAACCGGTCCGGTCAATGTGGCCACCCCGGTCTTCGACGGTGCTGAAGCTGAAGAGGTCACCGGGTTGCTGGACCACGTGCACCCGACCCGCGATGGCGAACGCCTCATGGGTAACGACGGTAAAGCTCTGTTGTTCGACGGCCGCTCCGGTGAGCCGTTCCCAGAGCACGTCTCCGTTGGCTACATGTACATGCTGAAACTGCATCACCTGGTGGACGATAAGATCCACGCCCGTTCAACCGGACCGTACTCGATGATTACCCAGCAGCCACTGGGTGGTAAAGCACAGTTCGGTGGTCAGCGCTTTGGTGAAATGGAAGTGTGGGCACTGGAAGCATACGGTGCCGCGTACACCCTGCAGGAATTGCTCACCCACAAATCTGACGATATTCACGGCCGTGTCAAGGTCTACGAAGCAATCGTCAAGGGCGAAAATATTCCAGAACCAGGTGTTCCAGAATCGTTCAAGGTTCTGATCAAGGAAATGCAGTCACTGTGCCTCAACGTGGAAGTACTTTCTGCAGACGGTCAAAACATTGAAATGCGTGACTCGGATGAAGATTCATTCCGTGCTGCTGAAGAACTAGGCATCGACCTCTCCCGTGCTGAACCCAGCTCGGTAGAAGAAGTCTAAGTTCACAACACAAATCAGTCTTTCATCCATTTTTAGAACCAGGAGTTCATAGGACTATGTCCACAGAAAACTCATTCGGCCTCATGCGCATCGGCCTGGCCACCGCAGACCAAATTCGTAACTGGTCATACGGCGAGGTCAAGAAACCCGAGACCATTAACTACCGAACACACAAACCCGAAAAAGATGGCCTGTTTTGTGAGCGC
>JABXHI010000029.1 GCA_013393415.1 Micrococcaceae bacterium
GTGAAATAGAGCACACCACACAGCGGAGTCTCACCGCTACTGGATACCCATACCGGCGTTACCCGATCGTCAGACCGTCGTCACTGGATCGTCAGACAGCCGTTACTAAATACGCACTCCTAACAACGGGAACGTCGAAGTAGTCTGCGATCTTCAAAGCCAAATACAGGCTGGGGCTATATTCTCCGCGCTCCAAGTACCCGATGGTTTGGTAATGGACTCCCAAGGCTTCGGCCAGATCCTTACGCGAGACCTTTCGCTCAGCACGCAGCTTCGCGATTCGGTTGTGAACTGTTTCGGACACTGAAGCCTACACGCCCCAATCCTGTTGAATATCCCGCTGCCGGGTCGCGAGGGTCGAACCAGATTCTCTGCGCGCCATTCGACTCGACAGCTTCGGAGCCAATGCCATGCCGACGATCGCCCACGTAGCAAGCACCACGAAGACCCACTCTATTCGCCAGGATTCAGTAACTTCCACAGATGCCATCGACTCAGGCAGCATGGAAGCACGGAGACCAAGACCGAACCAATACAACGGAAATACTTGTGCAACCCATTGAAGCCATATGGGCAGTGCTATCAACGGATAGAAGATCCCTGAAATGCCGATCAGACCCATCACCGGCAGCATCACGAGGCCCATGTTCTTCGGGCTATTCACGAGGGCACCGACGACGGCGCCGATGGCCAGTGTTGCGACTAATCCGAGCAACATCACCAGGGCAAAGAGCAGCCACCGGTCAACACTGCCAAAGATAAGCCCGTCGAAGAGCAGCAGTCCAGCAGCCAGTAGGATAAGCGTTGAGACGATCGTAATGATCGCATTCGCGGTGATCTCACCGACCAGATATCCGGTCGTGCCGCCCGGTACCGATTTGGATCGTAGCAACGTACCATTTGTTCGATCCATCGATAAGACGCCGGCAATCCCCATTACGGCGCTGAACAGTACGCTCATCGCAATCAGGCCGGGAATGTTCATCGCTCCCAAAGACACCGCCGCCCCGTCAAGGTCGACCCGATTCAAGAAGAGTAATACGACGACAAAGATCACCAAGGGGATTACCATGCCGAGAACATCCCCGAGAGATGCCAGCTGAATCTTCGTGGAGATCATGCCCCGACGTAGGCCGGTTCGGTAGGCATTTATCGTTGGGTTCGTCGATGGACTACGCGATGACTTCGGTGCGGGTTGGGTATTAGGTGACGTAGGGTTCGTGGTCATCGTGCAGCCTCCTCGAAGTCTGTCACTGTGACAGTCTCTCCTTGTTCAAATTGTTCGACGATGGACAGGTATGCATCTTCAAGGGTGGTTCGTGAGATCTCTAAATCTGTCACGGCGTCACCCGCTCTGGAGAGTAACTCGCGCACAAAACTGGTGGCATCCTGACTGGCGTGCACGTGGTGGTGACCATCCTGCTTCCACCGGACTTCGGCGGTGCTTGAGACAGCCTCCATCAGCTGCAGCGGTGAACCGTCTGCGATGATGCGGCCACCAGCCAAAATCACGATACGACTCGCCAATTTTTCTGCCTATGCTAGGTCGTGCGTGGTCAATACGATGGTAGTATCTTCGAGATCGCTGAGTCGATGTACCAGTTCGTGGAACTCCCGACGCGCCTTGGGATCGAAACCGGTCGTAGGCTCATCCAGAAACAACAGTGGTGGGCGTCCAAGGACGTCGAGTGCAACATCGAGCCTGCGGCGTTGTCCGCCCGAAAGGGTGTTAATTTTTTGGTTTGCTTGTTCGGTGAGACCGACAAGCGCGAGTAATTCTTCGGTGGGCCATGGGTCGACGTATGGACGATAGTAGTCGGCCATGTGACTCAAAATTTGTTGTGGACGCCATTTGCCGTGATCATTTGAATTCTGCAAAACCACACCAACTTAGGACCGCCACGACTCGTCAGCAGTGGCCGGGTCTGCGCCCAAGACCGTGACCTCGCCGCCGGAACGGGCCCGGAAGCCTTCAAAAATTTCAACGATTGTGCTCGTGCCGGCCCCATTTCGGACCGAGGACCGCGACGACTTCATGGGCGTTAATCGTGAGGTCAATGCCGTCCAAGACCTGCTTGGTGCCATAGCGCATCTGCAGTCCACGTGTAGAAATCACCTGGTCGGGTACGTAGTGCTGGGCCATACAACCAATAGCCACTCTATTCGTCAGAATGTAGCACCTATACTACATTTTGACGCAGGGCTTGGGTAGGTGCGGGCGTAAATTAATGCAGGAACAGTAGTGTCAGGCATGCACCTGTGAGGCCGGCAACAACCGACAAGCCAGTGTGCAGCACCCAAATTTTCGCTGCGCTAGCGGTTTTATCAAGACGCTGTTCGGCAGCCTGAACAGCCACGGTTGAAAACGTGGTGAGGGAACCAGCAAAACCGCCAATGATCGCTTGCATGACCACTTCGTTCAGTTCCAATAGCAGTGCCAGGCTGACCGCGATGCCTGCAATACATGAGCCAATCATGTTTACGATTAAAATGCCGTGGTGGGGAAGGTAATAGTCGGCGAGATACCGCACGACAGCTCCCAGCATCGCCGCGATCACGAAGATCATCATGGTTTGTCCTTGGCGAGGTGCCTACCAAGTTTGATGGTACCGAGGGTGATCATCGTCGTAGCATATAGGAAGGCAACAAGTCCCACCAGGATGACCAAGGCCACGAATACTCCCTGGCTTATGGAACCGGCCGTGAAGACAGCCTGGCCTGCAGTGAGGCCGATGAAGGCGACGGCGAGCGCGGACATCGTTGTGAAAGCACCCAAGAAACCGGTGGTGATGCCTTTGGCCCACGGTTCAGGCACCTGCCGTTGCCCGGTATAGCCCGTGACGAGACCGAGCAGTGCCGCGCCGATGACGTTGATGAATACGATGGGTAACGGATCGAGCGCGGTGAGCGAAGCATCCAACCAGGTGGGCCAGGGGAGGAACACCCTGGCCACAGCACCGAGTGCACCACCGACCGCTACGGCAGCCAGTGTTGCAGGGCGCGGTTTAGGCACGCGATTGGCCACGAAGTTCAGGATTGAGACGTTCCAAGACATCGTCGTGGAGATGACGATTGGTTGCTAACCCGTGCCCGCCCCAAGGCCCTGGTTCACCGTCGAGCGAGGTAAACGTTCCGCCGGCTTCGGTCACGATGGGCACCAGGGCTGCCATGTCGTAGAGTTCCAGCTCTGGTTCACAGGCGATATCCACGGCACCTTCTGCCACCAACATGTACGACCAAAAGTCACCGAATGCACGGACGCGCCATACATCTGAGGTCAGCTGAAGGAACTCGCTGATGTTGCCGCGTTGTCGCCATCCTTCGATGGATGAAAAGGACAGCGACGCGTCGGAGAGTTCCGTGACATCGGAAGCGTGGATGCGTGAAGCATTGGATAGTGATTTACCGGTGTAGGCACCGCCATCCTCGTAGGCCCACCAACGGCGCGACAGGGCAGGAGCTGATACGACACCCACGACGGGGCGGTCGTTATCAACTAAGGCGATCAGTGTGGCCCAGACAGGCACGCCGCGCACAAAGTTCTTGGTTCCATCAATGGGATCGATAATCCAACGACGTTTTGATGCACCGTCGGTGCCGAACTCTTCTCCGGTGACGGCATCCCGTGGACGAGCACGCCGAAGCTGCTGACGAATCAGCTGTTCGGCAGCGCGGTCAGCATCCGAAACCGGGCTCATATCCGGTTTGGTGGAAACTTCGAGATCGACAGCCTGAAAGCGTGACATGGTCAGCGCGTCAACGGCATCTGCGATCACCAGCGCCAGGTTGAGATCTTCACGGTACCCTTGACGGGGTGTGGAGAGCTGCATAGTGGTGTGCCTTCCTATTGGGGTTTAGTCAAAGTCGTCGGTTTCTAGCCGGTTTGCTAACAGCCGTCGCAAGGACGCGAGACGTTGGGGGCCGGAGTCTCCGGCGTGACCGGAGGCCACCCATCCATCGAGGGCACAACCGGGGGAGTCCTGTGTGTGGGTACAACTGCGAGGACACTGTGTGATGGCGGGGCCGAGTTCCTCGAACGCTGCGACCACAGTATCTGGATCCACAAAGCCCATGCCAAACGAACGGATTCCGGGAGTGTCGATCAACATCGACGTCCCTGCCTGATTCAAGGGGATCGCCAGCGTTGACGATGATGTATGTCGACCGCGACCTGTCACAGTGTTCACATGTCCGATGGCGCGATGAGCACCGGTGAGGGCATTGAGCAGGGTAGATTTTCCTACCCCCGAGGGGCCGATCAGCGCGGTAATACGGCCGTGTAGACGGTTCTCGAGCGCGTCCAGATCGGCTGGATGCAAGATCGGGGAGGCGCTGGTATCTTCGTCTTCGGCATTGGAGGGGCCGATGGTAAAAATTTCTAAGTCCAGGTGTGCATAGTGCTCGAGCAGTGTCCCAGGGTCCGCGAGATCAGATTTCGTGATGCACAAGACCGGGGTGATGCCAGCATCGAACGCGGCCACCATGGCGCGATCAATGAATCCGGTGCGCGGCTCTGGATTGGCAGCGGCCACAACAATCACCAGTGTGTCAGCATTGGCCACCACTATCCGCTCGTATGCGTCAGTATCGTCGGCAGAACGTCGTAGGACGGTTTCTCGTTCACCCAAGCGGACAATGCGAGCCAGGCTGCCTTGTTCACCGGAGGTGTCACCGACAAGATCGACGAGGTCGCCGGTGACGATGGCGGTGTTGCGCATTTCTCGGGCTCGCATGGCTGTGAGGTAGCGTGCCTTCTGGCCCGATTGCTGTTTCGTTTTCCGAACTGGCGCCAGGTACACCGTGTAACGACCGCGGTCTACGGTGGTGATACGACCGGTGACGGCGTCTTCATGTGCCGGACGTTCTTTGGTCCGCGGTCGTGAGCCACGTTTTGAGGGACGTTTTGGTGCCGAACTTTCGTCATAGCGAGAGTAATCGATACTGAAACGGCTCATGCGCGGATCTGCCGTTTCCCGGAGACTAGTTGTGTCCACGCGAGTGGAAAATCAGGCATGGTTTTCGCCGTGGTGGCCACGTCAGCAATGCTGGTGTTGTTGACACGCAGGCCGATGATTGCACCGTAGGTAGCCATGCGGTGGTCGGCATATGAGTCAATGACCGTTGGCTGGAGTTGATAACTGCCGGCAAACGCAAGATAGTCGTCGCCTTCCTCGACGGTGGCGCCAAGCTTTTTGGCTTCGGTCGTGAGTGCACTGAGGCGATCTGTTTCGTGCCCCCGAAGGTGCCCGATGTTGGTGAGTCGAGTTGGACCGTCGGCGAGCATAGCGATAGCGGCCGTGGTGGGTGCGAGTTCAGCAAGGTCGCTGATTTCGCCACCACCGGTAATGACCGGCTGGCCTGCCGCAGTCAGGGCCCCGGTGACCGTGAGGTCGCCGTAATTTGTACCTGACACAGGTTCGAACGTGACTTCAGCGCCGAACCGCGCCAGAAGGGTGCGCCATCGGTCGCCAATTTGTGTGGTTTCCATCGGCCAATACGGGACCGTGACACGGCCACCTGTCACGACGGCAGCGGCAAGATAAGGGCCGGCGTTTGATAAATCTGGCTCCACAGCACTGTCACCGGCCGTGATGGCGCCCGGGGGAACAACCCAACGATCGGGTTCAGGCGTGGTGACCGAGACACCAGCTTCTGCCAGCAATGCGATCGTCATGGCAATATGTTCCGGGCTCGGGGTGTGTTTGCCCGTGTGACGAATATCTAGGCCATCAGTGCAGGTGGCACCGATTAACAGCAGTGCCGAAATGAACTGAGAGGATCCTCCTGCGTCAATGGATACGGTGCCTCCAACGGGTGCACCGGCACCGTGCACTGTCAGGGGCAGATGCGTCACCTTAGACTGCTGCTCTGCTGTGATCTTCACACCGGCTTGGATCAACCCATCGATCACCGGCCCCATAGGCCGAGCATAGGACTGTTCATCGCCATCAACCAGGACGGTTGCATGGGTACTTGCGGCAACGCCGGGAATGAAGCGCATGACAGTGCCTGCTAGGCCCGAGTCCACGGTGATGTTGCCGGTCGTGTCGGCGTGTTTGATCGGGGTAATGTCCAGAACGGTCGGATCATCATTGACCCGGGTAAATGATGCGCCCAGTGCGGTCAGGGCAGCAACCATTAAATCAGTATCCCGCGACACCAGCACGCCTGTGAGCCGTGAGGGTGTTTCCGACAGGGCAGCTAACACGAGGTGCCGGTTCGTCAATGACTTGGAGCCAGGTAACGCCACGGTGGCAGAAACCGGTGCGCTGGCAAAGGGGGCAGCCCACTCTTCACCGGGGGCAGGAGTCATTGTGACCAACAGATACCTCTTTCAATCGTATTTAGCGTTGTGTGTGACACCTTCCAAGATACCTTGTTATCGCCCTCAGCGTTGTCGATGGGCCTGTATCGAGGGGAATAATTCTCTCACTTTTCCGGCTGTACCTGCTAGAAGAATGTATGTGGTTGCATAATGGGAGGGTGTTGTTATACCAGTGCTGACGATCAATGCGCCGATAGAAACATCTCATGTGACAGATTTGAGATTAGACTGGGCCGGGATGACTCATTTGCCTTCTGATATTCCCGCCGCCGATGACGGATCTCGTATCGATCCAAAGGCTGAGACAGATAATCAGCGTCGTGCCCGTTTCGAACAGGATGCGATGCAGTACCTGGATCAGCTGTACTCGGGTGCCTTGCGTATGACGCGTAATCCCGAGGATGCCGAAGATTTGGTCCAAGAAGCTTTTGCTCGGGCCTACTCTTCGTTTCACCAGTACAAACCTGGAACAAACCTACGGGCTTGGCTGTTTCGTATTTTGACCAATACGTACATCAATATCTATCGCAAGCGTCAGCGTCGTCCTCAAGAGGCTGACGGTGATGGTGTGGAAGATTGGCAGATGGCTCGAGCTGCGGAACATTCTGCCACTGGTCTTCGCTCTGCCGAGACCGAGGCGTTGGATTATTTGGCGGATAGTGACGTGAAGAACGCGCTCGCTAAGATTTCTGAGGATTTTCGCATACCGGTGTATTTAGCTGATGTCGAAGGCTTTGCATATAAAGAGATTGCCGACATTTTAGACGTGCCGATTGGTACAGTCATGTCTCGGTTACACCGCGGGCGGCGCAGTTTGCGGGAGCTACTGACCGATTACGCTGCGGACCGCGGTATTCAAGGCGCAATCGAATTGCAGAAGAAACAACACGCCAAGGCATCGGAGGAGGACCAAAAATGACACACGAAACTCAAGACGTTGGGACCGAGTCCGACGATTGCGCTCAAAACGGTGGTTGCACCGAATCCCGTATGGATAGTATTTATAAGTATTTAGATGGGGCGCTGGAGCAGCAGGATTTTACTGAGGTCCGAGCTCATATTGAAAACTGCACACCGTGCCAGTCGGAGCATGATCTAGAGATTATTATTCGCGACGTCGTGCGTCGTTCGTGCGATGAAAAAGCTCCAGAGTCTCTCAAAGATAGAATTCTTCACCGAATTGAGGCTTTGAAGACCAGCTAGACGCTGAGGCGTCACGATACAAGTAGGGCTGAACCATCTGGTTCAGCCCTACTTGTATCGTGTTGATCGACTCGGCACTACGAGTTCGGGCGCTTACCCGAGTTTGCGCGTGTCTTGCGACGATCCTTACGTTTACGACCACGTTGACTCATCGTGATGCTCCTTTCCGTCGTGGGGTTCCAAGCTATATTATCATTCTGGCTTAGCCATTAATGTTCGGGTCAACGATCCCAAGCCACTCGAACCATCCGCGATTGAGCACGAGCCAGGCAATGAGTCCGTAGGCTGCTTGCCCGGGCAGGCCTTCGTTGACCATGAGGTCCTCGTTGAAGTTTTGGTGGTTCACAAGATCTGTAAATGCATCGACATAGAGCACGTCGCGTCGTTCCGCGACCCCTTGGTAGGCCTCATTGAGTTGGGCCAGGTGGCGGTTCGTCTCGTGGTCTTGTGTCGGTGTGGGGCCGACGACGAATGTTGCGATGTTGTGTTGCTTGGCTCGGTCGAGGATATTTGCCAGGTGCAGTCTTGCACGTGCTGATGAGCCGGCCATGGCAACTGGGTCGTGGGGGACCGCAATGACCATTCTGTTTTCAATATCTTCGATGGCGAGGCGGGGCAGGACTTCGTGCTCCCAGCGGTCGGACATTTCCTCTGTGGTCTCGTTGGGGAACACTAACGGATAGGACTCTATTTGTAGGTCTGGGATTTCGGTTTTTGCTAAAACGCGCCCCAACCAACCTAAGCCGCGTGCGTCGCCAACTCCGGTGAGTGTTTGGGCTCCGATGGAGAACAACCGGATGTTTCGAGTGTGCACGAAGTTTGCCTCTTTCAACTAGCGTTCTTTTGTCTCCACTGTAGCCTTCTCGCGGTGAAAACTGTGGTTAAACGCCTGTTGCGGCCCAAAAAAGCTGGACCGCAACGGGCGATGTTTCACGTTGTGGGCGGTCTAGGCGCCGAAGATGTCCTGTAGCAGTGTTTCTTGCTCGTCGTCGTGGCGTGGCTTATTGCCCGCCGACGGTGAGGCAGCCGCGGGGCGGCTGATGAGTTGGACATCGCGTTCCAGCTGGGGCAACAGGTTCTGCAGCATGAATGGCCAAGGTCCTTGGTTTTCTGGTTCGTCTTGAACCCATGAAACCGTAGCATTTGGATACTTGGACAGTTGCGCCTTGATTTCTTCGACTGGCAGCGGGTAGAGCTGTTCGACACGAATGATGGCGACTTCAGATTCCATCTCAAGCTTCTTGCGTCGGTCGGCTATGTCATAGTAAACGCGGCCGGAGACCATGATAACCTGCTTTGCTGAGTCTGCTGCGCTGTGGTCTGGAACAACCGGCATGAAGCGTCCGCGGGTGAAGTCTTCCACCTGGGATGCCGCAGCGCGCAGGCGAAGCAGCTGTTTAGGGCTGAACACGATGAGCGGTCGACGTGGTGTCGAGTACGCGTGTTCGCGCAACACGTGGAAGTGGTTTGCGCCGTATGAGGGTTGAACCACGCGCATGTTTTCCTCTGCAGACAACTGCAAGAACCGCTCGATGCGTGCCGATGAGTGGTCTGGTCCTTGGCCTTCGTACCCGTGCGGCAAGAGCAGCACGATGGAGGAGTGCTGGTTCCATTTCTGGGCGGATGACGAGATGAACTCGTCGATGACCGTTTGTGCACCGTTGACGAAGTCGCCGAATTGGGCTTCCCATAGCACGAGTGCTTCGGGGCGTTCTACGGAGTAACCGTATTCGAAACCGACTGCGGCATATTCGGACAACAGCGAGTTGTAGATCCAGAACTTCGACTGGTCATTTGTCAGGGAAGCCAGTGGTGTCCACTCATCATTGGTCTCTCGATCATAGAACACGGCATGACGCTGGACGAAAGTTCCGCGACGGGAATCTTGACCGGATAACCGGACCGGCACCCCTTCCATCATCAAAGACCCGAAGGCTGCGAGCTCTGCAAAGCCCCAGTCGATGCCCCCGTCGACGGCCATCTTGTTGCGGCGCTCTAACAGTGCAAGCAGTTTCGGATGGACATTGAAGTCTTCTGGGATTTCCGCGTGGACTTCACCAACACGGCGCAGCATCTCATCGGAAATTGCTGTTGATTCAGGCGTATACGTTTGGGATGGATCCTCAATGCCGTGGGCTGAACCCAATATTGGGATCGGTGAGGTTTCGGCTTCCCCGATTTCAGCGAATGCGGCTTCCAGTCGATTCTTATAGTCGGTGGCAGCCTGGTCTGCTTCTTCTCGGGTGATATCGCCACGACCGACCAGCGAGTCGACGTAGAGACGACGGGTCGAGGTCTTATTGGAGATCAGGTTGTACATGCCAGGCTGGGTCATTGATGGATCGTCACCTTCGTTGTGGCCGCGACGGCGGTAGGTGATGAGATCGATGACGACATCGCGGTGGAAGCGCTGACGGTACTCGTAGGCCAGTTGGGCAGCCTGGACCACGGCTTCTGGGTCATCGCCATTAACATGGAAGACTGGGGCCTGAATTGAGCGGGCCACATCGGTTGCATATGTGGATGAGCGTGATTGCGATGGTGGGGTGGTGAAACCAACTTGGTTGTTGATGACTACATGCACGGTGCCACCAGTGCGGTAGCCGCGTAGCTGGGACATCTGCATGGTTTCAAAGACCACGCCCTGGCCTGCAAACGAGGCGTCACCATGCACCTGAATCGGTAGGACAGAGTATGATTTCGGCGAATCAGCCCCGTGGTCGTAACGGTCCTGTTTGGCGCGAACGATACCCTCAAGTACCGGATTGACGGCCTCGAGGTGTGATGGGTTGGCGGCAACAGAGACGGTGGTGGTGTTGCGATTATAGGACGTGAAAGTGCCTTCAGTTCCCAGGTGGTATTTCACGTCACCGGAACCTTGGGCAACGTCGGAATCTGCGTCACCGACGAATTCCCGGAATACTTGAGTGAAGGTCTTGCCTGCAATGTTGGTCAAGACGTTGAGACGTCCGCGGTGCGCCATGCCGATGGCGACTTCATCGAGGCCTTCGTCTGCTGCGCCAGACAGGATGGCGTCCAATAGCGCGATCAGCGATTCAGAGCCTTCCAGCGAGAATCGCTTCTGACCAACGAACTTGGTTTGTAAGAACGTTTCGAACGCTTCGGCAGCATTGAGTCGGCCCAAGATGCGAAGTTGTTCTTCACGATTGGGTTTTTCGAACGGGTGCTCAAGCTTGTCTTGGAACCAGGCGCGCTGCTCAGGCTCATCAATGTGCATGTACTCGTAGCCCGAGTTGCGGGTGTATGCGTCACGCAGCACGCCCAATAGGTCGCGCAGCAACATGTGCGACTTGCCGCCGATGCCACCGGTTGGCCAGACGCGATCGAGATCCCACAGCGTCAATCCGTGTGAATCTAAATCGAGATCCGGGTGGGTGCGCATGCGATATTCGAGTGGATCAGTATCTGCGATTAAGTGTCCACGGACGCGATAGGAATGGATAAGCTGCTGAATACGAGCGGCTTTGCCAACTTCGTCTTCGGGATTGACCTGTACATCTGGTGCCCAACGAATGGGCTCGGTCGGAATACGCAGATTGACGAAGATCTCATCATAGAAATTATCTTCGCCCAACAACAGGTTGTGCACGGTGCGTAAGAACTCGCCGGAGCCGGCACCTTGGATCACACGGTGATCGTAGGTAGAGGTAACAGTCATGGTCTTGGAAACCGCAAGATCAGAAAGTACCTTTTGGGATGTGCCTTCGAATTCCGCGGAGTAGGTCAACGCGCCAACACCAATGATGGCGGCTTGTCCCTCAGAAAGGCGTGGTACCGAGTGCACGGTACCGATACCGCCCGGGTTGGTCAGTGACACCGTGGTACCCGAGTGGTCATCCATGGAAAGTTTGTTGTTGAGTGCACGATCGACGAGGTCGTCATACGCTTCCCAGAATTCGCGGAAGTTCATAGACTCGACGGCCTTGATGGATGGCTGCACCAGTGCGCGTTCACCCTTGGAGCCAGGCACGTCGATCGCTAAACCGAAGTTGATGTGGGCCGGGTTGATCTTGTACTTTTTACCGTCATCTTCGCGGTAAATCGTGTTCATCTCGGGGTGCTTGACGAGCGCACGAATGACGGCGTAGCCGATCAGGTGCGTAAAGGAAACACGCCCACCACGTGTGCGCTTGAGATGGTTGTTGATTGTGGTGCGGTTGTCCACGAGTGCCTTGACCGGCATATCGCGAACCGTAGTTGCCGTTGGCATGGACAGGGAGGCGTCCATGTTGGCTGCGATCGCCTGGGGCATACCGCGAAGCCGGACCCACTCATCTTCTTTTACCTGTTCGGTCTCGTCTTGAGCGCGATCTTCACGTGCAGCAATGGAAGGTTCAGAGGTGATGGCCTCGGGTGCTGCCGCTGCGCGACGAACTTTCGGTTTTGGCGGTTGTTTGGATTCTGCCGCAGGTGTTGCCGACTCAGTCTTCGCCGATTTTTTGGGTGTGGCGGCTGCCGATTGGGCAGGCTGTGAGTTTTTGGACTGAGCGGGTGCGGCGGTCTGGGCTGGGGCTGCTTTCTCAGGGGTGTCCGAGGTATTAGCAGCTTCTAAGCGGGCGAAAATTTCGGCCCATTTCTCATCCACAGAAGACTTATCCGCCTTGTACTTTTCGTAGATATCCGCAACAAGCCATTCATTGCCGGGAAATTCCTCGGAGAGCTGGGCGGACGTAAGTTCTGGCACGGTGAAGGCCTCTTCCGTAAGTTCTTGTGTTCTGTGCATACACGTGGCGAGGCTCGAAACGCCGGGCACGACGAAACTCGCCGTCGGGGGCTGTCGATGGTGTCCCGGTACTGAGCCTGAGCGAGCGTGCATCACTCAATGCTCCCATCAACAGCAACTGGACCCATCATAATGATAAAGTTTGGCAAATTGCCACAAAACACATTCGATTGCGTAGAGATCGGCTGCGCGCAAAATAGTGCGCTGATAATTGTGACACAAAATACGCTCTTCGCGTTTCATGGAGGGACAACTGCTGCTGCAGTGGACAAAAGCTGGCATGATAGAACCATGCGTTTTCTCAATCCTGTCACCACAGATTTGACGTACTCAGATGTTTTTCTGGTGCCGTCTTTTTCTCAGATCAGTTCCCGTATGGATGTTGATATATCCTCGACGGATGGTACGGGCACAACGATCCCGATCGTGTCTTCGAATATGAACGGTGTCACCGGCCGTCGCATGGTGGAAACGATCGCGCGCCGCGGTGGGATTGGCATCTTTCCGCAGGACACCCCGCTGCACCTTATGCAAGAGTCCATTGATTGGATCAAATCGCGGGACACATTATTTGAGACACCGTTATACGTGGGGCTCGACGATCGTGTCCTCGATGTGCGGCACCTGGCCGAAAAGCGGAACCATCCGGCTGTGTGCGTGGTTGATAACAATCGGTCGCTGTTGGGCATTGTGGACATCGCCGACACCGAAGGGATCGACCAATTTGCTTCGGTCCAATCACTGCTTCGCGAACCATTACTGACAGTTGCTGCATCCGAACTCAACGAACTGCCTGCTGACGCCCGTGATAAAGCCCTGCGCAGTCTCTACATGAAAATGCATGAAGCTCAGGTCAACTTCGCCCCGGTCGTAGAGGGCACCAGTCTCAAAGGCGCGCTCACACTCAATGGCGTGTTGCGGTCCACGATCTTTACCCCGGCCACTGACGACAAGAATCGGCTACGAGTCGGGGCCGCCGTGGGCGTCAATGCCGATGTTGCGGAACATGCTGAGGCATTGGTGGCCAGTGGCGTTGATGTACTGGTCGTTGATACAGCGCATGGTCACCAAGAGAAAATGCTGACAGCGCTACGCAGCCTGTCTGAACTTCGCGTCCCGATTGTTGCAGGCAACGTGGTCTCGGCCGATGGGGCACACGATCTCATCGAAGCCGGCGCGGATATCTTGAAAGTCGGCGTCGGCCCAGGGGCAATGTGTACCACCAGGATGATGACCGCAGTGGGACGGCCACAATTTTCTGCGGTGCACGAATGTGCGCAAGCTGCGGCAAGTCACGGGAAACATGTCTGGGCTGATGGTGGTATCAAGTATCCTCGCGACGTTGCACTCGCACTGGCCGCAGGTGCTTCTCAGGTCATGATCGGTTCCTGGTTCGCCGGGGTCATTGAATCCCCGGGAGACATGTTTATAGATCGTGATGGCCGCAAGTACAAGGAAAACTTTGGGATGGCCTCCGCGCGAGCCGTGTCCGCTCGGACACGGCAAGACGATGCGTTTGATCAAGCACGCAAGGCCTTTTTCGAAGAGGGTGTTTCAGGATCAAAAATGTACGTTGACCCGACCAATCCATCGGTTGAAGACCTGCTAGACGACATTACCGCTGGCGTGCGTTCATCGATGACCTATGCGGGTGCGACAACGCTCGAAGAATTTCATCAGCGTGCAGTCGTTGGCATCCAATCGGCCGCCGGATATGACGAAGGACGCCCGGTTGCTACCTCGTGGTAGCCAAGGGCCCTATAATAAACTTCATCATGGACAATGACAGACGTGCTCGACGCACGAACCTCAGAACGAATCGCCACGCTCCGGCGAATGAAATGGAGCCTCCGAGTCGCGCTGCATACGACGGTCTCCAGCCGCTAAGCCCCTGCTGGCTGGTGATCTAGATGGCAATGGAATGGTTCCTGCTCGCAGTCAGTATGTTGTTGATTTTGGGTAATGGGTTCTTCGTCGCCGTCGAGTTTTCGCTCATTTCCCTCGATGTGCCGACCGTGCAACGCATGGTAGACAACGGTGATAAAGGAGCAGAGCCGGTACTCAAGGCGCTCAAGTCGCTGTCCACGCAACTGTCGTCTTGTCAACTTGGCATTACGCTGACCGCCCTGCTGACAGGCTTTTTCCTGGAGCCGTCCCTGGGCCAATTGCTTGTGGTCCCGTTGCAAGCAGTGTTCAACGGTAATGAAGCGCTGATGTACTCAACATCGCTGACGATCGCCATGATTATTGGTACCGGCTTGTCGATGCTCATTGGTGAATTGGTGCCAAAAAACCTGTCGCTAGCCAAGGCTATGCCCGTGGCTCGGCTCCTCGCACGGCCCCAACTAGTATTTACCACGATCTTCCGATTCATCATTGCAGGCCTAAACAACTTCTCGAACTGGGTGTTGAGTCTCTTCGGGTTAGCAGCTCAAGAGGAGCTCTCTGGAGCGCGTACTCCCGAGGAATTGTCATCACTGGTACGGCGCTCTGCAGAAATGGGCACACTCGATGTCAAAACGGCAACGTTCGTGGACCGCACCCTGAAATTTTCGGCACGCACAGCGGCCGATGTCATGACGCCACGCATGGACATGGAAAAGATCGGTGCAGATCAAACGCTCGATAATGTTTTGTCGTTTGCACGCAGAACCGGTTTTTCTCGCTTTCCAGTGACCGAACGCCACGCTGACGACATTCACGGGATACTGCACATCAAAAAAGCGATTGCCGTACCAAAGTCAAAGCGCAGTACGTTGACGGCGGGCACGATCACCAGTGAGATGGCTCGTGTTCCGGAGTCCGTCACGCTCGACACCCTCATCACAGAACTCCGTGAAGCACCATTCCAAATGGCGTTGGTGGTGGATGAATACGGGGGGACAGCCGGCATCGTCACGCTTGAAGACCTCGTGGAAGAAATTGTCGGCGAGGTCGCAGATGAGCATGACCGGATTACACCGGGAGTGTTACAAAGCGCAGACGGCGGCTGGTTTTTCCCCGCGGTGTTGCGCCCTGACGAAATCATGTCCCAGGTAGAAGGCCTCAAGATTGATGAAGATGAAGCGTATGAAACCGTTGGTGGCTTCATCATGGCTGAACTTGGCCGCGTCGCTCACATCGGAGATGTCGTGTCTCTAAAGCACGGCGTGTTGGAGGTGCGGCGCGTTGATGGCCATCGCATTGAACGGGTGAAATACATTCCGGAACAAAGCCAAGCAGTTGAGACGACAGTGCCAGGACAGGAGGCGGAAGCATGAGCGAGCATATTCCGGGTCTTTTATGGCTCATTGTTCTGCTAGCGGGTAACGCCTTCTTCGTGGCCGGTGAATTTGCGGTGATGGGTGCACGGCGTTCCCAAATCGAACCGCGCGTCGAAGATGGCTCAAAACTTGCCAAACATGCCCTGTTTGCCATGGAACACGTCACCGATATTTTGGCAATCTGTCAGCTTGGCATCACGGTGTGTTCACTGTTGATCCTCAACGTCTCGGAACCTGCAATTGCGTATCTGGTGGGGGTCCCCTTAGAAATGGTTGGGCTCGATCCGGGCCTCGCCGGCACGATCGCGTTTATTCTCGCCCTGCTCGCGGTCACATTCCTGCACGTCACGGTCGGCGAGATGGTTCCCAAGAATGCGGCGGTCAGTATGGCAGACCGCGCCGTGATGTTGCTCGCGCCTCCGCTGGTGTTCTTGGAACGAGTGCTGCGACCGATCATTCGCCTGTTGAACTGGTCAGCGAATATCATTCTTCGATTGTTCAAAGTCGAGCCTCAACAAGAAGTCACCTCCACATACACGCTGGAAGAAGTCCAATCGATTGTTGAGGAATCACAACGCACCGGGCTGGTCGATGACCACACCGGAATTATTTCTGGTGCGCTGAGCTTTTCCGATGTCCCGGCAGAAGAGGTAATGGTACCGATCGCTGACATCGTCTCGATTCAATCAAGTGACACCCCGGAGCGATTTGACCAAGCAGTCCGAAAAACGGGTCTCTCGCGGCTTGTCGTCGAGGACGCCAGTGACGGCACGATCATCGGTTACCTGCACATTAAAGACCTCATGTCGATCCCAAGTGATCGTTATACCGCACCAATACCGGTCAACCGCGTGCGTTCAATGGTCAACATCACCGTCGATAAACACATCGACGACGCACTGACCGTGATGCAACGGATTGGTGTCCACATGGCGCGTGTGCAGGACGGCTCCGGTGCAACCGTCGGCGTACTGTTCTTAGAAGACGTCATTGAAGTGTTGGTCGGAGAAATACGAGATGTCACACAATCCCAGACCGTCACCATTCGTCAACGCATGGGTAAAGCCGGCGGTGCGGCTGCTTCGTAGTAGTCAATTCCAGGCACCGGACACCCCTTTATTGCTAATGCGAACGATTTGCATTAATATCGGATGATGAATCATGGACCTTTGGAGTCCCTGGCCTCGTCAACGTTCGAAGGATCACTATGCTTACTCACCGGAGCCGCACGCTCGCTATAGCGGGAACAATTTCGGGTTGTGGACTCTTGTTCGCGGCCTGCACCACCGATGGCAGCGGCGACGCAAACAACTCCGATCCCACGGCAGCAGTTGTTGCTACCACGACGCAGGTGGGCTCTATCGCCGAACAAATTACCCAGTGTGCCGGGGGAGAAACACAAATCCTGATGAGCGCCGGCGATGATCCCCACCAATTCGAAGCCTCCAGTGCACAGATTGCCGATATGGTGACCGCCGATCTGGTGTTGATCAATGGGTTGGGGTTGGAAGCATCGATGCAGCGGTCCATTGAGAACGCCGAGTCCGATGGAGCCGAGGTCTTTGAAGTGGCACCACAACTGGATCCGCTGCCCCTGGGCGACGACCATGATCATGAACACGATCATGGCGAAAGCGAGGAATCACACGATCACGCCGGGCATGAACATGATCACGGTGAGGACGAAGAGTCTCATGAACATGGCAGCTATGATTCCCATGTTTGGTTGGATGTTGCGCGCATGGCCGATGGCGCGGAATTGGTCGGTGAAAGGATTGCTGAAACCAGTGGGGATGACACCTACGTTTCGTGTGGTGCCGACGTGGCCGAGTCGTTACGCGAAACCGATGCTGAGATTGAAGATATTCTCGGCGAAATGGACTCGCCCCGACTCGTGACGGATCATGCTGCGTACGGGTATTTTGCTGACCGCTACGGTATCGAAATCAGCGGCGTCGTGATTCCCGGTGGTTCAACAGATGGCGAACCCTCCTCACAAGATCTGGCTTCCTTGACCAGCCTGCTCGACGATGAAGGTGCAGATGCCCTTGTCACCTCAAAAGCCAATACCAACCGTATGATTAGTGCTTTAGCACAGGAAACCGAACAAGATATTCCCGTCGTGGAGCTCTACGAAAGTGCGATCGGGGAGCCTGGATCAGATGCTGAAACATATCAGGACGCGATGCTGTACAACGCCAATGCGCTGGCAGAAGCCGTAAACTAACCGTGCAAAACGACCAAGTGAAAGGTAACCGCTAAGTGGACTTGTACAACTGGCTGGTTGAACCATTCCAAGCAGGTTTCCAAATACGGGCTCTGCTGGGTGGACTCTTGGCCGCCCTCATGTCGAGTTTCGTCGGCGTGTGGCTTGTTTTGCGGGGCATGAGTTTCTTTGGTGACGCCTTCGTTCACGGCGTGGTCCCAGGTATAGCTGCGGCCGTGCTGTTCGATTTCTCACCATTTTTGGGCGCAGGCCTGGCAGCACTCGTCATGGTGAGCTTGCTCGAGTTGATTCACCGAACGACAACGCTGAAGGAAGACACCGCTATCGGACTGCTGTTTGTGGGCATGATGGCACTCGGCGTGGTGCTGATCTCTCGTGCGGATAGCTTTCAGGGGTCATTGACCGCCATCCTCTTTGGTGACGCCTTGGGTGTGACGTGGGGAGACATCCGGACACAGGTCATGTTTGTCATTGGTGTGGGTCTGTTGTCTCTGTTGCTGTATCGACCGTTGATGGCGCTGTCCTTTTCGCCTGATAAAGCACAGGCCTTGGGGATGCGCCCTCAGCTCACGCACTGGCTGTTGCTGTTGATGATTGCAGCGGCCGTGATTGGTTCGTTCCAAGCCGTAGGTACGTTATTGGTCCTCGGTCTGCTGATTGGACCTGCCGCAACGGCAGCCTTACTGACGCGCACGGTACCGCGTATGATTAGTGCATCACTCGTCATTGGTGTGGTCTCTGTTACGGTTGGGTTGATTCTCAGCTACCATTTAGGAACTGCTGCCGGCGCGTCGATGGCGCTCGTCGCCATCGTCGGTTTCTTCCTGGTGCTTACCATTCAAGAAGTGACAAAGACGCTGCGCCGACGCCAACGTAGCGCAATACCAGCTGAGCAAGGAGTCTCATGAGTCTCGTCGAAGCCCAAAATATTGTGTTGTACCGTGGTGCTCACCTTGCGGTCGGCGCATCGAGTTTTACGATCCCACGCGGCAAGATTACTGCGGTGATCGGGCCCAATGGGTCCGGTAAAACTACCGTGTTACAAGCCATCGCGGGAATTCTGTCCCCCAGTGCCGGCCAGATCATGGTGCTGGGTGAACCCGTCAAAGACGTCAAACACGACATCTCGTTTGTGATGCAATCCGTTGTGTTTCCGACCGGGACGCCGATTACGGTCAAAGACGTGGTGAGTATGGGGCGCTATGCCCAGCGTGGCTGGTTCGGTATGTTTCGTGCACAGGATCGTGCGGCAATCAACTATGCGATGCAGACGATGAATATTACTGACCTCAAGAGTCGACACCTCGAAGAACTCTCTGGCGGGCAACGTCAGCGTGTCTATGTAGCCCAGGGGATTGCCCAGGGCCATGAGATTTTGGTGCTTGATGAACCGATGACCGGGCTGGACCTGAAATCCCGACGGATCATCGATGAGGTGATCCACGCAGAAGTTGAAGAACACGGTCACTCGGTGGTTTTGACCACGCACGATCTCGATGAAGCTGCTGCGGCAGACCACGTGATTCTCATGGATGGGAAAGTGGTCGCCTCTGGTTCGCCAGAAGAGGTTTTGACCCGAGTAAACCTTGAACAAGCCTATGGTTTGGGCAGCTTGCACGAACCGGCCGATGTGAATGGCACAACCGTGGTGGAATTACCCGAATGCACCACTGATGGCGATGCTGACGATTGGGACGAACAACCGGCCGCGTACGGTGGACGTTCCGGGCGTTATGACGCGTTTTGAGCACACTGCGGGCACAGCCCGTAAACTTCCATGGTGTGGTTGACGTCGATATAACCGAAATCGGTAGCGACGTTATCTGCCCATTGCTCGATCTTGGGAGCTTCGATCTCTTGGGTCGCTCGGCAGTTACGGCACACCAGATGATGATGGTGACCCGTTGCAGCACATTTCCGAAACAGGGTCTGACCATCGTCGAGAGCCAAAATGTCGACCACCCCGTCTTCAACCTGAGACTGTAATACCCGGTACACGGTGGCCAGCGAGACTGAACGACCAGTGTCGGCTACCGACTGGTGGACTTGCTGAGCCGACTGGAAATCGGCACTACCGTCTAAAATTTCATCAATGGCCTGTTTTTGCCACGTGTTGCGTGTGCGCGGCCGGGACGATGAAGTTGACGACACTGTGGATTGCTCTCCTTCAGACGTGGTGAACTCGGCCTATAGTGTAACAAGGATCTGCGACAGACCGAAGAGTTCGGTAGTGGATACGCTAACTGTGACTGTTAACTTCATTTGGCGGTTTTTGCAGGTTCGTTTGGCGGTCTTCGTCGTGTCGCTTGCCGGTCCGAGAGAATGGGAATGACTGGCCTGAAGCATGTTAGCCACTCAGGATATTCCGTGGTGTGGCCGTTGCTTACAGTCCGAAGGCTCCGCCGCTGACGAGGATGACGATACCTAGGCCGATGAGGACGGCCGGAAAGAGAATATGTTCCCACCGTTCCAGGGCTTCTGCAATGGGTTTTCTGGAGCTAATCCACTTGGCCAGGAATACGAGAGCGGCAACGAGCAATAAGAAGACGATGCAGTAGGCCAGCACTGCGCTCCAGCTGACGCTGACGAACACTGGCACATAAACACCGATGTTGTCGCCACCGTTGGCGAAGGTCACTGCCGCGACGATCCAGACCGAGACACGTTTGCCTTCGATTTGTGCTTCGTCATCGTCGTCTTGGCCGCGATTGCGCCAGGCCTGCCATGCTGCCCAGAGTCCGAGCCCCAGGGGGATCAGACCGAAGTACGGCAGTATGGCTTCAGGCAGGAGCACTTGGGCACCAAAGGCTGCTGCTACCGCAGCGCCTAAAATGCCCAGGAATCCTAGATATTGTCCCGCCAGGATGCGGCGAGTGGTGCCTGGTTGTCCCTGGCCTCGCCCGAAGAACAGCGACAGGATGACGATGTCATCAATGTTGGTGACGATAAACAGCCCGATCGCCTGCAGGATGGAGGAGACGATCACGCGCTGAACTCCTCGTCGCCAGCACATCCGGTAACAGTGCAGACCGGATCAATGCAGGGGGCAGCTTCGTCAACGGCCAGGGTCGTGTCCACCAACGCTGTCAGTGCCTGAGCCAAGTGTGGGTCTGCGATCTCATAGCGGGTTTGGCGTCCCTGATGCTGTCCGACCACAATGCCACAGTCGCGCAAACAGGCCAGATGGTTGGATACATTGGAAGGGGTCAGCCCAAGATCGCGGGCAAGCACTGCCGGATATTCAGGCCCCTCCAACAGCGTCAACAGAATTCGGGACCGTGTCGGATCGGCCATGGCTCGACCCAACCGGTGCATCACATCTAAACGAACAGCATTAATCAGCATAGGCTGAACTATACAGCGGATACTGAACTAGCGCTCTCCGAATTTCCCAATGTTGCATTATCGGTCGCAGCTGGGCGATGGGGACGAGCGGTGCCGGGCATCAGGCGTAGCGTCTTGCAGCGGATGGCTTGCAAGACGTCTCGCCCAAAGTTTTGAGGCTCACACGAATTCAAGCATTTGGGTGTCTTGCAGCTCTGTCTTGCAACGAAAGTCTAGAATGGTGTCAACAACGTGGGTTGTAAGACAGTGTGAGGTGGCATGAATAAACTTATTGGGTATGCGCGGGTGTCGACTCGTGGCCAGCAGGCCGATCGGCAAATCGAGGACTTAGTGGCCGCTGGTGTTCGGCGCGATGACCTGTATGTCGATCATGGCGTCTCTGGGGCTCGAACCTCCCGTCCAGGCTTCGATCAAGCTCTCGCAGCACTACAGTCCGGTGACACGTTGGTGATTGCCACGTTGGACCGGTTGGGCCGGTCCACCCAGAGCATGCTGACTTTCGCTCAGCAGCTGCGGGAGCGGGGTGCGGGGTTGCGGGTGCTCAATCTGGGCGGTGGAGATGTGGATACCTCCACGCCAATGGGGTCGATGGTGTTCACGGTGATGGCCGCGTTGGCGCAGATGGAATTGGATATCAAGCGTGAACGGATCACCGATTCGGTGGCCAAGCGCCGAGCCGCTGGCAAAGATCTGGGCGGCCGACGCCGCGCCTTTACCGACAGTCAGATCCGTAGCGCGATGAAACTCATTGACGCCGGGGAGCCAGCTACCCAGGTGGCCCGTGATTTTGGCATGTCCCGAGCTACCCTGTACCGGCGTATCCAACAGCTCTCCGTCGGCGACAGCCAAGTATTAGCCGAGTAAACTGGCCTCATAGCGGCCCACATATCGACAAGGACGTCGTGGCTATGGCCAGAGACCAGCGTTTCTCGACTGCAGGCGAGACCGCCGTGCGCGAGCATACGGCCAAGTTCCGGTGGCATGTTCTGCGGCGACACGTTGAAGATGGCACTCCGTTGACGCAACTGGCCGGTCTTGAAGGCATCGGGGTGCGGACGTTACAGCGCTGGCTAGCGGCTTACCGACGGGATGGTGTTGCCGGATTGCTGCCGGTTGTACCGAAACGTGCACGCCGCACGCATCCGGAACTGCAGACGTTGATCGAGGGGCTGGCCTTGAGCAAACCCAAACTGTCGACCGCTGCGATCACTCGCAAAGCACAGGCGAAAGCGACCCAGCGAGGCTGGCCGATGGTCTCGTACAGCACCGTGCGCGCCATCGTCACCGCGCTGGATCCGGGTATGGTCACGCTGGCTCACCAGGGGTCGGCGGCTTACCGGGACAACTACGAGATGATCTGGCGGCACCGGGCCGAGCAGCCCAACGCGACTTGGCAGGCCGATCACACCGAACTCAACATTGTCATCCTGGATACCAATCAGCAACCCGTCCGGCCCTGGATGACCGGAATCCTGGATGATCACTCCCGGGCCGTGTGTGGCTACATGGTCTTTCTCGGAGCACCATCAGCGATGAACACCGCCTTGGCCTTGCGTCATGGGATCTGGCCAAAGAACGATCCCGACTGGCCGATGTGTGGGGTCCCAGATCGGCTCTATGTCGATCATGGTCCAGATTTCACGAGCGACCATCTGGCACAAACGGCCAAGGACGTGCGTTTCGAAATCATCTACTCCACGGTGGCCAGACCCCAGGGCCGGGGGAAGAGCGAGCGGCTCTTCGGCACCATCAACACCGAGCTGCTGGCCGACTTGCCCGGCCACCTCAGCCAGGACCAGCGGCACCCGAAGCCAGTGTTGACCCTGCCGGAACTCGATGCAGCGATCGGGTCGTTCATCGCCGAGACCTATCACCAACGCGAACACCCAGAAATTGACGCTACCCCGAGACCTGGATCGGTGATGGGTGGTTGCCACGACTGCCGGAAAGTATCGATGACCTCAACCTGCTGCTGACCGTGGCCAAACCCCGGATCGTGCACCGCGAAGGTATCCACTTCCAAGGTTTGCGCTATGTCTCGCCCCTGCTGGCTGCTTATGTCAAAGAACCGGTGGTGATCCGCTGCGATCCTCGCGATATTTCCGAGATTCGGGTCTTCCATAAAGGCCAATACATCTGCAAAGCCGTCAACCCTGAGCACGCTTCGGCCACGGTCAGTCTCAAAGATATCCAAGCGGCACGCTCCGCCCGGCGACGCCAACTGCGTGGCCAGATCAATGAGCGCATCACCGTGGTCACCTCGTCCCAGCCCACCCCACCGTCCGTGTCTGGGTCACCGCCAGAAGAACCTGGGTGGAAGAAACCGAAACTTCGCACATATCTGGAGGATGACTGATGGCACCGCAGCGATTCGTCGTCACGAAACAACACCGCAGATTCGTGGAATTTGCTGACGCCGTGCGCCGACAACGCACCATCGGCATCTGTTACGGACAAGCAGGAACCGGCAAAACACTGTCCGCACGCCGCTATGCCAACTGGCATAAAGCCGAAGCCCTGCTGCAGGAATGGGGCCCCAGAGACGACTCAGACTATAAGGTCTACGCTGCCCTGGCCCAGAAACGTACCGTGTTCTTCACCCCCGAAGTGCTGTCCACTCCGCGGCAATTCAAAGATGACCTCGCCCACATCACTGCTCGTGTCTCAATCTGCATTGACCAGCATCTCGAAACCCTCGGCAAACTCACCGGGCCACCCAAAATGCGTACTAAAAATATTGACCTGATTATCATCGATGAATCCGAACGCCTGCGTCCCAGCGCTATCGAATACCTCCGAGATCGCTACGACCGCACCAATACCGGGCTGATCCTGATTGGTATGCCCGGCATCGAAAAACAGTTCAGCCGCTACCCCCAGCTCTACAGCCGGGTCGGCTTCGCCCACGAATACCGCCCCCTGGCCGAGGAAGAACTGCGCTTTGTCCTGGAACGACGCTGGCGCAAACTCGGTCAAACCCTTGACCCCGAGGACTACACCGACGCCCAAGCCATCGCCGCGATCGCCCGCATCACCCGGGGCAACTTCCGCCTCGTCGACAGACTCTTCACTCAAATGGAACGCATCATGAAGATCAACGAGTTGCACACCATCACCGACGACGTCGTTGAAGCAGCCCGATCAACTCTGGTGGTTGGCCTGACCTGAAGCCGCCAAATGAAGCTGCAAAATCCCGCCAAACGAAGTTAACAGTCACAACGCTAACCGTGCAATTATCCCAACACAAAGCTACAGTTGGGGATGTGAAAATTGCTCAACAGCTCGGCACAAGACGTGTCATACGACGAAAATCCTTGAACGGTGCCAATCTTGCTGGAGGAATTATTCAATGAATCGACCCGTAATTCTCAGTGTCGATGTGCTCGCTGCGTGGATGGGCATAGACCGTACGGATAACTCCTTGCCGGATCACAGCACCGTTGAGGTTCGCACCCGGATGTTGTCGAATCAGTTATCGGAGCAGCCCGAGGGGTTCGCAGCGCCCACACCGATGCCGGCACGCGGGAAGCTCGTGATCTGGGATGTGCGCTGGTCTGCGACCGATCACAGTCAAAACCACGAAGCATACCGCCAAGGACACCTGCCCGGTGCCGTGTATGTGTCGATGACCAGTCACCTGGCCGGTCATGGCTCGCCCGCTATGGGACGTCATCCGCTGCCGGGCCCGGCAGAGTTTACCGAATCTGTGCGGATGCTGGGGCTCAACGACGACGACACCGTCGTGGTCTACGATGCAGTCGCTTCAGCTGCGGCCGCACGCGCCTGGTGGTTGCTGCGGTACGCGGGGATGCAAGAAGTCTATGTCCTGGACGGTGGACTGGAGGCCTGGCGCGCAGCAAATCTGCCGCTACAAGCCGGTGAAGTCCTCCCGCGCATCGGTTCCGCCTACCTGTCCTGGGGCAAAATGCCGGTGCTCGACACCGAAGACGTCGCGACGTTCGTACGATCGGACGGTGTCCTGCTGGACGCACGAGCCCCTGAGCGATACAGCGGGGAAGTTGAACCGCTTGACGCCGTTGCAGGACATATCCCGGGCGCCATCTCTGCTCCGGGATCAGCCCTGACCCAAGAAGCAGGCACCTTCTTGTCAGCACAGTCGCTGCGCGAGCACTTCGCGCAATTCGGCGCGACGAACGATGCTGCCGTGGCCGCTTATTGCGGCTCTGGGGTCACTGCTTCTAAAACGGTGCTGGCGCTTGCCTTAGCCGGTGTTGAGGCCGCACTGTATCCGGGGTCCTGGTCGGCCTGGTCTGCTACCCGTGGCATGCCCGTCGCCACAGGCGAAGACCCTGGTGAAATGCCAGACGACGCATAGCGCATCAGCCCTGAATTTTTCGCCTTTCGGTCACTAGACTGAGGCATGCACCCACTGTCAGCGTTGTTCAGGAGAGAACATGTCAACGATCTTTACCAAAATTATTGACGGCGAACTGCCGGGCCGCTTCATATGGCAGGACGAGCAATGCGCTGCTTTTTTAGATATCGGGCCGCTGGCGTATGGCCACACGTTGGTCGTTCCGCGTGAAGAAATTGATATGTGGACCCAAGTGCCCGAAGAACTCAACGCACACCTGTACACGGTCGCTTCGCGCATCGGGAACGCACAGGTGACCGCACTGGGTGCGGCGCGGGCTGGGATGATGATCGCAGGATACGAAGTGCCGCATCTGCACCTACATGTGTTCCCAACCCAGTCGCTGGCGGGTTTCGACCTGAGCAAGGTGATGCGCGATCCTGATCAGGACAAGATGGACGAGGCCGCAACGAAGTTGCGTGCGGCACTGCGCGAAGCCGGTCACGGCGAGTTCATCCCCGCCGACTAATGCAGCGAGGTCTCGGCGGCTTTGAGAGCTTGTCGGAACCGTTTCTCGCTCACACTGGTGGCCGTGCCCAGTTCTTGGGCAAACAACGAGACGCGCAGTTCTTGCAGTTGCCAAAAGAGATCGCTGATCGCAACCGGGGTGGGTACGCCCTCGGGGGCCCGTTCTTTCAGGCTTTCGTATTCTTTTTCTAACCCCTGGACGAGCTGCGTATTCAGACCATCGCGTTGTAGGGCGCCCCCGGCATCCAACTTGTCCATGCGCAGGCCAATACCCTCCAGATAGCGCGGCACATGACGCAAGTTCGCCCACCCGGTGTCCGACACAAACCGCCGGGCTACTAATTGGTCGTGGTGGTTTCGTAGATCTGCTGCCGCGGCCGCTAAGCTCAACGAACGGATTTTTCGGATACGACGATCCACATCTCGTGACAGATTCAAAATCGTTGCCACCACGCTGGTCACCTGGAATGTGGTGTCGATGAGGTGTTCTTGCACCGTTTGGGCCACCCGTTGGTAGTCCCGCTGGCGCATCGGTAGGCTCTCGGGAAGTAACGCGTCAATTGCCGTGCGGGCGCAGTCAGCTACCAGCGCTGCACTATTGGGATAGGGCGAGTGCGCAAACGCGAGCTTCTCGGTAGCCGAAAGGTGATCCAGGATATAGCGCTGTGGATCCGGTAGGTCTGCTTGCAACAGCGCTATCACACCCCCACGATGTACGGCTTGCTGCTCGCCGGCCGTGCGCATCACCACGAGTGCAGCCGATGGCGTAGCGCCCTGCTCGGCTTGTAGTGCGGGGTAGCCCGTGACGTCTTGATTCGCCGTGCCAGTCCAGATGGCAGTCTGTATCGTCTCGGGAATATCGCCGATGCTCCAGCTCGTGAGTCCCGTTTGCGGTTCAAAAGAAGCAGTACTTGCAGGGTGCTCAGCAGTGGGAGGAGTCTGAGGAGTGGCCTTGGCGTTGGTCTTGGACGGTGTACCGGGCGTGTGAGGTGACGAGTTTTGCTGACCGGGCAGTGCCACACCCTGGGCGTTGGCCGCGTCGGTCAACGACGCCGCGAGGGCCGTCTGATTTTGTCCGGCCAACTCTCGCTGTAACCTGCCCAAGTCGTCATCGGTCCCCAGGATGGCGCCGCGCTCATCCACGACCTGATAGGTAAAGCGCAGGTGCGGTGGCAGTTTTTCGGGAGCCCAGTCGTCGAGTTGTACGTATTGGTGCTTCGTGTGGCGTAGGAAGGCGTTGAGTGCTTCAAAGAAGTTCGTTGTTGCAGGGTCGTGGCCAGCGAGCTCCTGTGCTGCAGCCCGGGCGGTATCGGGAGCAGGTACGAGGTGTTTGCGAACTGGCTTTGGCAAACCTCGAATGAGTGCGGTGATGAGTTCGGTGCGCAGTCCAGGGATTAACCAATCAAAGCGTTGCTGGTCTATCTGATGCAGCAACGCGACAGGAACGGTTACTGTGACGCCGTCGGTACGCGGTCCGGCGGGTTCTCCTGTACCAGAGGCATCCGCCCCAATGGCAGCCACCGGGGTAAACTCATAGTGCAGGGGCAGCTCGACGTCGCCGGTGGCAGTGGGATGGTGAAAGACATCCGGGAACTCATGCGGGTCAACATCTTGAGCGCCTTCGGCAAGCAACTGGGACGGGTCAATATCTAACAGGTCTGGGTTCTGATGCCGTTCGCGACGCCACCACGCATCGAAATGCCGCTGGGAGACCGCATCCGCAGGGACTCGCGCATCGTAAAATGCAAAGAGGACGTCTTCGGAGACCATGAGGTCGCGCCGACGCATCCGGGTTTCCATTTCCTCGACTTGCGCCATGCGTTCCAGGTTGCGTTTGAAGAAGTGGTGGCGAGTATTCCAGTCACCCTCGATGAGCGCATGACGGATGAACAACTCACGAGCAACGTCACGATCGACGTGGTAATACCGCACGGGTCGATCGGCGACGATCGTGACTCCAAAGACCGTGACGCGTTGTCTAGCCATGGCCGTGCCTTGTTTTCGGGACCAATAGGGCTCCGAGGTGCTGCGCTTGGCGACCGAGCCGGCGGCCTCTTCGATCCATTCGGGCTCAATGGCAGCAACCTGGCGGGCCCACAGCCGTGAGGTTTCCACAAGTTCAGCGGCCATCACAAAATCATGGCGTTTCTTGAACAGCCCAGAACCTGGAAAGACCGCAAAGCGTGTCCCGCGAGCGCCCTGGTAGTTCTTACGTCGTTCATCCCACGAGCCAATCTGTGAGAGCATGCCGGTCAGTAGCGCCTTATGGACACCATCATGGTGTTTGACGGCGTCGATTTGTGCGTTGCGGGGCGAGGTGATGCCGACTTCCCGAGTGATCTGACGCAATTGGCGCACCAGGTCCTGCCACTCGCGAACCCGCAGGTAATTGATGAATTCTCGGCGACAGAGCTTGCGGAACTGGTTGCCAGACAGTTCGTGTTGCTGTTCGTGGAGATAATTCCACAGGTTTAACAGCGCCGAGAAGTCTGACTTGTCATCGGTAAACCGGCCGTGGAGCTCATCGGCTGCTGCCCGGTGTTCTTCTGGTCGTTCTCGCGGATCTTGAATGGTCAGCCCCGCGGTGAGCACCAGCAGTTCGGCCACGACGTTGAGGTCCTCGGAGGCCAAAATCATACGGCCTAAACGTGGGGCAACCGGCAGCCGCGCCAGACGACGACCCAGGGGAGTGATGGTGCCGGCTTTGAAGGTCCGGGTCGTCCAACGTCCCCCGCGGCCCCGTACCCGGGTGGGCCGGCCGGTGTTCAGGGCGCCTAATTCGGTCAAGAGGGTGACGCCATCGGTAATTTGTTTGTGCTCCGGTGGCTGTAAGAACGGGAAGTCTTCAAGTTCTGCGGCCGTAGTGATGATGTTGATCGAGGCCATGTGCAAAATGACCGAGGCCAGCGAGGTGCGCAAAATCTCCGGGTCGGTAAATTCCGGGCGGGCTTCGAAATCCTCTTCGGAATACAGCCTGATAGCAATGCCGGGGCTGGTTCGGCCAGCACGTCCCGAGCGTTGCTGGGCCGATGCCTGCGAGATACGTTCAATAGGCAGACGCTGGACCTTGGTGCGCTGAGAATAGCGCGAGATCCGAGCGGTGCCGGTATCGATCACGTATTTGATCCCGGGAACAGTCAGTGAGGTTTCGGCAACGTTGGTGGCCAACACGATGCGCCGGTTGCTTCCGGGACGAAACACGCGCTGCTGATCTTGTAGCGATAAGCGTCCGAACAGCGGCAGAATGTCTGCTTTCGACAGGCGGGGATGTCGAGCCAGACGGGTACTGAGCACATCGGCTGCGTCACGAATTTCGCGCTCACCGGGAAAGAATACCAACATATCGCCGGGTTCTTCACCGGCGAGTTCTTCAACGGCATCCGCAATGGCATCCAGCGGATCGCGGGCCTCTTCCAAGTCGTCGGCTTCATCATCCGGATCATCGGCCAGAGCTTCTTGTTGGAGGGGCCGGTATCGGATTTCGACGGGATACGTGCGACCGGAGACCTCGATGATGGGCGCAGGCTCACCGCTGGCATCGGCGAAATGCTCAGCAAACGACTCTGGATCGATCGTGGCCGAAGTAATAATGACTTTCAGATCATCACGTGTGGCCAGTAGCCGTTTGAGATAACCCAAAAGGAAGTCGATGTTCAGGCTGCGCTCGTGGGCTTCATCGATGATAATCACTGAGTAGCGGGACAACGTAGGGTCGTGTTGAATTTCGGCTAATAAAATACCGTCGGTCATCACCTTGAGCTGGGTCCCAGCAGAGATTTCCGAAGTAAAGCGCACCTGGTACCCGACGGTGTCCCCGGTGCCTTGACCGAGTTCTTCGGCAACACGGTCAGCAACGGAACGCGCGGCAATGCGACGAGGCTGCGTGTGACCGATCATGCCGGCGTCGGCCAAACCCATAGCCAAACACATTTTGGGCAGTTGTGTGGTCTTCCCCGAACCGGTTTCACCGGCAACAATCAGTACCTGGTGTTCGGCCAGCTGGGCCATAATCTGGTCTCGGTGTTGTGAGACCGGTAGCTCTTCGGGAAACGCGATGGCAGAGAAATCGAGCGACGATGCATTGGACATGATGCCGAAATTCTACGGGAGGAGCTACAACTTTGCGCACCTGCGACGCTGATAGCCCAAACACACCGGTGAGAATGCACAACACCGGGTGACCAACCGCTGGCCACCCGGCATTGGCGGGAGCGTTAGCGAGGCGAGGTGACCGTCACGAGTTGTTTATTGACGAACTCATCCATACCCAGCGGGCCGAGTTCACGGCCGAAGCCCGAGCGCTTGACGCCACCGAATGGCAGATCTTCGCCACCCATGTTGAATGCGTTGATATGCACCATGCCAACCTCGAGACGATCTGCGACGGCCTGGGCACGCTGCTCGTCGGTGGAAAAGACCGATCCACCCAGTCCATAAACCGAGGAATTCGCCAACTCAATGGCTTCGTCTTCGGACTGAACGCGATAGATCATCACGACCGGGCCGAAGAGTTCTTCAGAATATGCTCGCGAGGTCTCAGGGATATCGGTCAGCACGGTCGGGGCAACATAGTAGCCAGGCAGATCGGGGCGCTCGCCGCCAACCTGCACTGTGGCACCAGCTTTGTGTGCTTCCTCAATCTGGTCCATCAGCCCCACAGCGGCCGCCTCAGAGGACAACGGTGCGTACTCGCCGCGGTTGGCGTCCGCAGGATTGCCCGGAGTGAGTTCTTGGGCAAGGTTGGACAGCTCCGCGACAAATTCATCATAGATATCGTCCATGATGATTAACCGTTTATTCGAAGTACACGTTTGACCTGCATTCGACAGTCGAGAGAACAACGCGCGACGGGCGGAGTCCGGCACATCAGCAGAATCCAACACAATGTAGGGGTCAGAACCGCCCAGTTCCAGCACGGCCTTCTTCAGATGCCGTCCGGCTTGTTCAGCCACGGCCGAACCGGCGCGTTCGGAACCGGTGAGAGACACACCTTGAATGCGTGGATCAGCAATGATGGTGGAGATCTGCTCGTGGGTGGCGAATACGTTGAGATATGCCCCCTCGAGTACTCCGGCTTCACGCATATATGATTCGATTTTCAGCGCGGTACCCGCACAGATTTCGGCGTGTTTGAGCAGCACCGTGTTGCCGAGCATGAGGTTTGGTGCGGCAAAGCGGATCACTTGGTAGTAGGGAAAGTTCCACGGCATAATCCCCAAAACCGGCCCAACGGGCCTACGACGCAATATTGCGGTTTGGCCATCGATATTTTTCAGTTCTTGATCTGCAGTGAGCCGCTCGCCTTCGTTGGCGTAATACCGAATGATGCGCGCACAGTATTTGACTTCGCCGATGGCTTCGCGAGTGTTCTTTCCCATTTCCAACGTGGCCTGAGCCGCCAGCTCTTCGGCATTTTGCTCAAAGAGGTCCGCAAGTTTCAGCAGTACTTTGCCGCGTTGTGACATGGCCATGGCAGACCAGGCCGTGTAGGCCTGTGCTGTATTTGCAAGATGCTGTTGAATGTCGTCATCTGTGGCGAAAGAAAACTCTTCGATGAGTTCGCCAGTGGCTGGATTTTGAATCCGATACGTTGCGCTCATGTCATCCCTAGGGCTCGTAACAGGTGGTGTCGAACATCAATCTAAACCAACCTGGCCTCGAAATCACGGGCTGCGCAGCGAAGTGGACATGCAAAGAAGTACACCCGGTGATAACGGTTGAGCATGACAGCTCAATGGGCATAGAAAAAGCTCCACGGTGGCGTTGTAGGACCATGTGGAGCTGGTGCCCCCGACAGGAATCGAACCTGTGGCCTTCTGCTCCGGAGGCAGACGCTCTATCCCCTGAGCTACGGAGGCGGGGATCCAGTGTGCACCGTGTTGATTCGACCGGACCCTGAACACCCTACCGCAAAAACCAGCGCCAATGAAACACGAGGTTGGATTCGCCACCCAATCTCGTGAAACTCTGCATTAAAGGTGCCGAGCTATGACACGATCGCTAAACTTGGTCTCGTGAATCCTGAAACTCTTTCTGAAGCTCTTGCCCACATATTGCACGCTGCAATCGAGGCGGGCGAAATTGACCTGCCAGCAGATGCGGTACCCGAAGCCCCACGCGTGGAACGACCGAAGTCCAGAGACCACGGGGATTGGGCCACCAATATCGCCATGCAACTGGGCAAGAGAGCTGGCATGAACCCACGCCAGTTCGCTGAGGTGCTGGCGCCAAAGTTGCAGGCCTTCGACGGTATCGCCAACGTCGAAATTGCCGGACCGGGCTTCATTAACATCACGCTCGATGCGGCTGCAGCCGGTGACCTTGCCCGTATCATCGTGGAAGCCGGTGAGGAATTCGGACGCAATGACCAGGCCGCAGGTGATGTGATCAACCTCGAATTTGTCTCGGCCAACCCCACCGGGCCACTGCATATTGGGCACACCCGCTGGGCAGCGCTGGGCGATGCGATTAGTCGTTTGTTGCGTGCTTCAGGCGCACAGGTCACCAACGAGTACTACATCAATGATTATGGTGCTCAACTGGAAACATTCGCGTCATCGGTGTGGGCTCGGATGCACGGCAACGATGTGCCAGAGGGTGGTTACCCGGGCAAATACGTCCATGAAATCGCCGAGACCATTCTGGCCGAAGATCCCAGCATCAAAGACAAAACTTATGAAGAGGCCCTAACGCAGTTGCGCACGCGCGCCTACGAACTGCAGCTGGCAGATATCCAAGAAACCCTCGATGACTTTGCAGTCCACTTTGACGTGTGGTTTTCCGAGTCGGCACTGCACGAAGGCGGTGCAGTGGAAGATGCGTTACAACGGCTCAAAGCACAGGGGCACACCTTTGAAGACGATGGCGCCTTCTGGTTACGGACCACAGACTTTGGTGATGATAAAGACCGTGTCCTGATCAAGGCCGATAACAAACCAACCTATTTTGCTGGCGACGCTGCCTACTACCTGTCCAAGAAAGATCGCGGCTTCGCGCAGAAGATTTACCTGCTTGGCGCCGACCACCACGGTTATGTGAATCGTCTTCGCGCGCTGGCCGCATGTGCCGGTGACGACATGGACGAAAACATCGAGATCCTGATCGGTCAGCTCATTTCAGTCGATGGTGCACGGCTATCCAAGCGTGCCGGGAATATCATCGAACTCAAAGACCTTATCGAATGGTTGGGTGTCGACGCCCTGCGGTACTCACTGGCGCGGTACCCCAACGATTCCCCAATGGAGATTGATCCTGATCTCTTGCGAGCACAGACCAATGACAACCCGGTTTTCTATGTGCAATACGCCCACGCTCGCTCGCGTTCTGCAGCGCGGACGGCGGATGCACAGGGGGTCCTGCGCGAAACCGAGACCTTCGATGCCGCCGCACTGGACCACCCGACGGAAGAAGAACTGCTGGCTAAACTGGCACAGTTCCCAGCCATAGTGGGCAATGCGGCCAAACACCGTCAACCACACCGTGTAGCCCGTCATCTCGAATCCATCGCCGCCGCCTATCACGCTTGGTATGCTGCAGCACGCATCGTGCCTGCCCCACACCACGACGGCACAAAGCCTGTTCCACAAACCGTGAACTACTCCCGCCGTTGGCTCAATGACGCCACTACCCAGGTACTGGCAAACGGTCTTGGGCTGCTGGGAGTCTCAGCACCGGAGAAAATGTAATGCAATCACCACTCGCCCCCGCATGGTTGACCGTGCCACAAGACACTGCTGCGCTGGATCCCAACATCTTCTCAACCGGGGTCGATCGCAAGGACGCCGAAGTCACAGTCCAAGGCATCGGTGTGACCGAATTAGTCGAACGATTCGGCAGTCCACTGTGGGTGCTGGACGAGGATGATTTCCGCGCCCGAGCACGAGCGTATGCCGATGACTTCAATGCTGCATTCTCCGAGTTGTGCGGGGGAGTCGACGTCTTCTACGCGTCGAAAGCATTGCTGACCGTCCAGGTTGCTACCTGGGTCAAAGAAGAAGGCCTGTTTATGGATACGGCCTCGGGTGGTGAACTCGCGATCGCATTGCGGGCGGGGACTGACCCGGCCAAGATCGGGTTGCACGGCAATAACAAATCGGATGAAGAACTCCAGACCGCTATCACCCAACAAATCGGCCGCATCGTTGTCGACTCGCTGCCAGAACTGCACCGCGTGGACAACTTGGCGACCGAACTCCGACTGAGCGCCAATGTGATGCTGCGCCTCACCCCGGGGGTGGATGCGTCAACCCACGAACACATTGCTACCGCTCATGAGGATCAAAAATTCGGGTTAACGATGACTCCGGCCCCAAACGCTGAGACGTCCGTTGCTTATCAGGCGGTGCATTTCGCCGCATCAGCAGACCGCATTAACTTCGTCGGGCTCCATTCGCATATCGGCAGTCAGATCTTTGATTCATTGGGTTTTGAAACCGCTGCTACCCGCATGCTGGAGTTCATTGCTCTACTCGACTCCGAGGGGATCCGTATCCACGAGCTCGATATCGGCGGTGGGTACGGCATCGCCTACACCGAGGCTGATGAACCGGTTGCTCCAGGCGTGATTGCCAACAATTTGGCCGCACACATCAAACAAGAAATCCAGCGCCTGGGCATCACCTGTCCTCGAATTTCTATTGAACCTGGACGCTCCATCGCCGGACCTGCCGGAATGACCATCTACACAGCGGGCACGACGAAGACGGTATGGGCCGAACACGACGGTGAGCATCACCCACGCCGCTATGTGGCTGTCGACGGGGGCATGTCAGATAACCCTCGGCCGGTTTTATACGACGCGGATTACACTGCAGTCTTAGCCAATCGCATCAGTAGCGCACAACCGGTGCTGTCTCGGGTCGTCGGTAAACACTGCGAATCCGGTGACATCGTGGTGAATACGGTCTATCTACCCGAAGATACCGATCACGGCGATCTGGTGGTGGTCCCTGCAACCGGCGCCTACGGCCATGCCATGAGTTCCAATTACAACATGCTGCCACGACCAGCGATTGTGGCCGTCAAGGACGGCACAGCCCGTGAAATTATTCGCCGTGAGACGTATAAAGACCTGTTTGCCCGTGAAGTCGAAATGTAACGTGCCGACCATGACTGGACTACAATAACCACACGGTGCCTAAACTCTTTCAACGCTTACTCGGAGGACCATGACGACTGCATCTGATACACCAGCCCTGAATATCGCATTGTTGGGCGGTGGAACCGTCGGATCACAGGTTGCTCGTATTCTCACCGAAGATGCCGCATCACTCACCGGGCGTATCGGCGCCGAACTGAACCTGACCGGAATTTTTGTTCGAAACCCGCAGGCAACCAGAGACTTCCAACTACCTTCCGAGTACTACAGCGATGACGTTGATGAAGTCATGGATGGCGCTGACATCGTGGTGGAGCTCATCGGCGGTATCGAGCCAGCACGCGAACTCATCCTCAAAGCGATTTCCCAAGGCGCCAACGTCGTCACCGGGAATAAAGAACTGCTTGCCACCCACGGCAATGAGCTCTATGAAGCAGCAGCCCAAGCCGGTGTCCAGCTCTCCTTTGAAGCCTCAGTGGCCGGTGCTATTCCGATTCTGCGGCCGCTGCGCGATTCGCTATCGGGCGATAAGATCACGCGCATCATGGGTATCGTTAACGGCACCACCAACTACATCTTGGACCAGATGGATTCGACCGGTGCTTCCTTCAACGACGCCTTGGCCGAGGCGCAGCGTTTGGGCTATGCCGAGGCAGATCCGGCCGCCGACGTAGAGGGCCAGGACGCCGCAGCGAAAGTGGCCATCCTGGCACACCTGGCGTTTCATGCGCCCTTTACCCTGGACCAGGTCTATACCGAGGGCATTAGCGATGTATCCGACCTCGACCACAAATCGGCTGCCGAAGCCGGCTACATCATTAAACTGTTGGCCATCGCCGAACAGCTTGAGGACCCAGAGGGGGTTGTGCTGCGCGTGCATCCGACCCTGTTGCCACGTGAGCATCCACTTGCTTCGGTTCGCGGAGCCTATAACGCCGTCTTCGTGGAAGCAGAAAATGTCGACGAACTCATGTTCTATGGACCTGGGGCAGGGGGCTCAGCTACGGCATCTGCGGTCATGGGTGACGTCATGTCGATTGCTAAACGCCGACTACGCGGCGGTCCTGGCAGAACCCACACGGCACGTCGTGAGCTAGAATGCCTCGATATCGGAGAATCGACGACCCGGTACATGGTCGTTGTACGTGCGGCGGATGCTTCCGGGGTGTTGGCCAAGGTTGCCGGCACATTTGCCGACCACGGAGTCTCGATCAAATCCATGAATCAAACCCCGGATGAAGCCTCGAGCGATGACGAAAAGACTGCACTGTTGGCGTTTATTACCCACCGTGCCAAAGAGTCGCAACTGGCCCAGACGCTAGAAGCCACCAAGGGCTTGGACGTCGTCAACGAGGTGCTATCTGTCATGCGGGTAGAAGGTAAATAACCGTGGCATCACCAGCCACCACACCACCAGCAAACCGAGTGCCAGCCGGTATCGTCGCCAACATTAAGGTGCCGGCCACCTCGGCGAACCTCGGCCCCGGATTCGACTGCGCAGGGATTGCGGTTGCGCTCTATGACGAGGTGGAAGTTCGTACCACCGACGCCGGATTTAGCGCCGAGATCGAAGGCGAAGGGCACAACTATCTGCCCACCGATGCCCGCCATCTCATCATCACCCAGATCAGAATGCGTCTGGAAACCCTCGGCTGGCATCTGCCGGGGTTGAAGCTCAAGGCAATAAATCGGATTCCTCACTCACGCGGACTCGGCTCGTCAGCTGCAGCACACATTGTCGCCGCCATGGCCGTCAAGGCGTTGCTGCCACCGGATGCAGGCGTGACCGACGAAGATCTCTTACAGTGGGCTTCGGAGGCGGAGGGGCACCCCGATAATGTTGCGCCGGCAGTCTATGGTGGTTTGACCCTGTCATGGAACGAACACCGTGCCACCGGTGACATTTACCATGCCATCCATTTAGCGCCCCATCCCGACATCACCCCGGTGGTGGCCATTCCAGCAAAACCCTTGTCCACGGCAGCGGCTCGAACATTATTGCCGAGTACGGTGCCGTATTCCGAAGCCGTGATCAATGCATCACGTGCAGCCCTCTTGGCCCCGGCCATGACCCAAACGCCACGGTTAATGTTTGCTGCCACCCAAGATTGGCTACATCAGCAATACCGTCAGCCTTCGATGCCAGAGACCCTGAAGTACATTGACGCGCTACGGGCTGAAGGACACGCTGCGGTCGTGTCTGGAGCAGGGCCGACACTGTGTGTTTTTGCTACCGATACGACCGAAGTAGCGGCTGTACAAACCAAACTGTCACAGCGTGCAGCGAAATCTTCGCAACACTGGGACGTGCGGATTCTGCCAGTTGCCACTCAAGGTGCTACGATGGAGATATTCCGGCCATAACGAGAACGTTTTTACGGTTTGGTTATCCAATCCGATCGTGTTCGGCCTGGTCTTTACCGCACATCTGCGGAGAGTATTTTGATAGCCCATCATCCTAGATGTCAGGTTATCCACATCTCAAACATCAGTGTTGACATTCGTGTGCAACATACGGTGTTACGTATATTGAAAATCACTCTAGCAACTTGACACTCACACAGTCGCTGTCAAGGTTGTTATCAAATTTGCGGGTATCTCATTCCCGTACCGACGAGGGGGAAGGAACCTTCGTGACTGAACAAGACACATTACAGACCCCAACCGATAATGGGTCTGCCGGTCTGGGCAGCCTTAAACTTGCCCAACTCCAGAACTTGGCTTCCCAGCTAGGCATTACAGGCACTTCACGGATGCGGAAAGCACAACTCGTGGAGATCATTGCCGAACACCAGCGTGGTGGTAATGCTTCCGCTCAGGAAACCGTGGAAAAGGCTAAAACGGCTGCCGCGAAAGAGCGTAAACCTCGCGGTTCCTCGGCGAAAGCCACGAAGGAAGCCGAGCAGTCTGCCACAGAGCAACCAGCTGACGAAAGCAAAGCCAAGCCGGAAGCTGCCAAACAAGAGCAGCCAGCCGAGGAGAGCAAAGCCAAGTCGGAAGCTGCCAAGCAACAGCAGATCTCCGATGAGGAAGCCCGGCAGCGCGAACTGCAGTCGCAAAAAGACAAAGCACGCAATAAGCAGGCCCGCGAAAACAAAGCAGCTCGCAATGAGCAGCAGTCTGCCGCGGACAACACATCTGATGACGATCAGCAGTCCGACCAGGACGACTCGAATGATCGTCACGATGAGAACTCCAACGGCAACAACCGTGGTCGGGGTCAGCGCACGCGGAACCAACAGCGCCGCGACGACAATCGTCAAAACCGTGACGGCCGCGATCAGCAGAGCAACCAAGATAACCAAGACAAGCGTGATCAGCAGGGCAACCGCGATCAACAGCAGAGTGACTCGGATGACTCCAACGATGACAACCGCGACGGTGGCCGTGGTCGCAACGACGATCAGCGCAACCAGCGTCGTCAGCGTCAGCGTGATCGCAACCGTTCACGCGATCGCCGTCGTGACAATGACCAAGACGATAATCAGGACGTCTCTGAAGACGAAGACCTCATCCCCGTCTCGGGCATTCTCGACGTCCTCGACAACTACGCATTTGTTCGCACCTCCGGCTACCTCCCCGGTCCAAACGACGTCTACGTCTCCATGTCCATGGTCAAGCGCTATGGCCTGCGCAAAGGTGACGCCATTCGCGGTCAGGTCCGGGCACCACAAGAAGATGATGACGGACAGCAGAACAACAATAACCAGCAGGGTGGACGTGGCGGTCGAGGCGGCCGTGGCGGACGAAACCGCCGTGGTGGCGGAGGCGGCGGCAACAACCGTCAGAAATTCAACGCCCTGGTAAAACTCAGCTGGATCAACGGTAAGGAAGCCGTCGAGCATCCCAAGCGCGTTGAGTTCAACAAACTGACGCCGCTGTATCCACAGGAACGACTGCGTCTGGAATACAACCCCAAGGACATGGGCCCCCGCCTCGTCGACTTGGTCGCACCGATCGGTAAAGGTCAGCGCGGTCTAATCGTTTCACCACCAAAAGCCGGTAAGACGATGATGTTGCAATCTATCGCTAATGCGATTACCACCAATAATCCTGAGGTCAAACTCATGATGGTGCTCGTGGACGAACGTCCAGAAGAAGTTACCGACATGCAGCGTTCAGTTCGCGGCGAGGTCATCGCTTCGACCTTCGACCGTCCAGCCGAAGACCACACCACCGTTGCCGAGCTGACCATCGAGCGCGCCAAGCGTATGGTCGAACTCGGCCACGATGTCGTCGTGCTGTTGGACTCCATGACCCGTCTGGGGCGTGCGTATAACCTCAGCACGCCAGCTTCCGGACGCATTTTGTCCGGTGGTGTCGATTCAGCAGCCCTCTACCCACCCAAGAAATTCTTTGGTGCCGCTCGCAACATTGAAGGTGGCGGGTCGCTGACCATTTTGGCTACCGCACTGGTCGAAACCGGCTCGCGCATGGACGAAGTGATTTTCGAAGAGTTCAAGGGAACCGGCAACATGGAACTGCGCCTGTCCCGCGAACTGTCTGAACGTCGCATCTTCCCGGCAATCGACATCAACGCCTCGGGCACCCGACGCGAAGAAAACCTGCTGACCAAGGAAGAAATCGGCATCATGTGGCGTCTGCGCCGCGTGCTGTCCGGTTTGGAAACCCAGCAGGCCCTTGAATTGTTGACGTCCAAGCTGAAAGAAACCGAAACAAATGCGGAATTTCTGATGCTGGTCTCCAAGACCACCCTGCGTGGTCAGGCAGAGTCTTAGCAACCTGACATGAAACCATCGCGTAACCGACCCCGGTTGCGCGATGGTTTTTTGGTTCACTACAAAGACTTTCAACTCCAAGGTAGAAAAACATGTTTGACACCATCGACCACCTGCTTGACGAACACGCCGAACTCACCGAAAAAATGGGCGACCCAGCCGTCCACGCCGACCAAGCTATGGCCCGTAAGGTCGGCCGTCGCTTCGCCGAGCTTGAAAAGATCGTCAAGGCCCACAAACGCTGGCAGCAACTGGCGCAAGATCTCGAAGACACCCGGGAGCTGGCCGAAGAAGATGAAGATTTCGCAGCCGAAATTCCACAACTGGAAACGGATCTCGAAGAGGCCAGCGAGCTGTTGCACCGGTTATTGATCCCACGCGACCCAGACGACGCACGTAACGTGATTCTCGAAATCAAGGGCGGCGAAGGTGGCGAAGAAGCAGCACTGTTTGCTGCTGACCTTGCCCGCATGTATTTGCGCTACGCCGAGAACAAGGGGTGGAAAACCGAACTCATCTCGGCTACGGAATCCGATCTGGGCGGCTATAAGGACGTCCACATTGGTATCACTGGCAATTCGAATGACCCAGCCGAAGGCGTATTTGCGCACCTGAAATATGAAGGGGGAGTCCACCGGGTTCAGCGCGTTCCCGTGACCGAATCGCAGGGCCGCATTCACACCTCGGCTGCAGGTGTTTTGGTTTTCCCAGAGGTTGATGAACCAGAAGAAATTGCGATCAACCAAGCCGATCTGAAGATCGATGTGTATCGGTCTTCCGGGCCCGGAGGACAGCACGTCAACACCACAGACTCAGCGGTGCGCATTACCCACTTGCCAACCGGCATTGTAGTCGCGATGCAAAACGAAAAATCGCAGATCCAAAACCGCGAAGCCGCCATGCGCGTGCTGCGTTCTCGCCTGCTGGCATGGCAGCAAGAACAAATCGACGCCGAAGCCGCTGAAACGCGCGCATCGCAGGTACGCACTATGGATCGTTCGGAACGCATCCGCACCTACAACTTCCCTGAGAACCGCGTCGCAGACCACCGGACCGGGTATAAGGCAAATAATCTTGACCGTGTGCTCGAAGGAGACATGACCCCGGTGATCGATTCACTGATCCAAATGGATGAGGCCGAACGTATGGCTGCCCTGGGTGAAAAAACAAACTCCTAATGCCCGAAGTCAATCACGTCATCCGGGACGTTCAGAATCGGCTGACTCAAGCAGGCATCGAGTCGCCTCACGCCGAGGCGACTCTGATCGTGGCGCATATTTTGGAGGTCGAACGCGGCCGACTGGGCGTCATGCAAGCGCTTGGGGAGTCCATCGACGAGAACACCGTTGCCAAGATTGACCAGCTTGTTGCCGCGCGAGTCACTCGCGTCCCTCTGCAACATCTCACCGGTGAAGCAGGCTTTTACGGACTGGAACTCAAGGTCGAACCCGGGGTGTTCATACCCCGGGTGGAGACCGAGATTCTCGTAGAGACCACGCTGGAGCACTTTTCGGGCGCGGCTGGGCCACTCAAGATTCTAGATTTGTGTACCGGTACCGGTGCGATCGCAGCAGCACTTTCCCACAGGCTCGGCAAGCAGCACGTGGAGACCATGCTCTGGGCGGTTGAGCTAGATCCCCAAGCCGTCCAGCTGGCTCAGCACAACACAGCGGATTACAAAGTTACAGTCTTGTGCGCAGATGCCACAGACGCTGACGAGATGGTTGCCGCCGACCCGGACCTGGCCGAACTCATCGGGACGTTCGACGCGGTCGTAAGCAACCCGCCGTATATTCCAACTCATACCCGAGTCAGCCAACGAGAAGCAGACCAAGATCCCGCACTGGCGCTCTACGGAGGCTCAGCAGACGGTACCTACATCCCGCGGCTCATCACTGAGCAAGCATTGAAATGGCTGGCGCCGGGCGGATTTTTCATGATGGAACATGACCACACCCATGCCGAGTCGATCGCCGACACGCTGAGACAAAATCCCGGCTGGAAGCACGTTGCAACCGTGCAAGACTTGACCACAACCGACCGATTCGTATCAGCTATCAGAGCATAACTGCTGCACCCACCACCGAAAACCTACCGAATCCTGGCACAATGACTAACGTGACACAGCTGTTTGACGCACAACAACCCGAACAAGAAGCCGCCGCGACCTCCGCGGCTGTTGAAGCCATCGGTCGACGTGAATTGATCGTCCTGCCCACCGATACTGTGTACGGTATTGGCGCAGATGCGTTCAGCCCGCAAGCAGTGGCAGTGCTTTTGGCCGCGAAAGGGCGGTCACGACAGTCGCCACCACCGGTGCTGATAGGCAATCGTCAAGTGCTTGACGCTCTGGCCGTGGATATCCCCGCGACCGCACGCGAGCTGGCCCAACACTTCTGGCCGGGCGCTTTGACCCTTGTCTTGGACGCCCAGCCATCTCTTGCGTGGGACCTGGGGGAGACCCGTGGAACTGTGGCGCTACGACTCCCGGATGATGCCTTAGCTCAACAAATTTTGGGACAAACAGGTCCGTTGGCCGTGTCCTCTGCCAACCGACATGGTCAACCCGCCGCAACGACCATCGACGAAGCGCAAGAGTCGCTGGGCGAAGCAGTAACCGTCTATATAAATGCGGGTCGACGCGACGACCAACAGGCCTCCACCATTGTAGATTGCACCGTGACACCACATCGTGTTCTGCGTGCCGGTGCTATTAGTACCGAACAACTTCGATCCGTGGTCGCTGATGTGTTGGATATTGATGATCCAGCACCCGCCGCCGATGATCACGAAACACCAACATCGGAGGACACTCAGTCCTTATGATGGTCTATCTTGCTGTCGTTGCCATCACCGCGCTGCTAAGTTTTGCACTGACCCCGGTGGCACGGATGTTGGGTGTGCGCGGTCGCGTGTACACGCCAACCCGTAAACGCGACATGCACCGTGAACCCATCCCAAAACTTGGGGGAGCGGCGATGGCCATTTCAGTGGTGACCGTGATGGGATTGGGATCCCTCGTGCCGTTTCTCGCCGGCATCTATCAAGCACCGGTGGTCGGCATCCTTATCGCCATCATGATCCTATTGATCATGGGCGTGGCCGATGATCTTTGGGATTTGCACTGGCTTATCAAGTTTGCTGGACAAGTGCTCGCAGCAGGTGTCGTGGCCGCAGCGGGAATCCGTGTTGAAGCCATGCCCGTGGGATGGATCCACGTAGAAAATGAAATAGCCCAAATTTTGATTACGATCTTCGTGATCGTCTTGACCATTAACGCATTTAACTTCATCGATGGCCTCGATGGGTTGGCCGCCGGCGTGGCCGTCATCGGTGGCTCAGCGTTCTTCTTCTACAGTTACCTGCTCACTCGAACCATCAACGCCTATGACTATTCCAATCTGTCAACGTTGTTGACTGCGCTGTTGATCGGTGCCTGTATAGGATTCTTACCGTTCAACTTCAATCCGGCCAGAATCTTTATGGGTGAAGTTGGTGCCCAACTGATCGGTCTCTTGATGGCCACCGCCGCGGTTGCAGTGACAGCAGACCTAGGTGCACTCGAAGGTTTCCGCTTCCGCAATATTCCGGCATACATGCCGATCTTGTTGCCCCTAGCCGTGATGCTGTTGCCCTTACTGGACCTCGTCATGGCAGTACTTCGGCGCACTGCTCGGCGCAGCTCGCCATTCACAGCAGATCGTGGACATATTCACCATAAGCTCGTTGATGGTGGCTACACCCATCGACAAGCTGTCTTGTTGCTCTACCTGTGGACTTTTGTTGTCGGTTACGGTGCAGTGTCGTTGACGTATTTCCACAGCGTGGTTGTGATTTCGGTGAGTGCGATAGCTATGGGTCTACTAGTGCTCTTGACACTTCGACCCTGGATCATCCGACGAGCCTATTACCGAAAACTCAATCAGATGCGGGCTGCACGAGCAGCCCAACGAGCACAAGAGCCCACTTCAGGATACGGTGAATGACATGGCGAAAAAGATGGTCAATAAAAAGGGCTGGTGGGGGATACTCCTCCATGCCAGTTGGCCAACTGTGGTAGCAGTTGTTGTCACAGGCGGAATCTTCGGCGTTGTTGCCGATGAAACCGCGGGACTGTCTGCATTCGTCGCGGGTTTAATCGTCTGGGTATTGTCTGCAATGAGTATCCTGCTCATTGCGCTGATTTGGAACAAGTACCGTCACCTAGCGATCCCCATTTCGATGGGCGCTTTCGTCGCCAAAATCGTCATTCTTGGACTGTTGTTGACCGTTGTGGCCCAACCAGAGTGGTTGGATACAACCGGCGCAGCTATCGGTGCGCTAGTCGGGATTGTTGTCTGGCAAACCGCCGAAGTCTTGGTCTTTATTAATACGCGACGACTTATCTACGAATAAGGTATCGAATGTGACGAAGCCCACTATGACGGGCAAATCGCAGCGATGCAATCACTAGAATCCCCTGTTGACTTGGCTTTTGTGGTGTTTCTACGACCGTCTACAAGGGTGTCTGTGAGCAATATCTCACGCGTTTTGCGAGATTGACTCTGCGTGAACGTAAGAAGCCTTCGACTCAATGCGACACGAGTTAGGGTTTTTGCTAGACTAACCAAGGGCAAAAACGCGTTGAAAATCGCACCTGCCTACAACATTTCGGCAACATCCCCGAAGCAGGATTTATTTACCTGCACACTCGCGAGGGATTATTGAGAGAGGATTTGCGTGCTTCCACTCGTGCTAAGTTATCTCCCCACGCAGGGATACGTGCCGCCCACGATCGACGATGCGCACCCACCAGACATCATTCCGTGGATGGCTGATTACGGCACCGGTTTTGGTAAGCAGATGGTGATGATCATTTTGTCGATCATCCTGATCTGGGCGTTCTTTGGTCTGGCAATGCGCAAGCCGTCTCTGGTTCCAGGGCGCCTTCAATGGATCGCTGAATCCGGTTATGCATTCGTCCGGAACGGGATGGGTCGCGATATTCTCGGTGAGAATCATTTCCGCCAGTGGGTTCCGTTGCTCTTTGCGACCTTCTTCTTTGTGCTACTTAACAACCTATTCGGTGCAATACCGGTTCTTCAGTTGCCGTCATTCTCGCACGCCGGTGCCGCCTATGCCATTGCCATCATCATGTACATCGTGTGGATTGGTGTTGGCCTGCGTCACCACGGGATCAAATACTTCAAACTGGCTGTCGTCCCTCAGGGCGTACCCGGTTGGATTCTGCCACTGCTGGTCCCACTGGAAATTATCTCCAACTTCATTGTTCGCCCGCTCACGCACTCACTGCGTTTGATGGCAACCATGCTTGCCGGTCACATGATCATTATGTTGGCTGGATCAGGTGCAGAGTACCTCATTACCCAAACTGACAGTGTGTTCAATGCCGGACTTGGTGTCGGCGTCATTATCGGATCGGTCGCACTGTACTTTTTGGAGCTGCTGATCATGGTCCTGCAAGCATTCGTCTTTACACTTCTCACAGCGTTGTATATCCAAGGAGCAATTGCTGCTCAACCTGCACCAGCTGCGGAAAAATCCGCCACGGTGGCTGCTTAACGGCGTTGCGAAAAACTACATAACTCAAAATATAAACTTACGACTCAGTATTTCGAGTCGTGCCGGTGAGATACACACCGAGAAACAACTTCCTGGTACCGGTACCAATCGGATCCCCGCCGGGAACCCTCCACAACCTGCCTACGAGGCATCTTGAAAGGAACACAATGGAACTGCATGGTTCATTGAACATGATCGGTTACGGTCTGGCCGCAATTGGCTCCGCCATTGGTGTGGGTCTGATCTTCGCTGCATACATCAACGGTGTTGCACGCCAGCCAGAATCCCAGTCACAGCTGCAGCCAATCGCGCTGCTTGGTTTCGCTCTGGCGGAAGCTCTTGCCATTCTTGGTCTGGTGTTCGCCTTCGTTATTGGAGCTTAGGCGCCATCCACGGTCGGGAGAATATCCGGCCACCTATGTCAGTAATGAACACTTAAGGATGGTTTGAAATGATCAATAGCATGATGATCATGGCAGCCGCCGCGGAGCAGGAACAAGCGAATCCGCTGATCCCAAACATCTGGGAAATCGTGGTCACCTCGGTTGGTTTCCTTGTGCTGATGTTCATCGTCATCAAATTCGTCGTACCGGCCATGGAGAAATCCTACGTCGAACGTCGAGATGCGATCGAAGGTGGACTTGAGCGAGCCCAGGCTGCCCAGGCAGAAGCTGCCCAGTTAAAAAACAACTACGAACAGCTTTTGCAAGAAGCCCGTACGGAAGCCAGCCAGATTCGTGAGCAGGCTCGTACCGAAGCGGCACAGATTGTTGCAGAGGCCCGCCAGAATGCATCTGCTGAAGCGTCCCGGATCTCCGAACAGGCATCTGTTCAGATTGCGGCTGAGCGTCAGCAGGCTGTATCGGCGCTACATACCGAAGTTGGGACGTTGGCAACCTCGTTGGCTTCCAAGATCGTTGGCGAAGCACTTGATGATGACGCTCGTTCGCAGCGTGTAGTCGACCGCTTCTTGGCTGATCTTGAACAAGAACAGGCCTCGACCACGAGTGCAGGTGCAACTGAGTAATGTCACAAGCATCGCGTGATTCATTGGCACAACTGCACACCGAACTGAAGGATATCCTTTCAGTCGGTGGAGTCGAACTCGGCGCAGAACTGTTTGCGGCTTTGAAAGTGATCGACGAAAACGGCGCTCTGCGTCGTGCGGTCACCGACCCCACGGTTGAAGCCAACCGACGTCAAGAACTTCTCGGTAAGGTCTTTGCGACCAAGATTTCGGCCAATGCCGTCGATGTCTTGCAAAGCCTTGCTGGTGCTCGCTGGCCGACCGAACGTGAGTTGGGAGACGCAGTCGAAGAGATGGCAGCTACCGCTGTCGTCTACAGCACCGAACAGGATGGTCTGGCCGGTCTAGAGGCCCTCACCCAGCAGCTGTTGGAATTCAACCACGCCGTTGAATCTAGCCATGAGCTGCAGCGGGCACTGACCGAGCAACAAGTACCAGTAACATCCCGTGGCGATCTGGCAGTAAAATTGGTGTCAGACGGCGCAATGGAAGCAACGAAAGTTCTGGTTCGCCAGGCAGTGGAGCTTCCTCGTGGATTAAAGCCTGTTGATCTTGTTCGTCGTTTCGCTGATCTGAGCGCACAGCAACAACGTCAGTGGATCGCCGATGTGACGGTGGCCCGTCCACTCCAGCAGGCTCAGGTAGATCGTCTCGCAAAGTCACTCTCGAACACATTTGGTCGGGAACTGACATTGAATATTGAGACGGACTCTCAGCTGGTCGGCGGAATCCGGATCCAGGTTGGTGACGAGGTTATTGATTCCTCGGTCGCAACACGACTCAATGATCTGAATACGAAATTGGCCGGCTGAAACCGGCACTCGAAACAATCACAACAAGGCCCATCGTAATGATGCGGCAGACAAGAGAGCAGGGACTGTAGATGGCCGATTTGACCATCAACGCTGACGACGTCCGTGATGCCCTACATGAGTTTGCGGAGTCGTACGAACCGGCCGACACCGAACGTGTCGAGGTCGGTTACGTCAACAGCGCGGCTGACGGTATTGCCCACGTAGAAGGTCTTCCTTCCGCCATGGCAAACGAATTGCTGCGTTTTGAAAACGGCACCACCGGACTTGCCCAGAACCTCGACCCACGTGAACTCGGCGTCGTGGTACTGGGAGACTTCCAAGAGATCCAAGAAGGCATGAAAGTTTACCGCACCGGCGAAGTACTGTCGGTACCTGTCGGTGATGGCTTTATGGGTCGTGTAGTCAACCCCGTAGGTGAGCCCATTGATAACCTCGGTCCAATTGAGGACGAGGGTCGTCGTGCGTTAGAACTTCAAGCACCAGGTGTAACCGAACGTAAGTCGGTACACGAACCACTCCAGACCGGTATGAAAGCCATTGACGCCATGATCCCGATTGGTCGGGGACAGCGTCAGCTTATTATTGGTGACCGCCAGACCGGTAAGACCGCCATCGGTGTCGATGCGATTCTGAACCAGAAAGCCAACTGGGCATCCGGGGATCCGAATAAACAGGTGCGTTGCATCTATGTAGCGGTTGGCCAGAAGGCTTCCACGATCGCATCGGTACGTTCCACACTGGAACGCGAAGGCGCACTGGAATACACGACTATCGTTGCGGCACCAGCATCCGACCCCGCTGGCCTGAAATACCTGGCACCATACGCCGGTTCAGCCATCGGTCAGCACTGGATGTACGGCGGCAAGCACGTACTTATCATCTTCGATGACCTGTCCAAGCAGGCCGAAGCGTACCGTGCGGTATCGCTGTTGCTACGTCGCCCGCCGGGCCGTGAAGCCTACCCAGGTGACGTCTTCTACCTGCACTCCCGGTTGTTGGAGCGTTGTGCGAAGCTCTCTGACGAATTGGGTGCTGGTTCTATGACCGGTCTACCCATCGTTGAGACAAAGGCCAATGACGTCTCGGCATACATTCCAACCAACGTTATTTCGATTACCGACGGTCAGATTTTCTTGCAGTCTGACCTGTTCAACGCCAACCAGCGTCCTGCTGTTGACGTTGGTGTCTCGGTGTCTCGTGTTGGTGGTGACGCCCAGATCAAGGCGATGAAGAAGGTCTCCGGTACCCTGCGTATTGACCTAGCGCAGTACCGTGACATGGCGGCGTTCTCCATGATGGCATCCGATCTGGACGCTTCGACACGTCGGCAGTTGGATCGCGGTGCTCGTCTTATGGAACTACTCAAGCAGCCACAGTATTCGCCAATGCCAGTTGAAGAACAAGTTGTCTCAATTTGGGCTGGGGCACAGGGCCACCTGGATGACATTCCAGTGGCAGATGTGCTGCGGTTTGAGGACGAATTCATTCAGCACCTGCGTCTGAACAACATCGCCTTGTCAGATATAGCCGAAAGTGGGCTACTGAACGACGATGTTCGTGAGGTCTTGGTTCAAGAAGTCACCAATTTCAAGAAGTCTTTCTTGGGTGACAGCAAGGACGGCGTACAGCCGGGCCACGAAGAACACGACGCCATTGACGAAGATGCGGTTGAACAAGAACAGATCGTCCGACAGAAACGCTGAATGACCCTAGCTTATGGTGCCGGGGTGTACCCGGCACCAGCTATAGGTCCCAGAAAGGAAAAGCATGTCAGCATCCGATATTCGGGTCTATCGCCAGAAGATCGATTCGACGTCGTCGTTGAAAAAGATCTTCAACGCGATGGAGCTGATCGCTGCATCGCGAATCGGTAAGGCACGCCAGCGTGTGGCAGCATCGATGCCCTATGCAAACGCCCTTACCCGGGCCGTATCTGCGGTGTCTTCACAACAGGACATTGAACACGTCCTGACGTCGGAGCCAGAGAATCCACGCCGTGCAGCGGTGCTCATTATGTCCAGCGACCGCGGTCAGGCAGGTGCGTATTCGGCAAACGTCTTGCGTTGGACAGAGTCCCTGCTTGAACTTCTTCACACCGAAGGCAAAGAGACCGATCTTTACCTGATCGGACGCAAAGCTCAGGCGTACTTCGATTTCCGGAACCGTAAGTACAACGGCTTCTGGAGTGGGTCCACCGATCGGCCTGAGTTTGAGACCGCAAAGGAAATCGGCGAAACACTCGTCAACGCGTTCCTGACCGACTATGAGGACGGCGGCGTCGACGAAATCCATATCGTCTTCACCCAGTTCAAGTCGATGCTCGTGCAGGAGCCCACGGTTGTTCGACTTCTTCCACTCGAAATTGTCGAGGAAGAGGTCAGCGACGTTTCGGAGCTCTTCCCGCTCTATGAGTATGAGCCCACACCAGAAGAAGTCTTGGATGCGCTACTTCCGAAGTATATCGAGTCGAGAATTTTCTCGGCCATGCTGCAAGCAGCCGCATCTGAACTGGCGAACCGTCAGCGTGCCATGGCCGCCGCAGGCGAGAACGCCGATGACCTCATCCGTGACTACACCTTGCTGATGAACAACGCCCGTCAGGCTTCCATTACTCAGGAGCTCACCGAACTCATTGCCGGTGCCGACGCACTGGCCGAGTAATCGAACAACGGGCTGACAACAGCCTCACTGACCAATATTCAACATCCACATAGAAGTGAGTTACATGACTGCCACCATTAACGAATCCGGTAGCGCCACCGTCGGCGCAGTGGGCCGCATTGCCCGCATTACCGGTCCGGTCATCGACGCTGAATTCCCAGCCGATGCTATGCCGGATATCTACAATGCTTTGACCGTAGAACTGATACTCGAGGGTGAAACCTCGACCGTCACATTCGAAACTGCCCAGCACCTTGGTGAAAACCTCGTGCGTGCTATCGCGATGGAAGCCACTGACGGTCTCGTTCGTGGCCAAGAAGTTCGCGACACCGGTGCAGCGATCTCTGTACCTGTTGGCGACGTGGTCAAGGGCCACATCTTCAACGCGCTCGGGGACTCCCTCGACGTCGATATTTCTGAACTGGACGTTCAAGAGCGCTGGCCAATTCACCGCCAGCCACCACACTTCGCTGACCTCGAAGGCTCCACCGAAATGTTGGAGACCGGTATTAAGGTCATTGATCTGCTCACCCCATACATTCAGGGTGGAAAGATTGGCCTGTTTGGTGGTGCCGGTGTTGGTAAAACCGTTCTGATTCAGGAAATGATTACCCGTGTTGCTCGTAACTTCGGTGGTACCTCTGTATTCGCCGGTGTTGGTGAGCGTACCCTGAATGGTAACGACCTTTT
>JABXHI010000003.1 GCA_013393415.1 Micrococcaceae bacterium
GGCTTAAGCAGCCTGACGCTATGACCTCGACCGTGGACCACCACAACCGCAGGCAGTCAGAGCGGCAGATACGCACACCGTTATCAGTGCAGTATCAAGCCTGGTCCTTCAGGGCCAGGTAGTTGACAAGCCCGTATCCACCAGGCACAGGACTTCTAGAATGCGACAATCCAAGCCATCGTTAGGAACGGTCGCCTGGCGACTCGACGGTTACGGTGGCTGGTTTCCAAGCAATGATTTGGTCCGCTGCGATATCGGTCCACTGCATCCCCGTATCAGTTACGCCCATCCATGTCCCAGAGCTGGTCAGCATGGCTGCTGGCAAGGTGACATCTCCCTCTTCGTCGGTTTCGATGACCAAATCACCGATGACGGTGCCGTACGGGAGTTTTTTGGGTGGGATTCTCTGACTCATGGTTTCACCGTGTCCGGTCTCAGAATTGCACTGCTTTGAAAAGGTCAACACCGGGGTTCACCATCGGTTTGATAAGGGGCATGAACAAGCCCTGTGCCCAAACCTCACCCTGGGAAATCCAGTGCACCGCGACTGCCTTGCGTTTTGCATCAAAGGCCAGTGATAGCGATTGATTCTTTCGCGTGGCTCGGGTGTCACTCACCGTGGTGAGCGCTTTGAAATGCATCGGGTCATAGACGTTCAGGACTGATTCTGGCGCTTTGTCGAAGTCGAAGGCGGTCAACAGTCGGTCAACATCCGGGAATCGCTGATCGGTGATGAGGTCATAGGTTATGGAGGAATCATCGTCGCTATTGTTCAGCTCTCCCACCGTGATGCTGTCTTCGGTGCATACCAGCTCGGCTATTGGTAGCGGCTCGTCTTTGATTTTGGCGGTGTCACGTAATGCGAGTTCGATTTCTTTCAGATCTTCGGCACCAATGATGCCAAATGACTGATCGGGAATCTCATCGCTGATGTCATCTCCGAAGGTGACTGCGGTGTCTGCGCTGATGTTGACCTGCATCATCTTTGCGGTGTCTGTGGCCTCCAGCACCAGTGTGCCGCGCCGTGCCACAAGGTGTGCGCCGTCCAGCGGTAGATGGTTGGCGTTTTTCGGTAGAGTCTTCGGCGCAAAGTGCATGATGTTTTTTACAGCATTATGCAGGTCGCGGATGGGTAATGTGATGGTTCTTGTCTCGGTCATTTTAGCTTCCGTTGCTGGGATTGTCTGGTCCCTTTGACAGTGTCCGGCATGACCTTCGCTTACAAGACAGAGGCCCCGCCAGTCTGTTGCAGCTCGGTGAACCACCTGGTGATCGGTGACAGCGTTGCTTCACGCATGTGCAAGATGGCTGCATTTCGGATGGTGGCGTCGCAGTGCTCAAACGTCTTGAAGCTGTCGGCTTTGAGCCAGATTTTGAGCTGATGTTTTTCCTGGCTGCTTATAGAGACACCGGACAAGAATTCAACATCTTTATGTTGCTTCCACTGACCTATCACGGCAGGTATCGATAATGTGATCGAGGTTTCATCTGCCGGGTCAAATTCCAACATGTAGACCCTGCTATAAGTTGTCGCTGAGCCGTCTGGGTACTCGTTGTCGTATATCCCCCAGCTGTCGATGGTGTCGCCTAGCTCAAACGGTGTTTCAAGGATGGTAATAATCGAGATTTCGGCTCCTACAGTGTTGGATTTGAACAGATTTTAAGCGAATGCTAGATCGCGACGATTCGTTGCCGTGACGCTCATCCACTGCGTCAACGTGTTGGAAAGTTCGGTGAGCACGTGACGCGGGATGGTGTCGGTGTCGATAGTGGTATCCATGGCTTTTGTGTGCTGCTCATCGGCGGTATTGACATTGGTTCGGTACGCCGCGGAGACGACACCTCGGGCGACACGTCGTGGCTGGTGGATGGTGGAGGTTGAGATGGTGAGTTGGCTTTGGCCATCGTGCAGGCTGATGATCGTCAGCACGGTGAACTGGTCGATGTTGAGCTGTCGGATGTCAACGTCGATCTCATGTCGGAATTGGGTGTGTTCGGCAACCATCGAGGTGATCGCTCGGGCGAGGTTTCGCGTGAATTCAGGAGGTTGTGTAGACATGGGTTTGAATGTTCTTTCATGAAAAAGTGTGGTGGCATGGCAAAACACCCGGTAAGCCGGGTTTGCCTTTCAAGTGTCCGGGGTGCCGACTGGCTACGGTGTCGGCTGCTGCGTGGCGTTCTTTCCGGCGACGTGTTGGTCGAGAACTTCTTGGATTGAAGCGAGATGGCGACCGTCTTCGCTATACACCGAGCTGGTCCAATGCCAGAAGCCATATTCACACTTGTAGTACGTCGCTGGCCCGAGGTTTCTGCCCTGTTCCCCGAGGAAATAGCGCTGGTTCCGGGCTTCGGTCATACTGTTATGGCGTTGTTTGCCGCACTTGCAGGTTTGGAGCGTTCTGGATTTTTGTTGCTTCGACATGGCAAAGCTGCCGCCTTTCACATTCAAGGAGTTCTTTTCTTCCCCTCAACGGTGTCCGGCGACAACCTTTAGGTGGTGCGGTGATTAGGATTTCTTGGATTTGACACCACGTGCCACGAAGATGCCGATGATCACGACGGCAACTGCACCGATGGCTGGCACCGGGTTGTCTTGCGCCCAGCCCATTGGGTCATCCATGGCTGCTTCGTAGTCGGTCAAAGCGATACTGTCAGCATCTGCACTATCAGCGCCCTGTGAGGTATCGACTGCATCAGCATCAACGGCTGACATTGCGACTGCTGGTTGAGCAATAGTGTCGGCGCACTCTTCGTCGGACAACACCGAGGCTGCAACGTCATGCTCGGCCTGGTCCATGGTCAGATCGTACTTGTGCTTGACCAGGACGTTGGTTGCAACGTAATCGCAGTACAGCGCCTGGTTGGGTGGTAAGTAGTTGTTGACATCGGCATCGGATTTTGATTGGTTTTCCGAGGCGATGACGGCCAGAAGGTTCTCCTTATCCTGGTAGAAGGCTTGTTTGGTGTCAGCATCCCAATCTGCGCCACCTGAGCGGTGAGCTTCGCCGACTGGAACTATGTGGTCGATGTCAAATGGGGTGCGGTTGAAGTCTGCTGCGTCGCGGTCGTGCTCGACAAACTCACCGGAGTATGGATCAACGGCGGTTCCAAAGGTCAGTGAGCAGTCATCAATGACTTGTGACTCTGGTTCGGTGTCGCGGATCAGAATGTCTTCTTGGGTGGTGCATCCGGTTCCGTCGGCGTCAACCCATCCGCTGGGTGCCCAGCTGTCACGGTCGTAGGTGTCCATTCCCTGTTCTTCGGCGATGGTGATGTCATCCAGCAGATCGATGGCGAGGTCTCCCCCAGTGGCATGTGCTGGGGCCGCGATGAAGCTGGTGGCGGCGATAACGGCTGTGGCTGCAAGAGTCTTTGAAATGTTCATACCCATAACGTGTCCGGCATGATTCGTGCTGGTCACCGATGGACAGCGTTGGTCACTGGTAATCGCCGTCAAACCGCTTGAACGTGCCAATCCGTTGAAATCGCTCCATGTCTCGTGCGCGCTGTTGTTGACGACGATCAGATCGAGAAGTAATGCTTGTCGTTCAGTGGTGCTGGAAATTCCAGTGTTGGCTGGTCCATGGTGGTCACTTACGCTGGGCTACTCTGATGGCCTGGTGGACGCTGTCAACCCCTTGTATTCAAATGCCCGTCGATAATCGCACGGTGCAGCGTTTCCACTAACGATTGGAAATCGTTTGGCATACTGGTCCTGCTAATGATGTGCTGACGATGTGTCGAGAGACTTCCCACGATAGGTGCTTTGCGATACCTCTGGATGCTGAACTGCTCCCCATAGTCCAAATAGGTGATTTCCCAGTGCGCCTTTCGTTGACAGCGACTCATGGCCTGCAAGTCGTCGAACGGGATGACGCTTGTTTTGATTTGGTAGCCGTCTTCGATAAGTTCTGAGTCTTCTACTTCGGCCATCCTCTTGCCGAATACATCGGTGATAGCGTCTGGCCCGACGCCTGTAATTTGGCCGGCGAAAAGTATCAGGAATCGCGGTACCTCGGGGTTAACCGATGTTTTGATGAAATGGTCACCATCCCGGATAGTGCTGGCCAACTGCTGAAACCCTGGGTATTGCTGTGAATACCTTGTGCTGGGAGTGGAGTTCATGCGTTGACCGGTTCGGTTAGCCGCCAGGTGGTGACATTGTACTGGTCTGTTGGACCGAGAATGTCTAATGCCCCCGCAGCTCCCTTGACCTCGATGGTTGTGCCGGTATCTAATTCGATGCGGTGGATCAGCGTCTCGTTGGTCTGGGCGTGGGACGAGTCGATCAGGCGCTCCCACTGACTTGCAGGGTTGATTGGTTTCGCTGCTGGTGAGGCGTATCGTAGCGCCATCTCTACCCAGGTGTCGAAGCTGTCTGGCTGGCGAATGGTGTGGGTGGTGACTTCTTTGTAGTAACCATGTTTGGGGTCGGCAAAGAACATCCAACCAGTGTCAGCACACAACACCCAGTGGTGCACGTTCACATCGGGGAACTGTCCTGATGCGACCTGGTGGTACATCATCACGTAGTCGTCATTGTCATCTTGGGACTCTGCCAGGATTGCACCGCCGTGGTCACGGATGGTGTCTTTGGACATCGTGTCGATGATGCCCTCGGTGGCGATCAACGTTCCGTCGGAAAGATGGTTGACTCGTCGGACGGTATCGCCGGGTTGGGCGTATTGGAGCAGTTCGGCAAAGCTGCTGTCGGCTTCGGCTGCGTGGCGGGGAAACTCGGTGGTGATAGTCATGATGTGACAGTGTCCGGCGTCAATTCGAGCCGCGCTGTTCTGCGATGTCTTGCGCTATTTCTTGGATGTCAAAAAAGACTTCCGATGTGTTGGTGAGCCTTCCGGTGGCGTACAGGTCATGCATCGCCAGTGCCAGGCTCTGGACATCTATCTGAAGCCAGGCGTTGTCGCCTATAATCCGAGACAGCAACTTCCAAGGCAGGACGCCAAGGAATCGCTGATATGAAAACAGCTCCTTCTGCTCGGTGCCCTTTCGGTATTCCAGTCGATACGAGACATTGCCACCAAGAGATGACATAGCCTTGTGGTCATGGTGGTCAAAAGAGCTCGTGAGAATCTTTGCGCCATGTTGCACTCGAAGATCGTCGTTTCGGGAAGCCAACACCTCGTCGAATGAATCAGTGATCTCATTGGCGCCAATCTTGCGAACCTTGCCTGCAACGAACGTCAGCGTACCGTGCGCGGGGTGGATGGTGGTCTTTGCAAAATAGTCGCCCCGCTCCAAGGTGCTCGACAGTGCGTCGAAGTTCTGGTTGATCACAGGGGTTTTCGGGCTGTTGCGACTCTCTGGTGTAACGCTCATGGTGTCACCGTGTCCGGCACAAGCCACTCCACAAGCTCCAGCAATTGAAACCCCATAAGTCGGTATTCGGCCAACCCAGCGCCTTCCAGCTGGTGGACCTGATGAAAATCAGTGCGGAAGAACGTGCCGTGGACGGATGGGTGAAAGATGCCACGTTGGCCGGTACTGACATCGGTTGCTTCGAGGTGCTGTGTCATGCGAAAAACATCTCGACGAATAGTCCGATGAGGCCGTTAAAAACTACGAGCATCAAGGCACCCAAAATACTGAGTCGTGCTACAAGCTCACGGCCATCGTAAAGGGCATTGGAGGGGTTTCTATGAAGTGAGATCACGCTGACGACGGCGATGAGAGACAGTGCAACGGATATACTGAGCACCAAGGGCCACAACAGTGGTGCGTGGCTGATCGCTGATTCGAGGGCTTCACGGAGGTTGTTCATATTTTCAAAGTGTCCGGCGAACAATCTCTGATACTGGTGTCCCCTATTTCTTTACCTTCTTGACTTCACGTTTCGCCTTGGCCACGGCTGCTTCGATGACGCCTGTGATGATGTCGTTGATTGAAGATTCCATCGTTTGGGATTCTCCCATGTCGGCATCCGGGTCGATGGTGTCAACATAGTCGATCTTGCGAGCTAACACGTTGTGGACTTGCTCATCAAAGGTGCCTACGGCCACCATGTGCGTGACCTCCACCAGCTTCTCCTGGCCGATACGATCTGCTCGGTCCATTGCCTGAGCGTTGATACCTGGGGTCCACCAGTGCTCTACGAAAACGATGCGGTGCGAACGGGTTAGCGTCACGCCGACACCAGCAGCTTTGATTGAGGCGATGAGCACATCAATCTGGCCGTCTTGGAAGTCTTCGACAATGGTACCGCGCTGATCTGCCGAGGTAGCACCGTCCAACACGTCAATTTCGTAGTCTGTCTCTTCCAGCAGGGTGTCGTGGAGTTCATTGATGACATCCTGGTGGTGAGCGAAAATGATCAACGGTGAGCTGTCGTCTTGGTGCATCAGCGTTTCAATCACACCAAGTGCCGGTTCGATTTTTGAGCGTCCTGCTGCTCTGAACATCGGTGACATGACGCCCATACCGAAGGTGTCGGCAAATTCTTCCATGTCACCGGGTGACATCTTTGCTGTGTCATCGATGCCGCCGACTTTTTCGATGATGTTGTCGATAACCTCAACGTGAGCTTTGCGGTACTCGGTGGTGGAGACATCAAACAGTCGCCAGTCGTGCGCTTTACCTTTGAGGTGCGGCAGCAGTTCGGCCTTTGTTTTCTTCACCCACAGTTCACGCAGAATGCCTGCCAGCTCGGGAAGGTTCTTCTTCAGAGGCTTGTGCTTGCCGAAATGATCGACTGTCGTGTAGCGCTGCATGTAGTTGCCATAGGAGCCGAACCGTGCTTCTAACTGGCCTGTGATCGCCATGGGGTTTGCCATCTCGCCCGGATGGGAGTCAGATGGTGTTCCGGTGACCGCAAAGCGTCGGCCAACCGGTAGGGTGCGTGCCAGTTCTCGTGCTGCAATGGAACGCTGTGATTCCCAGGTGGAATACTCGTGAGCTTCGTCGAAGATCATGGCGTCGGGGTCGAATTCGGCAATCAGTTCGCGCACATCTTCACGCTGGAGTAGAGATGACGGCACGACCAGTGATCCGACCTCGGGTAGATCGGGAAGTTTACGACCAGTGGCAACGCGACGAACCCATGGACCGGACTCTGCTGACTTGAACTGTCCTGGTTGCTGGTCTGGGTGAGTTTTAGCAAACACTGGGGAGAGCCACTGGTTGATTTCAGCCACCCAGTTGGTTGCCACAATCGGAGGACAGACGACCAGTAATCGTTGGGTGCCCATCAGATCGACGGCGGCCAAAGCGATACAGGTTTTGCCGGCTCCCATATCGTGGCAGACCAATTTTCGTGTGGTGGCCACTGCGTAGGCAGATGCTTGTTGGAATGGTCTCAGCTGGTGTGTTTCGCCCCCGAACCCTTCGCGCTGGTGACCGAATAGCTCTGCTGCCTCGTCTAACAGCTCCTGATCCCCCTGAGAGGTCACCTCGGCCAAGTCCTCGATGAGATCGGGGTCGTGGTCGTCGAAGGGGTGTTGCAGCATGTGGTGGGCTTCGTCGTGGATTTGGTCTTCCACATCTGTTATCAACCCGCGAACCAATAGACGCTTGCCATCTGACAGGTCGGTGGCATCGACAATGAAGCTTTGATGCGCCTTGGACCATGCTGCTCCGCGGCCAATGTCTGCTGCTACGTCTTCGTATCCGGCAAATCGTGGATACACTCGGTAGGCTCCGGCGCCGTGCGGAACCGCAACGGGGTGCCAGTAGTCGTCCAGTTCGGTGTCGATGAAGAAGCCGAGGCATTCCAGCACATCATTGGGGTGCTTTTTGGTCCCAGTACCGGTGATTGACCACACCTTGTCCTGGGGGTTCCAGGTGCGCGAGGGCAGGGCTTTGACCGCATCGACCAGCATTTTGCCATTGTCGGCTCGGGCATTGAAACTGAACTGCACATCAACGCGGGGAATCAGGGGGTCATCAATGAATTGGGCTTCAACCATGCTTTGACAGTGTCCGGCAAACACGAAACCGCCCACCAGATCAAAAGACCTGATGGGCGGTAATAATCTTGCAGAAATGTGCTAGCGGAAAATGTTAGTCATCGTAGTTGCTGCGTGAGCGACGTGATGCGCCCGAGGAACGGGATGAACGCGAGCCACCTGAGCGGGAGCTAGAGCTACGTGAGCTACCCGACCGCGAGGTGCGTGACCCCGATGAACGAGACGTGCGCGAGCCAGAAGAACGCGAACCTGAGCTACGGGAAGAGCGCGAGCTGCGACGTGGCTTCTCTTCTTCATCCTGAGCGTCGTTTTCTTCGTCTTCGACTTGATCGTCAATCTCTTCATCAACATCTTCTGGTTCTTCGTCACGTCCGCGTCGGCGGCCACTGGAATTGCGTCCGGAACGACCTCGGCTAGAGCGCGATGAGCGACCTGCATCGGCGTGTTCATCTTCTTCGATCATTGCAGTGTGCCAACGTAGCGATGGACCGAACGAGACTACGTTGAGACCCAGGTGGGTTTTTTCAACGATTTCACCCTTCTCGTTTTCACCATCTTTGCTAAACGAGTTGAGCTTGCAACCTACCAACAGTGGAGGGTACTTGCCGGTCTCATCCTTGACGTTCGACACGGTATCTGCCATGTTGACCGCCATACGACCAAAGACGGTGAAAGGGTAAGGTACAGGCTTGTCGAACTTCTGGGTGTCTGGGTTGTAGACGTTTTCGATAATCGTACCGACGCCGCGAACTTTGTCGATCTCGTCTTCAATAAGGTCTTCGTTGAACAGCAGGATGTCGCCTGCAATGTTGCCGTCGAGGAGGATCGTCTTTGTCATCGTTTTATATTCTTTCTCTTCGTTTTATCCACAGCCCCACCTCGATGCGGGGCTGTGGTTGGTGACTTGTTTGCCACCTGGTTTTACTGTGTCCGGCAGATTTCCTGGTGAACTTCCGGGAACTCTGCTGGCCGTATCTATTCAGTGTCCGGCGGACTTCTACGAGGTTCGTTTCGCGACTTCCGTCGGCCTATATGTTCAGTGTCCGGCGCGCTTTTTGGATCGTCTTTTCGGCTTGTTGCCTGCCAGATCAGCGCGCTCAACTGGGGTGAGTCCACCGAACATTCCGTAGCGGGAATAATGGGTGGTGCCTTCTTCAAATTTCATAGCAGCCTCCAAACACTGGGTGAGGACGGGACACGTATTGCAGATGCTTCGGGCCGTATCGAACTGAATGTCGTGCGCTGAGGTGCCGCCCTTAGTTGCTGGGAAAAAGACTTCTGGGTCAACTTGGGCACACAGAGCCTCGTCAACCCAGCTATCGGCGACGGTCGGGGGCATGGGCTGGTCGATGTTGGGAGATGATGCGATAGTCATGCTTGTTCAGTGTCCGGAACGTCCAACGCGGTTGATCTCAGCCCAGTTGATGGTGTTGGCGTCTGTGAAATTCGGTGGACTGATCGAAGTCTCAGCCGTTAATCTTCGTCATCCACGATGGCATCGTCGTAGTAAATCTCGATCTTCGGTGCCTGACGCCCATAGCCGTCCACGAGGCTGGTGTCTTTGGTGCCGGGGCCGCTGTTGTTCGTCTTTCGCTTCGGCGTCCCCTGGTGCATGAATGTGTGGAGGTTGGACTGGAATTTGTCGAGGCGCTTGTACTGTCCACCCTTGGTCGTGTCGTTATGGACGATGAATGAATAGTCAGAGTCTTGGATCGGGTCCGATGCACCCTCGCCCTGGCCAGCTGTTCGAAGTGAGTAACCAGTGAGCTGGGCGATCTTCGATACGTCGTCATCGTCAAGCTTGCGGTCAGCTTGGATGCGGATCGCCTGTGGCTCCATGGGATCAACACCGTCTCGGAAGCGGTGGAAAGTTCGGCCCTTGGAGACCACGGTGTCAAAGACCTCGCCTGAAAGGCCAGCGTCACTGGTGACGTTGACAGGGTTATCTGGGCTGCCTAACGGGTGCTGAACCGTCTCAGGATGCACTGTAACGGCCTGGGAAGGTTGTTTCGTGGAATAACCGTCAAATGCCTCTGGGTGGCGCTGGTTCAGCAGATTGCGTGCGTAGTGGGCTGCTTCTGGCTCCATTGATGCTAGTGCGTTGCGCAGAGCTGCTGCTCCGACAGGATCATAGCCAAGCCGTTGGTGGCCGATCTGCGAGGTGATGGCCCGGATGTTTTGCGGGGTGAAGTCACGAGATTTCTGAACTGCTGTCACCAGGTCTTCGCCGATGCGTTCAAACTCATGGTCGGTGATCGCGGTAGCTTCTCGGGTGACGTGTTCCGCAGCTTGATCTGAAACCAACGGCAGTGGTGGCAGCGTGACACCCTGGGGTTCGGAGTGGTGCTTGTTGTCGTACTGCCCAGAGGTTCGACGGTTGCCCTGTTGAGCCTGCTGCGCAGCTGTCATCTGATTCGTCATGCACTGTCAGTGTCCGGGGGTCCGATGGTGTTGAGCAAGATGCAGAAGTGAGCGTGGTCCGCATACCCCCTGGGGGTATCAGTTTTCCTGGTTAACAGTATGTATGTGTTAAGAAACTCTTTCACATACACATACATACAGTCCTCTGGTTTTCACGCCCCATACTCCTCTGACCATGCTATTTCGCCTATAACCATGCTCTGTGCACTCTCAACCATCCTTTGTGTATATCTGTCCATGCTCTATGTACCTCTACTTCCGCTCTATTGCAACGATGTACACACATCTGACCATGAAGACCATGCTATTTGTATCCCTGTTTCCTGCCTGTATCAATCCTCTTCACATGCCCTGCGTTTTTTGACCTCGTGTATGTCTTAATTATTTGTCTTAATTAGGACATACTTTTTCGTCCTCTTTTTTCTTTTCTTTTTAATTCCCTATACACATGGTTCCGCAAAAACCATGGTCTGATGGTCAAGGTCGTCTACATCGTTGCAATAGCAGGCATCCGCTCTGACCATGCTGCAAAAATTTTCATGCCCATGACCATGCTTTTCATGGTCGAGGTCAAATAATCGTCCAAAAACTCCAAAATTGACTGAAAAGTGCTGTGACCGTCGTCACACGTGTTTGGTCTCGTATGTCCTAATTATTCGCGAATTTGCAGAAATGGCTTGACAGTATGTGCTACGCTTACTGAAGAGATATTAAAACTTCAACGTTCTTTCAAGTAAGCGTAGCAACCCAATAATTAGGACATACGCTGAAATCACTGTAAAAACCAGCTTTCCCCTGCTGACCGGACCTGTGAAACGTCTTGAACTTTGAACATTTCTCTATTTCGACAACGCTCGGAGTCATTTTTCAGTGCAAATCTTCTGCTTGAATAGTCGTAAAACAGCTTTGTGATCGCCCCTCGACCGCCTGATCAGCCATAAAGGGTTCGGAGCTTTTGCCCCTAAACTGCTTATAAAACGCTGAGTACAAGTCTTTCGTGAGTTGCACAGGCATCAGTTTTCGATCATTTACGAGCCATTAATTCTGTAATTTCACCGTCCGAAACGGCGCTCCGAACACGATCTGAGGGATGTTTTCAGACAGTGTTTCGACCAGTCTTCAGGGTCCGCTCCCGACACCTGGAAGGCCTTCCAATGGGCGATTATTTCGGTTGTAAAACCACTCAAAAAGGCACACTTCGAGGCCTCCGAAATGAGCTGTGTAGCCTGCCTTTCAATGCCGTTATCCGAGCACACCGGACACTGTAGTAGTGGTGAAGAAATGCTTTCCCTATCGGGTGCATCTGCACCCTGATCACCCTGGCTCCGGCATGAGCTTATGGTGTCCGCAATGCAACAAGGAGCACAACGTGAACTCTCCCGAACATCATCGTGTAATGATTTCAGCCCATCGGTCAGGGGCCGAGTTGGGTACAGCCGCAGAGAATCGCCGACCAACACTGATCCGTGCGGCAGAAGCATCATATGATTTTGTGGAGTTCGATGTCCAGCGATGTGAAGATGGCATATTCGCATTGCACCATGACGATTATGTGGTCATAGACGGCAAAAAGCACCAGATAGAATCTCTGGAGTACGATGAGGTTGTAGATGCCGTTGGAGAAGTCCCCACACTGAATGAGGCCTTAGACATACTCCAGGGCCGCACAAAGGCTCACGTCGATTTCAAATTCTCCTCACCTGATGAGCTCTATGAAACGCCTGCCGAAAGCTACGAGGTCGAGGCAACACGGTTGGTTGTCGATACAATGGGTGCTGAGAATTGCATCATCACCACTATGGAAGACAAGTCGGTGCGTGCTGTGCGCAGCTGGTCAAAAGTCGAGCATCCAGAATTACTCGTTGGCCTTTCGCTGGGACGTAACACCGAAGGGCTGGGTTTCCTCTCAGCTGCACGGCTCAGACTCAGCGAGGTGTTTGCCGAATCTCGATTGAAAAAATGCGATGCTAACCTTGTCGTGGCAAATAAGGACCTGGCAAAACTTCGTTTAGCGAATGTGGCCAAACGAGCTGGCTTTCCGCTACTTGTCTGGACCGTGGACTCTGAAGATGAGCTCCAATTCTGGCTGGAGGACCCTCGGGCATGGCTGGTGACATCCAACTTTCCAAAAAGTGCAGTAGAGATCAGAAACCGACTATCTCAACACTGATACATCAGTAAGTGCTTATTGTGTTTCAACAGCACGCCCGACACCAACCCACTCCCCCGGAACGCACACCGCCCCGCCAGGCGGCTCGCTGGGAGCTTCTGACGGGGCGGTAGGTCCTGTTTTTGAAGAGATGGTGGGTGGGCGCTATCTAGTCAACATAGTCACTATGGAATCCCGCGCTTTTGATTTCTCCATCAGCAACCTCAGCGATAAAGATACTGGGCAGAGTTACGATGTCTCCCCGAGAGTGAATAGTCTCCTGGGTCAGCGACCCCTCTACTGGCTGAGTCACTGCACCAAGGTACTCCTTCTCAATCTTGCCGACAGTTATGCCTTCTTCTGGGTCGCCACATTGAATCAAAAGGTCTGGATCGGGGACGCCTAACTCCCACGTAGCAGATCGCATAATTGAGCATTCTTCCTTGTCAGGAAAGTCCAGGACTGTGAACGATGCATTGCCTGTGCTTATGGGGCCGATCTCGGTATAGAGGGCTTGGAGCTCCTGGTAGAGCTTGTCCGCGATTTCGAACACGACCGCTTGCTGGCCTTCATGAGATTCTACAATGGGAATCACAGGGGCTTCACCCGGTGTGAATGTGGTCAGTGCCTCGAATTGCTGCGCTTCGGCAAAGTCATTTCCTGGAAAGTCAATACTGAGATTGGCGTCCTGAGCGGAGTGGGTGACGACCCGGCTGCTGTGATCAATTTGAGCACCATCAGCAGTAAAGATTTCCGCCCCTTCATCCAGAAGATCATTGACAATACCATCGGGATGCTGAGTAAGAAATAGCGGCTGCTCAATGAGCCATCCGTCATCTGTGCTGACAAAGGTCACTCCCCCTACCTGCTCACTGTCACCCTCTGCCTTAAATTCAACATCCTGGGTGCCATCCTCTGCTGAGAACTCTTCTACACTCGTTGCAGGTTCTGCTATGTCGATGCCCTCTATTTTGATCAAACTGTCGGCGGTGATGTCACCAGGATCGTGCACGAGCTCCAGCGCAGCCTCGAAGTCGCCGCTGTTGAGGTGTTCAACATATTCAGACATGATCGCAGACGGGTCTTGTGGTTCAGAGCTGCATGAGGTCAGTGCCAAAGCAAGCAATGGCGATACCGCTAACGCTTTGATGGCGGTCTTCCGAGGGGTCTTCATATCGTCTTTCCTTTATTTCAATATGTGAACTTTTCGTCTCACTATTTGAGCCTACATGCGAGATGAGTCACATGCACTCTGACGTGATTCACACTTCATCTCATCACAAGCACGCACACTGGTGTCCCTTGTGACAAGGGTTTTTCTTGAAAGTTGAAGTGTTTGTGAAAACATAAGGCCGGGGAATGACTGGCACTCATCCCCCGGCCTTGTCGTGATTGTCATTCTCGCCAGGTTAACTTATTCACAATTCGTCGCCCTGCTGTGTTGATCTTTCCTCGGCTGTCTCGTAGTCCCGCGACCGATTCTTGGATACTGAAGCGGTTATCCATCTCGTTCATGACCTCGTCTATACCCCTGCCAATAATCTGGTTATCCCGCCGTACAGCAGCTAACTCTCCGCGGAGCTCTTGGACGACTTGCAGCAGATCACCGGTCCGGTCTTCGACTTGCTTGGGTTGGTAGACGAGTTGTTCTTTGACCGCATCGGTGGCGTACTTGTCCATGACCTGTCGCACTGTGAGGTCTTCATCGTCAAGTGTGACAACGTGATCTTCAACCCGCTGAGACTCCTCTGGAAAACGTGCTGGAGATGGACGATACTGACACATCTTGATCGCTCGAATGATCTCTGATCCATCTTGCGTTCCAAAAGCCGCCGGGGGCTCTCCCAGACCATAAGCGCTGTATGGTAGCTCGTTGAGGCGGTCGATCTCAGCTTTTTCAACCTCGGCACGCTCAGGGCTCTTCTTCTTACGCTTGTTCTCAGGCTGAAGGTCCCACTCATCCATATGCTCTTTGAGTCGGATACCGATGGACTCTTGCTTGCGCTCTTCTAGCTGCTCGACCACTGCGTCTCGATGCTGGTGACTAGCAATGACAGTTCGCGCGATGATCTCGTCATCGATAGCGGTGCGACTGTAGAAGTCGATGGTGTCTTCGGCAGTGGTGAAGCGTGGTGGGAAGTAGAAGCTCCCACGTTGAGTGATGTCGTCTTGATGCATGGTGAGATTCGTTTCGGGTTCGCTGCGTTCATACTCGCTGTAGCGACCCCCTTGATCTCGATGATCCTGACGAGCCGCTTGCGCGGGTGTTATGGAGCTCATCGTAGCAGCACTCCCCTCATGTAGCCGTCTCTTAGCGTCCTACTCCTTGTTGTCGTCAAATGGACCTCCCCCTGACTTCCCATCGGCAGGACGAATATTTGGCTTACCACCCTTGTCAGTGATATCTGATTTCTCACCAGTCTTAGGCTGCGGTGTCGGCTGCTCAGGCTGTGGAGCATCAGGCAGCTTGACCGGCTTCTGCTGTTGAGGCTTCTGACGGTTCCCCGACTGGTTCATGGCCTCACGCGCACTGCGCGCCTGCTGTGCGAGACCCTGATTGTGTTCCTTGATTTCTCCACGGTGGGCTGCTCGTCGTCCGCGACGCTCCTGTTTCTCAGCCTTTACATTGTGAGCTTCTTCCTCCCGCTTGATGCGCTCATCGTGGGCTGCCGCCAGCTGTTCTGGGTCGTGAGCATCGAAGCCGTGCCGTGAAGCATAGGCAATGTCCTTTTGCTCTTCAGTGGCGCCGGACTGCTGGTGCGCTGGCTTGAATGTGTCAGCGACTGCGGTGGCCGCAGATGCGGTACCAGTCTTTGCCTTATTCCAGTAATTGGCAGTGGTGTCTTTGACATTGTCAGTCGTATTGCGGATGCCCTCAGAGGCGACAGAGACCTTATCCTGTGCCCATTGGCCAGCCCGAGACTCGGCAGCCTTTTGTTGCACTGCTTCAGCTTGCTCTGCCATGTTTTCACGGACCGAACCGCGCTGCTCACCGATTTCTGGCCGACCAGCTGCCACGTAGGATTCAACGTCTCGTGCAAAGGTCGCCCGATTTTCACGACCTACCAGACCACGTGCTTCCATGCGGCGTTTGATGGCACGTGCACCGACAACGCCTGCGGCTCCAGCGGCCATCAACGGTAGCCCACCTGCAAGGCCAAGTGCACCTGCAACAGTGGTGACGCCAGCGACTTTGGCTGCTGTGGATGCTGCCTTGCGCAGATTTCCACGAACACCGCGAGCCTTCATAGCAGCCATGCCGTTCTTCGCACCATTCCACATGGTAGAGCCGATATTTCGCGGTTTCAGACTGTTCATCAAGTCGGCACGTTTTTGCTTCTTTTCTGCCTCTTGCTCCATGCGACGTAGACGGGCAACAGCCTGTTTATCTTCAGCGGTGACCGGTCCACCGCTACCGCCACTGAGGCCAGCCGATGCAGCGCCGGATGTCTCAACGCCACCGCCCGAGTTACCGCCACCGGCAGCAGTCGCTGTGGCCACGCCGCCAGAGCCTTCGGCAGACATTTCACCGGCCATAGAGCCTTCCGCATGGTCGCCCGATGTTGGGCTGCCAGTGCCGAGTCCAGCCTGCTGATGATCGCGGTCTTCTTTCATCTGACCTTCACGGGAACCTTCACGGTGGTCGGCACGTTGTTGGTTGCCACTCAGACGGTTCACCATGTTTTTGGCGCCACGTTTGGCGCGCTGTGCCATATCCTGGCCACCTGATCCACCAGCAGCATTGATTGTGGCGTCGCCACCATCTAATGAGAGGCCCTTGCCCCAGGCTTTGGCGCCAGTTGGTGTCATCGGACTTGGCAGCTTCGCCCACTTGAATAAGAAGTGGAGCAGCAGGATAGCCATACCAGGCGTAATGGTGACCCACAGCAGGTACGGAATCGAACCCATGCCCATAAAGCCTGATCCGACGTCATTCATCAGCGATGAGATGGCAACAATCATTCCGTAAAGCATCATGACAAACACTGCCAGCAATGCCGTGCCTATCAGCAGTTTGGCGGCTTTGAGCAGCGGTTGGAATGAGTCTTTTGTGATCAGAGCTTTCAGGGCCATAACGAACAGATATATGATCACGAGAATCAGCGCTGCGCGCACGAGTACGACCATCAGCGAGATGAAGCCAAAGACGACAAATAGAATGACCGATGAGATCATCATGATGCCGGCAGAGCCGACAGCACCGATTGGTTGAGAGCCATTGACGTGGTTGACGTAGTCGGCCATCGGAGCGCCCTGACCTAGTTCATCGAAAACGTCGCCCTTATTGTTTGGCATTTCAAAAGGGTCAAGGTTCTTAGGGTGGTAGTCCCCGCTTGCGGTATCCCCATCGTCAGCGTTCCAAGCCGTGTGGCAGTCTTCTGATGTAAGGCCTAACTCATCTTTGAAGCCGTCACGCGGTGTCCAGAATCCCTCGTTTACGCCAATGGTGTCCCCTGGCTCACAGATCGAAAGGAACATCATTGCCTTGTGTTCTTCTTCCGCGGACTCGGGGGCGATGATTCGGTTGACCTGCCGGTCGATCCGATCAACGTCACTCTCAGCATTCTGGATGGCTCCAGTGAGCGACATGGCACCACTTGCAAACTCACCATTGTCGTATCCGCCGCGCAGAACGGTTCCCATCAGGTCAGCGCGAGACTCTATGTCTGATCGATCTGCCGATGCCTGCGGAAGACCTGATGTCCAGTCCAACACGTAGCACCCGGCATGGTTTTGTGGTGAACCGTCCATGGTGCCTTGTAGCGGTCCAAATTGTGCTCGCATCCACATCATGTACCCAGTTTCAACCCAGGAGTTTGAGAGCATCAGCGGGATGGATGCAGCAAGGTCTCCGGCGCCATCAGTCATCATGTGGGTTGTGCGATACATTTCGTTGAGAGAGTTAACCGCAACCTGGCAGCTCAATGTAGGGGAACCATCGCCTGATTGCGCATATCCGGCGTCTTCCGAAAAGCTCATGAGACCGTCTGAGGCAATGGTTGCCAAGTTGCTCACGACCTCGTTGGTTGTCAAGACAATGTTGGCCGGTGACAAGCCGTTACCATGCTGATCTTCTGTTGCAGCCATAGAGCCGCGAACCATGAGCACAAGGAGGGCGATAACAGCGATCTTGCCCAACAGCTCTTTCCAGGCCACCTGGAATCCCGTACCTCGCCGGGAGTTCCACAGCGCCATCCCGATGAGTCCGATCAGCAGTAAAGTGATCAGCGCTGCCCCGCCCTCATTGAACAGCAGGTTTCCGAAATCACCAACAGCCTCATCTACATGACCTGCCATTGCATCAATGGGACAGAATGCTGTGGCCCAAATGGAGGTTGAGGTCGTTCCCGCCCAGATGGTTGAGGCTATGGAGAACATGGTGCCGGCAATGTTTTCGCGGGTCATGCGCTCCATGTTCAGATCGAACATGCCCTCGTCGATGTTGGTGTAGAAGTTTGAGGTGGATTCTGACCAGCGGTTGATTGGCAGCAGTTCAGACGAGGCACGTTCTTCTGCGTCAATCTCCTCCCCCGCAACCACACCAAACGGATGCTCCCCTTCAAATGCTTCAGGGTTGCCACAGGCGTCAGTTATGACATCCCTGTCATCCGTCCGCAAAACAGCAGCCGGCATGACAGTCTGCATAGAGCTCTGCGCAGCAGAAGTAGTCATACTCTTCACAGGAGCGGACGCATAGGCTGACGGCACGGTAGCCGCAAAGATGCTCAGCAGCGCGGTAAGGAATATCAGGATGCGGCGTTTCATGCGTTTACGGTTCCTTCTACCAGGTCAAAGATGTCGAACGATTCGGCAGGTTTCTGCGATTCCGGGGTGGTATCAAAATGCTGCACTGGGCGAGAAGATGAACGGATGTGGTACCACTTTGAGGTGGATTCCAGCGGCTCTCCACACAGCATGATCTTGCCTTGGTGCACATCGTTGAGGCGGTCTTTCATGGCTTCCCATTGTTTGAGTTGCAGACCGGTTCTCTGACGTGCTTCAAAGACAAAGAAGACGATGCCAATCATGATGGGGACTAGCAGTAGACCCCAGCCACCCATGACGGAGAATAAGAAGAGTTGAGGTAGCAGTCCGAGGATGATGCCGACAAATACTAAGACCATCGACTTGCGGCGTACCTCCCACCGCATGAACACGGCAGTGCGGTCCTCTTGTGACGACACGCCTGTCATATCGGTGAGCATGTAGAGCGAATTCATCCTGGACTGCTACCTCTTCTCGTTTTCCTAGGGGGCTACTGGCTCAGTGGGTCTTCACCGAGGTTGACGACGAAGGCGATCAGCCAGTCGATTACACCCAGTAGCAGTGGGAAGAGGATGGCGGGTGCCAGTAGGGCGGTTCCGAGGATTGCTGCGCCGATGATGATGGCTGTACCATTACCCCAGCCACTGCCTTTGCGGTGCTGCCATAGGTAGGACAGGATGGCTGCAACAATCAGGATGACACCGATGATGTTCATCGCCATTTCTAGGCCGGGTGCCGACGATGTCAGGGTGGACCAGACTCGATCCCAACCGCCCTTAAAGTCGGTGACACCAAGAATTTGTGCGTTTTCCAGCATCATGTTCTGGAAGTCTGTATTCAGGCTCATCTGCCTCTCCTTGTGAGATATTGATCAATACAAAGTCAGCGCTATTTTCGACTTCAGTCAGTAGTGTCCGGGGGTAAAAGTCTCGGATCATGCCGCCAGGTCGGGGCGAACAATTTGCAGAACGTCACGTTCAGACCGGCTAAATTGTTGACGTAACTTTGCCGGCAAATCCCAGCCGATCACCTTGGCGGATGCCCGGACAGCCGATGATGGCGATTTCAACGCTCTGGCTGCCGCACCGGGTTCCAAGGTGGCGGTCCGAGACAGGTGTTGCGATAAAGATGCTGGACTCATTGCATCCGGTGTCCCTGCTAGGTGCAGATCGACCTCTGAATTGCGCTTGGTTGAGAATCGTCCATGGTTGTCTCTGGGCTGTCGTTTGCGGCTCATTGTTATGCGGCTTTCTTGTTGGATTTCTTCTGCGGTGCCACCCCGGTGTGTTGATCTGGCAGGCGTGCTGAAAGTGCTGAGATGGTCCACATCTTGTTCACGTGGCGTGCATCTCGACCATTGCGGGTCAGGGTGTTCATCACACTTTGCTGCTGACCCATCGACAGGTTTTCTTCTCCACCGAAGGGCTTCATCAAAGCTGCGATCTCTGGCTTGACAAGGCCTGTTTCTTCATCGAGGTCTTCACCTTGCTCCCAATCAGCTACAGCTTGGGCTGCTTTTTCCGATGACCCGGTGGTGCTGATGTTCAAATCTTGGAAGGCTGCCTCGAACTCAGCCTTATCTAGTGATGGCTTGATTTCTGGTGCGTTGCCGTCGGTGAGCCAGCTGTAGGAAAATTGAGCTGAGGCGATCTGACTATCGGAGATCGCTTTGGGATTAACCTCTTCTAGGTCTTGGATGGCTTCGTGCACCTCGATGTCGGTGAAGTGATCTGGTGCATCTGATGCGTTATCCAGTAGGAAGCCGCCGATATTCTCTTCTCCACCCAGGTCGCCCTCCGAGCCTTCTAGACCGTCAAGTCGCACTGCGGTGTTTTTGAACGTGTAGAGGTGAAAATCTGGCTGTGGACGGTGGCGCTTCATCGTGGGGTTGATGTCATCCCAGTTATCCAGCAAATGATGACGAATCTTGTCTTTGTCGCCGCTGGACAAGGTGCCTTGTTCTTGCTCTCGCGCCGAGATGAGTTCGTTGTACTGGCGGATAGCCACTGAGTTTGGCCAGTGGAACTTTCCCTCACCCATGCGGGTCATCTTGTTTTTCATGGTGCGGTTGAGCCATGACTTGACCGACCCGACATTTTTGCCACCGTCTTTTTGATACCGTTCCATCACGGCTAGGACGGACTCTTGGGCCAGATCATCTGCGTCAAACGCTGAGTCTCGACGGTTGAATTTCATACCCATTGCAGCTCTGGCGTTACCGCGTGCGTAGTCCAATGGATCGTGGCCAAGCTCCTCGGCGATGTTGTCGTAGTGGTCCTGCTGGGTGTTTTGCGGCGCCAAAAGAGCAACGTCAGCCTCGGAATGAGACTTGGTGGTGTACTTGCCATCACCAGTTCGGTTGGACTGCTGTTTCTGCTGTGCTGAAGTCAAAGGTTTCGTCATGCCGGGTAAGTGTCCGGGACAAAAAGTTAACCCAGCACCCCGGCCCACATACCCTGTGCCCAATACATTCCGGCTAAGCAGATTCCTGCAATGGCCACACCGGAGACGGGGATGGTGAACGCCCAGCAGCGAATGGAGTCAGCTGATCCGAGCAACGGAATGGAGATGTACCCGTTATCGCGCCACAGGCTGTCGAGGAAAGGGGTTTTCTTCAGGAATTTGGGTGGCTTGATCTTCAAAGGCCAGAAGATGTTGCAACCTTCTTTTGTGAGCATGTCACCTGCAATGTGGACCGCAACGCCGAGCACGACACAGGCAATCAGCCAGGACGGACCTTGCGGGAAAACCAGCGTGGTGACGATGCCGACCATGATGCCTGCTGCCCAGGGTGCTTTGCGTGCTGTGTCTGGCATGAAGCGGAGCACTTTGAAGGCAAATGCTGACAAGAAGATCGCCATCAAACCGGCGCCGACGTTCAGGTCGCCCAGCCATCCGACATCTTTGATGACTAGAAAACTTGCCAGCCACGCGACGATGCCAAAGAACAGCGTGCCGACGATGGAGTGTGTGCCGTGGCGGTGACCGCCGGAGATAGTCATGAAGAATCGAGCCATGACCATGGTCAGCGGGGGCAGCGAGTGGGCGATAGTTGCGTTGTGGTGATCAATGTCTGGCAGCATGGCGGCCCCAGCGCAAATGATGGAGCCCATGAACACCCCGGCTGGACCGACATCCATTAGGCCCAAACCCAGCGGTATCGCGTCAGGCAGCCATCCCAGCCAGGAGTACGTCTCGGCCAACGGCTCGGTCACCGCGGTGATGGGAAGCTGGTAATCAGATGCCACGGCAACCCAGGCGGCTGCCCCACAGGCGGCGTGCTGTGCGCCCATCATTGGGCATCACCGGCCTGGTCGGTCTGCTGAATCGTGTGAGGTCGGGTCGGGCTATGCGTCATGCTCCGGTAGTGTCCGGCCCGATGCCGACATGCGGTTATTCGTTTGGGAAGAGTTCGGGAAAATCAGAGGGCTTCTGCATCATGACGGTGTCTTGGACTGGAATAGTCCGATGTGACCGTCCCAACTGTACGAGTCGTTCGATTTCTTCGGGGTTCAGCATTGCTGGCGAGGTTTTACCAGTACTGGGGTCAATTATGCCGAGATACAGGTATTTTATCGGGCTTTGGGGCTGAGAATCGTCGCTGTTGATCATACTTTGCCAGTGTCCGGCAGGTGATGTCTCGGGGACACCAGTAAGTCGGCTCGATAGGCTTAATGTGCTCCGGACACGGTAAGAATGACCTGCAAATATTTGAACACAGGAGGGGTCGTGGCGCAGAAACTTACTGAGGTTGAGATTGAGGAATCAATGCGCTTCGCCCACGGTGTGATGGCCGCGGCGGGGCACTCGGTAACAGACCCTCAGACGATATCTGACATCCGATCTTCACTGCGCGGTGACAATGACCCGCGATGAATACATGGCGCGGCTCTATGATTGTGTGATGGCTCCACCCCTATAACGCTGACATCAGCGGGTAGCGTCTCGCATCAACATGACATTGTCTTCCAATGACCTTCCACGGGTTGCAAGTCCTCGTTCAAACATGTCGATTTCTTGCTGAATCGTATCGAGTGCCTGCTGCTTCGAGACACCCTGACCCAGCAGCTCTCCCGGTGACAGGCTGCCGTCCTCGATCCACTCACAGTCTTTTCGGCATGTTTCTAGGCTGCTTTCGATATCGGATTTGCTGTGCCCAAATTTTGGAGCTTTCCGACCCTGGCCATATCTGCTCTCGTCGTTCCAGAGTTCTTCAAACGCTGCATCTTCTGCTGGTTTGACTGGCACACCCTGCTCGTAGGCACGACCGTAGGATGCTCGACGTGTTGCTTCTGATGTCCTTTTCTTCCGAATCGTACTGTACCGGGGGCGGGTATCAACAGTATCTCTGAGCTTCCGATCATCTTGACCGCCGGACTGGATGGCTGGGTGATGCTCTGCTCGCATCTGCTGGAATGCCGCAGCGTACCCCTGGTCGATGTCGGCTTCAGTAGGGGTGTTGGCGATCTTGCGGAACGCTTCGCGGTTGATCTGGTCAATCTCTTCATCAACGTTGAGTTTCACAGTTGACTGGCCTTCGACCCGTCCGCCATCCTCAGCATATAGGTCGTCCAACGACAGGTCGCTTTCAAGGACGTGATCAAGCGCGGCGTCGAAGTCTTCCGGTGTATTTGGGGTGACGTGCGATAGGTAATAGGTGCCATCGTCGTTGGAGGTAATCTCAATGAACTCAATCTCCGAGGCGCGAAGGTTGGCGTAAAGCTGTTCAACAGGTGTTCCAGCAGGGGTCGGCTTCCCGAGGTTCACATCGGCCTCAGAATGGCTTTTGCTGGTGTACTTGCCATCGTTAGTTCGGTTTCTCTGCTGGGCGGTCTGGGCTGAGCTCATCTGGTTCTTCATGATCAGATAGTGTCCGGCCCTCATCTTCACCGTCTTCGCGCAGCCCAATGCGGTCATCTAGGCGTCTGCCGTAATCGATAACCCAGTTGCACGCCAGGTATATCAGCACGACCGCAAGTGACCACGACACGATATCCACCAGGGCACCGGAGACTTCAGCAGATGGTGAGGTGAGAAGCTGTCCCCAACCATCACCGACGCCTACCGATGCGCCAAAGTGGTTGGAGATCATGACAAACGGTGTGCTGACGACCACACTCAAACCGGTCAAAACAATGGCCACAAGACCGATGGCTTTCATCAGCCACTGAGACAGCGTTGCAACGTTGTTCAGCGCCGCTCCGAACCTCTGCTGTCGAGTCGGCGCTTCCAGGAGGTTACCACCCCTGCCAAGCAGTCTGTCACCTGGCACAATAGCTAACTGACCAAGGATGGTGGATGCTATGCCGAATACAAAAATCGGCCCGGTGGCTTGGGTGATTTTTGGTAAAAATGTCACCAGTATTTCATGCAGTTCAAGCACGAAACCGGAGGCATCCGCTTCTGTCAGGAGCCACACCATGACCGCTACAGCTAACATCCCACCGATTGCCAAACCAGTTATGAGAAAGGATATGATCGCTAGCAGTGGTCCAACGAACCGTCCGGCCACGTTGCCGAACACAGATAGCGTGTGTCCAGCGATGCGTTGCAGCTTCATACTTTTGACATCATCCTGCCAATCCAAGCCTTATCCTCTCGGGTACGGGTCCGCCCGGTGTCAACTCTTGCAACGATTTGACACCGGGCGGAAGATCAGGTGATTGGCCGACTTATTTATCGGCTTTAGCTGACTCTAGTTCCAATGTTTTGAATAGGTCTTCACTGGTGATTTGGATACCGCTGGTCAGTGCCATTTCGACAAGTTGACGCTTGGTATTGTTGCTTTTCTTGAAACGGAAACCGCTCTTGGTGACCTTTTCATTTTGCTCGCCGGTCACACCTGGGATTTCTTCATCGAGTTCGGGGTCGTAGATGACGTTATCTTCAATGTCGGCGTCATCGAGTAGTTCGTTGACCATCGCGTCGTCTGGGACACGTTGGGTCTCTTCGCGCTTGACGGTAATCGAGGTGTAGCCCTTGTTGAGCAGCGCATCGACCTCACCAATGCCCGAGGGTGCTTCGGTAAACGTCTGCTCTACCTCGACTTCTTTTTCTTCAAAGTAGTCCGGGTAATGTTTTTCCAACCAGGTGTTGAACGCTTCTTTGTCGTGAAAATCGTAGACCCACTCTTCTGTCACCGTCTCGGATTGCGATGCGATGACTTCACCGTTTGGCAGTTTGATCTCTAAAGTGCGTTTGCCTTTGATCTTCTTGGCTTTTGCCAAAGCTTCTTCAAACAGCTTCTTATCAGCATCGGCTTCGAGTTTCATTACATCAGCCATAGCGCGGCGCAGTGTTGCCATGAACAACTCGTCATGTTTCACCTCGTCGGTCAGCTGGTTGTCGTCTTCTTCGATCACTTCAACGTCGATGATGTCTTGTTCAGTCATGGTGTTTCTCCGGTCTTTCCTACTCGGCAGTGGGAATGTTTGAGGTCTTTATGCTTGTACTAACACTGTGTCCGGCACTCCGGATTTACGGTCAGGGGAACTCGGACAACTGTCGATTCCGCATCGTGGCACCGATGTGTCGAGCTGTCAGACCGATGCCGAGGCAGATGATGCCCAGAGCAATGATCGGCACGAGTGCATCGGTTGAAGCGGCTATGAAATTGCCGATGGAGTCGAAAAGATCAAATATGACGGTGCTAAGAGTGATGTCCTGGGTGAACCACGACCATATGGAGTCCACTGTGAGGCTGACAGTTGCGATGAGCGGTATTGCCACGGCAAATGCCAATGGCCCCCACCCGAGCACAGTGATGACGAATTTGGCGACGGACTGAAACCGCTCCCAGGCACTGGGTTGGGGGTGCGAGGTCTTTTGCTGTCCCATTTTTGCTCCTGGTGTGAGAGTGTTCTTCTATCTCAAACGTGTCCGGCAGCGTGGTCCCGGCAGACTGGGTAGTGCCCTCGGTTGAACGTATCGAATGCCACGGAGACGGCGGGGCGCTGACATGCTTCGGTGCGACCGGTGAAGTCCAGGGTGATTTCTTCCATGCATATGCCCTCTCGCCGGCGTTGGATTTTGTCGGCGAATGTTGACGGCATGAATTGACCAAATGTGCCGGATTCGGTCTGAAACCATCGCCCAGTGTGGGGCTGCGGTTCGGGTGTTGATGGCGCGAAATCGGCCAGGCGTGGTCTTTCACTATCTGACATACGTGTCTCCGTCGTACCTTGTGGCTGTTGTGAAAATTTGGAGCCGCCCGGTGAGCTGTTTGGTGGCAACGCACCGGGTAGCTACCTGTACTGTGTCCGGCGTCACGAACAGCAGGACATCGCGTGTTGAAACCGTCCGGTGACTGCACTTCCCTTACAACCGCCGGGCGGAAGATTATCTATACCGACAAAGCTTCTAATGACTGTGCTTTTGTTGGCCGACTGAAAAATGAGTGCGTGACATCGTTGGCGGGTTTTATGGTGGCATCAAATTGCACCTTGTCGCCGACCTGTACTTCCAATGCGTTGGGAACGCTGCCCCAGGTCGTGAATCCGGTGGCGTCTTGGACCAGCATCTTGGTGACCGTGCCGTACCGGGACGTTTCGTCGCGCATTGACCGCACTGTGCCGGTAACAGTGGTGCGACCTGATGGTGCTGGCGTGGCGACAGGCTTTGCGTCTTCTCGCTGCCACTGCTGCTGAAGTGCTTCGATTTGTCGGACCGTGAGGTGGCCGTGCTGTTGCAGTTGGTAAAATAGGGACTGGGTGAAGCTGTGATCTTCGCCGATGCGTCGCAGATAGGTGTCGCCAACTTCGCGCTCAAATCGTGCCACCACCTCTGCGTTGCGCCACGTAAAGAACTCGATGCGCTTATGCAGCGGCTGGTACAGCTCTTGACGGGTCATGATGCGGGTATCGCTGTAATCAACGTTGTCCCACTTGGACCGAGCTTGCGGATGGAATGGTGAGTCACCGATGTCTGACTTGGCTCGGGTGCGGGAGTCGCCGTCGAAAATGCCAGCGTTCTCGGATCGTCCACCGGCCAAGATGAGATACCAGATCGGTGCGATTTCGCCTCGTGCGACGTATCGGTCTTCGACTGAAGCAATATAGGCATCGACATCTACCAAAGATGGGCGGTCTGCTACTACGTTCTGCGGGGTGTCTGCTATGAGGGTCATACTCAGTCAGTGTCCGGCATGACCCCCGCAGCAGGTGCTGCCATCAGTGCTGGAAATTGATGGCTTTCAAAATCCGAGGCATATCCAGCACTGTGTCGCCGTGTGGGTTAACCTTGGTGTACTCGGACAAGTTCTGCCAGATGCCGGTATCAGCCAACTTGTGCTGCGTTTGTTGCATGGTCTGTGGCAGCGTCTGGGTAGTCCCCCGCAGTACACGAGTCAGCGGTCCACGGATGGCCTTGGCCGCCGAGTAGTAGTCGGATTTTATCTTGGCCATCCGACCGGTTGCATCCAACAGCACTGCGCCCTCGAAGATGATTTCGTGCTGATAGTAGTCGATCATCTCGGACAGCTGTTCTCGGGTTGTCACCACGGTGGACGGAACGCGACGGATGTTGAGGATGGCTTGGACTGCTTGCTCTAACTCTGGTCGGAACGCAAAGTCGATGTCGTTATTGATGACATCTAAAAACACGATGTCTTCGCTGATGATGTCCACCAAATGGGGGTCGTTCTCCAGCACGACCTCGAAGGTGACCGACACGTTGGTGCGAGACAATAGACCGGCGAATTTCTGGCGCATCTGATTATCGAACCGACGCTCAAACAGTGCTTGACCAGCCTTGGCGAACGGCGTTGGACCGCCCTTGGTGTAGTACACTAAATCACCGTCTACAGCGGCGACGATCATTAAGAATCCGTTGGCCTTTTCGCTGATGCGCACCGGCAACTCGAAGTGCTGAATCACATCATCTTTGGTGTAGCCGTGCTGCTCGCCAAGGTTGAAGAATTTCTCATAGCCCCGAGCTACGACGGTGTCATCGCGTAGAAACAGTCCACGTGCCGCGGTGGTTTCAGGGTTCCATTGGCCCTTTTGGAAAGTTTCTCGGGTGAAGTTGTAAGCGGTGATCCCGTTGCCGATGTCTTTGGCTCGGATGCCCTCATCGGACTCCAAGCGTGCTGACAGCGGGATGGCTGAGACATCTGGTGCAACGACAGGCCGGTCAAACGGTGGGCCGTCGTACTGATAGCCGGTGGTCTGTCCGAACTCGTTGATAACCGCAACTGATAACTTGCCGCCAGTTTCGACACCCGATTCCAGGTTCCACACATTGGGTACAGCATTCATCGGTTGCGGCCCCTGAGAACGTGAGCCGTTGCGGTGGCCGTGGAATTGCACAACATCTGCGCTTGCCAGCAGATTGGCGTCGTGACCGTATTCGGTCTGGCGATTCCAAGTATGCGTCCGCGATGCTGCACCATAAATGAAGTAATAGTCGGGGATGTTTGAAACATCGTAGATGATCTTGCCACCGGCGGTTACGCTATATGGCACCTTATCGACCTGCACCCCGCCGTGGGATGCGAAGAAGATTTGCTGGGCTTTGGTGAAGCCAATGAACGGCACGAAATGATTCAAGAAGGCCAGCTGGTCAGCAGCCATATATCCTCCGGCCAACAGTTGGTCACGAGTGGCACGCGAGTCACGGTAGCTGCCCTTTGACGCGGTGTTGGTCAGCACCCGGCGAAGGTTGAGCTCGTGGTTTCCCTCGATCAAGAAGACGTTGTCCTGCTCGACACGCGGAGCCAACAGTTCAAAGACACCCAGGGCATCCGGGCCGCGGTCGAATAGGTCCCCAAGGAAAATCCACGCAATGCGCGGGTCATCGAGGTCACCATGGTCGGCAATAGCTTCTTTGAGTGTGTCTGCACACGAGTGGATGTCTCCAAAAACGACAACTTTGTCGAAAAGGTTAAAATCTCGCTCGGCGACGGTACCGAGTTTTCGTAGCTGCAACTCAGATTCGATTTTATGAACGCCCAGTGCAACGCCCGATTCGCGAGACTGTTGCGCCTTTTTCACAACGATATCTTCGGCGACCCGTTGATCGCCACGTCGGTCGTTGCGTGCCAGCAGCTCGTCGTCAGTCAGTTCGCTCTGGACATCGTAGAGGGCAACATCGTAGTTGTACTTATGCCCCATATCGCGCCACGCTTTTTGGTCGGCGATGGTGACGTTGGTGGCATCAATCACCACCAGCGCACCAAGTTTCAGCCGGTTCTCCACCGCGTCATGGGTGGCTTGAACAACCTGGCGTTCAATCTGGGCACCGACCACTAACGATGTGCTCTCGTCATCGGTCACCGGTGCGGTCACCGCAAACAGTTCACGGAACATGTCATAGCCAAGGGTGTATGGACTCAGGTTCAGGTTCTCAATCAGGCTGGTCTTGCCGGAGCCTGGTGCACCTTTGAGAAGGGTCATTCGTTTCATATCAGCACAGTGTCCGGCGACCGACTATGTGGGGACACCACTACTCCCCTTGCGTGGTGAGCATCGATTACGATCAGAGCAGTCACCCCTGAACCTCTGGAGAAAAGATCATGCCAACTCGATCCGATATTGACCCTGCCCAAGCAACTGCTGCGATGGATAAAGCCCAAGAGCAAGCCAGAAGAGCCGATTCCAATCTCATGGACGCTCAGCAGCGAGAAGAAGAATTGGTCGAGCAGCTGAATGCCCTTCCCGACGGTGCTGTGGAAAAAGAAGCCGAATTGATGGCGCAACACCAGCAGGCCGAACGTGATCTCGATTTCGCGAAACAAGAGCATGAAGAAGCCATGGATGAGGTCGGCAGAACACAAGACTTCTGGTTCGAGGAACAGGTCGATGAGTCCGGTGAAGAGTTAGATGGGGAAGATATTTACTAACTTCCCACCAGGCAGCCTATGCTGACAGAGCGCTCAGCTGATAAAGTCGGGACCGTATGCATTGAGCTGCCCCTCATTGCATCGAACAGACCCCGTGATGACTGTTTTCCAATATGAAAGCCGCGGACATCTTCTTGATCTCCGCGGCTTTTCTCTGCTCTGATGCGAAACGATATCAGCAACGACTTCAATCAAGACCGTCAGTATGGGTTCGGTAGATGTAGTTCGCACTGGCTTGCTGCATGTTGTCTACGGTCTTGTAGAACTGCTCAGCAAGGTCGTGCAGCATGATCTGGTCGAGATGTTCTAGTCGCTCAGGCGTGAGGTCGCCGCGGTGGTAGAGGTAGGCAGCAAGTGGCTCGATGAGGTCTGATCCATAGTCATGTGGGTCAATGAACTGGCCACTGAGCGTTCCGAGTTCGTGATGCTGGGCTGCGACGAAGCGTTCCACTTGTTCGTGGATGGTGCCGAATCCGATCCCGCCGAAAATCTCTAGCACCATCGGTAAACGATGCATATCTTTCTTACTTTCAATAACTTAAACAATAAGAAGATTTTCAACCCTATTCTAAAAACACTATCTCTTTTAATATGAAATAGGACATCAAATAAGGTGATCTTCACTACTCAATACCAGATGTTAAGGAGATGTAGTGCAAACGGTTTCTACTGGACCTCAAGAAGGGTTAACAAGAGCTAGGCGCTCTAGGCTTCGCGATAATCTAATTATCGTAATCATCGCAGCGGTGCTAGGGATGCTCGCAATCCCTACAGCCTCACATGCTGCCATGTATACCTATCAGAGCGGCCCCTTGCCTGGCGACACTCCTAAAATGAGCCCCCTCTACACCAACATGATAGGTGCTCAAGGCTGGGCTGTAACCGCCAGAGAATATGAAATACGTAACATCGAGAGGAGCCTGGTGCTTATAAGTGTCGGGAGAGCAACCAATGCTGAGGTGGTTAACTTCGGTCACCGTGCTACAGATGGTTACTCGATATGCAGGTGGGGACTCTCTCAAGATACAAATGTAAATGTAGGCACGACATGTCGGGTGGAACGATGAAAAGCAACCTTGGATTCAAACCGTCAAGGCAACACCCTGTTGTTCGCAATGCAATAGTTGGCACCGCAGTATGTGGTGTAGCGGTATTAGTAGGGTCCGGTGTAGGTATTGCCAACACTTTTGAAGAGCCTAAACCGCCAATCCCAACTTCTGATATGAAACCCTCTGAAGTAATTTCGGCCTTGGATAACAACTCTCTTGAAGGTAGCTCTTTCGAGGATTCTTCTGCATTATCAGCTATCAAAAACGAAGAACACATCGATCTTACAGAATATGGTGTTGGGGGAATTGATGAAACAGCAATAGTTGAACTAGGAGCCCAAGACGGTATTCACTATCTCGCTGGAACAGACAGTGTGTTGAATATCTGCTCGTTGATCTACATTGCTGAGACTGGCTTTTTAGGATCAGCCTGCAACACACCAGAAAAGGTAGAGCAGACTGGACTTTACTTTGGTGCTGCGGATCATTCAGGTAAGGAAGTGATTGATGTTACTACGGTTCTTCTTCCTGACTCCGCGGTTGTTGATTCGCAAAGCGTAGTGGAATCTAGCGGTTCCGCAAATGATCATACTTCTCGGCAAAGTGAAGCATGGAGTGCCGTATCTACAAACCTAGCAGTAGCTGACACAAATAACATTGAGGCACAACGCTCGTATACTTTCCCTCGCCTGAGCCAAGCGGACGGTGACGACATTGTGTTAGAACTCGAATTGATTGATGAAGAATTGTCGGAAGAGGAAATGAAAGAACTCATACCTTAGGCCGAAGACTAGACCCCATCGGAGCTTTCCAGCAGATGATGGGGTCTAGCTATTTTTGTAGGCGAGGCTTCTTGCGACACCAAAACTTACGGTCGTTCAGTAAGTCTTAACTCTAAGATTAGGTGCTAGTTTTTCCCAAGCATCGGTCTCTTCCGCTTCGCCTTCAAAATAGTATTGAGCTCTGACGCCTTGAACACCTATATCAATGATCGGCCCCTCCCCACAGCTTTCAGTAGCGGTTATATCATCTTCTACAATGAGTAAGCACAAGTCACCTTGGCTATCTGCGGAGGAGGAGGGCTGGGCGATGAAGAATTCAAAATTATCATATGTAGATAGATTTCGTGTTGTTTCAGGATTAGCTGCAAATGTCTCAGCGGTTGCTGGGAGCTCATCATCTGCACTGCGATCTTGATCAAAAGGATTCTCACTCGTCGAGCAGCCAGCAACAAATGTCGCTATAAAACAGATGGTGGCAGCAACCACGGTCTTAGGGCCTAACTTGTTGTCCTGGATGAGTATCTTTTTCACTTGCCCTCAAGCTTTAAATAAATATAGGTGTCATTTGCCACTATCTAGCGACTATCCTAGTCGATAGCCCTGTTGATGCCGTTCTTTTACCACGCACGAACTTCAGCTACGCTATTTATGCGTCGGCAGCGTCTTGGCTGATCGGCTCGCTGAGTTGCGTGATGGTTGTGAGAAGTTTGGTCACCGTGTGATCCTAGTGTGGGGTCAAGATGTCGTCTGGCCCCACAGTGTCCGGCATCTGGCGCTGGTGTTGTTGCAGATGGGACACCAGTTATTCAGAACATAGCAAACCGCCTCGGCTCCCATGATGAGAACCGAGGTGGTATCCGAAGGGTCTGTTATGGCTTGCCTTTGGCGATGCCCAGTTCGTCGCGTGCCGCCGCCATTCGCTCTTGCAAATCCCGGAATGCTTCGCGGTTGAGCTGAATTTTGCCTTCGCGCCCGTTGCCATCAGATGACAGTTCAGTGTGTCCACTGGTCATGCTGAAGTTTGGCAGTTCTTCACGGATGGAGTTCTCCATCCGCCTGGCCCGGACTTCGCTTTCCAGATCGTAGGCGTAATCTTCTACCAGGCCGTCGTCGTAGTCGAAGTGTTCGGTCGTCATGCCAACGGTAGCTTTGATGCCGTTGACCGCACCGTAGACTTTCAGTTCACCTTCGTTGTCCTGATAGAGCTTGCTAGCGATGTCTTTGACATGCTTGGTATCTCCGGCGTACCAGAGCTTCAGTGGCTCACCGTCATGATCGGTGAAGCCTTCATCTGCGGCCTGCTCTTGTAGGCGGTTGATGAGGTTTTTGGCGAATTCGTCAGCAAAATCTCGCCGGTCCCGCTCATCTGGCTGCTCGGGGTTCGGTGTTTTCTTGGCGTCGTGAGCTTGCAACTGCTCGCGTATGGAGTCGTCCAGATCAGGGTCGTCAGTGAAGTACAGCGCCCTGGTGTTATCTCGCAGCGCGGCGATTGCATCGGCTTCAGAGTGTGCTCCCCCGTCGAGCCGGTGGGTGAATTCGTAGTATTCGCCGGTGCTGCCAAATGAGTCGCCCTGATTGGTCTGCTGCTTTTGTTCGTGCTGCGTCATCGGGATGCTCCTGCTGTGGGGCCGAATTGTTGATCTACCTTCACCGTGTCCGGCAAATTAGCAGCCCAACGCCCGAGGATCGGTCGTTGCTTCAGAATGTCCCCCTGGCCAGCGGTTCAGGCATCAAGTGAGGCCGGGACATCAATGGCGGTCAGCAAAGCTGCGATGGTTCTGCGTCCGGCGTGCGCTGCAAACATGCTGTGGAATCCCAGCCAACCGCATGTGCATGTAGTACGCCTATTGGAGCGGTGCGCGACAGTATGCTGATTATGGGACTGGTGAACCACAACGGCATACTCATCGGATTCGTGCAGTGCGCGACTGACCTTGTACCAGATATCGGCTGGCAGTCCGTCGATGTTCTCGGAGTGCAGCGGGGTTTCAGGGTCACCGGCAACCGCTGCCTCGTAGGATTCGGCCTCGGCGTTAATGATGTCGATCATAGGGTTCGTCATGGTTTCACCGTGTCCGGCGGTTAGCTCGACGAGCTGTTCAGATGGTTTTTCACCGCAAGATACCAGCGCTGGACCGTCCCGGCATCAATCTCCAGCCATTGACCAATTTCGTTGTAACTGTAATCTCGTTCGACACATATGCGGATGAATTCAACGGTGAGCGTTCTGGCATCTTCAGACAGTGCTCGGATGTCGTGCGCGACGGCCCTCATCCGACCTTTAGCGGTGCCTGTAGTCAGACCATCGATGTCTGCGCTTGCCGAGTTCAGAGTGTCAGCGACAGCGAGTGTGCGTCTGACAGCGTCGCTCCAGGTCGATGACGAGACGTTTTCCGCCCAGATGTCGGTGGTCGATCTTCTTGATTGTTTGGTCATTTCTTCCAACCCTCGATGCTCCGGTACACAACTTCTAATCCCACCCGGTACGCCGCCCCAATCCCCTGCCGCATACCGCCACTGATCCCCAGGTCTTGATACACCACGCTGTAATCGGCACGTTGCATCCAGGCGAACCCCGCTGCGATCCCCTGGGCGCGCTGCTCATCCATCTCGTCGTCCAACACGCCGGGTTGTGTGTAGAGCAGGTGGCTGGCAAAGGGTGCCTCGCCGCGTTTCAGCGCGTCTGCCAGGGCTTCCCGAGCGTAGTCCAAGTTTCGCTGTTGGAGGGCTGCTGTGGGGGCAGCAAACGGCGATTCGACAATAACCAACTTAGGCATAGGATCGCTCCATGATTTGCACTTCACCGTCACCGGCGATGCGATAGGCCGGGAAATGGACATCAGCTACCACCGTGATGCGCCGGAAAATAGTTGCCTCGTTCAACGTCCGTCCAATCAGTGGTTCACCATTAAAGCTGTGGCGAAATGCCAGACCTTGAGCGACCTCAAAACAGTGTGCCCCGTCATCGACAGTGATATCGCCGCGGTGTGCAGCATAGAAATCTTTGGCTAGTGCGATGACTCTGCGGCGGTTGGAGTCCGTCATATACGGCTCAGTCCAGTCACCATCCCCGTTGCTCGTGCCGTTGTTCCAGCTAGCATCAGCGAGGCTATCAAGCAGCGAGCCAATGTACTCTCTAGCAAACTCTTGCTGCTGCCCAATATCAAGCTCACCGGTGGCGTTCAGCTCGGTGGCATCGTGCGTTTGCAACAGCGTTTCAATTTCTCTGTGGAGTCGTGCAGAATCGTTGACAACATGCAGGCCATTGCCGACATCAAGGCGCTCGATGATTTGAGCATAAGACACTGGTGTGTGCACCGGAATAACCTGGCGATACCCAATCTTCGTGCCAGAAAATGTCTCGGATAACGCACCGGGAATATGGCGCTGCACCACAGCATCGATCAAATGCAGCCGGGTGTCCCGGTATGCGCAGACATCGGAGATCGGCCAATCAAAGTCGGCCACTGGCAGCGCGTTGAAGAAGTCGGCGGAGGCTTGGACATCCAGAGCGTATCGTCCTTCGACCCGGATGATCGTTACGCCATCCAGCCGGTCATTGAGTCGTGCCGCTACCTTGCCTGGCAACCGATGCAAGGGAACATCGTGACGTTGGCCGTCTTGAAATTCGATGGCTTCGGTCGGCAAGGTGCCGCCTTTGACCGGGGTTGGCTCAGTGTGGAAATGGTCGTGGAGATAGCCTTTGATCGCTTTGCCGGCGAGAAAATCTGAGTAGCGCAAAAGTTACGTGCCCTCCAGAATGTCGTGCATTTGCTCGGACAGTGGTGAGATGCTGGTAAGAAACGTGGACATAGCGGATGGTGCTCCTGGTGAGGCGATTGCTTCTCCTCCACTGTGTCCGGCGCCGTCGGATGGTTATATCGGATCAGTGGCAACCGAACCAGGTTCAACATCTTTTTGATGGCGCAGCTGGATTGGGTCACGTCGTGGGCCATCGGCAACCAGATGATGTCCTTTATCGAATTTGCCCCAGAATTCGTCATCCCAAAACTCTTTACCTTGGCCAGCTAAGCCTTGTTCAGACATGAACGTTTCGGAGATGGAGCCGGTGTCCGTGATGTTTCGTGCCAGGTCTTCAGCTTTTGATCGAGCATTTTTCACATTGGACGCAGTCGTGACCTGCTTGTGCCGGCTTTCGGCTTCAGTTTCAGAATGGACACCATAAGAGTGCACGATCTGCCACGGCTGGTCAGCATCATCGTTTGGCAGCACGATCATTGCCGAGCGGAGTTCGTCTGCGTTGGATTCTCCGGCGCCGTAATGGTATTCCTGACGGTGGGCGTAGATGCTGTCTGCCTGCTCCAAGGTGTCCCTGTCAAAGGCATCGTGCAGAGATTCGTCGCCGTCCAACAAGTGACTCTTGGCGATCTCGCCGGGCTCGGCGCCAACCATCGATTCGGAGTCGATGCGTGATAAGACGTGTTTGCTTTCGCTTCGTGCAACTTCGTCCAGTGCTAGAGATCGAGTTTCGGCAACGTTGTCGTAAGCACGAGCTTTCGTGCGTTGACGGTCATTACTTAGAGCCGCTTCGACGACTTGGTCGGCTGGTACTTCGCGGAACTTTATAGGGTTGTTTTCGCTGATGGTCGGATCGAGGTCTTCGATGACCATGTAACCGAGGTTTTTTCGACTGTCGTGGTCGGTCAGACTGACGCGCAAAATATCTTGGTCAGTGCCTTCAAAGCGAACCGTGCTGGAGCCATTTTCAACATTGTGGTGTGCTTCAAACGTCTTACGACCGGCCATGTCATTGAGCTCACCGACCAAGGTATCGACCCGAGCTGCATGATCTTTGTCGTAGTTGCCAAAACCTGTGGTCAGATCAACATCTGCCTCGGAGTGGGATTTCGTTGTGTACTTGCCATCATTGGTGCGGTTGGACTGCTGGGCGTTCTGGGCGGAGGTCATAGGTTTCGTCATGAGATGTGAGTGTCCGGGGTCGGTGTCTCATTCGAGCGCATACTTGTGGGGACACCAGTATTCAGGACAAGAAAATATCCGCCACCGCATCGGTCAACATGCAGCAGCGGATATTCAAGCATCAGCTAACGACTAGGGCTTACCCTTGGCGATGCGCAATTCGTCTCGGGCAGCAGCCATGCGTTCTCGCAGATCGTTTTCGGCGTGTCGGCTGAGCTGGACTTTGCCTTCGCGTCCGTTGGCGTCATCGGAAAGTTCCAGGTTGATGCCGTTGAGACTGAAATCTGGCAGTTCTTTGCGAATCGAACCTTCCATCCGGGCCGCCAGCACTTCGCCATCCAGATCGTCGGCGTAGGATTCTAGGCCGTCAACGTAGCCAAAGTCATCGGTGGTGATACCGACGGCGTGGTTGAAGCCGTTGTCCATGCCGTAGGCGATCATGTCGCCCTCGTTGTTGGTATAGAATTCTGCGGCGAATGCCTCGACCTGCTGCTGTGTCCCATCGGCATACCATAGCTCCAGTGGCTCGCCGTTGTCGTCGGTGAACCCCTCATCATTTGCCTGGTCTTGTAGACGGTCAAGCAGGTTTGCTGAAAAGTTGGTGGCAAATTCTCGCTGGTCGTTATAGTTGGGCTGCTCCGGATTGGGACGCTTCTTCTTGTCGTGTTCTTCCAGCGCTACGGAAAGCTCCTCATCAAGGTCCTCACTGGTCTTGAATTCAGTGGCCAACGTGGAATCGGCAATGGCCTCGTATGCCGCTTCCTGCGACACCGATCCATCCAATGGCTGTTTGAATTCAAAAGACTGACTATCCATGAAAGCGTCCGGGCTGGACGTCGAGCGGTATTGGTCTGCGACAAAAGTGTTGATGACTTCTTGACGTTGCGCCAGGTAGAGGGCAGATTCTTCGGGGTCCCGGTGATTATAGGGTTCAGGGACAGCCCCAGAGAAGTCGCGTTCACATACCGCGGTGACAAAGTATTGCCCACTTTCACGGGAGATATATGCCGAATCGATAGCTTCGTCTGGGGACGTGTCATCGTCCAAGTAGTCATCATCAACAGCTGTGCTGATATTAGCAAGATCGAGGAAATGCACCTCGCCATCTTCCAGCTCGATGACCGGATCGGTGGACTCTTGAAGTTGAGTCAGGTCAAAGTCGGCTTCGGAATGTGATTTGGTGGTGTATTTGCCATCATGTGTGCGGTTGTTCTGCTGGGCTGATTGGGCGGAAGTCAGTGGTGTTGTCATGGACAGCTAGTGTCCGGGGCGCCGGCCTTTCAGCGTTCGATGCTGACAGCCTGTTGCAGTACGCCTTGCAACGCTTCGGCCAGGAAAGTGACCGACGACAGTTGCTGCGGTGTCTCAGATAGGTCGAATTCTCGGTGACCAGTGAAGCGTCCGTCAACATGAGTCGTAACGTGAATGAACAAATTCTTCGGTGACGATTCATCACCGCTATTGGCCGGGTGACGGTGGGCCAGTGTGATAATCACCCAGGAGCGGTCGTTGGACCGGTCGGTGCAGGTCAGAGCATAGGTGCGCTCACTGCGTCGTGTTTTGGCCACTGTTGATGTGACATCGAAGTGTTGCGTTGACCGTACTGTGTCAGCGATGTGTCGGACGTAGCGCTTTACCGTAGCGGGACGGGAGTGCGACGAAACGGGGTCGGTATCCAGCAAGTTCGACAGCGTCTGCATCTGATCATAGTGGCTCATGAACTTACTGTGTCCGGCGCCGACGAAAGTGCACTACAGGAGATCGGAGAGGTCCCTATCTTCAAGAAATTCCGCGTAACTTCTATGCTCACCCCGGCGTTGCTCCGCGTCAATGAGCAGCCTGCTTCCGACATAGCTGCTGACAGCCAACAGAATGCAGCTCAGCACCCCAGTCGTGATGGAAGCCCACATGTTAAAGGTCGGGTCAGATGTACCGCCATGCAGTCGCACAGCGTTCCACAAGGCGATTGCTGCGAAAGCCACCCCATTGAGCATCAAAACAGGAGCGATGATCGAGCGGCGCTTCCACTGTTTGAACTCAACGTCGATCTTGTCCTGACTTTTGTTCGAGAATTGCTTTGAATGCACGATGTACCTTCGTTGGTCGAGTTCGTCTTTCACCAGCCAGGAGTCCGGCACGACGCTAGGCGTTTACCATCGCATCTTCTACTACTTTCTCCTGCACCTCGACCTCAGTTTCGTAGGCTGATTGCATGGGACCAGCAATATCTCCCCACCCATATCCGCCGGCGAGATTGTCCAAATATGCGCGCTTATCGCCTGGCAAGTCGCTGTCTTCGCTGCGTGCACCGATAGTGCGCTTGATGGTCCCCTGGGTTTGGGCCTCCCAACCCGAGCCGTTGAACGAGTCGATGAGCACCATATTTGGGTCATTGAACGATAGGCTCTTCTCGTCGTTGCCTGGCACTGCATCGGTATATGGGCCGGACCAGATTACGTCTAACGAGACGCCCTCGTGCCAATATTCGGGGCCGTTATTGACCAGGTCTTCGATGGCATCGCGGTTGATTTCGGTACTGGGGTCTAAGACTATGAAACAGCAGCTCTGGAAGCTGCCGACGTCATGACAACCTGGCAACCAGCCGAGGACTTCAACCGAACCGCTGCCGAACAACGCGCCAGATATCTCATGACTGACGAACTCGCCGCCAATATTATTACACCCGAACGACCCGCCACAGGCACTGAGTGGAACACCGCAGCAGACTCTGAGGCAACCTCACAACCCAGCGTCGAAATTAACAACTACACCGAATCGCAAGACGGTACGGTTTCAGTTCTTGCCACCTGGGAATGGGTCACCACAAACGGTGAGCTCATACCAAATGAGGACGACGAACGTATCTATCACCTTGCCTTCAACGACGATGGCGAACTCGTTGACTACACCTACGAGACGGTCCCCCAACACCAGGAGGCCAGCCAATCGGTGAACTCCACCAGATACCAACACCGTGGACCTCAGTGACAACGAAATGATCCAGAACCCTACTTATCGTTTTTACGGTAGTTGGATAGTGTTGGCTTCCACATGATTATGCGGTTTTGACCGTTGGCTACAGTTGACTCGTTTCATTAGGTTTTGAAAATCGTGCGGACCGAATGAGGACTACGAGACCTTTAGCCCAAACATATTTCAAAACCTATTTTTCTTCGTCTAACGCGTCTCGTTGCAGTTGGAATGGCTGATTTCGGAAAAGACAACTTGAGCCGGACTAACCGCGCCCCTCAATGACGAGTTACCTACTTCTTGTTTCTCGGGCGTCCTAACCTATGACGGCTCCCTGCAATGCCACCTAGGTAGCGACGAGGGAGGGCTAAGCTAGATCATTTAGTAACCACGAACACCTGTCTTACAGAGAGTGTTATGCCGCAGACCAAGGCCGCGCAAACAAGCGTCATACCGAATCGTCATGAACCTAGTCCTCTGTACACCAAAATTTTCGGAAGCATGTGGGCTAGAGGTACGTTGATTGCCGTCAGCGCCGCCGCCAGTGCCTTTATATTGCTGTCGAGAATCATGCCAGAGCATGACTGGCTAATGGTGATGGCCATAATTTGCACCTTTGTAACCGCAGTGGGTACTGCTCTCACAATGGTCGCAGACCATGCATCCAAAAAGCGTTTGGATAGTGAACGCCGACGAGGTGTCAGGGATGCCGTGACGAGCTGGAAACCTCGGTTTGAAGATGCCATTGAGTTTGACGTGGAAATCGGCGAAAAGCAAACCATTGTCGCATTTCGCAACCGCATCCTTGAAACCGTTTACAACACGGTACGAGACCTTGGGGACTTCGAGCCCCGGGTATGCTTGTATCAACAGGAAAATGCAGAAGCACACGATCCAACCCTTCGAGAGCAGGCTGCTACCTCACAAGAAGGGATAATCTATGTAGCCCATCATCCAAGAACGACACGGCTTAGGCCTCGTAACAGGACTTTCCAGCGCAACAGTGAAAACGCAAGCGGAATGTTTGAATGTTTTGATAAGATGGTCGCCACAAGTGAAACCAACCGTAAAGAATTTAAGTCCGGTATCAACAGGTGGCGTGCGGCCGTGCGAGTGCCCATAGTCGTCGAAGATCCCGAGACAGGCGACGAAAAGGCGTGGGGCATCATTACAGTTGATAGCCTAGAGCCAAGCTGGCCGAACGATCCGACTTATTCAGAAGTATTAGAATTTGCTGCGATGCTCTTGTCAATCTCAGCGACGGCAATGGATAATCTCAATAAGAGCGGTACCGCAGAAGATATAGCAGATGCGATGCTCGCGCTCACTGGCGAAGCTTCTCAGTATTTAGATACTGAGGACGAAGGACAAGGAGGGAATCATGGGGACACGCCGAACCACTCCAGGAACATCCCGGATTGATCGTAATAACGCGAGTCAACAAGCGCACGATCTGGCGGCCTACCTTGTCTCTGCCCTGGGTCCAACCCCTGTGGGCACTCTTAAACTTCAAAAGCTCATGTACTACTGCCAAGGTTGGAAGCTGGCCATCACAAGTGAACCCATAGTTCCGGATCGTATTGAGGCATGGAAACACGGACCGGTCTTTCCTGCGATTTATAGATATCACTCGCGCCGAGCGGCTGTTGAGAGTTGGGAATGGGGAGACGGAACGAATCTCTCCGGTCTCGACAGAAAAATTGCTAATGCAGTTTTGAGAACATACGGCGACAAAACAGGGTGGGCACTTCGTGAAATGACCCACACGGAAGAACCATGGAGACGAGCCTGGCGCCGATCCCAGCAAAATCAATCACGCGCGGAAGAAATTCCAGAAGCAGCTATCGGGGAATATTTCGAAACACTTCAGCATGGTGCGTCATTGCGAGCCAGAAGGCACAATGCCCCGCGACTCAGGAAAGCAGCGTTGTAGGCGGCCCTAGTGAAAGTTCCGTTCAAAGGTGGGGCTACGTAGGAGCGACTCCCAGACTGTCTTACGGTCAGGCTTCTAATCGTTCTCTGTCCTTGCTTGACGCTAGGTTGGGTCGGGCCGCTCCAGCGCGCATGATCTCCTCACGTAGGGAGTATGTCGGCGCTAATTTCACTGGTGCTCGATGCTGCGTATGCCATGATAGTAAGTATGGCTTCGATTTATGATGTGATGACTGAGCTGCGCGAACGGTATTCTCCCTCGAAAGCGGGGGTTGAGTTTGAGCATTTGATGGTCAAGTATTTGCAGTTGGACCCGGCCCAGTCGCTGCAATTTGATCAGGTGTATCACTGGTCGGATTGGCCATATAATGATGGGGCCGCTGACGCGGGGATTGATATTGTTGCCAGGAACCGCCGGGATGGTTCATGGACGGCTGTGCAGGTGAAGTTCTACCAAGAGCATGCCTGGTTGCCCAAAAATGAGCTAGATAAGAAAATCCGCCAATAGGGCGTTGTCGGCTCGTCATTAATAGTCTTTAAACATAGTGCAGGCATAGGGCCTGTTAAACATGGATTTGTTCAGAATTCATCGTTTGCCAGGAGATCCCTATGCCTGCC
>JABXHI010000030.1 GCA_013393415.1 Micrococcaceae bacterium
CCGGGGAATCACCCCGAGCCAACCCAACCTCTGAAGCCAGACCTGTACCCCACCGATCTTTGGGCACACCTGCGGCGGCTTGTTTATTCAACCGGTATTGCTCCAACACCGCAGTATGTTTGGCCTGGACCGCCGACAGGGCCGATTTGCTGCGTTCTAGCACAGCCAACAACTCAATGGCTTCAGCCTCAGACCCGGCAGGATCCATCTCGACAAGATCCTCACACACTGTTTCTAGGTCTGCTACCAGTGCCGAGGAACGCTGCACAGTCTGCTCAAGACTCACGAGACACCATTCCTTTCAACACAGGAGACACAGACCAAAAGTTTTCACAAAAACCACGAAAGACTGTTCGGGATATTGCCCCTATTCTACCGTGCATCGAGTCACATGACAAGAGCTCTACACATCTTTTAAAGTACTTTACATTACTTGAAGTCGGTGTATATCACGTGAATGTCACGAGTGCATGGTGTGTCGCTACTTTTGTGGATAACCTACCAACACACTCAACCACTATCCACAAGCCACTGGGGGACTTAGAAAATACGGTCCGCGCATGTCGACATAGAGAAGGCTCGCCGGTTATACACTAGAAATTTGATCGGCGGAGCCCAGTCGTCTGTCGAGGGAGCATCCCAGCATGAATAACTACAGATACGAGTGCACGAGCCCGGACAATGCGGACTGCACGCCTCAGGCAAAAACCAAGGGCCCCGGTTTCGTACCGGAGCCCCTGATCACTCATCACTCACACCTTGAAGAGGTGTTTACTAGTCTAAGAAATCTTGGTTGGAATAGGCTTGAGGCTTCCTGTATAAAGTCGCAGAGTTTTTCTCGCCCGCTTTCGCAACAAAAACATAGACATGAAAAAGCCCCGACCGAAGAACTTTGAAAGTTTTCAAAATCCTGGCCGGGGCTTTTACTTATCACTCACACCTTGAGGTACCTCCACTATAAACACATAGGGCTTGAGGTCCTCCGAGAATTCCCTGTTGAATTCCTGAGAATTTATACGTGGTGCAGGGCAATGTACTCGCGCAGCGCTTCCGCGTCCACACCCATGTCGATGGTGTGCTGCTCTAACTCCAACAGGCGCGCAAATTCGGGAAGTAGTTCGGGCTCAAAGCCTAGAGCTTCGTTGACGATGTCCCCGAACTTTTCAGGTTTCGCCGTTTCCAACACGAGCATCGGCTGCTCGGCTTTCTGGAAGCCCCGTGCCACGGTCACACCATCAGCGGTATGTGGGTCGATCACGGCCTGAGCCTTCTCGTACACCGCACGGATCGTGGACACCCGGTCTTCGTGCGTTGAGGTGCCAGACACCATACCGAATTCCTGCTGGAATCGCGGCTGGTGTTCAGAAAGATCGAGTGTGTCGGTTGCGTCCAGCTGCTGCCACGCATCGGCAAGCTTCGTCTGATCCTGACCGAGTACCAGGTAGATAAAACGTTCCAGATTGGATGCTTTGGAGATATCCATCGACGGCGATGAGGTGGCCAGGGTGTTATCGGCCGAGCGTGGCTCGTACTTGCCAGACCGGAAGAATTCATCCAGCACATTGTTCTCGTTGGTCGCCAAGACAAGGGTGTCGATGGGGAGACCCATCTGTCGTGCAAGTTGACCAGAGAAGATGTTGCCGAAGTTGCCCGAGGGCACCGCAAACGAGACACCGAAGTCCGCGCGTTGCTCGGCAGGAATACCGGTGGTCACGCGCAGCCACGCCCAGAAATAGTAGACGGACTGTGCGATGAGTCGACCAAGGTTGATCGAGTTGACCGTCCCGAGTGAATTGGCGGCCTTGAACTCAAGGTCTCCGTTGAGGTCTTTGACTAACTGTTGTGCATCATCGAACACGCCTTCGACGACGATGTTGTGCACGTTGTGATCGGTGAGCGTGTACATCTGCGCGCGCTGGAACCGGGACATCCGGCCCTTTGGAGACAGCATGAAGACGCCGATGTTCGGTTTCGACCGGAAGGCATATTCGGCGGCCGAACCAGTATCGCCCGAGGTGGCACCGAGAATATTCAGTGTTTCCCCTCGCTGTTTCAACACGTACGGGAGGGCTTCGCCCAAGAACTGCATGGCCATATCTTTGAAGGCCAGGGTCGGGCCTTGCGAGAGGTCCACCAGCGCGGTCATCTGGTCGATCGGCGTCAGCGGCACGACCATGTCTGCTTTGAATTGCTCACCATAGGCAGCCCGACACAACTCGGCTAGGTCTTCGCGCGGAATATCCGTCCAGTACAGGCCGATGACTTCGGTGGCGAGTTCGGCGTAGCTGAGGTCCCGCCAGGATTCGATCGTCTCAGGCTCGACACTTGGGATGGCCTCCGGCACGACGAGCCCGCCATCGGGGGCGAGCCCTTCGAGAAGCACATCAGAGAAGTTTGACGGCTCCATGCCGCCGCGGGTGGATACGTATTGCATGGGTTTAGTCCTCGTAGATGAGATCGCGGACTTGGATGACCTCGTCGCGGCCTGGACCAACGCCCACACCGGAGATCCGGACACGTGCGAGTTTTTCAAGTGCCGCAATGTAGTCCTGGGCGTTCTGCGGGAGATCTTCGAGGCTGCGTGCCCCCGAAATGTCTTCGCCCCAGCCGGGGAAGTATTCGTAGATCGGCTTGGCGTGGTGGAAGTCGGTTTGGGTCATCGGCATGGCATCGTGGCGCACACCGTCGACGTCGTAGGCAACGCAGACCGGGATTTCTTTGATGCCGGTCAGCACGTCGAGCTTGGTGACGAAGTAGTCGGTGAACCCGTTGATCATCGCAGCGTGGCGGGCCATCACGGCGTCGTACCAGCCGGTACGGCGTGGGCGTCCGGTATTGACCCCGAATTCGCCACCGGTGGCGCGCAGCTGCTCGCCCATATCGTCAAAGAGTTCCGTCGGGAACGGGCCGGCACCAACGCGAGTGGTGTAGGCCTTGACGATGCCGATGGTGCGGGTGAAGCGCGTTGGCCCAATGCCGGCACCGACGGAGGCTCCCCCTGCGGTGGGGTTCGACGAGGTCACGAACGGGTACGTGCCGTGGTCAACGTCCAAGAAGGTGGCCTGGCCGCCCTCCATGAGGACCACCTTGTCGTCGTCGAGTCCTTCATTGAGCATGCGTACCGAGTCGATCACCATGGGACGCAGACGTTCGGCGTAGGCCATGAAGTATTCGACGATCTCGTCAACGGTAAAGGCGCGACGGTTATACAGCTTGACCAGCAGTTCGTTCTTCTGGCGCAGGGCACCTTCGATTTTTTGGCGCAGGATCGACTCGTCGTAGAGGTCTTGAACGCGGATCCCCAGGCGAGCAACCTTGTCCTGATATGTCGGGCCAATACCGCGTCCGGTGGTGCCGATGGCGCGTTTGCCAAGGAAGCGTTCGGTGACCTTGTCGAGCGTCTGATGGTACGGCGCGACCAGATGTGCGTCAGCAGAAATGCGCAAGTGCGATGTGTCGTGACCGCGAACCTCGAGCCCATCGATTTCTTCAAAGAGGGCCTCGAGGTTGATGACAACACCGTTCCCAATCACCGAGATGGCTTGCGGCGATAGGATTCCTGCGGGCAGCAGCTTGAGTTCAAACTTCTCACCGTTGACGACCACGGTGTGACCGGCATTATTACCGCCGTTTGGTTTGACGACGTAGTCAACGCGACCGCCGAGCAGGTCTGTTGCTTTGCCTTTGCCCTCATCGCCCCATTGGGCTCCCACGATTGCGATTGCTGGCATAAAATTCATCTCTCCCACGGGGACGGACGTACACCGGCCCACAACATAGAAAGGTTCTCGCACCCGCAGCACGCTGGATTTGGGTCGAGAACAGTTACAACCAGAGTTTACCAAATCACAGTGACGCCTCGAAGTTTGCGAAAGGCGCTCCTCACCGAGGCAACAAAAACCCCATTCCGTCTACTGCGGCACCATAGAACACCATATGAGCCTTACATTATGCTGACAGGAAACATATCAGGGTCAACAGCAGCCCTGTCGCCAACATCACAATATTCTTTCGAAGCGCACTGTGGCGCAGATCGTATACGAATTTGAGGTGCATCACCGTGGCGCAGGGCTAGCTCACACGACCGGCGGGGCTGCACAAATGATCAGTTTCGTATATGATTTTCCCAGCTTCACTTTGCTGTGAAATAGCTCACCACACAGCGTGCGTCAAGAGACTGTCGACTCTCAACACCTCTCGAGGCACGAAGAATTCGAGCACTAAGGAAACTCATCATGGAAAAACTGATTCGCGGTATGGCCCGGGTGCTTGCCGTGCTTTCAGCGGTTGCCATTGTGGTGATGGTCATTGCGATCGCGATTGACGTCTTCGTACGCAACGCCACCGGCGCATCACTGCCCGGCATGATCGAAATCGCTGAAACTTCGATGGTCACCGCCGTCGCTTTCGGGCTCGCGTGGGCCGGCGTCAACGGCGAGCATGTCTCCGTCACGCTACTAACAGACCGCTTTAACGCCACCTGGACCAAGGTCATCAACGTATTCGTGTGGGCCCTGGTCGCCTTCTACACGGCATGGTTGTCCTACTCCAACATTTTGAACTCAGTTCAATCCACCCAGGCAGGCGAAATCCGTTTCGGTCTGGTCCAGTGGCCGATGTACCCGATGCGTTGGGTCCTCACCCTGGGCTTCATCTCGCTGCTTCTGGTCGCACTGATCAATCTCTACCGCTCGATCACCAGCAAGGGACCGATGGGCTATGCCGATGAGGTCGAAGCCGCACTGGCCGATGAGGCTATGCCAGACAGCGCCGTCAACCAGACCACAGAAACTGTAGAAGGAGGGCGTCAATCATGACCGTTGGTGCAGTGATCGCTATTGTCCTGATACTCATGCTCGCCCTGCTGCTCTTGCGGGTGCCCGTTGCAGTATCTCTTGGTCTTTCCGGTGCGCTGGGGTTGGTCGCGCTGCGCGGCATCAACCACACCACACTGGAGCTCGGGGCCGTACCGTTTTCCGAAACAGCAACCTTCTCGTTGACCATCATTCCGATGTTCATCCTGATGGGAATGTTTGCGGTTCGAGCTAACGTCGCAGACTACGTCTTCAAAATTGCCGACCGTGTCCTTGGGCGTTTCCCTGGCGGGCTCGGTATCGCCACGGTTGCGGCATCGGCTGGTTTCTCGGCCGTGTCCGGTTCGTCAATCGGGACCGCTGCCACCATGGCTCGTCTCTCGGTCGCTGAAATGCGTGCGGCCGGCTATCCCGCATCTATGGCAACCGCGCTGGTCGCCGTAGCCGGGACCCTGGGGTCTATGATCCCACCATCGACGTTCCTGGTGCTCTATGCTATCTTGGCCCAAGTATCGGTTGCAGAAATGCTGGCGGCCGGTATCGTGCCCGGTATCCTGTCGGCCATCGCCTACTCGTTGTGGATCATGTTTGCCGGCTGGCGCATGCGACGCCAGAACCAGGTCGTGACCGAAGCTGACAGTGTCAAAGATGCCCTGAACCAGGCTTCCGAGATAACCGCCGACCAACGCGAAAAGACTCCACTGGGCAAACTGCCATGGCGCGGTCTGGTCTACATTGTCATTCTGTTCGCCATTGTGTTGGGCGGTATGTACTCGGGTATCTTCACCGCAACAGAATCGGCAGCTTTCGGTGCGATCGCGGCCGTCATCATTTTGCTGTTCGAACTTCGCAAAGAAGGCGCGAAGGGTATCTGGGACGGTATTACCAATGCCCTGCAAAATACCGCTTCGACCACGGCCATGGTGTTCTTCATTGTGATCGGGTCCGCGATCCTGTCCTCATTCTTCATTGCGGCCCGCGTACCGAATATGATCACCGAGGCAGTGCTGTCCTGGAATGTCCCGCCGACCATCGCCATGCTGGTGCTGTTGTTGAGCTTGATCCCGTTGGGCATGGTGCTGGAATCACTGTCCCTGCTGATGATCTCGGTGCCGCTGTTGCTACCGGTTGCTCTGGAGTTCGGATTCGATCCGATCTGGCTGGGCATCCTGATCGTCAAGTTCATTGAGATTGGTATGGTCACCCCGCCGGTCGGAATTAACGCCTTCGTGGTGTCTGGAACAACGGGCGTTCGGTCAGAAACGGTCTTCCGCGGGATCATGCCGTTCTTCGTCATCGATCTCGTGTTGATCGCGGTCTTCTTCTTCGTACCCGATCTCATCTTGTATCTGCCCAGTTTGGTGCAACAGTAGGAAGGCTTGTACTCAATGAAATCCAACATCTTTTCTCGCGTTGCCAAAATTGCAGCGGTCACCGCTGCGGCAGCCCTCACGCTGACCGCTTGCGACAAAGGCATCGTTGAAGGTGCCGACAATTACTACTTCACCGTGGCAAACGGCGCCCTGGACGGCACTCAACACGCCGTCGTTGCCGAAGAATACTATAACGCGGTCGAAGAAGCCTCCGATGGTCGCATCGAGTTCGAACGCAGCTCATTCGAGGCAGTCTGCAGCATGGACGAAGTCGCTGACTGTGTTCGTGATGGTCGCGCCGACATCGGCGTCACCGTGACCGACTACACGCCACACTTGCTGCCCACGATGTCGGTCATGTCGATCTCGTTTTTGAACAATGACATTCAGGCCTCGGTGGAGGCGCTCTACGATATGCACACCAACTACGAACCAGCCATGGCACAGTTGGAGCAGAGCAATCTGGAGTATATTGGCGCCTGGCCTGTCGGTGCTTTGCTGATCGGCGCCGATCGGCCAATCGATGATTACGAATCACTCCAGGGCCTTTCTGCACGCGCCGCGGGTCCGGTCACCCAGCGCACCTTGGAAACTGCCGGCGTCAACGTCAACGCCATTACCGCCGCCGAAACGTACGAGTCACTGCAGCGCGGGGTCATCGATTCCGTCGCGGCCTCGCTGGACTTCGGTGTGAATTACCAGGTCACCGAACAACTGCCATACTGGGCGGATACCGGCGTCGGTCAGTACACCGCCTATGGCATGTGGTGGAATAAATCCACCTACGATTCCTTGACCCCAGAACTCCAAGAAATCGTCGACGACGTGACCCAGGAGTTCAACGAAGGTCGCATCATCGAGCTATCCAACGAGGAACTGGAAAATATCTGCCAGGGTATGTTGGACTCACCCGACGTTGAAAACTTCGAAACCTGGCCAGAAGAAGAAACTCAGAAGTGGCGTGATGAAGCTGAAGATGGCGCAGAAGAAGCCTGGTTACAGATCATGGACGACTACAACTTCGCGGATGCAGATGCCTACCTCGACGAATACATCGCGGCCTACGAAAGCTATCAGTCGGAAGATAATCCGGTCGATGCCGGTATCGCCTGCGCCGATCAGTGGCAGGAACAAAACGGTTAGCTAGCCCGATAGGACAGCGGTGAACCACCAAGGATGGTTCACCGCTGTCGGTATTTAACGGGGCTTTATGTACGTCTTAGGCGTCATCGTGGAGCAACATTCTGGCAACCCAGGCCATGGCCTCGCCGACGGAATCGCGAGCCGCCTTGTCATATTTCAAGCTCTCGAACCCGTGGGTCGATGCTGGCAAGTCGATGACCTCCAGCGCGCTGCTGCTACTTCGCGCAGATTCGATAAAGGCGTCCTGCGTGTTGGCAAGACTGGAGTATTCGTCTCCGACACGCACCAGCAGTTTTGGTAGGTCCGGCGCTTCCGTAACCGCTTTGGTGCAGTCGAAACGTTCAATATCACCAGACCAATCGCGCGGCGGAGCTAACACCGGATAGTTCCATGCAACCGCACGCAACCAGGATGGGCGATCATGCAACCAGTCTGCCGCCAGTGCACCGCCACCGGAAAAGAACCATAGTGCGATGCGGTCAGGATCAACATGCGGGTTGCGACGAACTTTTTCAACCACAGCAGCGACATCCTCAGCCGAGTCTGGGTAGCGTTCCATCTGGTACAGTCGGTGGTCGAAGGTGATACCAGCTAGACCAGCCGATGCTGCCAAATCGCCGTACCCGATAAACGTTGGCCATCGTCGTGGACTGGGGTCTTGTCCTTCCGGTATCGGCCCGCCGTGGACAAAGATTACGGCTGGGCGTCGTTCTTTTGGAGCAGCGGTATATACATCAAACGTTTCGCGTGCGATATGTATCGCTACGTGGAGTCCGAAGAAGAAATCGTAGTCCCCAGCAGTATGCTGCAAGCGGGGTGCTTCAGGTTTGGCCTGCACCATAGGTACACCTCCAATTTGTGTGATGCAGATCATTTTGCTCCTGAGTCACACAAGATGCAAGGGGTTTAAACACTTACTTCTCCAACACCCGCTTGTTGAGGTTTTGTAACAACGGCATAATATTGCTCCGACACAGGTCAAAGAGTAACTCCGATGGAGCGAACATGGCCGATGACCGTGGCGCATACTTGGACCAGGCCCTCATCGGTAGACGAGAGCCGGGGTACGCGACGTCCACTTCAGTTTGCTAGCTTGCTCTCATTCACGCTTGGGACTAGCAGCTTGGGAAGTGCCACCATCCACAGCGGTCCAGCCGCCATCAACCGTCAACACTGATCCGGTGACATAACTCGCGGCATCCGACGCAAGGTATACCAGCGCTCCAACGAGTTCTTCCGGCTGGGCCCAGCGGCCGATCGCAGACTGAGAGATATAGCGTTGATTCCATTCCGCATCGTCGCGGACCTGTTGCGTCAGAGGTGTGGCCACGACGCCGGGAGCTACTGCGTTCACCCGGACGCCATGCGATGAGAACTCACTTGCTGCGGAACGAACTAACGACTCCACGGCTGCCTTTGTCGCGCCGTAAACACCTTGCCCGGGCTCTACGACACGGCTGCGAATGGAAGAAAGCACAACGATTGAGCCGCGTTGATGCTGCACCATGGAGTCGCCGAAAGCACGAAGAACCCAGAAAGTAGCTTTCAGGTTGAGGTCGATCACCGAATCCACTTCCTGGCTCGAATACTCCAATATGGATTTCCGAACATTCATGGCCGGGGTATGAATGAGCACGTCCGGGTGTCCAAATCGTTGTGGCGCCGCCGCGACTGCCGCTGCGTCAGTAACGTCCAGGACTTCAGCACGTACAAGGGCTTCTCCCCCGCCGGCGCCCAACTGTCTCTGGCACAGCGTGGCCGTTTCCTCGGCAGCAACTACATCCCGATCTACACAGATCACGGATGCACCATGAGCTACAAGGGCCAAAGCGGCTTCACGGCCAAGACCAGACCCCGCGCCGACAACAACAGCACGTTTGTTGTCCAAGCGAAAAAGTCTTGAGTAATCAACACCATGATTCATTAAATTTTTCTCCTCAAACCTTCGGCACACGGACTAACGCCATGCGTGTTGTGGTGTATTCGCTAGCAGCCCAGCGTGGTCCTTCACGTCCAACGCCGGAATCTTTGACTCCGCCATATGGCATCACGTCAGAACGGAATCCTGGCACTTGATTCACGACCACACCGCCGACTTCTAATGTGTCGATCGCTGCATAGGCCTGGGCCAGATCACTCGTATATATTGAGGCTTGTAGACCATAGCGAGAATCGTTGGCGACCCGAATTGCTTCATCGAAATCGCCCACACGGCGAAGACACACCACGGGTGCGAAAATTTCCTCGTCCCAGAGCAAATGTCCGTCGGGGACATCAACCAAAACTTGAGGCGTGACTAGAGACCCGGGGGTTTGGACCAAATCCGATGATATCGGTGCCTCTGCTAATACGCTGGCGCCTTGGCGCAACGCGTCTTCGATCTGTCCAAGTACCCGATCACGTGAAGCATTGTTTATCAGCGCTGCAACATCAGTTTCCTCGAACCGCGGGTCTCCCACCCTTACTCCAGACACAGCTTCACGAAGCCGCTCTTCAAACGAAGCATCAACGTCATCAAGAACGATCAACCGTTGAACCGCGATGCAGGCCTGCCCATTGGCATAAAATCCTCCCCGGACTACTGCTTCAACAACTTCATCGAGGTCGGCACTGCCGGTGACAATCATGGCTGCGTTAGAGCCCAGTTCTAAGACTGCTTTCCTGGGTGCGGCTGAAGCCGCGATCGTATGACCGACTGCTGCTGAGCCAGTAAAGGAAACCACTGCAGCTCTCGCATCGCTTACCAACGCCTGCCCGACCTCGGGACCACCTGTTGTGCATTGCACAATGCCGCGGGCCAAACCGTTCTCGTGCAGCGCCTCACGTATTATCGCTGTCAACCAAAGCACGGATAACGGTGCGGTAGGAGCAGGTTTGAGCACAACGGGAGCACCAACAGTAAGCGCCGGAGCGACTTTGTGGCTAGCCAACAGTAAGGGATAGTTAAAGCCTGAGATACCGACGACGACTCCGAGCGGAACCTCGCGGTACCAGGCCACCATATCTTCGCCACCTGGCTGGAGATCCACGGGCACAAGTTCACCCTGATCACGCCCTACTTCCTCAGCAGCAGCTTCCCAGCAACTCAGCGTCCGATTGACCTCTGTTCGACAATCCTTGCGTGGTTTCCCTGTTTCGCTGATCAGCAGGTCAACAAGGTCGTCACTTCGATCCGCCAGTTTGGCGGCACAGGCCCGGATCAGTGACTTTCGAGTGTGCGCGTTCGTCTGTGCGAATGTAACCCTATGGCCTTCAGCGGCATCCATGGCTGTAGTGGCCATCGCTTCCGTGCCTTGGGCTACTTCTGTGAGCAGATGTTGAGTCCAGACCTCGTTGATAGCGTCAGTTGACGCCGTTTCCACCCAATCTTCTCCGATCGGCAAGCCGCGCGGGACTTCTTCACTGAACCTTAACGGCACTGCGTGTGTGGTCATCACCTGCTCCTCCACTGAAGCGACATATTGCTGTAAGATACATCACAGTGTATAACTTGTCAGACCAGTTGCAAAGCAGAGATTTATCCGGGCGCTCCAGCACTGGTTCAAAAACACGAACACGCCCCACAAAGACATCAGGAGAGGTTCATTTATGGACAATCGAGAATCACATATCACCGAAGGTCACAACGCAAACCGCGCAGTGAACATTGCCATGCTCGGTGGCGATGGAATTGGCCCTGAAGTCGTGCAAGCCACGCGGCCTGTCATAGACGGGCTCGCGAATCGCTCAGATCTCGGCATCACATTCAACCTCACGGACATTAACTACTCCGGCAGCGATTACGAACAACACGGTACACTTTTCGAGCACAACCTTGCCGCGAGACTCCAGAGCAACGATCTGGTGTTATTCGGTGCACTAGGGACCCCTTCGATTGCGCCGGGCATTCTTGAACGCGGTGTGATCCTGGCGATGCGCACGGCCTTCGACCAGGCTGTCAATGTACGCCCGGTACGGCTTTATCCGGGAGTTTCCTCTCCAGTACAAGGCGTCACGCCCGAGTCTTGCGATATCGTCTTTGTCCGCGAGAATCTGGAAGGGTCCTACGCTGCAGGTGGTTCATCCGTTCACGATAATACTGAGCGTGAAGTCGCCATCCAGGAGTCGATCAGCACAGCCTCCACCATACGACGCACTGTGCACTATGCGTTTTCACTTGCCCAGAATCGTCGAAAAAAGCTTACGCTCTGCCACAAATCAAATATCCTTCGCGCTGCCGGGGCTCTCTGGCAACGCATAGTTGATGAAGAATCCCAACATTTTCCAGACGTCGAAGTGGATTACGTCAACGCGGATGCCATGTGCCTACACCTGCCGCTGAGCCCGGATCGATTTGATGTGGTCGTCACCGACAATCTCTTCGGCGACATCCTCACAGATCTGGGTGCAATGGTACAAGGCGGCATCGGACTAGCAGCTAGCGCAAATATCAATGTAGAACGGACAGCTCCGACGATGATCGAAGGGGTGCATGGCTCTGCGCCAGATATTGCAGGGAGAGGTTGGGCCAGCCCGTACGCGACGATGTTGTCCTTAGCGATGGGGTTAGCCCACTACGGACACGTACAAGCTGCTCAAGCCATCGAAAACGCCGTGGCTGCTGAAATACGCTCCCAACCCATCATCTCGGGATCCGACCTTCCAGGCGGCACCCAGGGTGTGGGAGAACGTGTCGCCGAACGCGTCACACGTGCAGACAGTAGCCAACTCCCAGGTTCCTTATTCGACGGCCTCGCACTGTCACCCTCGTAAAGCAACTCAACCACGGGATCGGCTTATGCGTCGTCGTCCCATTCCGGAGTCATATCGCGAGCCACCTGGATGTCACTGTTCGACACCCCGGCTGGAACCATCGGCCACACCATAGAGTTCCGACTGACGATAAAATCAATGACCACCGGTCGATCGTGAATTTCCATAGCTTGTGCTATCACCGCATCGATGTCTTCCTCGCGTTCACATCGCAGCCCAACACAACCATAGGACTTGGCAAGCATGACAAAGTCTGGAATCCGTACGGGCTGCTGTTCCTGTTGCCCAATATGGTCGCTCACCTTGTTGAGTTGCGAGTTTGAATAGCGCGCGTCGTAATACAGGGTCTGCCACTGTCGTACCATCCCCAGCGACGAATTATTGATGATGGCGACTTTAATGGGGATGTTATTGATCGCACAGGTGGCGAGTTCTTGGTTCGTCATTTGGAAACAGCCGTCGCCATCAATGGCCCAAACCGTTCGGTCTGGGTTACCGACTTGAGCACCCATCGCCGCCGGTATCGAGTAGCCCATCGTTCCGAGACCGCCAGAATTGAGCCACTGACGCGGCCGCTCATACTGAATGAACTGAGATGACCACATCTGGTGTTGTCCGACACCCGCTACGTAGACAGCTTCTGGTCCTGTGGCCTCCCCAATTTTTTCAATAACCTGTTGAGGCGCGATGCCGCCATCTTCTGGTGTTGTCCAGCCCAGCGGATACGCGTTGCGCAACCTGTTGAGTTGAAGCCACCAATCCTCTAGTTTCGGTGCCCCATACTGGGTAAAGACGTCTTTGACGGTGGTGTGCAGCTCGGGAAGCACCTGGTCCAATGACCCGAGAATTGGCACATCAGCCAGGCGGTTTTTGGACAGTTCCGCCGGGTCGACGTCTACGTGAATAACTCTTGCTTCCGGGGCAAAACTGTCGAGCTTGCCCGTGACTCGGTCGTCGAAGCGAGCGCCGAGTGTGATGAGCAGATCAGCCTGCTGCAGCGCTCCCACGGCAGCGACTGCACCGTGCATTCCCGGCATGCCCAGGTTCAGGCGATCCGAATCAGGGAAGGCACCGCGGGCCATCAGGGTAGTGACAACCGGTGCACCGACCGTTTGCGCCAGAGCTCGAAATGGTTCAGAAGCATTCGCTTTGATGATGCCGCCGCCGATATAGAAAACGGGACGTTTGGCCGCTTGGATGTGCTCTGCAGCACTGCGAATGCGTCGCATGCTTTCGTGGTTTTGCACCTCTGGCTCCGCCTGGTCGCACCTGGGCGGCCAGCGAAACGTGGTAAGTCCATTCTGCGCAGTTTTTGTGACGTCGACCAACACTGGGCCGGGGCGCCCCGAGGAGGCCAGCTGAAAGGCCTCCGCCATAACCTTTGGTATTTCATCAGCGTCGGTTACGAGATAGGCGTGCTTCGTGATGGGGGCGGCGATGTTCAGCATGTCGGCCTCTTGAAAGGCGTCGGTACCAAGAACCTCCGCGTTAACTTGTCCGGTAATTGCGACCATCGGAACAGAATCCATATCGGCGTCGGCAAGCGGGGTCACGAGGTTTGTCGCTCCTGGCCCCGACGTAGCAAGGCACACGCCGACCTCTCCGGTAACCATCGCGTAGCCCTGGGCCGCGTGCCCTGCGCCCTGCTCATGTCGCACGAGGATGTGGTTCATTGACGAATCCATCAGGGCATCATAGGTAGGCAGAATCGCTCCACCTGGGATACCAAATATGTGCTGGACGCCCAGGCGCTCTAGGCTACGGATAAGGGCTTCGGCGCCTGACATATGCGCAGGCTCCATGGCTTGATCCCGCTCATCCATGCGCAATTGCACCGCCGCTGTTCTACTCATGTTTTTCCTAACGCGTTCATGTCTCACGGATAACTTCACGGTGCCAAAGCACGCAATGTTTCTGCCTCTTCAGCCGATACTTGATCCGCAAACCGTTCCCAAAGGCTGCGCCGAACCCAAGCACTTGCGCCAGCGCTGTCGCCGTTTTCGATCAGTTCAACTAAGACTTGGTCACGTGATAGCGAATCTTGCGACGAATTCTGCGATGCAGTCTCCGTGGCGATCATTTGGACAATCGACTCCCGAACCGCCTGGCCGATGGCTACCAGCAGGTCATTGCCGGTGAGGCGCCAGATGGCCTCATGCAGTGCGGCGTCGGCTCGGGCAAATGCTATGGAATCACCCGTGACATGTTTTTCCATTTCGGCCAGATGGCCCCGCAGCTCCGCAATATCCGATGACTCGGCAAGATGAGCTGCGATCGAACAGGCAGTGCCGTCCAAACTCATGCGAAGGTGCACGAGGTCGCTGACCGTGCTGTTTCCTAATCGCACTATTTGGGTGAGGTCACGCTCGACGATTTCTGGAGAAGGCTGGATAATGCGTGGACCTGCACGACCTCCAGGGCGCAATAACAGCAACCCTCTAGATTCCAAGACCCTCAAGGCTTCGCGAACCGTAGACCGGCTGACGTTAAACTGTTCCATCATTTCCCGCTCGCTGGGCAGATGATCGCCGAGGCCTAATTTTCCAGCCAAGAGAGCATCTTCTACCTGTTCTACGATCCGCTCATACGTCCTGGTACCCACTGCGGGAGTGAAGCCGATTTTTTCGGTCAATGCGCTCACCTATCTCGAAAGTTCAGCAACTGGTCCGACCAGTCTTGCATAACACTTTAACATGATGTTAGATGTATCACACTAAGTTCTCAACAATGCAGCCGAAGCCAGATGCGGAGTAAAACATGTCGCACGGAGACTCAAACGACTCACAAGGCATATCACGACGAACCTTGTTAGCGTCGGCGCTGGGTGTCCCAATTCTTCTCACGGCATGCAGCGCGGGGCACACCACGATCTCGGATCCAGCAGACGTCGCAGGTGATGCAGTCTCTATTGGCTTAACCGGCCCGCCGTCGAGCTTAGATTTCACGACAACGGATGGTTCTGCTATCCCTCTGGTCTTGATGGGCAACGTTTTCGAAGGGCTCGTGCGCATAGATTCTGATGGCGAGTTGCAACCACTCCTTGCTCAAGATTGGCAGCTCTCCGACGACCGTCTAACCTACACGTTCGATTTACGAACCGACGTCCAATTTTCCAACGGCGACCCATTCGATGCCGACAGCGCCGTCTTTTCAATAGAGCGGGTCCAATCTGATGCCTGGACCAATGGGCTCGCTTCTGGCATGGAGATCGTCGAATCGGCCACCGCCGAAAGCCGTCACAGTCTTCGAGTCACGCTATCCGAACCGAGTAACAGCTGGTTGTGGTCCATGGGGACTCTCATCGGGGCGATGATGACAAACAGCGGGGTGGACGACCTTGCCAGTAACCCCGTAGGAACTGGCCCATTCCTCGTGGATGCCTGGTCGCCTAGTCAATCGCTGCGTTTCGTCGAGAACCCAGATTACTGGGGTCAACCTCCTGCAAGTAGCACGGTGATCGTGCAGTATTTTGCCGATGCTACAGCCAGCACAAACGCCCTGCAGTACGGCGATATCGATGCCGTATATGACATGCAGTCTCCGGAGCTTGCCCCGATATTAGACGATGAACCAGATCTGGAAATCGAAACCGGCACAACCACCGGCCAAGTCATGCTCTCCATGAACCCGCGCCAGGCTCCCTTCGACGACGTTCGGGTACGACAAGCGGTCATGTACGCCGTTGACCGGCAGGCCATCATCGATACGGCATGGGGTGGGTTTGGGCTCGATACCGGCGGATCGCCGACTCCAGAAACCGACCCGTGGTTCGTCAAATCTGACATGTACCCTCATGACCCCCAAAAGGCACGAGATCTGCTGCGTGATGCGGGCGCAACGGATCTCACCGTCCGTTTATCCGTACCCACTCGCCCCTATGCCCAGCAAACCAGCGAGATACTCGTATCCCAGCTGCGCGACGTGGGGATCCGACTCGTCATCGAGTCTCTTGAGTTCCCTGCACTGTGGCTCGACCAAGTCTTTACTCGTCATGATTACCAAATGAGCATCATTGTCCACACCGAGGCACGCGACCTCCCGGTGCTTTTTGGTAGCCCAGAGCACTACCTGGGTTTTGACGACGCAGAAACCCGTGAACTCCTGGCACAAGCTGACAGCAGCGATCCTCAAGACCAGACGGAAATCATGCGTTCTGCCGTCAACAGGATTATGGAGCAGGCTGCAGCGGACACCCTGTTCATGTTCCCGAATATCATCGTCCGTCAGCGCAATCTGCAGGGCCTCGCCGTAGATCGGGCAACGGATGAATTGCGGCTCAATAATGTACGACAGACAGCGGGGACACAAGCATGATTCGTAGCGCGACCGGCCGTATTATTCGGTTCCTTGTGACCTTAGCCGTGACCTCTGTACTCGTTTTCGCTTTTATGCGCATTCTGCCGGGTGATCCTGCAACGGTAGTTCTCGGTACAGGAGCCACAGAAGAGGCGCTCGAACGAACGCGGCAGGAATTCGGGTTGGATCGCCCCCTCATCGTGCAGTACTGGGACTGGGTCACCGGGATTCCGTTCGGAGACTTTGGGTTCTCCTTTATTACTGGCCAGGATATTAGCCCGATTGTGCTAGACCGTCTTAGCGTCAGCTTGATCCTCGTCATTTCAGCGATGCTTTTAGCTCTGGTGATAGCGATACCACTTGGCTCATGGGCTGCGGTCCGACACAGCAAACCGGACGGCATCATGATCTCGTCGGGCACCCAGATTGGTATTGCGATACCAAATTTCCTCGCAGGAATGCTGCTGATCGGGGTATTTGCTCTTGGACTCGGCTGGCTGCCAGCCAATAGTTGGATGCCGCCTGCCTATGATGGGATCCAATTTATCCAACATCTCATTCTTCCAGTGACTGCCTTGGCGGCAGTCCAGGCCGCCATTATGACGCGCTATGTGCGCACAGCAGTGCTCGAAATACTCAGCGAGGACTGGATGCGTACTGCTCGAGCAAAAGGTTTATCTCGCTTTCAGGCCTTGCTTCGGCATGGATTACGCAATGCGGCTCTTCCCGTGCTCACAGTCACTGGTATTCAGTTAACCACTCTGGTCATCGGAGCCGTAGTCATCGAACAGGTTTTCGTGATACCTGGCATCGGATCGGAATTATTGAGTGCTGTTGGGTCACGCGACCTGTTGACGGTTCAGTCCATTGTCATGTTGTTAGCGCTCATCACGTTGACCATCAACTTCATCGTTGACCTTTTATACATTTTCCTCGACCCACGTACCGCAGCAACCCAAGGGTGACTCACTGATGCTTAGCACGAACCAAAATGGCGCAGCAGAACAGCCCCCTGCCCCACAGCATGAAGCCAGGGGTTTCCGAGCGTTCATCCGAAGAATGCCCCTCACCGGAAAAATTGGTTTGGTTATTGTTGCAGCAATCATCCTCACCGCGCTTGTTGCGTTTGTTTGGACGCCACATGACCCGCTCCAAGCTCGCCCCGATGAAAGTTTGTCTGGCTCGACGTTTCAGCACCCGATGGGGACCGACCGTTACGGCCGTGACGTGCTGTCCACCGTCATGGAAGGCTCCCAGGTGGCGCTTTTGGTGGGGGTTGTCGCCGTCTCGATCGCAGCCATCATAGGCACGCCTTTAGGGATCCTGGCTGCGATGAAACGTGGCTGGGTCGAAGATTTCATCATGCGTAGTGCTGACATTATGCTTGCTTTTCCAGCGCTACTCCTGGCCATTATGACGAGCGCGATCATGGGTGCAAGTACATTATCTGCCATGATTGCCATTGGGCTCGCCTCCGGGCCAGGTTTTGCTCGCGTGGCCCGAGCAGGGACACTGCAGATCATGTCTTCCGATTTTATTGCGGCTGCTCGCAGTGCTGCTCAGCCCGAGCTACGCATCGCCAGACGGCACGTCCTGCCGAATATTTTCGGCCTCGTCATTATCCAGTCATCGGTGACGTTCGCGCTTGCCATCCTTGCCGAGGCGGCCTTGAGCTTCTTAGGTCTTGGGACACCGCCGCCAGATCCTTCCTGGGGGCGGATGCTCCAAAGCGCACAAGATTATCTTTCCATCGCACCACATCTCGCTCTTTGGCCGGGTGCGGCAATCGCTGTGGCCGTATTGGGATTCAACCTTCTTGGCGATGGCCTTCGTGACGTACTCGACCCGAAAATGAGAAAGTAGCCATGACAGTTCAAACGCACCAGACCGCCGCTTCCGAACTCGTCACAATCGACCAGTTACAAATCAGCACCGATGACACCATACTGGTCCCGCCATTAGACCTGACCATCACATCCGGCGAACGGGTTGGATTGATCGGTGAATCTGGTTCGGGAAAATCACTGACAGCGCTTTCCTTAATGGGGCTGCTCCCCGATGAGCTCAACGCCGAAGGAGACGTCTCGATTCGCGATATCTGCACGGATATCCTTCGCACGCCGGATCGCGAACTGAGCAAGATGCGCGGGCATAGGGTCTCGATGGTGTTTCAAGAACCTATGACCGCGCTGAACCCGCTGATGAAAGTTGGTAAGCAAATCGCCGAGGTGCTGCTCCAGCACGGAACCGTCAAATCTCGTCAAGACGCTCGACGTCGTGTGCAGAGCCTTATCGAAGACGTGCACTTACCGGATCCACCGCGCATCATGCGTTCATACCCCTACCAGCTGTCAGGCGGCCAGCGGCAAAGAGTGATGTTGGCTATTGCGTTCGCCAATGACCCCGAACTGCTCATCTGCGATGAGCCGACTACCGCACTCGACGTCACTGTGCAGCGTCAAGTGTTAGAGCTCCTCGATGACGCCGTGCGAAAACGCGGCACGAGCCTACTTTTCGTTTCGCATGATTTAGGGGTCATTGCCGAGGTATGTGATCGCGTGCTGGTAATGAAAAACGGTCACATCGTGGAGTCAGGGCCAGTGCGTGAAGTCCTCACGGCACCGCAACACGAGTACACGCGTCGTCTGCTCAATGCCTCCAAACTCGACGAACTACAGGTAGACGCATCCGAGTTCACTCCCCACACCGATACGCAAGCGAAAGAAGTTCCAGAGCAACAACCCATCATCCAGGTACGGGATCTGTCTCGAACTTTTAGCTCAGGACGGCACCGTGTTGAGGCACTGAAGGATATCGACTTGGAAGTCGCTCCTGGTGATCGTGTTGGGATTGTAGGTGAGTCAGGGTCCGGAAAAACCACACTGCTGAAGATCCTCGCTGGTCTCGACCGGCCAACTTCAGGCGAAATCGATGTCTGTGGTGTCGACGTCCGCAGGGCCGGGCATCGTGGCCTGAAACCCCTGAGACAGCGTTTACAGATTATTTTTCAAGATCCGATGGGCTCACTTGACCCACGAATGAACATCCAACAGATCGTTGAAGAACCTCTCCTCCAGGATCGACGCAACACCCCAAACGCACAACGACGACAGGCTCTGGTGCAGGAGTCGTTAGAGGCAGTTGAGATACCCCCAGACGCGGTATCCCGGTATCCCCACCAGTTTTCTGGTGGCCAGCGACAACGCATCTCCATTGCCCGAGCCCTCATTACTGACCCAGATGTGCTGATCGCGGATGAACCAGTCAGCGCCCTTGATGTGAGCGTCCAGGCACAAGTCCTGAAATTATTGAACGCCCTCGTCGAAGATCGCGGGATGACCCTCCTGATGGTTTCCCACGATTTGTCTGTCGTCAGGCATATATGCCGCAAAGTAGCTGTCATGCGCCACGGCCAAGTTGTCGAAGCTGGCGAGACCGAGCAGGTGTATCGCAACCCTACGCATGACTACACTCATCGCCTATTAGAGGCCATCCCGTCGTTGGACCAAATTATTAAAAATAGAGGCTGAACATGACCAATACAAGCCATCAAGCCACAAGCCATTCTCAACAACAGCGCGTCGACCAGGTCTCAGAACCTGCGTCTTGGACAAGTGCTTCGATTGCTGAGCTCGACGTCGCCTACGACGACGGTGAGACCACACCAGAGCACGTCCTCGACGAGGTGTTTTCGCGCATCACACGCGATACGGCGCTCAATGCATATCACGTCGTGACTCACCACGAAGCGCTGGCAGCGGCACAGTCGGCTACCGCAAGACGTCGCGCCGGACGCTCTTTAGGCCCACTCGACGGGGTGCCGGTCACCGTGAAAGAAAACCTGGGACGCCGGGGTGTGACGATGCCCTCCGGTGCTGCCGCCCTCTCAAACCCACCAGTTCCAACGCAGGATAGCCCGGTCGTCACACGACTCCGTGAGGCAGGGGCCATCATCGTAGGCTCGACGGTCATGCCGGACTGGGGGATGCTGTCTTCGGGAGTGAGCTCGTTGCACGGCGTGACTCGAAGTTCCTGGAATCCTGCATTAACCACGGGAGGTTCCTCGTCAGGAGCCGCTGTCACAGCCGCCTCTGCGCATGGACCTGTGCATTTCGGTAGCGACATCGGTGGATCGATCCGGCTGCCGGGGACATGGAATGGGCTAGCAACTTTGAAACCCTCAGCTGGTCTCATTCCCTTGGACAGCCCCTACGTCGGCCGCGCCGCAGGGCCGATGGCACGCCGCACAGCAGATCTTTTCGCCGCAATGGCGATCACTGCGCGCTGGGATGATCGCGATGCTTCGACACACCCCTACCCGCCCATCGATTTCAGCCAACGAACCCTCAGCCCGAAAGGCTTGCGCGTGGGGGTACACCTTGATGGCGCGATCGGACACCCGTTAGACCCAGAGGTAAGGGCGGTGTGCCTTGCAACAGCCGACCAGTTTGCAGACGCGGGTGCCCAAATCTCGGAAATTTCGCCCATTACGACGAACGAGCTACTCACCCGAATTGATAGATTTTGGCGTGCGAGGTCGCTCAATACGCTGCGTGGACTCCCCGATGGGACTCAAGATGGTGCGGTTTTGGATTACATTGAGCGTTGGTGTCGGGGCGCCGAAGGGCTCGATGGCGCCACAATAGTAGGGGATTTCGAAGCTTGCGGTGGTCTCGGTGCACGCACGCGAGAACTCACACGAGACTTTGACATCGTCCTTTCACCAGTGACTCCGGAGCTGGCTTTTCCCGCTTCTGACCCAATGCCTCGCGCGAACCCTGATTTGCCTATGGGGCACATCTCATACACACTGCCGTTCAATATGTCTGGTCAGCCCGCCGGTACTGTCAACGCCGGTCGCGCCGCAGATGGCCGCTGGATTGGACTCCAAATTGCGGGCTCTATGGGAGCAGACGCCGACATTTTGGCTGTCATGGCATGGTGGGAGAAAGTTCGCCCGGTAGAGGCGAACCCTCCATGGAGCCAACTGGATGGATAAGTGTTCATCACACTTCAATATTGTCTGCCGAGGGGCCAGGCCCAAGCCACCCCGCAAAACAGGCTCTCGTGTTCAAGGTCGTGAAGCCATGCGCCAGTCGCAGACCTTCCTCCATAGCATTGTGTAAGAATTCGACGAAGGAAGTCTTACACCTTGTCACTGTGATTCACATCTCACTTACGCGAGTATGGGTGTCAGATAGTAAATAACGCACCCGGCCGGAGATATGAAAAAGCGCGTATCTGCTCCGCGCCTTCGCGAAGGACACTTTCTTCGGCCCGCCAGAGAATGTAGGAAGACACCTTGACCAACACCTCCAACAATAACTCCACACGATTCGGGCTCGACGCCGAGCGGTTCCTATCAGATTTTCACCACACCACCATCTACGGCGCGACGGACAAGAACGGGATTGATCGCCAAGCCGGCAGTGACGAACACGGCGCGGTACGAGATTGGTTCGAAGAACAGGCGGTCGCGCGAGGTTTCAACGTCGTCACCGATGAAATCGGCAATATCTTTGCCCTCAAAGAATGGGTGCCAGGTGCCCCCTTCGTGCTCGTCGGATCCCATCTGGATAGCCAGCCGCTGGGCGGACGATTTGACGGCACCTACGGTGTGATCGCGGCGCTCCATGCGGCATCGGCGGTCGATCAAGCCGTCACCGACGAGCTCATTGCCCCACAAACAAACATTGCCGTCGTCGACTGGTTCAACGAAGAAGGTAGCCGGTTCCCGCCATCGATTATGGGCAGTTCGGTGTTTGTTGGCTTATTCGACCTCGAAAAAACTCTGCAGACCGTAGACCCGGACGGGGTGACCGTCGAAGAGGCCCTCACCCACACGAAGCGACGCGGAACCGCGATCGACCTGCCCGTCGCTGGGTACGCGGAGATCCATATCGAGCAGGGCAGACGCCTGGAACGTGCTGGCATACCCATCGGGGTCGTAGACCGCAGTTGGTACACCCAGAAACTGCTAGTCACCGTCACCGGCGAACAATCCCATACCGGTGCCACGCTGATGTCGGATCGTCGCGATGCACTCGTGGCCGCGTCACACGTGGTGATCATGGTCGAAGAACTCGTCGACGACTTCGAGCCCGAAACAATTGTCACCTCGGTCGGTAAATTCGATGTCGAACCGAACTCCCCCATCGTCGTGCCGCGTCAAGTAGATCTCGTGGTCGACATCCGTGCCGACGACAAAGCAGACGTGCTGCGTGCACGAACCCTGCTGCTTGAGCGGATGGATCGATTAGCCACCAGACGCTCGGTCACCATTGATGCTGAAGACTTTGATATTCGCCCGGTTCAACGCTTCCCCGAGGACGCGGTGGCACTGGGCGAAAAAGCCGCCATCGACGAGGGCGAAGAGTCGCGTGTGATGGCCACCCTGGCCGGACACGACTCGGTCGCGCTCAATCGGGTCACCCCAAGCGTGATGTTATTCGTCCCCTCCGTCGACGGCGTCTCACATTGCGAACGTGAATTCACATCCGACGAGGACCTCGTCACCGGCTTGAGAGTGCTCACGAACCTCGTCTCGCGCATGATCAGCGGTGAATTAGCAGAGGTCGAACCCGGCGGCTCACTGACTGAATAACCACACACCCAATGTTCTCCACGAAAGGAGCGTCCATGAACACAGTACGCGTAGCGTTGAGTCAAACCACCTGGACCGGCGATAAAGAATCCATGCTGGACAAGCACGAGGATTTCGCGCGCCGTGCCGCTGCCGAAGGTGCTCAAGCGATCTGTTTCCAAGAACTCTTCTACGGCCCCTACTTCGGGATCACAGAAGAACGTAAATACTACGACCTGGCGGAGCCGGCTGATGGGCCGATCGTCACCCGCTTCGCTGCCTTGGCAAAAGAGCTCTCATTAGTCATGATCCTACCGATCTACGAAGAAGAACAACCCGGCGTCTACTACAACTCTGCTGTGGTTGTGGACTCGGATGGTTCGATCGTGGGCACCTACCGCAAAAATCATATCCCGCACGTAGACAACTTCTACGAGAAGTTCTACTTCCGTCCCGGCAACCTCGGATGGCCAGTCTTTGATACCGCCATCGGCAAAATCGGGGTCGCCATCTGCTACGACCGTCACTTCCCTGAAGGATGGCGGATGCTCGGGTTGGCAGGCGCCCAAATTGTGTTTAACCCCAATGCGGCAAAACCCGGTTTATCGAACCGTCTCTGGGAGTTGGAACAGCCCACCGCGGCAGCAGCCAACGGCTACTTTGTGGTGGTCCCCAACCGAGTCGGTCGCGAGGACAACGAGTACGGTGAGCTGGCCGTGGACTTCTACGGTAGCTCCTACGTGGCCGATCCCCGAGGCAACGACGTCGGAGAGCGCGGCTCGACCCAAGAAGAAGGCCTGCTGGTGCGCGATTTGGATATGGACCTGGTGCGAGAAGCACGCAACGAATGGCAGTTCTACCGCGACCGTCGCCCAGACACCTATGACGCGATCGTCGCACCGTAAACGGAGCAGCTCACTGAGCACAACACTTTGAAACCCACTCTGGCCACAAGGAGAAAAACCTATGAAGACTCTGATCACCAACGGAACCGTGATCAATGCGACCGGAACCGCACAAGCCGATGTACTCGTCGACGCTGAGAAGATCGTCGCCCTCTTCAGCCCCGGCACCACGGACGTGCAAGCTGACCACGTCATCAATGCTGCCGGAAAATACGTCGTCCCGGGTGGCATCGACGCCCACACGCATATGGAAATGCCGTTCGGTGGCACCTATGCCAGCGACACGTTTGAAACCGGTACTCGCGCGGCCGCCTGGGGTGGTACCACCAGCATTATCGACTTTGCCATCCAAAAACAGGGCGAACGTGTCCAAGACGCCTTAGAAACCTGGCACGGGCTGGCAGCAGGCAACAGCGCGGTGGATTACAGTTTCCACCAGGTCATCGGTGGTGTCGACGACGAGTCGCTCAAGGCCATGGAATCGCTGGTCGATGAAGGCGTCAGCTCGTATAAAATGTTCATGGCCTACCCCGGGGTTTTCTACGCTGATGACGCCCAAATAGTGCGGGCCATGCAAAAAGCCCGCGAGCTGGGCATGATGACCATGATGCACGCAGAAAACGGCCCGGCCATCGACGTCCTTGCCGAACAGCTCGTGGCCCAGGGCAAGTCCACCCCGTATTATCACGGCCTTGCCCGCGCCTGGCAGATGGAAGAAGAAGCCACCCACCGGGCCATCATGCTGGCCGATCTGACCGACACCCCACTGTATATCGTCCATGTAGGTGCCAAACAGGCGCTGGAACAGATCGCTTGGGCCCGTGATAAAGGCAAGAACGTGTTTGCTGAAACCTGCCCGCAGTATCTCTATCTGTCACTCGAAAAGCAATTGGGCGCCAGCTCCGAGCAATGGGGAGATTTCGAAGGCGCAAAGTGGGTATGCTCCACTCCACTGCGTGCCGAAAGCGAAGGCCACCAGGACGCTATGTGGCAGGGCCTGCGGACCAACGACCTGCAGATGGTCTCGACCGACCACTGCCCATTCTGTATGAAAGACCAAAAGGAACTCGGCAAAGATGACTTCCGGTCCATCCCCAATGGCATCGGCTCCATCGAACACCGGGTCGATCTGCTCTACCAGGGTGTGGTCGACGGACGCATCTCCCTGCCACGCTGGGTCGAACTGATCTCCACGACGCCCGCCAGGATGTTCGGCATGTACGGCAAAAAAGGCGTCATCCAACCCGGAGCAGACGCCGACATCGTCATCTACGACCCGAATGGACACACGTCCATTGGCGTTGAGAAAACACACCACATGAATATGGACTACTCGGCTTGGGAAGGCTTTGAAATCGAAGGCCACGTCGATGTCACCATGTCCCGGGGCAAAGTACTGATCTCGGATGGTCAATACCACGGCACCAAGAGCCATGGACAGTTCATCAAACGTGGCCTCAGCCAAGCACTCATCTAAACCCGATTCATCCCTCTCACTGCCCACACCCTGCAAATGAAAAGGAGCCAATCTCATGGATTTTGGAGCCGTCGCACAAGTCAATGCCCCCGCAGCCCGCATCATCTCTTTGGCGCAACAGGCTGAAGAGCACAAATTCAGTCACTTTTGGACCTATGATTCCCACATCCTTTGGCTCGAGCCATACGTGGTGCACTCGCTGATCTTAGATCGGACCAGCCGGTTGACGGTCGGTCCCATGGTGACTAACCCGGCCACCCGCGATGTGACCGTGACAGCCTCGACCTTTGCAACGCTGAACCACCACTTCGGCAATCGCACCATCTGCGGTATCGGTCGTGGCGACTCGTCGCTGCGAGTCATGAAGAAAAAACCCGTCGGCATGCAAGAGTTCCGTCGCTCCATCGAGGTCATCAAGGACCTGTCGAACTCTCGTGCCACGGAAATTAATGATGCCACCATCCGGTTTCCATGGTCACAAAAATCTGAGACAGAAGTCTGGGTCGGCGCCTACGGGCCAAAAGCCTTAGCCATCGCCGGAGAAGTCGGCGATGGCTTCATTCTGCAGTGTGGCGACGTCGAAATTGCCGCCTGGATGATCAAGACCGTCCGCGAAGCCGCAGCCAACGCCGGACGAAACCCCGACGATATCGCCTTCTGTGTCGCCGCACCGTTCTATATCACTGACGGCACCCAGGAATCTCGTGAGCACGCGATTGAGCAATGTCGCTGGTTCGGTGGGATGGTCGGCAACCACGTCGCCGATATTGTGTCCCGCTACGGTTCGGACAGCGACGTTCCCCGTGCCTTGACCGATTACATCAAGGGTCGCCAAGACTACGACTACAACGAACACGGCCGATCAGGGAATAGCCACGTGGATTTTGTGCCCGACGAGATCGTGGAACGGTTCTGCATGATCGGCACCGTGGAAGAACACATCGCAAAACTCAGGCAGCTCGAAGAACTCGGCATGACCCAGTTCGCCGGATATTTGGACCACGATAATAAAGAAGAGACGCTGCGCGTCTACGGTGAATCGGTCATCCCCGAGTTTGCCGAGCACATTCAGGCCACGTCGTAAGGCCTTGCCATAGGCAGGCACGAAGGAAGTTGATCCTCATGAGTACAAACTCAAAGCCTCGGCAAATTATCCCCGGTCTCGGTTGGAAACTTCACGGCGACGGAAAAACCGTGACGCCCGGCGACGTAGTAGCTCCCGACGAACGGCTGGGCTGGTTCCGCACCCTGGGTATCGGCATGCAGCACGTCGTGGCCATGTTCGGTGCAACCGTCCTCGTCCCGCTGATCACCGGGTTCCCACCCACGACCGTCATATTCTTCTCCGGCATCGGTACGATCCTGTTTTTGATCATCACCGCCGGGAAAGTCCCGTCCTATCTGGGGCCATCCTTTGCATTCATTGCACCGATCATGGCTTCAGTCGGCACCTACGGGATGGGCGGCGCCGTGGGTGGTGTCATCATGACCGGTGCGACACTGGCGCTCGTCGGGGTCGTCGTCCATTTCGCCGGGGCGAAGTGGATCGAACTCATCATGCCGCCTGTGGTCACCGGTTCAGTGGTCGCACTCATTGGTTTGAACCTGGCGCCGAGCGCCTGGGACAACGTCAACGCTGGGCCAGTGACCGCCACCGTCACCATTGCCGCCATGCTGATCGCGGGTGTTCTCTTCCGTGGCATCTTGGGTCGGTTGTCCGTCTTGGTCGGTGTAGTGGTCGGCTACATTGTTGCGGTCATACTCGGCGAGGTGGATTTTGCACCGGTTGGTGAAGCCGCCTGGTTTGGGCTGCCCGAATTCACCGCTCCGACGTTTCATATCGGCGTCGTCGGGCTCTTCGTTCCCGTGGTACTCGTGCTGATCGCTGAGAACTATGGACACGTGAAATCCGTCGAAGTCATGACCAAACGGGACCTAGACCCTGTCGTTGGTCGTGCGTTGCTGGCCGACGGTGCCGCTACCGTGGTGGCCGGCGCCGGTGGCGGTATCGGAACCACCACCTACGCTGAGAACATTGGTGTGATGGCTGCGTCCCGCGTGTATTCCACCGCCGCCTACTGGGTTGCCGGCTTCTTCGCTATCGGTCTGGCCCTGCTACCGAAATTCGGTGCGCTGATCGCCACGCTGCCACAAGGGGTCCTCGGCGGAGCCGGCACGGTTCTGTACGGCATGATTGCGATTCTGGGTGTCCGCATTTGGATGCAAAATGGCGTCGATTTCGCCGACCCAATCAACCTCGCGGTCGGCGGTGTACCACTGATCATCTCGGTGGCAAACTTCACCATGGTCTTCGGGGAAATCGCCTTCGAAGGCATCGCCATCGGAAGTTTCGCAGCCCTTGCGATCTATCACGTGATGAACAGTATCGGCAAAGCACGAGGCACACGCATCGCATCACAGCACGCCGTCGAACAAGAAATGGACAAAGCCTAACCGGCAGTGCTGCGGCTGTGTAAGACCCCATACATCGTGTTGGGGTTCATACGATATGCCATCACGGCCAAATGCAGAGCGGTGTTCTGTTCGGCATCATCCTCCAAGCTATACCCGAGCACGGTTTCCAACCGTTTGATTTGCGAATACAACGCCGGCCTGGACATGTGGCGGGAGCGGGCAAGCTGGGCCTTATTATGCGAAGTCAACACGGCCTCGAGGAAATCGAGTCGGCTCTCGAAGCTCTGCCGGCTTCCAGTGCTGTTCGATAAGCCAGCCAATTCGGTAGCAACAAACGCCACGAGTTGATCGTCGTCCCGCAGCGTCGCCAGCAGACCACGCAACCCTAAGTCTTTCGCAAAGAAATACGCTCGGGACTGGCCCGTTGCTTTGACATACGCTTGGGCAGCCTGAGCGATTTGGGCGGCATTCGACAGCTGTTCAACCGCTGCTTTGGCTGAGGGCGCTTCCGATGCGAGTCCTGCCACGAGCCCGCCTCGTCCCCGAAGCCTGGCGGTAAACCGGGCGCGAGTCGCCTCCACAAAACTCGACAGGGCTGCCGGATCGGCCAACGGAAGCAGCACATCGACCACACCGATTTCACTTCGGGCGGCAAAAACCGATACCTTCTGCGAATCCCCGACGCTGTCCAACACGTCCAACAGCATGCCCGACCACCGGTTCAATAGCTCCTCGCCGGCGTCTTCGCCCAGAATGCGCACGACCATCGGAAACCACTTCACCTCGGACAACACATGACGCCCCGATGTCTCGGTGAGGCGCCAGAGCACTTCCTCTTCAGATAAGTCCGTGCCACCGCGAAGCTGATAGAACAACGACGAAGCCGTCGACCTGCGGATCTCATCCTGCGAGCGCTTGGCTAACACGGAGATCGACAGAGCTTGGGCGGCGCGTTCCAGCACGGTGGTGACCAAGGAAGCATCCGCTTGGCACCCCTCCACGATGATCAAGCGTCCCAGGGTTTCGTCACCGGCAACCACGGGATGTTCCGCCACGACGACGGTATCGCTCTTCGCCTCGGCGGTTTCCCACTTGACCTGGCACCCGAGCAGCGTCGTTGCTTCGGTCACGATGCGATCGGTCGAGGCTGAACCGACCGACAGCCTGGTAAAGGTTTCGTGGATTTGGCGATCTGTTTCGATCTCATGAAATCGTGCGGCAGCAATATTTTCGTGGATGGTCTGGGTCAGTTCCACGAAGCGAATGCGACCGGGCAAAAGGTAAATGGGAAAACGTCGATGACGAGCAGCTGTAGCGAGTATGTTCGCGATGTGTTCTCTACCCGGGAGGATTTCTGCTGCGACGGCCACCGCCCCGGTCGGCTCAATGGTGTCCAGGAAACGGTTTGCTGCCGCCACCCCACCTTGAACTCCCCCGGCGGCCCGATCCAAAAACGTCGCGGTGGTGAGCACAAACTCCCCACCGGGCAGCAACCCCTCTGGACGCTCCGTCTCCAGAATGTGCATCCAGCGCACCAGCTCGTCCTGGGTACCGGCGACTGGTTGAGAAAGCAGTTCAGGGTGGCCCTCTTGGAAAATATCGAGACCGACGACCTGACCGACTGTGACATGGAGCATATACACAGTGTAATGGCATATAGGCAAAACGCATACAGGCTGTCTCTGTTATGTGCGAGTCCCACGGGGCAAAGTGAAGGGTACTGGACCTTCTGCGAGCAAAGGATGCATCTGCATGAACACTATTAATCATTGGATCAACAACGCCTATACCGAAGGTGCCGAGACGACGGTCGAACGCACTGATGTCACCAACCCGGCCACCGGTGAGGTGTCCGGTCAGGTCGCGATGGCCGGCAACGCCACCGTTGATGAAGCTGTCGCCGCCGCAAAAGCAGCATTTCCAACGTGGCGCGACACCTCGCTGTCCAAGCGCACCCAGGTTTTGTTCCGCTACCGTGAACTGCTCAATGAACGCAAAGAAGAGCTCGCACAACTCATCACCGCCGAGCATGGCAAAGTACTCGATGATGCGCTGGGTGAGGTCTCCCGTGGGCTCGAGGTCGTTGAGTTCGCGTGCAACATGCCCCACCTGTTGAAGGGCAGCTTCACCGAAAACGCTTCCACCAACGTCGATGTCCATTCGAAGCGTCAACCGCTGGGCCCGGTCGCCATCATCTCGCCGTTCAACTTCCCGGCCATGGTGCCGATGTGGTTCTTCCCGATCGCCATCGCCGCGGGCAACACCGTCGTCATCAAACCATCCGAAAAAGATCCGTCAGCCGTCAACTGGGAAGCCGAGCTGTGGAAAGAAGCCGGCCTGCCCGAGGGCGTCTTCAACGTCGTCCACGGTGGTAAGCCTGCCGTCGACGCGCTGTTGGAGCACGATGACATCAAGTCGGTCTCGTTTGTCGGCTCGACCCCGATCGCCAAATACGTCTACGAAACCGCGACGGCACACGGCAAACGCGTCCAAGCACTGGGCGGCGCGAAGAACCACATGCTGGTCCTCCCCGACGCCGACTTGGACTTGGTCGCCGATAACGCCATCAACGCAGGCTTCGGCTCTGCCGGGGAACGTTGCATGGCCATCTCCGCACTCGTGGTCGTCGGCGATGTGGCCGATGAGGTCGTCGATAAGATTGCCGAACGCGCCCGCAAGCTAAATACCGGCGATGGTACTCGCGGCACCGATATGGGACCGCTGGTCACCTCCGAGCACCGCGATAAGGTTGCCGGCTACGTCGATGCCGGTGAACAAGAAGGCGCTACCGTCGTCGTGGATGGTCGTGAAGGAGAATTCGATGCTGACGGCAACGGCTTCTTCTTGGGTCCGACGCTGTTCGATCATGTCACCACCGATATGAGCATCTATACCGACGAGATCTTCGGCCCGGTGTTGGTCGTCCTGCGCGTCGATACTTACGACGAGGGTCTGGAACTGATCAACGCCAACCCGTACGGCAACGGCACGGCTATTTTCACTAACGATGGTGGTGCAGCTCGTCGCTTCGAAAATGAGGTCGAAGTGGGGATGATCGGCGTCAACGTTCCGATCCCGGTCCCCATGGCCTATTATTCGTTCGGTGGCTGGAAGAACTCGCTATTCGGCGACACCCACGCGCACGGCACCGAAGGCGTGCACTTCTTTACCCGTGGCAAGGCCGTGACCACTCGGTGGTTGGACCCCTCCCACGGCGGCATCAACCTTGGCTTCCCTCAAAACCAGTAAAGGAAACTCATGACTGTCACGAATTCTGCACAGATCACTGACGCGCTCAAAGCCGAAGGGGAACGTGCCTATGATTTGGATCGGAAGCACGTGTTCCATTCCTGGTCTGCCCAAGGCGGGCTGGATCCCTTCAAGGTCGTCAAAACCGAGGGCTCATTCGTGTGGGACAGCGATGGCAAACGCTACATCGACTTTTCCTCACAGATGGTCAACACCAATATCGGCCACCAGCATCCCAAAGTGGTCGAGGCTATTCAGGAGCAAGCCGGAAAAATTGCGACGATTGCGCCTGCCCACGCCTCAGCACCACGCTCCGAGGCTGCACGGCTGATTGCCGAACGCGCACCCCAGGGCATGGACTACGTGTTCTTCACCAACGGGGGTGCCGATGCCAACGAGCACGCGATTCGCATGGCGCGCCTCCACACCGGCAAACCCAAGGTCCTCTCGGCCTACCGGTCGTATCACGGTGGGACGGACCTGGCGATGAACGTCACCGGTGATCCGCGTCGTCTCCCAATTGATCAGGCGAGCGCGGGCACCGTGCACTTCATGCCGTGCTATCCCTACCGGTCGTATTTCAATGCCGAAACCGAAGAAGAAGAGGTCCAGCGGGCCCTGGAGCATCTCGAACAGACCATCATCCTCGAGGGCCCAAATACGATCGCCGCGCTCATCCTTGAAACGGTCCCCGGTACCGCGGGTATCTATGTTCCGCCAGAAGGCTACATGGCCGGGGTGCGCGAGCTGACCGAGAAATACGGCATCATCTTCATCGCCGATGAGGTCATGGCCGGCTTCGGACGCACCGGCACCTGGTTCGCGGTCGACCTGTGGGACATCATCCCGGATCTGATTACCTTCGCCAAAGGTGTGAACTCCGGCTACGTGCCACTGGGCGGTGTGGTAATCAATGAAGCCATCTATGAAACCTTCCGCGACCGCGTGTATCCGGGCGGGCTGACCTATTCGGGACACCCTCTGGCAACCGCGGCGGCCGTCGGCGCGATCGAAGCGATGACCAACGAGCAGATGCTGGACAACGCCGCCCGGTTGGGCAACGACCTCATCGGGCCCGAGCTACGGCGCATGAAAGAACAGCACCCGGCCATCGGCGATGTGCGCGGTGTCGGCTGCTTTTGGGCGGTCGAACTGGTCACCAATCGTGAAACCAAAGAACCGTTGGCACCCTACGGTGGCAGTTCGACGGCGATGGGCGAGGTCATCGGCAAGTGTAAAGAACTCGGGCTGCTGGTCTTTGCCAACTTCAACCGCATTCACGTGGTGCCACCGCTCAATACCGCCGACGATGTGATTCGTGAAGGCCTGGCGATCCTTGATGAAGCATTGGCGTTGGCCGACAAGCACTATCAGGGCTAGCACATACCGGCAACGATGAAGCCTGGCGTCGTGATCCCAATACGGGGTGCGACGCCAGACTTCTGTCAGGGGCCCACCTCGAGGGCTACTCTTCGACGGAGCGCACGACTTTTGCCGGGAAGCTCACGATAATCGCTTTTCTGGCACGTCCTTGGTGACCACTGAGGCGGCCGGGGCGTTGAGCAAGTCCTCGAGCGTCATGAATGTACTCCTGTGCCTGTTCTTATGGTTTCAGCATGACTTTGATGGCGTCGCGTTTGTCCATCGCCGCGTAGGCATCAGCCGCCTGGTCCAGTGGCATCGTTTGATCAAAGACCTTGCCCGGATCGATTTCGCGGTCCCAAATCTTCTGGACGAGATCGGGCAAAAACCGCCGCACCGGAGCGGGACCACCGTGTAAGTGGACCAGCCCAAAGAATAATTGACCGCCCGGCAGTTCAACATCATGCGAGACCCCAACGTAGCCCACGTGACCGCCCGGACGAGTCGACTGGATCGCCTGCATCATCGATTCTTGTGATCCCACGGCCTCGATGACGCTGTGCGCGCCCAGCCCATCGGTCAGTTCTTTGATCATCGCCACGCCGTCATCACCGCGCTCTGCGATGATATGGGTGGCACCAAACTCGCGCGCCAATTCCTGGCGTGCCGGGTATTTGCTCATCGCGATGATCTGTTCGGCGCCCATCTCCTTGGCAGCCAGCACACCCATCAGCCCCACGGCACCATCGCCAACCACGGCAACCGTTTTGCCCGGGCCGACTTCAGCCGCGTGGGCAGCAAACCAACCGGTTCCGAGCACATCCGAGGCCGCCAACAGGGACGGAATCATATCGTCATCGGGCACACCCGGAGTCGCGACCAGCGTGCCACCGGCATAGGGAATACGGGCATATTCGGCCTGGGTGCCAATGCTACCGTCGACAAAAATGGCGTTGACACAGCGAGATTGATAGCCCGCGGCACAGATCTCACAGGTATTGTCCGAGATCACGAACGAGCCGACAGCGAAATCACCGGGTCGTACGGTCTCAACGTTGTCGCCAATCTCTTCGACGATGCCAACATATTCGTGGCCCATGAGCTGTTGGTGCGGAATATCTGTGCCCCAGTAGGGCCACAAGTCTGACCCGCATACACAAGCGGCGACGATCTTGATGACCGCGTCGGTGGGCTCCTGAATGGTTGGATTGTCACGTTCTTCGACCCGGACATCACCGGGACCATGCATCACTACTCCGCGCATGGGTTCCTCCTTCGTAGCGTTGTTCTACGGTTCTGGTGACGATGCTACGCCTTGAAAACCTGTCTTGGGAGGGTCTGTCAGGACCTGTCTCGTGGAATGGCGCTGACCAATGGCGCAGAATAGGAGTGTGTATGTGTCGGTAGAAACGCTTACGATCGTCATTTCCGCCGCCGGTTTGCTCATCACGCTCGGCGGTGGACTTTTTGCTGGCTTCGCGTGGATGATCGGGCGCATGGATGACTGCTTTGCTGAAATACGCGGAGAGTTCCGCCAAGACTTCCGGGGAATGCATGAGGAATTCGGCTCGGTACGTGAGGATATTCAGCAACTCCGGGGCGAAATGAACGACATCAAAATTTCGGTAGCGCGCTTGGAGGGCCCACGCCAACGACTCATCTAGCACCGAAGGCCAACCAGCTAGTCATTCCACATTAGGACAACTCCGCTACCTGGGAGGAAAGACATACTTCCCTATGACGGACCTGTGACACGAGTACACTGTGACTCGTCGCCCAAACCGTTTTAAGGGAGCTGTTGTGCGAACTTACCCGCATCATCTGACCACGGATTTACCGGTGCTGCCGGTCCCCCGCCTCGATGAGTCGCTTGAACGGTACCGCAAAACTTCGGCCGCGGTCCTGGATGCTGCCGGGGAGGCAGACGTGAATCAGGCCATCGCCGACTTCGCGATCGGTCAGGCGCCGGCCCTGCAGCAGACCCTGGAAGAATACGCGGAAGCCACAGCCGAAACAGGTTCCAATTGGATGGCAGAGCAGTGGTTGGAAAGCTACCTCAGCGACCGCGAGCCGCTGCTGCTCAACACCAGTGTGACGTTCCAGCTGAACCTGCCCACCGAATCCACGGGTGTCGACCGCGTCGTGGAACTCCTCCAGCGCATCGGCAGTATTCATATTCTGCAGGCCAAGCGGGCCACCCCGGCAGAAGTCAATGCACGCGGTCAGCGGATGTCGATGGATGGCTGGGCCAACTTCAACGGCGGCATTCGCACCCCTGCGGCCGACGTCGACTTGTGGACGCGAGCCGGCAGTGGCGCAACCTATCGCAGCATCGGCATCCTGCACCTGGGTCGCATGTGGGAAGTGCCGCTAACGGGCTCCGAGGGCAAGCTCCTCAACACAGCGCATCTGCGTGCCTCGGTGCACTATGTGCTTGCGCAAACCCAGCCGGCCAAACACAGCTTCGCCGGATTCTCCGCACTGGGCTCAGCCGTACTGGCAGAAAACCCGCCCTGGCGTCAGCACGAAAACCGCGACGTCTATGACCGGTTGTCGAACATGTTGTTCACCATCACGCTGGATCCCAATGCCGAGGATGACATCTACACCCTGAAGCGTTGGGCTTTTCATCCCGGCAATGCGTGGGTCTATAAGCCCATCAGCTACCAGGCCTCGCTAGATACAAACATGCTCACCGCCAGTGTGGACCACACGGCACTAGATGGCGGGACCTTAGCTGCAGCGGTTGCGAGAATGCAACAGGTCGATCTGACCGCATTGGATACCCAGTCTGACGCGCAGCTTTCCGAGGCGACCGAGTTGACCTGGACCAACGCCCAGTACGATCTCACCGAGTACCACGTCAAGGCGAATATGATGCGAGCGGAGCGGGTGCTGGTCCGGCGCGACCAGCATCTACCATTCGAGATCAGTGCCGATGCTCGAGCACAGCTGATCTCGATGATCGCCCAACAGCTCACGTTCGGTACCATCCGAGCCCACTATCAGGCCTGCGATATGCGACACTTTCGCGCCGGCCGCACCGAGGTCATTCGGCCCGTCACGCTCGAAGCTGTCCATTTTGTCACCAACCTGGTCAATGGCAGCCCGTCGCAAACCCAGTTCAACGCGGCACTAGCCGCTCATCGTGAATGGGTCATTGCCGCAAAATCGGGGCAGGCATTCGACCGGCACTTCTTCATGCTGCAACACATCGGCACAGAGCTCGGTGGCGCGCACGCACAGGTTTTCACTGAAAACACCGAGGCACGCGAAAACTTCCTGGCCACCTCAACGATGGGCAATCAAGACGTCATCATGCGCTACCTGTTCGCGCCGATGCAAGACGATGGTTTCGCCGTCAATTACACCACCGTCACCGGGGGCACAGAATTTTTGATCACCTGGGTTGAAGGCACACCGAAGGCCGAAGCGTTCCAGCACAACCTGCAGCGGGCTGCCGAGTTGCTCTATGACTTCATCGCGTCGATCGAACCCATTCACTCAGCCTGAGAATTCGCGTAGCCTCGAGGACATGAACTCTCTATTCAATTCGATCCGTCGCATTGACTTCCGGCGCGGACCACAGCGAATCCTCGGTGGCATTGCAGGAGGGATCGCGCACCGGTTCAATATCAACGTGTGGATCGTCCGATTGTTGGTGCTCTTGTCATTTTTGCTACCGGTACTCGGTGTGCTGTTCTACGTCATCGTGTGGATCCTGACGCCTTGGCGGGACGGGAGTATCCCATTGGAGCGGCTGCTGACCAATCGTCCACCGGCACGCTGACATGCATATCGATATGCCACCACGCCCAAAGAAACGACGTGACCCACTTTCCGAGACGCAGATCTTCCAACTGCGCATCGACGTAGCCGATGCTCGACCTCCCATCTGGCGACGCCTCGAAATACGATCCGACGTGAATCTCTGGACACTGCATCGCGTGATTCAGGGAGCATTCGGTTGGGAGGACGCACACTTATATCGATTCTCCCTCGGCGATCCGTTCGGTTGGGACAGTGAACTTTTCCTGTGTGAATTTGATGTAGCCGACGGCGGCGATGGCACCCCTGTAGACAACGTTCGCCTCGACGAAACACTGCAAGAAATCGACGATCAACTGGAATATCTCTACGACTACGGCGATAGCTGGCACTTAAAAATCAGACTCGAAAAAGTCCGCCGTGCGTTGCCCGACGATCCCACCGTGGTCTGCACCAACGGTCGACGTGCAGCACCTCCGGAAGATTCGGGCGGCATCAGCGACGCGGAGTACCTGGCCGAATTCTTCAAGGACCCGGCGTTTTTCGATCTCGAGGCCACTAATGAGCTCATTGGCAGTTGGCTTGAAACTCCTCCAGGTTTCGCACCCGCAGGGTCGAACCCTGCCCTCGCTGAAAGCGCGGAGGCGGAGCACGCGCAACTCCTGCGGTTTCCGCAATTCAGAGCCATGCTTGACCACTGCTATGACCCACAAGCTCGACATCAAATCACCAGTCGCTTACAAAAACTCGAAGCAGCAGATGATCAAGACATACGCCCCGACGAAGCAGCTCGGCTCGAGTCGCTCAGTGCTGTGCAACTGTTCTTGGATCAAGTTGGTACCGGTGTCAAACTCACCAGTGCCGGATACCTTCCACCAAAAATCGCCTACCGGATTGGCCAAGAGCTTGGGCTCTGGGGTTTCCAACTCTCGACCGGTGGCGAATCAAAAATGTTACAGGTCATGGATTTTCGTGCGGCACTACAACACGTGGGATTGGTCCGAACATACAAGGGTGACTTGGTGCTCACGAAGGCGGGCAAGGACGGGCTGGAAGTTCCGCCACTGTTGTGGAATCACATCGCGCGTCGCCTACTGCCTCGTGAGACTGCATCCCGAAACTTCGCCCACGATGCAGCCCTGCTCGCCCTCCTTTTCGCGGCTACATCCGATGGTGCTCTCGACCTGGATATGGTCGCGAATGTGATGACCGCTTCCGGTTGGCGCGTAAACGACGAAAGCGTGGAGAAACACGACGTGGTATTTCAGGGCTCGTGGCAAACTGTCTTGCTGTGGTACATCGCCCCGAAAGATGAACGTCTCTGGTTTAAAAGCACAGTTAGTCCTGCCGCAGCAGAAATCGCGCGCGCAGCACTACTTGGCATGAAGCCCGCATCAAGGGTGCAATGAGCATTGTGAAGACTCGGTTGGAGACTCTTCTGGCAGAGACGCTAGGACACACTGACTGCGATTTCACAACGTCCGGACTGGGCCGTCGAACAAATCCCAGCGCAGCAGTGGTGCATAAGAACCACGAAACACCTCGTGCGATCCAATGAAGCAGTGGGTGCACTTTGCACCCATTTGAGCTAGAATTGAAGCATGTCCAAAGTAATACAGATCCGCGGTGTACCTGATGATGTGCACGATGCACTCGCTGAATCAGCAAGAGCCAAAGGACTCTCGCTGACCCAGTACATGCTTGGGCAACTTGAGTATCTGGCTCGGTTGCCACAGATCGCACGGGACAACCGCGCGACCATTCGCAGCATTCAGAAGAAGGTCCCAGATCCGGTAGATCGCAACACGATTCTGTCCGTGCTCCATGAGGGCCGTGACGAATGAGAGTCGTGGACGCCGGGGTGGTCGTCGAACTGATTGTCGGCGGCCTTGATCCTGATCTTCTGGGCGACGAAGAACTCGCGGCGCCCCATCTGATCGACAGTGAGGTCACACATGTGTTGCGGGGTCTCGTCCGCCGCCACGCACTTACCGAAGAACAGGGCGGCTTCGCGATGAAGGGGTTCAGTGGTCTTACGATCACAAGATATCCTGCAGACTGGCTTCGGCCGCGGATGTGGGCCCTGCGACACAACCTCAGCGGCTACGACGCCACCTATGTCGCCCTTGCAGAAAAGACTAACGCCACTGCCCTTCTGACCACGGATGCCCGCTTGGCCCGCGCTCCGGGCATCGAATCCACGGTCCAATTGTTGTAGGCAATCGCTCTACGGGCAGTCATGGGTTACGCCTTCTGGTTTACCTCTAAAGACCACATGTTGGCTGATGTCACGCCACCAAGTACCCCGCGCCAAACTACAACCGCAACGTTCGGTCAGATTCGGTTGGCGCACTCCTGGCAGAGAAGCTAGGCCACCCTGACCACGAGTTCACGCTGTCCGAGCTTGGCCGTCAAACAGGTATCAGTGCAGCAATCGTGCATCGAGAAATCAGCTGGGTTGACCGACGGTGATGTATTAGTCAACTGACAAGAGGGCCGCAATCGCCTGATGAGCGCGAACCCGGGGACACCTCTTGCCACAAGGCCACTTTAAAGTTTACAGGACCGAAACTCCAGGTATTCAGACTGGTTCCACGCTTTTCAAGAATGTGACGTCACGAATGCCACATCCCGTCATAAAAGCCACTTCGGCACGATGTGTGGCCCGAAGTTCCTTCTCAATCCACCAATATGACGAGATTTTTGGCCCAGACTCCAGCTGCTCGATACGTTCAATAGATCACATCCACCTGCTACGTACATTCGCACAGGAGATCAATTGCAACGTCACGAAATCGCTCAGCAGAGCAATCCCACCGACGGGCCCCTTCTTGAAGACAAATCCACATCGGGCGGGACTCCACTGCTTCAGTTGACCCGGTTTTTTACCCAACAACCACGAGCGACTCTTCTGGGTATTTCCTTGACCGTACTCCTGTCAATTACTGGTTGTGCCCCCAACGTCGAAACCGGCGAACCAACAAGCGGCGAGCCTCAGGTCGGCGGAACGCTCACCTACGCAACTGGTGACGTGGAGCCACCGTGCCTCGACCCGATCATGAACGGCAACGTCCCCCAAGCTCTGGTGGCTACTCAGTATCTTGAGCCCCTCTTTTTTCAAAATGACGATAACGAGATTGAGCCGTGGTTAGCCGAGACTTGGGAATGGTCCGAAGACCGGTTAGCTCTAGATATCACCGTCAAAGACGACGTGACGTTCACAGACGGTCAACGACTCAACGCCGAGACCATCCAGAAGAACATCGAGTACATCAAGGATCCGGCGACACTGTCGAGCACAGCCATCCTGGCCGTGGAGAAGGTTGACTCGGTAGAAATCGTTGACGAATTCACCGCACGACTGCACCTTTCGGAGCCCGACAACGCCATGTTGGAGCACCTTGCCCAGGTATGGGTGCCCATCCAATCGCAACAGGCGCTAGCTCGGGGTATGGAGGAGAACTGTTTATCTCCGGTCGGCACCGGTCCATTCAAAGTGGAGTCGTGGGACAAGCAGCGTCAGATCGTGCTGGTTCGTAACGACGAGTATCATACGCCTGCGCCTTCGGCCCAACGTACCGGCCCGGCATACCTGGACCGCATCATCTGGCGGTTCCTCCCCGACCATGCGAATCGCTTTGCTGCTTTACAGTCCGGCGAAGTAGATGTCATCGACGTCGTGCAGCCCCAGGATGCCATCGTCGCCGATGCGGATCCATCGTTGGAAACACTGATCGGGTCGCGGCCGGGACATGTCGTCAATTTGGCGTTCAACACCACGGAAACTCCGTTCGACGACGTCCGGGTCCGTGAGGCGTTCACCCGTGCGGTAGATGTAGATGCTGCGCTGAAGAGTATTTTCCTCGACACCGTTGATCGGTCAAACTCAGTGCTCAGCTCGATCACGCAATACAACCACCAGCAGCCGGAGATCTTTAGCCGGGATGTTGACCGGGCTAATGCTTTGCTGGATGAAGCCGGTTGGACGGAACGCGACGCATCAGGCTACCGAATACAAGACGGCGAACAGCTGTCGGCCGTCGTGTTACAGACGGATTCGGTGCTGGTCCCCGTGGCTGTTCTGGAGCAATTTCAGGCCAGCGCCAAAGACATCGGGTTCAAACTGATCATCGATCAGGAAGAGTCATCGACCTACACAGAACGACGCAATGCGTGGGACTACAACTTGATCCCGTTGTACTACACCAAAAACTCCCCCGCGGTTTTGAATCTCACGCACGATACCGCCAATATCCCCTCGATCGTCGAAGGCGGCTACCACGCCAATAGTAACGGACTCGAAGGGCCGAAAGCTGAGCAGATAGACGAGCTCCTGCACACCGCTGCGGTCACCGGCGATACGCAAGAACGCGAAGAAGCCTATGTCGCAGCGCAGGAAGCCGTCCACGGCCAGTACCTCAACCTGCCAATCTTCGATCAGCAAACCAGACTCAGTTTCCGCGCCGATGTCAACGGCATCCGGCTCATCTCGCCACTAGGTATGCCCACCTTCTATGACACATGGTTGGACCGAACATGACCACAGCACACATCTCCATATCTGATTTCAAAACGAAAACCCTGACCACGGTCCGCTGGATGCTCACCCGCATCTCGGGTGCGATCTTCGTGCTGTGGGCCGTGGCAACCATTGCGTTTTTCGCTCTGCGATTGGTGCCCGGTGACCCGGTGGATGCACTACTCGGCGGCCCGGGGGCCAATGCCACCGAAGAGGTTCGGCAACAGACACGCGAACTGCACGGATTAAATCGTCCCGTCCTGGTGCAATACGGCGCCTACCTGTTGAACCTGGTGGTCGGCGATCTTGGAGAGTCCTACCAATTACGCCAGCCTGTGGCACAGGTTCTGGGCGAGCAGATGGGCAATACGTTATTACTGGCCGCCCTGGCACTGATGTTGGCCTGGGTCTTTGCCCTTGGGTTGGCCCTGTGGTCAGTCCGCTCCGGCCGTACCGCTGCAGTCGTGGCCAACATTTTAGAAATCGTCTCGGCGGCCGTACCGCATTTCTGGTTGGGCACTATCCTCATCCTGATCTTCAGCGTGAATCTCCAGCTGCTTCCGACCACGTCAGGGGCACCGGGCGTGCCAAGCCTGATTATGCCGGTGGTCACTCTTGCCGTCCCGCTGGCCGGGTTCCTCGGCCAAGCGATGCGCGAATCGATGGTCACGGCCATGCATTCTCCTTTCGCGTTGTCTGCGCGAGCGCGCGGAGAGACAGAAATCGGGGTGAGCATGCGTCACGCCATACGCCACGCAGCACTACCCGGAATCAATCTCACAGGATGGGCGTTCGGTTCACTCATCAGTGGTGCAGTAGTTGTCGAAACCGTCTTCGCCAGGCCAGGACTTGGCCGAACGCTATTAGAAGCCGTGATTGTGCGAGATGTACCCGTCGTATTGGGCGTGGTGATATTGATCGCCACAATCTACGTGGTCGTCACGCTCTTAAGCGACTTCGCCGAGCGGTTGGCTGACCCGCGGCTCCGCGGCGTCTAAATCGAAAGGTAATTCCATGACACAGACCCTGCAAACCACACCAACCCCGGTCGAGGTCAAACCGCCCCAGCGCGCGAGCCGGCGACGGTTCCGGCCGGCCATTGTGATACCGAGCGCGGTGGTCGGCTTCCTGATCGTAGCGACCATTGCCCCGGGGATCATCGCTTCCGGTGACCCGCTCGCCATGGAACCGGCCAACGCTTTTGCTAGTCCGACGTTCGCACATCCTTTCGGTACGGATGAATCTGGTCGAGATGTATTTACCCGCGTTATTCACGGCGCGCGGAATTCGTTATCCATCGGTCTGATGGCCACCGTCATTGGCGTAGGGCTGGGACTAGTACTCGGGGTCATTGCCGGGTGGGGTTCGAAGGTCGTGGATTTCGGGGTCAACCGTGTGCTCGAAGTGCTCTTCGCGTTCCCGAGCCTGCTGCTGGCATTGCTGGTGATTACCATCCTGGGCCCCGGTGAAATAGCTATAACACTGGCGGTTGGGCTGTCCACGGCACCTGGCTATGCACGGATTATCCGATCACAGGTGCGTTCCATCAGGGCTTCGAATTACGTGGAAGCGTCTGTGGTGCAGGGCCACTCACAGGGTTTCCTTATTCGCAGACACGTCCTCCCAAACGTCGCGGCCCCATTATTTGTGCTGGTGACACTCGGCGTGGGGCAAGCCATTGTCTGGGCTTCGTCGCTGAGCTTCCTAGGCCTCGGCGCGACACCTCCCACCCCCGAATGGGGTGCCATGCTGGCTGCCGGCCGCGGGTATATGAGTATCGCTTGGTGGATCACTCTCTTCCCCGGGATCTTCATCGTCCTCAGTGCAGCCGCGACCACCATCCTGGGACACAGTCTCCAACAGCGTCAGAAAGAACGGTCATGAATCAGCCACTAGCAGCCAACATCCAGAATCTCTCCGTAGCATTTTCCGGTCAGCACGACGACGCGCTGGTCGTGCACAACGTGGATCTTCAGATTCAGGCTGGCGAGTGTCTCGCCGTCGTCGGAGAATCCGGTTCCGGTAAATCTGTCACCGCCCGCACACTCGTCGGGCTCACCGGCGCCAACGCGAACATCACCGCTGATGCAGTCGAACTCGGCGGGGTCGACCAGCTGCACAATACCGCAGGTCAATGGCGGCGCATCCGAGGGGCCGAGGTTGGGTACATTCTCCAGGACGCACTGGTATCTCTGGATCCACTGCGCCCTATCGGTCGCGAAATCGACGACGCACTTCGCATTCATACAAACCTCTCCAAAGCCCAGCGCACCCAACGTGTCCTGCAGCTATTAACCGATGTCGGTATCCCCGAGCCCGAACAGCGCATACACCAACGATCCGGCGATCTCTCCGGTGGGCTACGCCAGCGCGCACTCATCGCGTCGGCAATCGCACTGGACCCACCCCTGCTGGTCGCCGATGAGCCAACGACCGCTCTGGATGCCACGGTGCAGCAACAGATCCTCGACTTATTGACGAACTATCAGCAGCACGGCACCGCACTATTGCTGATCAGCCATGACCTTGCCGTTGTTGGGCAGTTGGCGGATCGGATTGCCGTGATGCAAGCAGGCCACATAGTTGAGACGGGCCCCAGCGCCGAGGTGTTAGGCAACCCGCAGCACCCTTATACCCAACGGCTCATTGGAGCCGTCCCGACAGACCGACCCCGCGGATCCAGACTCGCCGAAGATGCGGTGACGATTTCGGAACGTCAATACGCCATGATCACGTCGCAACAACAAGCACAAACCGTATCCGCCGCTGACACGGAAGTCACCGAACCCTTGCTGGTCGGAACACAGCTGCGAAAGATCTACCACAACCCGGACCGCAGCACCCGTGTCGCCGTCGATGATGTCTCCTTCTCGCTGACGCGCGGCACCACCCTGGGCATTGTAGGAGAATCCGGCTCGGGCAAAAGTACCGTTGCCCGTTTGGTGTTGGGACTCACCAGACCCGACCACGGGTCAGTGCGATTCAACGGTCGCGAATGGAGCGCTCTTGCCGAACGCGAGCGCCGACCCGACCGACGACGCATCGCCGCCATTTATCAGGACCCGTTGGGCTCATTTGACCCCCAATGGACCGTCGAACAGATCCTGGCGGATGCGCTCATCGATGGTGGGAAGTTATCACGGGCCGACCGCAGCGACGAGCTCGTGCAGTTACTTGAAACCGTCGGGCTCGCAGCTGTCCACCTGCACCGTCGTCCCCAGAATCTGTCCGGTGGACAGCGCCAACGCATCGCCATTGCACGCGCGATAGCGTCCGGTCCCGAAATTATCGTGTGCGATGAACCGGTATCGGCCCTGGATGTATCGATTCAGGCTCAAGTCCTCGACCTTTTGGATGTACTGCAGCGTGAATTTGGTTTCAGCTACCTCTTCATTTCCCATGATCTGGGCGTCGTCCAACATGTCAGCGATGAAATCATCGTGATGCGGGAGGGCACCGTGGTGGAAGCCGGACGCGCCCACGAAGTCTTCAACAACCCGACACATCCCTATACCCGATCGCTATTAGCCTCAGCACCGCGATTGGCCACAACAACCGAAGGGCACCAGTGACCACAACATTTATACCCACCACAAGTTTTGCCGAGCTTACGGCCACGTTTCAACCCGTGTTTGATGAAATCGCCTCCGGTGCAATTGCACGAGAGACCAATCGTGCGCTGCCATATGACGCAATCCAGCGTCTGGCGCAATCAGGTTTCACATCGCTTCGGGTCCCCACTGAATATGGGGGTTTGGGCGCATCGCTTACAGACACCTTCTTGTTGCTGGCCCGCCTCGGGGAGGCGGATCCGAACCTCGTCCAGGCTCTGCGAGCGCACTTCACCACGGTGCAGCAATTGCGGGGAGCTGATCGCAGCCAGCAACAACGCTGGTTTCCCCGCATTGTGGCCGGAGAAATCTTCGGTAATGCCACCACAGAAAAAGGCAATAAACCAGGCACGAACTCAACCCGCCTGGAGCATCGGGACGGTCGGTGGTATCTCAATGGCACCAAATATTACAGCACTGGCAGTCTCTTCGCGGACTGGATCAAAGTAGCCGCTGATCTCGCTGACGGTACCTCGCGCAGGGTGACAGTCCATCGAGACGATCCCGGCGTGGAGCTCGTAGATGACTGGGACGGTTTTGGGCAGCGGCTGACTGCTTCCGGCACCACGCACTTATCGAGCGTGGCAGTCGATCCTTCCAACATCGAGCCACCCGGAAATGAGGAAGGCCCTGGCACTCTAACGTCCTTCGTACAACTTGTATTATTAGCTGCGCTCACCGGGATTGGCCGAGCTGTGCGACGCGATGCAGTTGAATACGTACGAGGCCGCAACAGAACATTTGCTCACGGGGTGGGTTCTAGCCCCCAGCGCGACCCGCTCATTCAAGAAGCAGTGGGCCGTATCTCCTCGCGTATTTTTGGCGTAGAGGCGGCATTCGCCGTCGCCATCAACTCGTTAGATGCCACCGTTGCCCGGGCCGAACAGCTTGATGGCCTCATCGAAGATACTGCGGAACTGGACACGGTCACCTCGGAAGCTCAAGTTGTCGTTGTTGAGCAAGTGCTGGCCGCCAGTACACAATTATTCGAAGTGGGTGGCGCCTCAGCAACTTCACAGTCCCGTGGGTTGGACCGACACTGGCGCAACGCCAGGGTGCTCGGTAGCCACAACCCGCTGACCTATCGTGCCCGTGAAATTGGTCAACAACGACTCACCGCAGATGCCGGGATCGCACCCGTGTACATCGGCGCCGCGCAGCCAACGGACGCTACCTTCTCTGAACCTTCCACTGACAACCCAACATCTACCCAGGAGAACCAACTGTGAGCACAGCCAAAACCCCACTACTTTATAACGCTTTTGTCATGAATACTGGATCCCATATCCAACACGGACAGTGGAGGCATCCAGAAGCCCGGCAGTCCGAATTCAACGACCTGAAATTTTGGTTAGAACTTGCACACACCCTCGAAGAAGGTCTGTTCGATGCGATGTTCTTCGCCGATGTATCTGGACTCTACGGACCAGCAGGCGGACAGTATGTAGATAATGCGCACGAAGGATTACAAATTCCGTCCAATGATCCGACGGTGCTGCTGGGTGCACTCACTGCAGTAACTCAGCACATAGGACTGGCTACCACGTCCAATGTGATGCAGAACCACCCTTTCAACTTTGCTCGGCAGCTCAGCACACTCGACCATATGTCGGCAGGACGCGTCGCGTGGAACATCGTCACTTCCACACAAGAAAATGCTGCACGGAATTACGGTTTAGATGCCCTGGTCGAACACGACGCACGGTACGACTGGGCCGATGAATACCTTGAGGTGGTCTACAAACTGTGGGAAGGCTCGTGGGACGAAGGAGCCCTCTTGCAAGACAAGGCTGGAAGTCGTTTTTCTGATCCGGCAAAGATCCACAAAATCTTCCATCACGGACCGCGGTACACAGTTGAGGGGCCCCATCTTCCGTCACCATCACCACAGCGTACACCGCTGCTCTTCCAGGCTGGCGGTTCGGAGCGCGGCATCCGGTTTGCAGCCCAACATGCTGAGTGCCAATTTATTGTCACCCCCAACCCAGCCGTGGCCAAGGACCATATTGATCGGACGCGCGCCAAAATCGCTGAGGCTGGTCGGAACCCGCACGACGTGAAATTCTTTCAGGGCCTGTCGTTAGTCATCGGCGATTCAGCATCAGATGTGAAAGCAAAAGAACAGGATTACCTGGAGTACGCGTCGGTGACTGGGTTTTTGACACACGCAGCATTGGGGATTCTGCCGGACGGATCCCGGTTGCCTGACGATACGCGTCTCATTGACATCCCAAATAATGGTGGTCAGGCCCATGTGGAATGGCTGCGTCGGGCCACTCCCCACCGTGAACCTACACTTGCTGATCTCGCAAACGGCCGCATCCGTCGAGGATACGTGGCCGGCACCCCAGAACACATCGCAGACCGACTCGAAGCGTGGCAGGAAGCGGGCGTAGACGGAATTAACCTCATCAATTGGCGGTTACCCGGCAGTTATGACGAATTCAATGAGAAACTGTTGCCGGTTCTGCAGCGTCGAGGCCTGGCCAAAACCGAGTACGCCGAAGGAACTCTACGAAAGAAGATCTTTGGTCATGACCGCCTCCCGGCGAATCACCCAGGAGCCCAATACCGCGGGGCTTTTGCTTCAGTGACCACTCCCGGCTAAATTTTGTGTGGTTTGGGCCTGACTGGTGGTGCCGGCCCTGGTGCAGCACCTAGCTTTGTTGGTGACCGCTACTCGTGGCAATAAATGGTGTTGGTTGTGCAGCGTTAACTTCCCAATCACCTAACATACGTGCTTTAAACACAGCAGGATCATGGGTCGCTAGGGTGCGGACATTGCGCCAGTGCCGGTCCAGCTCCCAACTGGTCGAGGTAGCGGAAGCGCCGAGAGTGTCAAAAATTCGGGTACACACATCCAACACCAGTTTGGGCACCATCACACTGGCACGCTGAGCAAGCAGTCTTGCCTCATCTAATCTATCGGTATCGAGTTCACGGCCTATGGCCCGCACGAGTTCTTCGGTAGCCGCCAGTTGAGCTGACAACTCACCGATAATGCCCAGCATTTGGTTGTCGTTGCGAGGAATGCTTCCGGTGGAAGTGTTGAACACCCTGGTACGCCCGCGCATTTGAGCAACCCCGTCACGTAATGCTGCCCGGCCGATTCCTGCCAGCAAAGCAACCAGTGAAGCCTCATGAAATATGGGGACCCGGGTGTACCGTCCATCAATGTCCAACAGCGCTTCCACACCGGCATCGCGCATCTGCAGCGTTCCGGTTGCTGTCATTCGCTGACCGAAACCATCCCAGTCATCTTTTACCTGGATTCGAGGCTGACGCACCCGGACCACGACCAACCCCTCAGCCACATCGTCTAGAGACAGTCCAGCTGCACCGCTCCGTCGACGACGTCGCAATTGCGCTTCGGCCAGGCTCTTTTCTAACGTGGCACTTACGACCGTCCACGTTGAAGCCAAGGTACCGGTTGTGTAGAACTTGGCTCCGGTAATGCGTAACGTACCGGTATGATCTCGGGTGACTACGGTGTCCTGATCTTTCGTCGGCTCGTGATGGGAGGACAGCGCGGAGCCGCCCCAGTCACCATCCCCGATACGTTTCCACCACTGAGCTCGAACCGTCGAGTCTGGCACCAGCCGCAGATATTCAACAAATGCCAGATGGCTGCGCCATATGTGTGCCAGATTGGCATCCACGGCTGCTAGATCCATCAGCAACCTCAGGACCGTCTCATAATTTGCGCCATCACCACCTTCGTGTTCCGGGATACTGAGTGTTCCCAGCCCGTGGGCGCTGAGTTGACGCATGGGGATCAGTGGCAGATGGCGTCCGGTTTCTCTGGCACGTTCACCACGTGCAATATCAGCAAATAGTGGCTCTTCCGGTTTAAGGGTGGGGTGAGGGTTTAAGACACGCCGGGGGTGAAGGTGGTGGAAGGTGTCGGGGTCTTCCGAAAATATTGGTAGCGACCAAGCAAACCAAATATTTCAGAGAAAGACCC
>JABXHI010000031.1 GCA_013393415.1 Micrococcaceae bacterium
GACTAGGGCGTCCGGCGTGATAGACGAGGGGCCTCACAATCTGAGGGGGGGGGGTGAGGCTCCCCCAGGGGGGGGCACTTCCCGGCACTTGATTGAGTTATATACCAATCCAGAGGCCGGTTTTTTTCTGTGTCGCAAACATCATTTATGCCAACAAACCAGCATCGCATGCGATGAGGGCGGCTTGCGTCCGCGAGTCGATTTCGAGTTTGTCGAGGATATGCGACACGTGGGTCTTGGCCGTGCCGACGGTGATGCCAAACTCGCGCGCGATGGCCTTATTGGTGCTGCCGTGTCCAATCTCGGTTAGGACCTGTATTTCACGTTCGGTGAGGCCGTATTCCGTGAGCGAGACTGTCTCCGCTGGGTGCTGTTGGGATGAACGTGCACCTGGCTCGGAAAGCACGGCGAAGAGTCGTCGGCCAACTTCGGGGGCGACTGCGCCCTGACCGGAGGCAACACGTTCTATGGCGTTGACGATCTCGCCGGCTTCAGCGGTTTTGAGTAGGAATCCTGCCGCACCGGCCTTAATGGCCCCGAAGACGTAATCATCGTGGTCATAGGTCGTCAGGACCAAGACGTTCATGCCGTGGTCGGCGAGCTCGCGTGTGGCCGCGATGCCGTCGACGTTTGGCATCTGTAGGTCCATGAGGATCACATCTGGTTTCAGCGCGTGGGCGTTTTGCATTGCGGCACGGCCATCGGAGGCTTCCGCCACGATCTCGATGTTCTCGGAGTTGGTCAAGATCATGCGCAAGCCGGCACGGATGGCGCTGTGGTCATCTGCGATAAGAACACTGATCATCTACTGGTGGCTCCTTGTGGCATAGAGGGGGAAGGTGGCGCGGTAAACGGGAGCTCAATATGCACCGTCCAGTGTCGTATTACACCGTCACGTGTGGCTGCGGCACTGAAGATTCCATCGGCGTCATGGACTGCCCCGGCCATGGCGCCAAGACCGAGGCCGCCCGAAAGTTGCGAAGGCGCGACAGCGTCCGGTGCCACAGACGGAGCCAACGGGTTGGTGATGGTGCACGTGATTCCCTCGGTCGTGGCTTCGCAATGCATGGTCGCGGTACCGTCACCGTGTTTCAAAGCATTGGTCAGCGCTTCCTGGAGGACCTTCGCCAACAGGAGGGACGCACTCGAGTCCGAGCGGGTCAGTGCTGCTTGCACATGACGCTCGGATTCGGCTGTCATGGACAGTTCGAGGCCAGCCGAACGCAGTCTGCGGAGCATATCCTGCCAGGCCAACGGCGGTGCGGTGCCTGTGTCTTCTGCCTCGACATTGGCAAATGTTCGTAACACGTCAATCAATTCACGCATATCGGTGAGTGCGTCGAGCGAGGAACGCCGAACCTCCATCAGCACGGAGCGGTCGCGCTGGGCGTTCGGACTCATATCGAGTGCACCGGCCGTGTAGAGCGCTATCGTGGAGAGGTGCGAGGAAATCGTGTCGTGGAGTTGAGAGGCAAGGTCGGCTCGTTGACGCCTCAGGAGCTGTTCGCGCTCGTGTTCTTCTTGACGCCGTGCTGCAAGGGATTTGAGCCGCTCAGCCTCGGTTGACTCGTCTCCTCGGCGTACTTCACTCCCCCACCAGACCGCGATCACCGCGGTGAGAACTACCTGGAGTAACGCGTTGGTCGCGGAACTCACGCTGCCACTTACGAGGTAGACCAAACCGAAGGTCATCACACCAAAACCGACCAGAGACCAGCGCAGCAGTGAGCCTGCGGCATAGCGTGCAGCATTGTAGGCGGTGTTCGCCCACGCGATTAGCATCACCAGGTGAAATCCCAACACCATGTCTGCAATGAACAGGGCGGTAATCGCATAGAACACGCCCAGTGGGTAACGACTCTGCACGCAGGTCGCGAGGCAGGCCAGGACCAGGGGTATGGTGTGCCACCAGTGCAGCTGTTGTTGAGAAAACGGTATGAGTACGGGATATGCCGAAGATGCGTTGACACCGAGCCCCAGCAGCACCAGCCCCAACGCTAGGAGGGCTAAGGCCGTCAGCAGATCAGGCCGCGACGTCTTGTGTCGGACAGCGAACCTTGTGAACGGATGCACAGTCATACCTTGAGTATTCCATCTGTGGTGCGTTGACGGTATCTGTCTAAAGTTAGACACCGCACCTCACCAATGGCCGATGGCACATGGGGTGCACGCGCATACCGTCGAAGTATGGATATCGACATTGCGACCTCATTTGCGGTACTGCTCCCACTCTTAGCCGGATTGGCGCTGATTGATTCATTGAGTTTCGGCACCCTGGCCATTCCTGTCTGGCTGATGATGGCCCCCGGAAAGCTGCGGGCGACCAAGGTGATGATCTACCTGGCCACGATTGGTGGGTTCTATTTCGTGGTCGGGGTGATGCTGCTTTTCGCTGCTCGATTCGCGAGCCTGCAGTTTGAAATTGACTGGAACCATCCGGTGATCATGCTCGGCGGATTCGTTGTCGGGGCAGGGCTATTGATCTTGAGTTTCGTCATCGAACCACCCAAGAGCCTGCAGAAAGATACCACCTCGAAGAAAGCATCCGGCATGTACACCCGGTTAGCGGCCTGGCGTCAATCCGCCGTTGAAGACAATGTTTCAGCACTGGACGCGCGGATCAGTCAAACCAATACGAAACAGCGAACGAAATCAGGCACAGTGACTCTGATGAGTATTGCGGTGACCGCAGGAGTATTGGAAGTCGCCACGATGCTGCCGTATCTTGCAGCTATTGGACTACTGACGGCTAGCGCGCCCGCCCTAGGGTTAGGTTTCGTCCAAAGTTCCGGGCTGCTGGCGGCATACTGCGTGATTATGCTCGTGCCCTCCCTCACCCTGTTCTTGGGCAGGACTGTGTTACGAAATGCGGTCTCACCGCTGCTGGAACGAATTGATGAGTGGTTTGCCAAAAACGGCCAGTCGACCATCGCCTGGGTCATCGGTGCAGTCGGGGTGGTCCTTATACTGAACACATGGTGGGCAGTGGAAAATGTTTTGTTCGGCTAGAGCTTCGCGATGAATTATGCGTCAACGGTCTTTTTGGTCTGTGGGAACGCCCTGCGCGTTAACGGGTCGAAGAACATGAGCACGATGAGCCCGATGAGGCCGATGCCGGCTGTGAGGAGTCGCAGGGGCAAAATCGGGATCCACTGAGATACGGCCAGCTGGTCGACGACGCCGACCACCACCAGCACGGTGACCAGGAGGTAGAGCAATGTCGAGGCCCATCCGCGCCAAACACCGACGATGGCGAACAACGGCAGCACCCACAGGATGTACCAGGGTTGAAAGACCTGGGCGACCAGCACCGCAGTAGCCAAGGCAAGTGCTGCGGACAAGACCGGGCGCATGGGTCGTGGTTTGAGCGCCAGCCAGGCGGTCACGACGGCGATGGCGACCGTGCCCAGGGCATAGACGGTTTGGGCGACGGGGTCGATGCCGGTGCTAAATAATACGTCGACCAACCAACCGATACCCAACCCGAGCAGCCCGAATGGTGCATACGGGAAGGCTGCCGACCCGGACGTCGTCATCGCTTCGATCCAACCGAACCACAGCCCTGTGATTGCGCCGAAAACCAAGAGGACTCCCCCGACGACCACCACAGATTTCGTCCAAACTTTGATGCGCACGCGGTAGGACATCCGCACGCCCGGCTTCCACAGCAGCAACAGCCCGGCAAAGGGTAGGACGAGCACGGTGAGCGGTTTGATGGCGATCGAACCTGCCAGCAGCACGAAGCCCAGCAGTATGCGTCGGCGTCTGGCGTGTTGCGGCCAGGAAGGGTTGATGAAGTATAGCCCGGTGAGTAGCAGGCCGAGCATCAGGGTGTCGTTGTGGGCTCCGGCAATCATGTAGAGACAGAACAGTGGATTGGCGATGACGATCCACTGGGCCCAGTCGCCACGGGCGCCGAAGCGTCGTGCCAGTCGCGGGATGGCCCACATGCACATGGCCATGCCGCCTAAAAACATCAGCCGAAACAGCAGGATCGACCATTCGGGGCCGCCATCGGTAATGAACCACACGAATTGTGAGACGAGCAGAAAGGCGGGGCCATAGGGCGATGGGGATTGGGCCCAGAGTGAGTCGGCGCCGATCATGAACCAGCCGGGTAGCGACGAGACGCCTTCGCCGTAGGGGTCCAGGCCGGCATGCAGTACGCGGCCCTGGGCGAGATAGGAAAACACGTCTCGGGACATGATGGGAAATGCCAGGGTTAGCGGGGCGGCCCACCACCAGATGGCCCGGTTGATGACGCTGAGTTTGGAATCGTTGATACGGTGTTTTCGGGCGGACTCTTTGACCGATGAGACACTGGGCCCGCCAGAACCTGTGGTGAAGGGCAGTTGCAGCGCTTGGCCAAGTCGGATCCACGAGCGTACGAGTAAGAGCCCGCCGACGACGAGAAACACCGCGCACACGGTCACGCCGGGCGTCCACACGCGCAGGGGGTTGAGGATCGTGGTGCCGGCGAACCAAGAGTTCTGTGCTTGCGGCAACCATCCCACGCCCCAAGAGGCAATCATGATGATGACGGCGGCCACCACACCCATACGGATGTGATGGCCGGGGTCGGTATCAATTCTGGAGGGTACGAACCGCTTGAGCATCACACCTCCGTATCCGTAGGTTGTGCCCGGGAGGCCCGCCATCGCCGGTAGGCCAACACGCCACGGCGCCAGCTTTGGCGCAGGTGCCATTCGTTTTTGAACATTGGCGCGGTCCAGGGATCAAAAAATAGTACCCAGATGGCCAACAGGATGGAGACGCCCCAGGACATGACTTGCATGAGTGTCCCAATCTCCAAGAACTGCCAGATATAGAGTTGATCGCCGGCACCGTAGGCCACGAAAAAGACGACGGTAAAAATCACCCAGCGTAACTGCCAGTTCGAGCGGATGCCGAGCATCACGAACAGCGGCAGTAGCCACAACAGGTACCAGGGGTGGATGACGGGCGACAAGACGACGATGGCGGCAAACGACCACGTTGCTCGCGCGAGAATGTTGTCGTATTTGCCCCAGAACATCAACACGAGCACGATCAGCACGGACAGTATCCGGCCCGCGAGACGCACCGTGGGCATGACCCATTCGCCATCACCGAGTCCGAGTTCGACTACCGCAACACGGGCCAGTTCGCCGAGCCCGCCCACTGGTGACCAGAAGCTCCAGATCGACCCGGTTCCGGCGATGACCTTGATCCAGTCGAGTCCGTAGCCGTTGAGCCATCCGACGCCGAGCATGATGGCGATCGTCAGCCCCAGTGTGATAGCCCAATACCAGAAGATTTTGATGCGTGAAGCGTTCCGCCCGGCCCACCACAAGCCGATGAACGGCAGCAGTACGATCGAGATGACTTTCATGCCGATGGACACACTCATCAGGGCTACGGCGAGTACCCCGTGGCCTCGCCAAACCGCGTAGATGGCGGCCACCATGAACCCAACCATCAGCGAGTCGTTATGACCCGAGGCGACAAACGAGATAATAAACAGCGGGTTCGCCGCGGAAATCCACTGGGCTCGCGCAGGATCCCACCCCTGCATTTCAGCAAGTTTGGGGACGTAGTACATGATCAGTGCGACGCCCACCAGGGACACTAGCCGGAAGAAGAAGATGGCGATATCGGGTTGATCCACACCCGTGACGCCAACCACGGCGCCCTCGATCCACAAAAACATGGGGCCATATGGGGTGGCGTCTTCGGCCCACATGGTGTCGGTTCCGAGTCGAAACCAGTTGGGCAAATTCGAGATGCCCGTTTCATATGGGTTTTGCCCGGCTAACACCTGCCGACCTTGGTTGAGGTATGCCAGCATGTCACGGGAAAAAATGGTGAGCGCAAACAGTTGCGGCACGCTCCAGATTGCCACCGTCCAGTTGATGGTGCGCAACCCGCCGGGAGCGAACTCATATTTTCCCCGGAATTGTTGTGTGGGACGGCGCAGCACGAGTCCGAGACGTAACCAACCCCAGATCATGCCCCATGCACCGACGGTCAACAACAGTGTTCCCGCAACCACGCCGAGTTCCGTGGTACGAAATGGTGCCAGCCACTGGGTAGAGTTCACACCGGAGTTTGGTGCGACCCATCCAACGGACCAAGACCCAGCTGTAAGCAGCACAGAGCCCAAAAAACCCACTGCGATAGCGGGCCAGGCGAGCATTTTTGTGCCATGCGGGGCGGTAACCGAGGTCGTCATCAACTGCTTTCAGTCGGTGCGTTTGTTATCAATGACTATCGGAATAAATGTATCACCGGACATCGGTAGGCTAAAGATCGACACCTGAAGTAGGAGAAATAGCTTGGACAAGACAAAAACCCCAGAACCATTTACACCAGTCTCCGATGCTGCAAAAGATCCCAGCCGCAATCTCGTGTGGTTAGACGCCGAAATGACTGGTCTCTATCCGGGCGTGGATGCCCTGGTAGAAGTCGCCATCATTATTACCGATGCCGATCTCAATGTGCTCGACGATGGTATCGATATTATTATCCGGCCGCCGGCAGCCGCCATTAAGCAAATGGACCCGGTAGTCATAGAGATGCACCGAAACAACGGGCTATCCGACCTGTGGCACAACGGAGTCACTGCAGCAGAAGCCGAGCAACAGCTGTTGGACTACGTCAAACGCTTCTGTCCTGAACCACGGAAAGCTCTGCTGGCAGGAAACACGGTGGGTCAGGATCAGCGGTTCCTTTTCGCTGAGATGCCACAGCTGGCTAGTCACCTGCACTACCGCATCGTTGACGTCTCTTCGATAAAGGAACTGGCCAAGCGCTGGTACCCGAATGCTTATTCCAAGGCCCCGGAGAAGCTCGGCAATCACCGTGCCTTGGGTGACATTACCGATTCGATCAACGAGCTGCGTTACTACCGCGACGCCATCATGGTCACTCCCCCTGGACCATCCGTCGCTGAGGCGCGCACAGTACGTGACGAGCTCGTGCTTTACTCAGAGCCAAACCTGAAGCGGGATCAGGATTAGGCAAAACATAAAATCTGAGCTATAGTAAAACGCGTTGCCTGATGGCAATCCTTCGCTGAGGAAACTCGACATGGTGGGTATAGCTCAGTCGGTAGAGCGCCTGGTTGTGGTCCAGGAGGTCGCGGGTTCAAGCCCCGTTACTCACCCCACACAGATCCCTGTGAGCACGCTGCTGTTCACAGGGATCTTCTGCATGCACATTAGGGGTCGGTCAACAAAAGCCGTCTCAACTTCTTAAGCGCGCAAAGGCGATGCCTTAACTCGCTCTTGCTTGCCAGCCTGCACGTTCATAACACGGAGCAACATAGGCTCTATTGCTTGCTCTAGCTCTTCTAGTATGTGAGGGAATGCTGCCACGTACGTAGCAACTGCAGTAGATACCAGCCGCATGCCAGCAAGGTTCTTTAGTTGCTTTCTGCCAATCCAGTGAGTGCCTGATTCTATGAGCGCCTGCCGCTCATCCCTATTATCCAGCTGAGCACCGTCCTGGGTAATAATTGCCGTATACCTGTTGTCCTTCATCCAAGAAAACAGTGGAAGGTCTAGGGTGCCGCCTAAATTCAGGTCATAGACATGATGAAACTCATAGTGTGGGAGGATCATTCGGAGCGGATCAATCAGAGGTTTGAATTCATTTTCGTCTATAAGAAATTTCATGCCGGCATCGGCTCTCTGAGACTCTTTACCTGCTCATGAAAAGAAACCGCGTCGTCGACGGCATCGACAGAAACCGAAGGGTAGAACGCTTCAATATCTTTTACTGAATAGTCTCCACCGGTGAGTAGGTTTGCGACATTCTGATACGGCACGCGAGTCCCTGTAATCGTAGGCCACCCTCCGAGGCGCCCATGATTGAGTTCAAGGTTAGGCCTTGGATGCTCAAAATCCACAACTTCATTTCCCTTGAAATTTTCAAATGGCCGAAAAATCTGGTCCAGTCGAAAAAGGTTATGCTGTCCTTTTTTACCAATCAGATCGATGATGTCACCGTCCGCAGTTTCAACGCTAATATCCTTGTCATGAACTCCAAATGCATATCGAGATGGATGATCAGTTAGATCCAGCTCTTTCAGCGCCTTAAAGGCTTTGCCGATACGCTGCAGTGAAACCTGGGACCGAAGAAAGACGACGGCGCGGACGGCTACAAGGTCCCGGAATGAATACAGCGGGGGCCGAAGCCGTCGAACCTCAGGTATGAGAAGGCCCTTGTTGCGCCATTCGCGCAGTTGATAAACGCTTGCTCCTGTAAGCGCTGATGTCAGATCTTCTGGGAAGCCCATATCACTCTCACCTCCTTTCCCACGGTCACTCCTTATTGTGCCATGGGATTCTTGAAAACCACGCGGACAAGCGTGGGGTAAGTACCAGTTTCTTTATTGGCTGGGGCTCGCAAACTCGATACCGTCACTCAAGACTAGTTCTACGCGATGATTAGTTGGGAAAGCCCTCCTGCGTTTGTGGACATCGAAGATCGGGTCAACACCCGACGTACCTATCCACCTCCGTGCGTGGGAGCGATTACGCTCATAATGACACTGCCACTGATGGTGTTACATTACGTACGATGATGACCTATGGCATGTAATATTTCTCACATGAGAGCTTTGGAGGTTGCTAGCTGTGTCCACGGACCACAACATGACCGATGGTGAAGACCAGGTCACCTACGGATTGGCTGAACTTTCGGAACGTTCCGGTGTTGCTGCACGTACCATCCGGTTTTACACTACCGAGGGACTGCTGGCGGCTCCAGACAAAGCTGGTCGCGATGCCGTCTATCATGCACAACACCTGGTGACGCTAGAGCTGATCCGCGAACTGCAGGGCCACGGTTTCGGCTTGGCCTCCATCAAGGAGCACTTGAACAGGATTCCCGCAGACTCCTCGCCGACCACCATTGCCATGCACTCGACCATGCTGGCACCGTGGCTGGCAGATCGTCCCGAAACCATCACGCGAGCCGAACTCGACGCCCGAACGGCCCGACCGCTCACGGATGAAGACATCGCGGTATTGCACAGCTTGGGCCTTCTCAAACGCCTCGACGATGATGACGGCACACAACGTTATGAAGTGGCGACCGCTTTGTTGTCGCTGGCAGTGGAGCTTATCGACATCGGTATCACGCCCGATGCTGCAAAAGAGCTGGCCTACACTATTGATGAGGCGGGCACCAGACTGACAGCAGAACTCGGTGACTTATATACCCGCCTGGTCCGGCCGGTTCTAGCCGACAAGCACTACAGTGACGACGACGTGGAACGCTTCGTCGCGCTCTTCAAGCCCGTCTCGATTGCTGCAGTCGCCCGCAGTTATGAACAAGCCCTATCTGACCTGAGAGTCCGAGAATCCGAAGCGGCTCAAGGACGCCGCGACGCCCGAAATAACACCACACCAGATTCAACTCAAGGAGCCTAAATGTCCATCGAATTGTCCGTAACCAACGGGGTTGGAACTGCCACGTTCAACCGCCCCGACGCCATGAACTCTATTACCGCCAAAGTACTCACCGAATGGGACGCCGGCGTACGAGAGCTCGCAAACAACCCCGAGGTCAAAGTCATTGTGTTGACCGGGGCCGGCCGTGCATTCAGCGCTGGACTGGATCTGAAGAATAGCTTCGACGGTGGCGACGATATGCCCTGGAGTAATGAAACGAATCCAGCCGTCCGTCTTGCCAAGGCGCTGCGCTACGGCACAGATTTCATCCGTACCATTGCCGGGGTAGCCCAGCCAACGATCGCCGCGGTCAACGGCTATGCAGTCGGTGCCGGGATGTCTTTTGCTGCCGCCTGCGATATTCGGCTGGCTTCCCCCGAAGCCGTGTTTTCCGCGCCGTTTATCAAACTGGGCATCTCTGGAGGTGACCTTGGTTTGTCGTGGTTTCTCCCCCGGATTATTGGACTGCCAAAAGCGACCGACCTGATTCTCAACGCCGGTCAATATGATGCCCAGCAAGCCCTGGAGGCCGGGCTTGTCACCTCTGTTGAGGAGGATGTGGTCGCGGCAGCCCAAACAATGGGTGAGCATATCGGAAGTCACGAGTCCTTTGCTGTGACGGCATCGAAGCGGCTGTTGGCCGCCTCGTTGAATGCGTCACTGGATTCGCACCTGGATGCCGAGCTGTCGGCTCAGACGTTGGGGTTCTTTACGGACACCGCCCAGAGCCTGGGCCGGTAAGGGACGGTGTCCGCGCGAGGCAGACTAGATGCCGGCGCCTTGCGAGCGTTTGGTGACCTCTTGTTCCAAAGCGGTCCCTTCGACATCTACGTTCGGCAGGATGCGGTCGATCCATTTCGGTAGCCACCATGCGGCTGGGCCCAGTAGGTGCAGGACCGATGGGACGAGCAGCAGCCGGACCACGAAGGCGTCGAGCAGCACGCCAACGGCAAGCGCCAGGCCGATCGAGGTGATCATCACGTCGTCGGTGAAGATGAAGCCTGCAAAGACCGAGATCATAATCAGTGCCGCGGCGGTCACCACGGCACGACCGGCGACCAAGCCTTTTCGTACCGCCACTTTGGGTTTGGCACCCTGTGCGTAGGCTTCACGCATGCCGGTCGCGGTAAACAGCTGGTAGTCCATGCCCAACCCGAACAGGATTCCCATAACCAGGATTGGCAGGAAGGTCAGGATTGGGCCGGTGCCGGTGAGGTCAAAGACGTCCCCGAGCCAACCCCATTGGAAGATGGCCACCACGACCCCCATGGTCGCCGCAAACGATCCGACGAAGCCCAAGGTGGCCACCAGCGGTAGCAACAGAGAGCGGAAGACCATGATCATCAACAACAGCGACAGGCCAATAACAACGCCGAGATAGACGGGCAGTGCATCGGCGACGACATCCGAAATATCGATGCTTGCAGCAGCGGCACCGGCAACCGAGAGTTCTACGTCGGCGACGTCGGTGTCGGCCAGTACTCCCCCGGCGCGCAGGTCGTGCACCAGATTTTCAGTCGCTTCCGAAGCCGGTCCACCGGTTGGAATGATGGCTAGCGCGATGACGTCGTGGGCCTCGTTCATGCCGGTTGGCACCGCGGTCTCAACATCGTCGCGTTGCGCCAGATGTTCAGCAACGGCGATTTGTTGATCGGTTGCTTCCCCGTCGGACAGATCAGACTCTGGGAGGTCAGCAAGCACCAGCAGCGGGCTGTTCATGCCTTCACCAAAGGACTCTTCGGTTTCCTGGTACGCCTGGTATGCGGTGGAATCAGCCGGCTCTTGTGAAGCATCCGGCAGGCCAAGGCGTAGCGACCCTACGGGCAGGGCAAGGAAGACCAGTGCAACCAGGGCGCCGACCGTTGCCAGGACAGCGTTGCCGGTCCGCATCCCGGTCGTCACTTTGTCTCCGTTGTATTGTTCCGGACGGGCCTTCGCGCGTCCTGCTGAGCGGCGCTCCTTTTTGGAAAGGATGCTGTAGCCGGTGACGGACAGCAGCGCAGGGGTCATGGTAACGGCCATGAGGGCGGCTACCAGCACACAGAAGGCAGCGACCGAACCCATCAGCCCCAGGAAGCCAACACCAGTAACGTTCAACGCCAGCAGCGCGATGACCACGGTGGCACCGGCGAAGACCACGGCGTTACCCGAGGTGCCATTCGCCAACGCGATGGAGTCAGTCACATCCATACCACTCTTAAGCTGCTGACGGTGACGATGCAGAATAAACAGTGAGTAGTCGATACCGACCGCCAAACCCAGCATCAGGCCAAGGATTGGCGTAATTGACATCATCTCGATAACGCCGGATAACGACATCGCGCCGGCGACGCCAATTCCGACACCGATCAGCGCGTTGAGCAACGGTAGTCCGGCACCGATAAACGTGCCCAGCATAACCAGCAGGACCACGGCGGCAACCAGCAGACCGATAACTTCGGCAGTTGAGAACATCGCGGGCATCTCGAAGCTGAGGTCCTGGGTTGGCAGGACTTCTACACCGTCGATATCGGCGTCAACGAGTGTTTCTGAAACAGCCGTCACCTGATCCATGTCAAGTGCTTGGGCTGCTTGTGGGAAGTTGATCACCATCAGGGCTGCACTGTTATCGTCAGAGACGGTTCCCATGCCATCCGCCAGATCCAGCATGGCCTGGGCACGGTCTAACTCGACCTCACCGTCTTCGACTTCTTGTCGTAATGAGTCCAGCTCTTCTTGGGCTTCGTCGAGTTCTGCACGACCGGCATCGATCTGTTCTTGCTGTGCGTCCAACTGCGGCTGCACAGCTTCGGCCATACCGGCTTGTTCTGCCTGTTCGGCGGCAGCATCAAGTTCATCTTGACCGGCCTGGAGTTCTTCTCGGGCGGCGTCTAACTCTTCCTGACCAGATTCCAGCTGATCCAAACCATCGGTGAGTTCTTGGCGGCCCGATTCCATATCTGATCGGTTTGCCTCGACTTCATCGGCGGCTTCGAAAGGATCCGTTACCGAGGTGACAATGTCGTGTTCTTCAACTTCGGTCCCCAACTCGGCGATGGCATCCTGCTGCTCGTCGGTAAAGGCTTCGCCGTCTTCGGTGCGGATGACGACATTGGCGCTACCGCCAGAACCGTCGTCAAGCTCTTCGGTCATCCGATCGGCGACCTCGGTGGTTTCTAAATCGGGCATGCTGATTTGGTCGGTGAGTTGACCGCCAAAGGTCAGAAATGAGCCGATCGCAACCGCCAATATCGCCAGCCAGGCGAAGATCACGGTTTTGGCTCGACGAGCACTGAACATGCCCAGCCGGTAGAGCAGTTTTGCCATGGAAGGACTCCTGAATCCTGAGCGGGTCGGGTCGACGAAAATGTGCAGCACGAAACGGACCCGTGGAGGTTTGTACCTCCTCTACGATAAACAATACGCTGCGTCTCGCAAAACCCGTGACCCTAATTACCGGACAATTGTGTCCAAATCCACACGACTTTGTTGGCTGAGGCTTTAACGACCGACCCCGTCGACTACGACGTCGACCAGCGCATCAAACCACTCAGGTTCAGGTGTCACCCCAGAAATCAGCCGCAAGATAATCGGATAGACCAGTGCGCCTAAGGCTGCTGACAGGTCTGCATCCTTGCGTAAACCGCCACGGTCTGCCTCTGCCGCAAGCCGCTTATACGGTACGGCGGTGAGTTCCAGGCTGTTCTGGGTCAAATAATCTTCGAAGTTCACTTCTTCGACGATGGCCGCTGAAATCAGAGAGCGTGCCAAGGAGACGCTCTGAGCGTTAGAGACACTGTCCCGAAGCACCTGGACCCACTGCCGCAGATCATCTCCGAGGTGACCGGTGTCTTGGACTTCACCGATGTGCATTTTGACGTGACCGGCCAGAATGGCCTCTAACAGCACGGAGGCTTTGGTCGACCACCAGCGATAGATGGTCTGTTTGCCGACGCCGGCTTCAGCAGCGATGCCTTCGATCGTCAGGGATTCATAGTCTTGGTGTTGTTCCTCAAGGAGCCGGGCCACAGCATTCAGCACAGCTTGGTGTGAGGTCGTGCTGCGTGGCCGTCCGCGCGGTGATTTTTCAGGTGCTGGAGTCACAGCGTCCATCGTAGTTCTTTCCTCCCAAGGGCCGTGGTGATATAGGCACTATAGCGGCAATCGTGCATTGTACTCGTTGGTGTGGCATCTTCGGATTCGGTAATGTCAGTACATGAGGCCAAACATAGATCGGTGCTACAGGCGCCGAAGCATGGCAAGAAATTCTGAGACTTTAAGGAGACACCTGTGTCGATCGTGGTTATTAACGCGCTGAGCGTTCCAGCAGGTCAAGGTAGCGAACTCGAAGCACGTTTTGCAGCACGCAAACATGCCGTGGATCAAGCCCCAGGTTTTGAAGGATTCAACCTGCTGCGTCCCACCGGTGACAACGAGCAATACTTCGTCTACACCCAGTGGGCGTCACGGGAAGATTACGAAAACTGGCGTGATTCTCGCGACAATGCAGCGACGCATGCTTCTGAAGACGGCAAGCCTCGTCAGCCGGTTGCAACGGGTGCCGAATTGCTCGAGTTCGATATCGTGGAGTTGTAATTGGCCACCGAGGGAAAGATTTTACCGATCGTCATTCATGGCGATCCCGTCCTGCATAACCGTGCGGCAGAGGTTGAAGAAATCAACGACGACATCCGCCAGTTGGTCGCCGATATGCACGTGACCCAAGAAGCGGCACGCGGTGTTGGATTAGCTGCCCCACAGGTTGGCGTTGGGCTCCGCATCTTTACCTGGGAGTTTGAGGACACCGGCGATGCACCGACCACCGGTGAAGTGCTCAACCCGGTACTGACGCTGTTAGGCAAGGTGTCGCAAGAGGACCCTGATCCGGAAAGTGAAACGGAAGGCTGCCTGTCGGTGCCTGCCCTGTCCTATCCGTTGAAGCGTTCGGATCACGCGCGACTCCAGGGATTTGACGTCGGCGGTCACGAGATCGATTTTGAGGCCACGGGCTGGTTTGCTCGGATTTTGCAGCACGAGTTTGATCACCTCAATGCCACGCTGTACGTGAACCGACTCAATCCTCGCTGGGCCAAGCGTTGGAAAAAGGAACTGCGCAAGCAAGGTTGGACGACCGCGGGCAACACTTGGATGCCCGGTGAAGATTCCGATCCATTTGGTCACGATGATGACGAAGCGGTCGAAACCTCAAACTAATCAGAATAATGAAACGCCGTGGCCGCTGCAGCAGATTGCTGTAGCGGCCACGGCGTTTGATGCGCTAGGCCCGAAGGACTAGTGCACTATGGTTGCTAGTTTTTTGGGAAGACCTGCAGGTTCTCCCCCGCCAAAGTTTCTACCGCACGCACAACCTGGGTTGAGTAGCCGTATTCGTTGTCGTACCAGACGTAGAGCACCAGGCTGGAGCCCTTGGAACCTTCGTTGACGATCGTGGCCAGACCATCGACGACGCCGGCGCGGTTGGAACCAACAAAATCGTTGGAGACGGCGTCGTGCGAGTAAATGTAGTCGATCTGTTTGCTCAGGTCACCGGTCAAGGATTCCTGACGCAGACGGGCGTTGATCTCTTCTTTCGACGTTTCCCCGTCGAGTTCCAACTTCAAGATCGCCATGGACACGTTGGGCACCGGCACACGGATGGCGTTACCCGACAGTTTGCCGGCGAGTTCCGGCAAGGCCTTGGCCACGGCGGTAGCTGCACCGGTCTCGGTGAGCACCATGTTCAGACCCGCTGCACGTCCACGGCGTGAACCCTTGTGGAAGTTATCGATGAGGTTCTGGTCGTTGGTGTAGGCGTGCACGGTTTCGACGTGACCGTGGTGAATACCGTATTCATCATTGATGACCTTCAACACCGGGGTGATGGCGTTGGTGGTACAGGATGCAGCAGAGATGATGGTGTCGTCTTCGGTGATGTCATCGGAGTTCACGCCAAAGACGATGTTCTTCAAATCGCCTTTTCCAGGGGCCGTCAAAATAACTTTGGATGTGCCCTTGGCCTCCAGGTGCTGACCCAGACCTTTTTCGTCACGCCATACACCGGTGTTATCTACAACAATTGCATTGTTGATGCCGTATTCGGTGTAGTCGATCGATGCCGGATCGGAGGCGTAGATGATCTGAATCTTCGTGCCGTTGGCGGTAATGGTGTTTGCTTCTTCATCGACTTCAATGGTGCCGTTGAATGCACCGTGTACCGAGTCGCGACGCAGCAGTGAGGCACGTTTGGTGATGTCGTCATCGGAGTTTCGACGGACCACAATCGCCCGAAGACGTAGCGTGGTGCCGCCACCGGCGTGGTCGAGCAAGATACGAGCCAACAGACGGCCGATTCGTCCAAAACCATAGAGCACCACATCGTTGGTGTTGCCGAGGCCTTCGCCGTTTTTGTCGACGATATCTGCGAGTTCGGTACGAACAAATGTTTTCGCGTCGCCACCGACGTCACGGAATTTCTTCACCATTCGAGCCAAATCCACAGAGCCAGCGCCAAGGTTCAGCTCTGACATCGCCTGCACAATGGCGAAAGAGTCGTCTACCGGAAGCGTTGATTCATCAACCTGGCGAGCGAAGCGGTGCGCCTTGAGAATATCGACGACCGACTGGTGCACGAGACTACGACCATAAATGGACGTCACGACATTGTTATTGCGGTACAACGACCCAATGAGCGGAACCATTTGCTCTGCCAACTGCTCGCGTTCGCTCCACTGTTGTAGAGTCTGACGCGTGCTGGCGGTGATATCTGCCACGATGTGGTCCTTTTCTGCAGAGTGTGCGATTGGCGGAGCAGCCAACCTATGAAAACATTCTCATCTTAGCGTTTCAGGGCAAAGGATACCTATACACTAAGCCGGTGCAAAGTCGTGCCGCTACCGGCGAAGCAACGGCAGCTCGTCACTGGTGGTGTACACGGGCTCGTCTGGACAATTGGTCAGCACATCACGGATCGCGTCGTATTCGGCTTGTGTCACCCAGAGCTCGTATTTGGCTTTGACGGCGGTTTGAACGGCAACATATTCGCACCGAAAATCTGTGTTGGGTGGCAGCCACGTGGCCGCATCGCCATCCGATTTTTGTTGGTTCGCGGGGCCATCGACGGCCAAGAGGTTCAACGGATCATTGGCAAAGCGCTCCCGTTGCTCCTCCGAGAGCTGTTGGGCGCCTTTTTGCCAGGCATCAGAGAGGGCCACGACGTGATCGATCTGGACTTCTTGCGACGTTTCAGCACCGCGCATGAAATCAATCGCGGTTGCAGTAAACGGATCCTGCAGCACACCGGTCAGCACAGTACACCCATCATCGTCGTGGATGACGCTTTCTAAATCTCGGCTGAGTATGTCGTTTCGACCGTCACAACCGTTGCCGTCGGGGTCCAACCAGCCATCGCCAAACTCGTCACGACTATACCCGGTTTGTGGTGCGCGTCCTTTGATTTCCAGGGTTTCTAGTTGCTCTGCGGCGCTGCCGGCTTGGGGCACATAGTCTTCTTCGGCGGGGAAGACAAAAGTGGCGATCAGATAGATGCCGATGACGACCAGTGCGATGGGCAATGGGAGCTTGGCGAGCTGTGAGGTTTTGCGGCGACGCTGCTGAGACAATGGTTTCTTTCAAAGAGCTGACGTGGGACGGGATGGAGTGCTATAAGCCGGATTCTGTGAGCGCACAATTATGAGTCGTGCGCTTGATGATCATCTATCTGGTCGCCGCGTTACCGCGGGACTCAAGCGATCAACCCGAACACTGGGCGGGCAGCCTCATAACGTGTTCTGCTTGATCTTGCACCGGATGGGGTTTACCGAGCCGGGCGCGTCGCCACGCCCGCTGGTGGTCTCTTACTCCACCCTTTCACCCTTACCCCAGCAAGTGGGGCGGTCTACTTTCTGTGGCACTAGCCTGCGGATTGCTCCGAGTGGGTGTTACCCACCATCCTGCCCTGTGGTGTCCGGACTTTCCTCGACGTGTGGTCGCGATCATCCGCAACTCCATCCCGAAATTCTCATTTTAGCGAAGATTGTCCAGCCGCAGTAATCGGAGCTACTACACTCAAACTTATGCTGATTTTGTTGCCCCCCTCCGAAGCCAAAACCCCGCCACACCACGGAGCCCCACTCGCGTTTAATGACCTCGTTTTTCCGGAACTCTCTGGCGAGCGGCGCACGATGATTCAAGAGCTTCAGGTTGTGTCGAGTCTGGGCAACGCTCACGAGGTACTAAAAGTCGGCAAAACTCTCACGGAACAGATCGAAGCAAATCAGCATATTCTTGACGCACCGGCCGCACCCGCTTGGCAGGTATATACCGGTGTTCTGTTTGACGCTCTGGATTACGGCACGCTAGAGAACGTAGACCCCGATGTTACGCTAGTATTCTCAGCGCTGTTTGGCGTCACGCGGGTAGCCGATGCGATCCCGAACTATCGCTTTCCCGCGACGGCCAAACTGCCGGGCATTGGCAATGTGGGCACGTGGTGGCGTGAGCGGCTCACGTCGGAGCTGGACGAATACGTGACCGGTCCGATTATTGATTGTCGTTCAAGCCCGTATAGAACGTTTTGGAAGCCCCGGTCGTTTCGAACCGTCACGGTTGATGTGTTCCAGTATGTCAACGGTGAACTCAAGACGGTCTCGCATTGGGCCAAACAGACTCGTGGTTTTGTGGCACGGCACTTGCTACAACAACACGCGAAGCAACCTATCGCCTCATTAGAGCAAGCTGCAGAATCTGTGAGTGAAATCTATGAGACCGAGCTCGTCCCGCCGACTGAACGCACAGCAGGTTCACTGCGCATCGTGTTGAGCTGATCAGTTCCGCACCAGAATCGCACCGGTATCTGGGCAATAGGTTAGCTCGTTGGCTGGTTGTTTTTGGATCTCAGCCAGTTCGGCTGGCGCAATCGGGACACCGGCACCGGATAGACCATGGGGCTGGAGTTGCATTACGCCGGTGCCATGGTTTTGGTCGCGGATTTGTTCATACTCGGCCACGAGGTCGGCCGGTAGATCCTCAACCAGTGCGGAGCGTTCAGCGGTGAGCTCTTTTCCTTGTTTGGACAGTTGTTGGCCCTGCTGATTAAGGGTCGTGATGCGCGCATTGACGGCTTGTTCCGCGTTGACAATTGCCGTTTTAGCCTGCTCGAGGCTGTGCTGCGCCTCTTCGAGGGCTTGTTCGGCTTGGAGCTGTTCCTCTTCGAGTTTGCCGATGCGGATCGTCAGCTCCGCAATTTCCTTGGTGACGCCCGGGACATCACGTGAGGAAACTTCATCAGCATCCATCTGCGACTGCATCCTGTTGCGTCGCGTGGTGGTCTCTTGCACAACTTTTGCGGCCTCGTCGACCACCGTCTGTCGTTGAGCTACCTGGGTTTCTTGCGCCTTTGCGCGTTCGACCGCTGAGGCTCCTTCGCGCCGCAGGCCTGCAAGCTGTTCGTCCTGACGGATCTCACTTAGCTGTGTACGCAACGGTGCAAGTTGATTGTCCAAAGACTGCAGATCAAGCAGTTGGTACTGCTGTTCGGTGGTTGCGGTGATGCTCATAAGAAAATTAGTCCGTTTCGTCGTGAGTTGTTGTCGCGTTGTCCCCGGAGGTCAAAATGAAGTCCCAGGGATCGGTATTGATGGCCGATACAGCCGAAGTGATGCTAAACCCTTCATCAGCCAGGGCTCGCTCTAGGGCGTTTGCACCGGCTGGCAGCCAGAGCCACTCCGAGGCGAAATGTGACACGTCAATTAAATAGGGACGATCAGATCCCATCATGGCTTGTTCTCGAGCTTCGGATGCGGGATGGTGTCGCAGATCTGCGGTGATGTAGACATCGGCTTCATGGTCATGGACGTACTCGAATAAGCTGTCGCCCGCTCCCCCAGTGATCGCAACTTTCGAGACGATACCGTCGAGGTCCCCCGCGACACGAACGCCGCCGGCTACAGCAGGCAAAGCGCCGTAGACCCGTGTCGCAAACTCTTCCAAGCGCATGGCGCTGGGCAGCGTACCGACTCGACCGATACCTTCTTCGGTCAGGCCATCCTGCGCGGCGGCCAGTGGCACCGTGTTCTCTAGCCCAAGAATTTCCGCTAGGACATCTGAAACACCACCCACCGCCGAATCTGCGTTGGTGTGTGCGGTGATCAACGCGCACGATTGCTCCACCAGCGTGTGTAGTACTTTGCCCTTAAACGTAGAGGCGGCCATGGAGGTCACCGGCCGCAAGAAGAGTGGGTGGTGGGTAATGACGAGATCCGCACCAGACGCAACCGCTTCATTGGCAACTGCTTGCACCGGGTCTACGGCCCAATGGATGCGTTGGATGATCTGCTCGGGGCGACCGGCCACGATGCCAGAGGCATCCCAACCCTCCTGCAAACCCAACGGCCATAAAGACTCCATTGCACTGACGACCTGAGAAAGTGTGGGATGAACGGCTGGTTCTTCTGGTGTGTACGCGGATGCCATGTCTCCCATTGTGCCTGGTGAAGGCAGTGAAATCACTGTTTAACGTTCCGCACGCCCCACCAGAGAATAGTCACGGCTAGGTAACACCCAGAGCAAATACAGCAAATTATGAGGTTCAGCGTGAATCGCTGCAATGCTGCGGATCGACAATTAAAACAGTGCCGACACGACCACTTAAGCGTTTCATTAGGTTGCGTTTTGATAACAGGAATGTCACGGTTAATAACGATCTGATAACGGAACGTGCTGCAGGGAGCTTGTTCCAAACAGAAATCGGAAATCCTTCCACTTCGTTTTTTGAGAGAACCACTATGACCTACACCACTCGCCGAGCACGCATCGAAGCCGAAAAAGCAGAACTGATTGCACTGCGGTCACGTCGGAACAAGAAATTCTCGATGGGAGTCGCTGGCCTCGCAACCGCTGCAAGCGCTTCCATCTTCGGTATGGCCCCTGCCAATGCTGCCATTGAAGATGTTCCAGCACAGTCGAGCACCACTTCAAGCTCAACCACAAGCTCCGCTGGCACCTACACCGTACAAGCCGGTGACACGCTGTCATCCATTGCCAATGCCCAGGGTGTTTCACTCAATGACCTCATGGATGCCAACGGCCTGTCGGCCTCATCGATCATCTACCCGGGTGATCAGCTACAACTCAGCGGCGGTGGCTCAGCAACCGCTTCAACCGCAAGCACGAGCACCAGCGATAGTGACACCGGCGAATCAACCGGAATCCAGACCGCTTCGACTACCTCAGCGACCTCATCGAGCGGCCATGCCGCAGCCGATGCAGCCGTCGATATCGTCAACTCCGGTGTGAGCTACCAGTACGGTGCAACCGGCCCAAGCGCTTATGACTGCTCCGGTCTCACCAGCGCAGCATTCGCTGAAGCAGGCATCGATCTGCCACGCACTTCGAGCGCCCAGTACAGCGGTGCGAACCAGCATGTGTCGCTGGACAACTTGCAGGCCGGTGACCTCGTCTTCTGGTCCAGCAACGGCTCCGCATCGGGTATCTACCACGTTGCCGTTTACGTTGGCGACGGCCAGATTGCCCAGGCCCGCAATCCACAGTCCGGTGTGAGCATCGATTCGTTGGATTCCTACAGCCAGCACTCCCCACCACTGAACACTGCAGCACGCTACTAAACACAACAGCGTCGTAGAAGCTTCGCGGTGGCACCGAATATTGGTGCCACCGCGAGCTGCTTTAAACCCCAACTCCACACGCACCGAACAGGTTCTGGCACAGGCGGCATCCGTTTGCTATACCTGGAGCATGACTACACAAGCCACAGCCTTGCTCACCCCCTCCACCGGTGCACCTTTTGAACGCGGCAGCATTACCCGTCGCCCATTGAACAGCGATGACGTGCTGATCGAAATCGCCTACGCCGGTATCTGTCACTCAGATATTCACAACGTCCGAGACGAATGGGCACCCGGCATATATCCGATGGTTCCCGGACACGAAATCGCCGGGATCGTCACCGAAGTCGGATCAGACGTGACGAAGTTCAAGGTCGGGGATCGTGCCGGAGTCGGGTGCTTCGTTGACTCGTGTGGCACCTGCGACCCCTGCCGCGCTGGCGAAGAACAGTTCTGCGAAAAGGGCGCGGTGATGACCTATAACGCCACCGACTATGACGGCGACGTGACCTACGGTGGCTACTCAACTCATATCGTGGTGAAACAAGACTACGTGCTGAACATTCCTGATTCGCTCGCACTAGAATCGGCCGCTCCCCTATTATGCGCCGGGATTACGACCTATTCACCCCTTCGCCACTGGAACGCCGGACCCGAATCCAAAGTCGCGGTGATCGGCATGGGCGGACTCGGACACATGGCTGTCCAGTATGCGCATGCCATGGGCGCACACGTGACCGTTATCTCCCAGACCCGTTCCAAAGAAGTAGACGGAAAACGGTTTGGTGCTGACGACTACCGGGCCATGAATGAAGAAGGCACACTCAAAGCCCTTCGCGGCAGCTTCGATTTGATCATCAATACAGTCTCTGCAGACATTGACCTCAATGCCATGCTCAAAACGCTGAAACTTGATGGCACGTTGGTCTTTGTCGGTCTGCCCGAGAACCGTCAAGACTTCACGGTGTTCTCGTTGACAGCACAGCGCCGCTCAGTGGCCGGGTCGAATATTGGTGGTATCCGGGAAACCCAGGAAATGCTGAACTTTTCCGCGGAGCACGGGATCACTTCGCAGGTAGAAGTCATTGACGCTGACCAGGTTGATGAGGCCTATGAGCGGGTTGTGAACTCCGATGTGCGGTATCGATTCGTGATCGATGTCGCGACGATCTAATAAAACAACTCTCGTATGGCGTTACCGTATTCAATACACCGTGTGAGTTGTATTATGACTCCCGGCCCGCCCGTGCACATACGCTCACAAGGCGCCGGGCGACGAAGTCTTGAGATTGGGCACGATGAACCACGATTTTCCGCTTGATGCCGTAGCTGCTGGGCTCCCAGCTGCCCAGTTGATTCCGGAACTTGTGGCTGATGATCTGCCCCGCGAAGCACCGTTGCGGGCGGTAGTCGTTGCGCCACCGGGTACGGGGAAGACCACCGTGGTGCCACCGACGCTGGCCAATCGATTGCGACACCAATCCCGGCCCGGCAAAATTCTCGTGACCCAGCCGCGTCGCATGGCCGCCCGCGCAGCAGCACGACGACTCGCCCACCTCACCGGTACACAGCTTGGCCAGGAAGTCGGCTATACCGTGCGCGGCGACGCGAAAACCTCTCAGATGACGCGCGTAGAGTTCGTCACCACGGGCGTGTTACTACGTCGGCTGATCAATGATCCGGAAGCCACCGGTATCTCCGCGGTCGTGCTCGATGAAGTGCACGAACGCCAGTTGGATACCGATCTGACATTTGCGATGGTCCAACAACTGGGCCAGTTGCGTGATAAGACGGATCCATTGGATGTCGTCGTGATGTCTGCCACCCTGGATGCTCAATTCTGGATTGAACTCCTGCAGGACGATGACGAGCCAGCACAACTATTGGAAGTCGAAGCCGCCCACTATCCGCTGCGCGAGCAGTGGGCCCCGTTAGCTGGCACGCAACGAGCGCTCGATGCCCGCGGCGTCACTCGCGAGTTCCTCAACCACGTGGCCACCACGGTTCACACCACAGCGGCGGCCGAACAGCACGGAGATGTGCTCGTGTTCTTACCGGGCGCCCGCGAAATCAACATCGTTGACCAGCATCTGCGAGAGCAATTCACCGGCAACACAACGCCCGAGGTGCTGACACTGCTTGGCTCCACTCCGTCTGCCGAGCAGGACCGTATTTTGAGCCCACGAGAGGCTGCTCGTACCCAACGCATCGTGCTAGCAACCAACGTGGCCGAGTCCGCGCTCACCGTGCCCGGTGTACGCACCGTGGTCGATGCAGGGTTGGATCGACAGTCACGTATGGATACGGGTCGCGGGATCGCCGGTCTGGTCACCGTTGGCGCAGCCAAGTCGGCCATGACACAGCGCGCCGGGCGTGCAGCCCGTGAAGCGCCGGGTCTCGTCGTGCGATGTCTCAGTGACGCAGACTTCGCCGCTCGCCCAACCCATACACCCGCAGAGATTCGTACCGCGGATCTAACACAAACGGTGCTCGATCTGGCGTGCTGGGGTGCTGCCGACGGGACTGGTCTGCGGCTGCCCGAACCTATGCCGGATCGAACGTTTGCCACGGCCGTCGACGTGCTCACCCAACTGGGTGCCCTCGATGGGAAGCCCAGCCCCAATGTCACAGAGCTAGGACGCAAACTCGCACAACTGCCGGTAGATCCGCGACTCGGCCGGGCGCTTTATGACGGGGCGGAATTCGTGGGGCCACGATTGGCTGCCCAGACGGTCGCCGCCCTCGCATCAGATCAGCGAGCTGACGGCGCTGATCTCGGCAAGCTCCTACGACAATTGCGCGCTGAGAAACCCAAGCGCTGGGTCGACGATGTGGCGCGACTAATTCGGGCCCTCCCCCGTGGCACTCAAGATCAGGCTCCAGCTGATCCCGTCGATATGGGCATCGTGACCGCCTTGGCCTATCCGCAACAGATCGCCCGACGTCGCCAATCCCCAGCACAACAGCATGCTGGCAGCGAATACCTTTTGGCATCCGGCACCGCAGCGGTGCTACCGCGCGGCTCGTCGCTGGAAGGTGTGCAGTGGCTAGCGATTGCCGACATCACCCTGCACGGTGAACGCGCGATCATCCGTGCAGCAGCAGAAATCGATCAGGACTACGCCGAACTGGCAGCGGGCTCATTGCTCACCGAATATACCGAAGCCCGATTCGTCAACGGTAAGGTCTCCGCACGTGCGGTCAAACGGCTCGGAGCCATCGAGCTGTCATCAACACCCGTCAAGCCAACAGCCGAGCACACCCGTGATGCAGTTGCCGCAGATATACAGCGCCTCGGAATCTTACAGTTCTTCGGTATCGATCCAGAGACGAAACAGCACGCGTCTTTTACTGCGTTACGGGCTCGGATGGGCTTACTGCATCGCGTATTCGCAGCACCCTGGCCCGACGTGTCAGATACTGCACTCACCGAGCGCGTCGACGACTGGCTAACACCTGAGATTGAGCAGCTGGCTCGAGGCGTTCGGACCGAACGCCTCGATCTGACCTCTGCCCTACGGCGACTCTTGCCATGGCCGGAAGCCGCACGGCTCGACGAGCTAGCACCCGAGCGGATTGCTGTTCCCTCGGGGTCGAATGTGCGGCTCGACTGGCCCGCGCCCGAAGCGCACACCGATGATGAGATCGCCTCACCGGTGCTGGCCGTCAAACTGCAGGAATGCTTCGGCTGGATGGCTTCTCCGACTGTGGCTGACGGTCGCGTGGCGATCGTATTACACCTGTTGTCGCCGGCTCGCAGGCCCCTGGCGGTCACCGCTGACTTAGCGAACTTCTGGGAGCACGTATACCCCCAGGTGCGGGCTGAAAATCGTGGTCGGTATGTGAAACACCCGTGGCCGGAGGACCCGTTCAGTGCCGTCGCCACCGCCAAAACCAACCGGGCACTGCGTGGTGAACAACCTCGACGAAAGTCCTGAGCATGGCAAAATGGTGCCATGACGAATGCAGCAGAAGAGCTCACCAACGATATCGTCGACCTGGCAGCCGCACATGATCTGACGATCGATTCATCCACGGTCGCGGTCAACGAACTCGGCCTAGATTTTCGTGTCGCCATTGCGCGTACTGATACCGGTGACCAGTGGGTGTTGCGCATCCCTCGTCGCGCCGACGTGACCGCACGCGCCGATGTTGAAGCGCACCTGCTGCGTCTGGTGGCCCCGCACTTGAGCGCAGCGGTACCGGACTGGCAGATCCAGACGCCCGAACTCATCGCCTATCCCCTGTTACCCGGTACGCCCGGACTCGAACTCGATGCCCGCGGCGAACCGGAGTGGTACGTCGATGTTTCCAGCACTGCGTTTGCGACAGGTCTCGGCGATATATTGGCCCAGCTACACGGCATCGATGCGGAGCAGGCGAGGTCCACAGGTGTCGAGGTTCGCTCACCCGCTAAGGTGCGCGAAGCCTGGCGCACCGACATCGCCACGGTTGCCGCCGAGTTCCAGATCGCACCGGAGCTGACGCAGCGCTGGAACGCGTGGTTGAGCGATGACAGCTACTGGCCGACGCATTCGGTGTTGACCCACGGCGAGACATACCCTGCGCATACCTTGGTCGTCGACAATGACGTCACCGGTGTTATTGATTGGACGACGGCAGAGGTTGGCGATCCGGCGCGCGACTTTGTCTTTCACCACGCGAGTGTCTCAACTACCGCATTCAATCTCACGGTGCAACGGTATATCGATGGCGGGGGTCGTGTGTGGCCGAGATTTGCTGAGCACTGTGCTCACAGGTACTCAGCCAGCCCCGTCAGCTATGGCCTCTACGCGCTGACCACAGGCGACGAGGAACACCGTACCGCCGCCGCGGCACAGTTGAATCCTTCAGAAGCTAGCTGATGAGACGTCGCGTTCCAGCCAATGAGCAGTGACTCCACGAGATCTTGAGGACACCGTGATAGTCAGGTCTTCCGATCCAATCAGCCATGATTCACTGTAGGTGATGACTTTGCCAGCGTCGTAGGGACAACGCACCTTGGATACCGATGTATTCACAGAATTTCACTGGACCGTTCGACATCCCTCTGAGAGATTCACTCCGAATGTAGCCCTGCACGGTGTGCCAAAATCGCAAGTTCAGTGCGATCACGAGCATCAAGCTTGGTGAGGATTCGACTAACATATGTTCGAACCGTGGCCGGGCTCAGAAATAATGACGCCGCAATTTCGCTGTTCGTCGCCCCTTGAGCAACATGGCCCAGGATATCCATTTCACGTTCGGTCAGGTCACTCAGATCTACATACTCCACATGATCGGTAGCCGGTTGTGACGCGACGGCCTCCATGAGCTTGCGAGTGATCTGTGGTGACAACAGATTACCTCCATCAGCCACCGTATGGATGGCTTTTCGCAGTTCGTATGCTCCAGCATCCTTGAGCAAATATCCAGCAGCGCCTGCCTTGACGGCATCGACAATATCCTCATCGTCATCGAACGTCGTCAGGATCACGACGCGAACACCGTCTAGCTCAGCCTCCTGGCTCATCTGATGGGTTGCCGCAATTCCATCGAATACCGGCATGCGGATGTCCATGAGCATGACATCTGGCCGATGGACTCGTGCCGCGGTGATAGCCTGCTGTCCGTCACTGGCCTCAGCGGCTACGAATATTTCAGGGTCCAAACTCAACAGGGTTCGCAAGCCGGCACGCACCAGATCCTGATCATCTACCAACACCACAGAAATCATGACTCCTCCTGCCGTTGGACCGGTAGTGCGGCGTGCACGATGAAACCTTGGGCGTCATGCAGTGCGGTCAGCCAGCCTCCTAAGAGAGCGGCACGCTCAGCCATCCCGTTGATGCCCGCACCGGATGCTGCATTCGCTGTCGCGTCACGTGCCGGACCCTCGTCAAAGACGGTCACCGTTAGCATGTCTTGTTCTTGGTGGATCCTTACGACCGCTGCTGTCGCTTCTGAATGTCGCAGCACGTTAGTCAATGCTTCTTGCACAATACGGTAAATCGCGGTCTGGACTGACAATGATAGGGAACGTTCGTTGATCTGTGGATCAATATCCATCTTAACATCCAAGGGAATGGATTGCGTGATGTGTTCCCGCAATGCGGTCAACGTCGTGACAGTACGATGCCGTTGACGTCTACGAAGCATTTTGACCGTCTGCCGTAGTTCCGACAGCATTTGCGAACTCGTCTTGGTGACGACCTCCAACGCATCTTGGGCTTCCTGTGGGTCGTGATCCACCGTTTGTCGGGCAACATCTGCGTACATGGACACCACGGTGGCTTGATGGCCCAAAGTATCGTGTAGGTCGCGTGCAATGTTCGCACGTTCGGCCGCGAGCGCCGCATGTGAACGGCTGGGTTCTTCGCGGGCCGTTGACTCGACCAAGCGAGCCGTACTGTATTGCAGTTCACATCGTAAGCGAAGAGTGACTCCCAGCGCAATGGCGGCTGCCATCAAACCGACCTCACCGGCAAGCTCGTAGCCGATGATCCGATCTAGATCCTGACCTTGTGCGATACGGACCACGTAGCTGATGGTCAACAGTGCCGTTGCAGCCATCACTGGCCACAAAACACGTCGAAATTCAGCGGCGCTCAGCAGTGCGGCAGCGGTTGGGATGCTCAGCCCGACAGCTGGATAACCAGCCATGTAGTAGGCCAACAGAGTGATGACCGTGACCCATAAGACGACCAATGGATAACTGCGACGGACCAGTAGCAACGCGCCCAGACCAAATGCCCAAAAATAGGCGATGGCATCAGGTGGCTGATCACTTGCTTGGTCCGCGGTGATCATCCACGACACCGCGAGAAACACGACAAAACCCAGCAGCGCATCCCCGAGGGAGGCGCGCAACTTGAGCAGCCGAGCTTTCACCATGTACCCAAGTCTATGAACTCAGGCTGTCAGGCGCTATCGCTTCCAAGCGACTCCGATTGTCGCTTCCTGATGACCTCGAGACACCACCGGAGACGGATGTGCGACATATGGCTCGATTCGTAGCGTGAGGGGTATGAATACAACACCAAATCAAGGACTCGGCCTCCCGTGGTGGGCGATCATCGGTCTAGCATTATTGGCGGTTCCACGAGTCGTTCTCCACGATCTACACCTGATTGACGAAGGCACATGGCTTAATGCGCTGTTTGTTTGGGTCCCACCGATCGTCTGGATCACCGTGGTCGTCGCCAAACGCATCCCCCGCCCGTTCGTGGCATTACTGTCGGTCGGGGTGGTCTACGGCCTTTTGCTTGCCGGCGGACATCTGCTGTTTTGGGATCAAGCGTTCCCTGCAGGCAACCCTCAGCTTGGCGGAAACCTCGCAGATATCGACCCCGTCGCGCAGTCTCTCATTTTCAAAACATTTGCTACCTTTAGCAGTGGCGTGACAGGAACCCTGGTGGGGGTCATCTGCGGACTCATCGCAACCGGTCTGAGTAAGCTCATCTACCGTTCCCCACACACCGGAGGAAGTTCCACATGAGCTCACCGGTCAAACGAGAGTCTGAACCAGTTCAACAAACACTCCGATAGCGCGACGCACCTCATTCAGGTTGAGCATCAAGCTCATGGCAAGAAACTGTCATTCTGAGGGAATAATTCCCTCAAGCTCAGTCAAGAACCCCTGGAGCACTGGTCCATTCGTCTGTGCACCTGCTTCTCCCTCGGTATAGAACAGCGACACGGCCAGATCTCCGTGGGTTGCCATAATCCAGGTATGGGCAAGATCTTCTCCGTCCTCGACGTATTGGGCAGTACCGGTCTTGGCAAGGACCGGAGCACCCGGTACATCTTGCAGAATCGGTACGGTGCCTGTCTCTACCGGTCCGGACATGAGCTCGGCCAGTGTGGCCGCTTCGTCTTCGGCCAGCGGTTCATTACCCAGCAGGTTCTCGTTCTCAGAAGGATCCACCGATGGCTCGCTCATCAGCACCGGTGTGACGGTCTCACCGGCAGCAATTGATGCGGCGACGGTGGCCATGCCCAGCGGGGAGGCTTCTACAACACCCTGACCGAAGAGACCGGCAGCGTGCTGTCCATCGTCAACGTCAGTCGGTACCGAACCGAGGAACGCGCCGTCGAATCCGACGACGGGCTCTTCGACCAGACCAAGGGCTGTCGCAGCATCATGTTCTTGTTGTGGTGAAATCTCGTCCCACTGATTGACGAAGACGGTATTGCAGGATTGAGCGATCGCATCGGCCAGGGTGATCTCGCCGAGGAAGGCCGTCGGATAGCCGTCAAAGTGGCTCTTCCGGTTTAAGGGTGGGGTGAGGGTTTAAGACACGCCGGGGGTGAAGGTGGTGGAAGGTGTCGGGGTCTTCCGAAAATATTGGTAGCGACCAAGCAAACCAAATATTTCAGAGAAAGA
>JABXHI010000032.1 GCA_013393415.1 Micrococcaceae bacterium
GACTCCGAGCAGATCGCAGGTCGCGTGACCCAGATCCGTTCTGAAATTGAAACCACCGACTCAGACTACGACCGTGAGAAACTGCAAGAACGCTTGGCCAAACTGGCCGGCGGTGTTGCGGTCATTCGTTCCGGTGCAGCAACCGAAGTTGAGCTGAAAGAACGTAAAGCTCGCATCGAAGACGCTGTCCGCAACGCCAAGGCGGCCGTTGAAGAAGGCATTGTTGCCGGTGGTGGTGTCGCACTGATCGCGGCCGCCCAGGAGGCTTTCGACAACCTCAAGCTAGAAGGTGACGAAGCCACAGGTGCCAAGATCGTCAAGATCGGTGTTGAAGCTCCGCTGAAACAGATCGCACAGAACGCTGGCCTCGAACCAGGCGTCGTTGTTGACCGCGTCAAGAAACTTCCTGCAGAAGAAGGTCTCAACGCTGCAACCGGCGAATACGTGAACCTGCTGGAAGCCGGTATCAACGACCCCGTCAAGGTTACTCGTTCCGCACTGGAAAACGCTGCATCGATTGCCGGTCTGTTCTTGACCACCGAAGCAGTCATCGCAGACAAGCCAGAACCAGTGGATCCTGCAGCTGCCGCTGGCGGCGGAATGGACCCAATGGGTGGCATGGGTGGCATGATGTAACACTGCTTGCCTAAGCTGCTTTCAAAGATCACAGTATCTTGGTTTTGCCCCGGTCATACGTGACCGGGGCAAAACCGTTAAACGCTGCGTGTGTTGTCCAGGGGCATGATCACCGGGATAGAATAGCCCCGAAGGAAAGGAAACCCACGTGAGCAAATTTCTTCGCGCCGCTCGAAATATCACGGTCACCGCCGCAGCCCTTGGTGCAGCCGGCGTCTGCTATCGCAAACGTGCCGAACGACAAATGTCCTTACGTGCACAAACTGTATTGGTGACCGGTGCCGGTTCCGGTATTGGACGACTGTTGGCCATCGGTGCAGCGAAACGTCTGGCGGCGCACGTGGTCATATGGGATATCAACGAAGACTCTGCTCGAGCGGTGGCCGACGAGATCCTTGCTCTCGGTGTGGACGCTTCTTATGACGTCGTGGACCTTGCCTCAAATGATTCGGTGGATCGTGCGGGCCAGGCGGTGCGAGATCGCATCGGCGGCATCGATTTTCTCATCAATAATGCCGGCATCGTCACCGGTAAAGCATTTTTAGACCAGGAGCATGATGATGTGGAACAAACGTTCCAGGTCAATACCCTGGCGTTGTATCGGGTCACCCGCCAATTTTTGCCCAATATGTTGCGCAACAAGTTTGGTTCCATCACAGTGATCGCCTCTGCAGCCTCGCTGACCGGTGTGGCGCGGCAGACGGACTACGCGGCGTCGAAATGGGGCGCTCACGGCTTTGCCGAGTCTCTGCGTGCAGAAATGCGGCACCAGGGCCACAACATCCACACACTTTCTGTACACCCGTTCTATGTGTCCACCGGCATGTTTGACGGCGCGAGCTCGCCAAACCCTTTACTACCCATCCTCGAGCCGGATGCGGTTGTGGCAACGATATTCCGTGCCTTGGAAGCAGGAAAGCATCAGATCGTGCTGCCTGCAACTGCAGCAACTGCTACGTGGTTGAAGATTTTGCCGGTGCCGCTGGCAGATCAACTACGTGACCTGTTGGGTATTAATTCGACCATGGATCATTTCACGGGGCGCCAGGACGCCCCACATTAGTCTTGAGCTTTGCCACCGCGCGGATACAGCTCAGACATAAGATTTCGACGTGCCGGGCGTTCCCAGCGTTTGCGCCCAGTCTGAGTATTGAAAATAGGATTCTGGGCTAGCATCCCACGTAAGAACCGCTCGCGGCCGGCAACGAAATCCGCGTCATCGACCTTGCCAAAATCCTGGCGGACGCCTTCGCGATACCGCTGATAGCCCCCGGGGTTGCGGGCCAGCACTTCCAGGTCTGCATCGCTGAGGACTTTGCCGCCGTGGTCGTCATCGTGGGGGTCGTGGGTAAAGGTCAATCGGATGAGCCGTGCTGTTTCCAGAATCTCCGGTCCGGGTACCCCGAGTTCCGGGAGGACGCGCTCTGCTAAGCGTGCCGAATCTTCTTCATCCTGCCCCGGGGGCAGTACCGGATCGGCCCGGTAAATTGCATCATGGAACCAGCCTGCCAGCTTGACTGCCCTGGGAAAGACGCCCATGGGCTCGCCCTGACGTTCGAGGTATTCGATGTTCTTGAGCACCGACATCAGATGCGTCAGATCGTGATAGTGCCTATGGTCTTCATCCCAACGTTCCAGCAGGGCATCACAGATAGGATCCCGTTCCAGCTCCGATGTATTGGGAAACAGACGGGCAAAGCGTTGGTGCAAGATCTTTTCGAGTTTGGATGAGCGCTCAGCAGCGGTGATCCGTAATCCAGATTTCACCAGCCGCCGGACGAGTTCCGAACCGGAGACTTCCTCGGCGCCGGCAGCAACAAGTTCCTCATACATGCTGACGGGCACGTCGTAGTGATCGCCGTCGAACGCGTTCGGTGCGATCCCCATGGCACGGGCAAATGCGTGCAGCTCTTCTAATGACTCATCGGACACTAGATGTGAGAACACGGTGCCGTGCGCGGGCCACCGTGCGGGATCGATTAAAACGGACATGACTACAGCCTACCCACCAAACCTGCCACCTCGTGCGATCCCGGGCGACGAGGTGGAAGGTCGGTGGAATTTTTTAGCCGCGGAACATGGCTGCGTTCGCCTGTTCAGTTGTTTCGTATTGTTGTCCGGCATGCTGCATAGCATCGCGGATGGAGCGCAAGGACTCTTCAACACGTTGCTGCGTGCCGCGCCATTCGGTGACAACACCTTGGAAATTCGACGAGGCTTGGCCAACCCAGGACTCTTGGAGCTGGCGGAGGGCGGCGTCCATATTATTGACTTCGGCTTGGATGCGGTCTGCGGTTGATTGGACCCCATTCGCTTTGGCGAAGAGGTCTTGGACATCAATCTGTATACGGGCCATAACGGTGCTCCTTGGTAGACGTTTCATCACCGGATGTGATGCGGTGTGGCCAGCCTAAACACAGAGCCCGCACGGTGGAGCCCGCCGGTGATAGAGTGTGGATAACTATTCGTCTGGTGATTCGTCTGTGGAGAGGTCGTCATCGTCGCTGTCATCGTCGTCTTCTTCGGGGAGCGGGTGATAGGGGAGACGCACCACCATGGTTGCGCCGCCCCCGGGAGTTTCTTCGTGTCGCACACTGCCCTGGTGCTGACCCACGATGCCCGCCACAATGGCTAAGCCCAGCCCGCTGCCACCGGTGTCGCGGTGACGTGAGGTGTCGGCCCGGTAGAACCGTTGGAAGATCTTCTCTGCATCCTGTTGCGAAATGCCTGGGCCGTGATCCTGAATCTTGATGACAGACTCGGTGACCGGTCGTTGCGCGACACCCTCGTATGTCGTCTCGGTGCCCACGGCGATCTCAATGTTGGTGTCTTCAGGGGTATAGCGCAGCACGTTGGTCATGAGGTTGGAGATCACCTGGCGCACTCGGTTTGAATCACCAAGTGTGGGAGCTGGCTGGGGAGAAGAAGTGTCATCTAAGCCGATCAGCGAGATCTTGCGTCCCTGAGCTGTCGCTCGAGTGTCGACCACCAGATCCGAGGCTAATCCGAGCAGATCGATGGGCTTGGCTTCCATCGAGCGTTGTTCATCCAGACGTGCCAGGGTCAGGAGGTCTTCGACCAACTGAGTCATGCGCTTGGCTTCGGATTCGATGCGTCCCATGGCAGTTGACACATCATCGTCGGATGACAGTGCCCCGTGGCGGTAGAGCTCAGAAAAACCGCGAATAGTCACCAGCGGGGTGCGCAGCTCGTGGGATGCATCTTGGACGAATCGACGCATGCGCTCTTCAGATTCTTCGTTGGCCCGAAATGCGATTTCAATGTGCGCCAACATAGCATTCAACGAACGCGACAGGCGGCCTACCTCAGTGTCAGGGGCACCGGAAGGCACTCGCTTCGACAAATCGCCGGCGGCAATACCAGCTGCCGTGCGTTCAACCCGGTTGAGCGGCCTAAAGGAAGTGGTGACAAGACCGTAAGCGATCACGGTGACGACGAGTGTGGCCAGAAACCCGATGGTAATGACCAGGGTGGTGACGCGTTCGACGGACTGTTCAACGGGGGCAAGCGGCAGCGCGATGGCGACGGTGCCGCTATCGGACTCTAAACGGTAGATCTGCACGCGCCACTGATTCGTCGGGTCTGCGCGGCCGGGGACGACGAAGGCATTGGAACCGTGTTCTGCCGCTTGCTGAGCAGTCAACGGTTTAATATCGGGCACATCGGATCCGTCGGCGTGGATACGCGAGACCAAGTTACCCTCGTTGTCCCATGACTCCCCATAGAAACGCACAATGGTCTGTTGGAAACTGCCGGTGTCATAGGGCCCAGCTGACCCCATAGAGGTCAGGAACATGGAAACGTTGTGCCGGTTGGAGAAGATATCGTCGTCAATTTGGCGCACGAGCTCTTGTCGGTACATCGAAGCTGTCAGCAGGGCGGTGGTGGCCACGGTAATAGCCATCAGTACCCCGGTGATGAGGGTAAGTTGGGTGCGCAGCGAGATAGCCCGCCATTGGCGGGCTATCCATTGCAGGGGTTTTGGCGTTGCCATTTAGCGTTTGTCTTGGGTCCTCAGCAGGTACCCGACGCCGCGTTTGGTGTGAATCATCTTCGGACGATCGTCCACATCGATCTTGCGGCGCAGATACGAAATGTAGGATTCTACGATCGAGGCGTCGCCGTTGAAATCGTATTCCCACACGTGATCCAAGATCTGTGCTTTGGACAGCACACGGTTGGGGTTCATCATCAAATAGCGGAGCAGTTTGAACTCGGTGGGGGATAGATCAATGATGTCACCGGAGCGACGCACCTCGTGCGCATCGTCATCGAGTTCTAGGTCATCAACCACCATGATCGCGTCGTCATCTTCTGCCGGCGCAGTACGGCGCAGCACGGCACGAATGCGAGCCACGACCTCATCGAGACTAAACGGCTTGGTCACGTAGTCATCGCCACCCACTGTCAGACCGGTGACTTTGTCTTCGGTCTCATCACGGGCGGTGAGGAACACCACCGGAAAGTGTCGTCCGGTGGCGCGGAGTTTACGGGTCACGGTGAATCCGTCCATATCGGGCAACATGACGTCGAGTACCGCCAGATCCGGATGATGGGCCTCTGCAGCTTCGAGCGCTTCGCGGCCATTGGCAGCGGCCACGACTTCGAAACCGGCGAAGCGTAGAGAGGTTGAGAGTAGCTCGCGGATGTTTGGTTCGTCATCAACGACTAAGAGTTTTGCTTCAAAAGATTGCGACGTCATAGTGCCATTCTAAAAAAACTAACCTGAAAGGTACCTGTGTGCCAACTGGATGAACCGCTATGCGAGCTGTCGTTTGCGACGTACCAAGATGTTGCCGACTAACGAAACCAGTAGCAAAAGGAAGCCGGTCGGGAACGCGAGTAACGCCAACCAGAACAACCAGATCGCGGGGGTCACCCCGGCAAAGTAGTACGCCAGCACGCCGATCAGGGCGAGGAAAGAGATCACTACAATAGACACACCGATCCACAAAACGGTGGTGATCCAGGTGGGCATCGCGTCGAGGTTTCGGTTTTCTTGTGTGGTCATGGAAGTATTCTACGCTTGCAGCTCATGGCCGGTTCCTTTGAGAATGGTATTGAGCAAATCGCGCTATACTGCCATCTATAGGCTTTGAGGGTTCCCGTAACCGCACGCAGAATAACGTGTGCGACGGGAACCCTTTGTGAATGATGTACGTGACAAAGGAAATGACGAGTCATGCCAACCGGCAGAATAAAATTTTACGATCACAATAAGGGCTTTGGTTTTTTGACCTCCGACGACGGCGATGACATCCATCTGCCGGCCTCAGCTCTGCCCGAAGGCGTCACCCAGTTGCGTCCGGGCACCCGTGTGGAATTCGGTATTGCTGATTCCCGGCGTGGGCCCCAGGCCCTGTCGGTCGAATTGATCGACAAATTGCCATCGGTGGTTCGCGCTACGAGACCAAAAGCCCAGGAAATGGCCGCGATCGTCGATGACCTGATCAGCATGTTGGATTCGGCTTCGAATGGGCTTCGTGCCGGCCGTTACCCGGCTTCCAAACAGGCCGAGCAGATGGCCGTCATTATGAGAAAGGTGGCTGATGCTTTCGATGCCTAACGTCGACGAAGATACCTCAACCATGACCGGGCCCGTCCACCCGACCTTCGGGCCACCGCGGACACCAGCCCGGAAGCCACGGGTTGATGCAGTGTTAGCCGAATCAACCGATCTGGCGCAATCTGCACTCATGGATTTTGCAGACGAGATGGAGATTGGTGATCACATCGGTGTCACCGCCGATGACGAGCGTTTAGTCACCCACCGCTTTGCTTCGCGAGTACGTGGCTATCGTGGCTGGGAATTTTTCGCGACACTCGCCCGTGCTCCGCGGTCAAAAGTGATTACGGTTTGCGAAACCGGCATGCTGCCCGGCGACGAGGCCATGCTGGCTCCAGCGTGGGTGCCGTGGATGGATCGCGCTTCTGAAGAAGAACGCATTCGTTTGGACGCGATCGCCGCTGGTGAGGATCCCGCGAAAGCCCTCGAGGCAGCTGGTTATGGTGCCCCGGAGACTGAAGAAGCTCCCGCTGAGCAACAGCAGCAGGCTCCGGAAGATGAGCAGGGGGAAAAGAGTAAGCAGGCTCGTCGGGATGCGAAGCGTCGTCGTGCCAAGAAAAAAGCCGCGAGCCAGAAGAAGAACAAGAAATCTGGCGGAAATAAGGTTTCGAAAGCTTCGAAGTCGAAAAAATAACGGCTCCACAACGCTGAACATACTGAAGGGGGCGCCGAAAATCGGCGCCCCCTTCAGTATGTCACCACGTGTGCGTTAGAGCCGGTCGACCACGTAGTCGATGCAAGCGGTCAACGCCGACACATCTTCTGGATCGATGGCAGTGAAGGTCGCAATACGCAGCTGATTGCGACCCAACTTGCGGTACGGCTCGGTGTCGACGATGCCATTGGCGCGCAGGATTGATGCCACAGACGCGGCATCGACTCGGTCATCAAGGTCAATCGTGACGATCACTTGGGAACGGTCATCCGGATTGGTCACGAACGGGGTGGCATAGCTGGAGGCCTCAGCCCAGTTGTAGAGACGGTCCGAAGAATCTTTGGTGCGCGCAGTGGCAAAATCTAGGCCGCCGTTGGAGTTCATCCACTTCAGCTGCTCATCCAGCATGATCAACGTGGCCAGCGCGGGCGTGTTATACGTTTGGTGCTTGGCTGAGTTATCGATGGCCGTTTTGAGATTCAGAAAATCCGGTACCCAACGGTCAGATGCTGCGAGCTCTTCGGCACGTTCAATGGCTGCAGGTGAGAATAATCCCAGCCATAGGCCCCCGTCGGACGCGAAGTTTTTCTGCGGTGAGAAGTAGTAGACATCAGACTCGGTGACATCAACGGGCAAACCACCAGCGCCGGAGGTGGCGTCGATGAGGACCAGCGAGTCGTCATCGGCACCGTCAACGCGATGGACGGGTGCTGCAACGCCGGTTGAGGTTTCATTGTGTGGCCACGCATACACATCGATGCCAGTTTCAGCGCGGGGTACCGGGCGGGTGCCGGGGTCAGCCTGCAAGATGATCGAATCGTCGAGGAATGGCGCACTGTTGGTGGCTTTGGCGAATTTTGACCCAAATTCTCCAAAGGACAGGTGCTGTGCCTTATTGCGGATCAGACCAAAGGCGGCGGTGTCCCAGAACGCTGTGGCCCCTCCAACACCCAGGATCACACGAAAGTCCCCCGGCGCGCTGAACAACTGCGTGATGCCTTCCTGGACGGAGGCAACAAGATTCTTGACGGGCGGCTGGCGGTGCGACGTACCCAACAGATCAGCCCCCGCCGCAGCGACGGCCCGGGAAAGTTGCGTGCTGACCTTTGAAGGGCCGGCACCGAAGCGTCCATCTACGGGTTTAAGGTTCTCTGGGATTTCGATGGCCGGTACGGTCATGGCTACTCCTTGTCCAAAGGCTGCAGGTTACGTCATCCATTGTGGACTGTGAAGAGCCCGGAACAACATACTAAGCCGACATATGACTTGTTTTTGTCAGGATTGTGGCGAATGTGACAACCTGGCGCGAAGCCTGTGGATACATTCTGGCTACATTGAGATTGTGAACGTATGATAATTGTGGATTATTAGTCCAGCGATACAGGTCGCAAATGCAGACGAAGGAACGTGGCCAGTGACGGATCTCATTGATACAACGGAAATGTACTTACGTACCATCTACGAATTGATGGAAGAAGGAATCGCGCCGTTGCGTGCGCGCATTGCCGAGCGTTTAGAGCATTCCGGCCCGACGGTCTCGCAAACCGTAGCGCGTATGGAGCGTGACGGATTACTCCACGTCGCCTCAGATCGTCGGCTAGAGCTGACCGAAGAAGGCCTCAATGCCGCTGCGACAGTGATGCGAAAACACCGGCTAGCCGAGCGTTTATTAGCCGATGTCATTGGTTTGGACTGGCCCTACGTGCATGACGAGGCCTGCCGGTGGGAGCATGTGATGAGTGATCAGGTAGAAGCCCGCCTTATGGACCTACTCGACTCACCGTCGAACTCACCGTTTGGTAACCAGATCCCACTGTTGGAGGAACTCGGCGGACCATCGACTGGTCTTGAACCGGCACTCTATGAGGGCGAGTCGCTGACCATTGCCTTGGAAGAGCCGGGGCACTTTGAAGTCAAGGTGCTCACCGAAGCGATCCAAACCGATCCAGAATTATTGACGCAATTCGCTGCTGCCGGCATTCAACCCGGAGCGGTGCTCGCTGCAGAATCGGCCGACGGTTACGTTGCTGTGCGCATGATCGAACGTGGCCCAGTGCTGCCGGGAGATGTGCAGGATGTTTCTGATCTCGGACTCGAGATTTCTGAAGACACGGCAGCCCACGTTCGCGTTGTCCGAGTTAAGTAATCAATTCGTGATCTACCGGGTCTACGCGGGTGGGTTTCACCGTTGAAAACGCCACTCCGACACACAAATATCACAGGATGTTATATTAATTTTTCCGCATGAACATGCCGAGGTAGGCGAATTTATGTGCGGTTTGGTCACTGAGTCGTTATCTGAACGTGACATTTCGTTTCAGTTCTACTAAGCTGACTCTCGGTGTTCATGAAAGATCATTTTGAGCACCGGTCACCAGTTTGCTTGTGTACTCCGCGGCTGGTTGGCAAAACATAGCAGTTGTACAAATTGTTCATGGCGGAGTCGGGCCACAAGCCATAAGGCACATGAGAGAGGTAACCCAAGTGTCGCAGCGCATTTCAACTGCACGTCACCGTGCTACTCCTGTAAAGGGCGCAACGCTAGACGCCATGACCCAGACCATTGGTCGCTCGGGTCGTCAGGCCGCAGTCATTGCAGTAGCTTCCGGTATGGTGCTCGCTGTACCACCAGCAGCCAACGCTGCTCCTGTGCAGACTGATCGTGAAACATCAACTCTGCCAGCCACAAACTTTAAGCTGGAGCGCACCTCCCGCAACGCTGACGTCATCACCGCAGATTCCGTCAGCTTGGATCTGGGCCGTGCTGATCTTGAATCCACTCCAGCGCCTGAACCAGAACCTGAGCAGGATCTCACCCCGGTAACGCAGGAAACTGCAGACCAAGAGTCCAGCCAGACCGAAACAGAAGAAGCTGAAACTCAAACCGACGCAGACACCGAATCTCAGAGCGAGACGCAGACCGCCTCGGCCACTGAAGAAACTCAGGCAGAACCTGAAACCTCGGGTTCCGGTTCGCTCAGCGGTGTCGTATCAGCCGCCTACTCCGGTGTGGGCACGCCATACGTATGGGGCGGCAAAGGACCGGGCGGCTGGGACTGCTCCGGCTTCGTTGCCTGGGCCTATGCACAGGGCGGTATCAACATTCCGTCCAGCACCTCGGCAATCCGGGGCTCCGGACAGTTTGCTCGGACCTCCAGCCCACAGCCCGGCGACCTCGTCTTCCAAAACGGCGGATCCCACGTCGGCATTTATGTCGGTAACGGCCAGATGATCGGTGCACAGAACCCATCGACCGGCACCATCCTGCACGACGTCACCCGTAACCCACTCATGGGCTACTACACCTACACCGGCTAGGTCTCTACCTCGTACAACTGCACAACTTAGGTCTCTCCTGAAAACAGGAGGGACCTTGTTGTGTTTAACAGAAAGCGCCACCTACGTGACACAACACCTCCCAGCATGGGCCAACGAACTCCTCGCCTCCCTCGAGATTGACCCGGTCGAAGTCGATCTCGAAACACTCAACAGGATCGCAGCCACGGTCGATGACGGGCCGAGTCAAGCTCACTTGCTAATAGGGTTCATCGCAGGCTACGCCGCTGGCCTCGCAGAAGGCGGCGGTATGGCTGACTTCGATCGCGCCCACGCAGCATCGGTGCGCTTCATGCGCAAGCACGTGGTGGGGGAATAGCCTGCCCGTTTTGCTGTTGTACTCAGGAGACTTGAAGGAAAAGGAATACAACTCGATGAGTATGAATCATGCCGGCTGGGCTGCCCTCGGTGGTATGCGTCGAAGTACAGAACAACAAGTCCTCACACCAGGAACCATTCGACGCGCCTGGTCGTTCATTGCACGGTATCGCACCCTACTCATTGTCTATCTCGTGGTGTCAGCACTAGGCGCCGTGCTGACCGTTGTTTCACCAATTCTCGCCGGTGACGTCGTCAATGCCATCGTCGATGGCTCTGATGTCAGCGTCGTGGTTCGTCTTGCCCTGCTCATCGCCGGTGTGGCCATCGCAGAAGCTATCCTCAACGTCATCTCGCGCTGGCAGTCGGCCTCCCTGGGCGAGCGCACGATCTATGATCTGCGCACGATGGTATTCGATCACGTCCAAAAAATGCCGATCGCGTTCTTTACTCGGGCCCGAACTGGTGCCCTGGTATCACGGCTAAATAACGACGTGATTGGTGCGCAGACCGCCATCGCCAGAACACTACCCACCCTGGTGATGAACATCGTCACTCTGGCGGTCACCTTGGTCGTCATGCTGACAACCTCTTGGCAGATTACGTTAGTGTCGCTGATTCTACTGCCGGTCTTTTTACTCCCGGCTCGGTCTATTGGGGCACGCATCGCCAATCAAACACGTGAACGAGCCAAGCGCAATGCGGCCATGGGCGATCAGATGACTGAACGATTCTCTGCTCCCGGTGCCACGTTGGTCAAGCTCTTTGGTGAACAGCACTACGAATCCGATATGTTTTCCACCCGAGCCGACAGTGTTCGGGCCTCCGGGGTCCAGATCAGCGTGTGGACGTCTGTGTTTATGACCATGCTGACATTGGTATCGGCGTTGGCCCTGGCGGCGGTCTATGGCATTGGTGGCTATCAGGCGCTGTCCGGGAGCCTCAATGCAGGCGATGTCGTCACTATGGCACTGCTACTCACACGGCTCTATACTCCACTGACCGGCTTGGCGACCGCACGTGTCGAACTCATGAGTGCTCTGGTGTCATTCGAGCGGATATTCGAGGTGCTTGATCTCAAGCCCATGATCACTGACCCAGAGACGCCCAAAGCCATTCCAGCCGGGGGAGTTCGTATCGAATTTGATGACGTTGATTTTCAATATCCGGCTGCCTCGGAAGTGTCATTAGCGAGTCTCGAGGAAGCTGCAGTATTAGACAGTAGAGCATCAGATCAAGTGTTGCACGGGCTAAACTTCACAGTGCATCCAGGCCAGACCGTGGCCCTGGTGGGTTCCTCGGGCGCTGGCAAGTCCACCATCGCCAACCTCGTGTCCCGGCTCTACGACGTGACCGGCGGTTCCATCAAACTCAACGGTGTGGATTTGCGCGATGCAGCTGCCAAGGACATTCACAACCGTGTCGGCATGGTGACCCAGGACTCTCATCTGTTCCACACTTCCATCCGCGACAACCTGACCCTGGGACACCGAGACGTTAGCGATGACAAAATTTGGGAGACCCTGCAACATGCCCGACTCGCTGAAGTTGTCGGTGAGATGCCAGAAGGTTTAGACACCATTGTGGGCGAGCGTGGCTACCGGTTGTCCGGAGGTGAGCGGCAGCGCCTGGCGATCGCACGGTTGCTCGTCGCGGCTCCTGAAGCGGTGATCCTGGATGAAGCAACAGCGTCACTGGATTCCACGAGTGAAGCTGCGGTGCAACAAGCGTTAGACGACGCCCTGGAAGCACGGACGGCGCTGGTCATTGCGCACCGGTTGTCAACCGTGGTCAAAGCTGACCAGATTCTGGTGATAGAAGACGGCCGCATCCTCGAACGAGGTACGCATAAGCAATTGCTAGCATCCAGCGGCCGATATGCTGAGCTCTACACAACACAGTTCCAACAATAAAACCTGACGGAGAACTCGCGATGAATGCCGAAGATATGTGGGACGAACGGTATAACGAAGCCGATCAAATATGGTCTGGAAACGTCAATGCTGCCGTTGCCGATGTGGTCTCAGACCTGGAACCGGGTACGGCGTTAGACATCGGTTCTGGCGAAGGCGCCGATGCGATCTGGTTAGCCCAACGCGGTTGGCAGGTGATCGGCCTGGATATTTCTCGCGTCGCGGTTCAACGGGCTGCTCAAGCTGCCGATGCCGCGGGGCTGTCAGCTGGCCGCGCTCACTTTGTCGTCGCAGACGTGACCAATTGGCAGACTGAAGATACTTATCAGTTGGTCACGGCAACGTTCTTACACTCCCAGGGTGCCTTTGATCGGGCCGGGGCGCTGCATGTGGCCAGAGATTTGGTGGCCCCGGGAGGTTACCTGCTGGTGATTTCGCACGCCGAATTCCCACCATGGGCAATTGCTCGTCACCAAGCAGAAGGACATGACCACGAGCATGACGCGACCACCCCGGCATCAGAATTGGAGCTTTTGCAGTTGGACTCCGATCAGTGGAACGTTGAGTTAGCAGAACTGCGCTCGCGCGAAGCGACTGGTCCAGAAGGGGAGCAGGCAACGCTGCGTGACACGGTCGTGTTGGTCCGTCGCCGAAGCGAATAACCGAGCCACTGGGATGGTGTTGGCTTACTCTGACCAGGCGTTGTTGCGAATCACTTCCACAAAATCTCCGCGTTGGAAGCCGGGGAGGAAGTGTTCCAGCACGTCAGCTTTGACATTGCCGAACGTGGTTTCCGGGCGATCTTTGAGACCATTGGTGAACGCAGCCAGAATTTGATTCTTGAAATCCGGGCGTGGGTGGGCGTCGATGACAGCCTGGCGTTGTTCGTCTGTGATGGCGTCATAGCCGATACCCAGAACATCGAGTTCCACTCCGCGCGTCACCAGGGCCACTTCGGCTTCCATATGCAGCGGAATCTCAGGGGTCGTGTGCAGTGCAATCGCGGCCCATACGGTGTCGGCCGCGTCCTCATCGATGCCATATTCGGTCAAGAACTTGCGGGCAACATCAGCCGCGTGAATTTCGAACCGCTGATCGGTTCGACGGTATGTTTCAGTAAGCCCCAGGTCGTGGAACATAGCTCCGATGTAGAGTAACTCGGCGTCGTATCGTATGCCCTCATCCATGCCGCGCAGCGAACCAAAGAGGAAGACTCGACGTGAGTGGTCAAAGATCAGATCATTTGCCACGTCGCGTACCAGAGCCGTGGCGTCTTGTGTCATCTTGCTGTCGGGGATGGTCACACCGGCGATCGTTTCAGCCATGATTCGGTCCTGCCTCTCGTCTGCGTTCTGAGGGGTTGCTCTTTCCATGCTCGCAGAGTCTGGGCGGTCGTGGCTATGCTCGTGGCGCTCAGCCTGCGACACGATATAGGTAACAGCGTTTGGACAAAAAAGTGCGCGACCTCGAAAGGTCGCGCACTTGGGTTCATCGCCTACTGTTATTCGGAAGTTGGTTTCAGCGTGCCATCAGATTTAGTGATGAAGGAACGGAGGAACCACTGGAAGAGTTCGAGTCCACGGGTCACTTCAACGAGGACGTCTTCGGTGACGGGATCGACTTTGCCGGTTTCTGCAATGGCATTGCGGAAGTCTTGGATGACCCCGGTGTAGACATCATTGAGAGCGGAAATGTGGGCGAGGTTCGAACCCCGGTCCAGTGGGTAATCTTCCCAATCACGGCCGGTGACAATTGCACCCGGGGTGCCCTTTGGCGATGCACCCATGGTCGCAATGCGCTCAGCAACCAGGTCTGCCCAGCCGCGTACTTCGTTAACCTGTGGATCCAACATTTCGTGAACCGAAATGAACTCTGGTCCCACAACATTCCAGTGTGCGTGTTTGAGCGTCAAATGGAGATCGTTGAGCGCATGGAGACGCATCTGGAGAACATCTGTTACTCGGTGGCTGTCTTCTGCTTCCATGCCTGGAACAGTGTAGTCTGCGTAGTTTTCAGTCATCATGAACCTTTCTGCTGCTGACGCTAGCAATCTGCCATGTCATGGCTACGAGGAGTCTTGGCATACAGCCTTGCTCGTAGTATCTACTCAACACCTTGCACAGCATTCGTGCAACGTATGTGAGCCTCACCTAAAAGAATGTACAGCGATTTTTAAGGTTCCACATGGCGCGTCTCACGTTGGGCTTTTCCAATCGGGCCGAGGTGGGTGTGGGTGAACGGGCCAAGCTTCAGGCCAAAACCCAAAGCGCGGTCTACGGCAACATGGAAGCCCCAACAGGCAGCGAGCAGCATGAGCCAGTCGGCACTCACGTCACTAAGATGCGTCACGGCCCAAACGATAATCAACACGGCCGGGGCTGTGTAGTTGTGCACCAGGTTGTAGCAGAACGCGCCTACCCTGTCGTTGACCAGGTAACCCAGGGCTGAGAGGTCGAAGGCAAGGAAGGCCAGCAGTAGCACCCACCACAATTGGCTCCAGACCACCAAGGCCACGAGGAGTCCGATTGCGATCAGCGCGTTCTCGGCCCGTTGCCACCTCGAGACATGGTCTTGCATGTGTTCTTCCACCGTGGAACTCCTTGCTTGGCCTTCACAGGCCCCATCCGAGGAGCTCAGAAGTTTTTTGGCCAGTCTCGAACGATGTTATCCAGCTGTTGTTCGAAAAGGAAGGTTCTCAAGGCATCCAAACATCGCTCAATCGTGAAGGTTGTGATCTGCCCAGTAATGCACAGCATCCCGCACAAATTGCGGTCCAGCCGGCGAGACTCTGTTGTAGTTTGCGGCGAAGCGCTCATCATCTACATACATCTGCACAATGCCTTTGACCTGCTCCTTTGACGGGCCTTCGTTCTCAAATGTGGCGCCGAGCCAATTCACGTGTTTTGCTGCGATCTCCTGTGCTTGGTCTGATTCCGGTGACACGTCAGCAGCAATGACACGATCCCAGGCACTATTCAATTCTTCGACCTGTTGTCTAAACTCCTGTTGGCCCTCGGTGCTCAAGCCAGACCACCACGCATTGGAGCGGTCGGCGGCGTCATCGCCCCAGCGTTCGCGCACTTCGGCATCGTATTTCGTGTGATCAAATCCCTCAAACATATTCTTCGACATAATCGGCCGTCCATCCTCTAGTGCTGCGATCGTGGTCTCCACGGATCGCATTTGGGTGTCTATTCGTTGTTTTTCGACCAGCAGCCGTGCACGGTGGCTCCGCAGAGCATCGACATCACTTGCCTGACCTTCCAGGACGTCGGCAATATCAGTCAAGGGCATGCCGAAGTCACGCAGCAATAAAATACGCTGCAATCGGATTAGGCGCGCTTGGTCGTAATAGCGGATGTCACCGTGTCCGGTTCGGCTTGGTACAAGCAGGTCAATCTGGTCGTAGTACCGCAAGGTACGCGAAGTGATTCCGGTAGCTTCCACTACTTGGTGAATTGACCACTCCATGCGGTCTCCTTCGTCGCTTTGGGCACAAGACTGTTCTACGGGTTGACGCTGGGTCAACCGCAAGCCGAGAACGTTTTCCCCTCAGTGCATCGACGACGAATGGTGAATATCGAAGCGACATCGTGGCGAACTCGTTGACGGGGAGACCTTGCTGGGCGTGGAACGCTCCAGTGGCCAAAGGATTATGCGAAAGCCAGGCTGACGCGATATTTCGATGAGTACCGCCGATACGATTCGAACGCGCGACGGTAGGTCACTTTGGGATACACGCGTGCGGTATTAGCCGTTTACCTTGGGTTGCTCAGCTTGGACACGACGGTTGTGCTGCACATTGAGCATGACAGCCGGGGTGGCCCCAGCGATGACAAGCAGGAACGACCAAAAACCGAGCCGTTCTGCCCACGCAAGAGAAGAAGCCAGCAACAGAAAGAGCGCGATAGCACGGTAGACGTAGATCTCACCTGGATGATTTCTTGGTCTGCCGAAGAACTGTGGGATTTTCTCATCAGGGTTAGCCCTGCGCATCTGCTGTAGAGAAACGGCAAACAACACAGTACCAGCTAGCCACACTAAACTCGCTAAAGACAGGTTATCCATGCAGACAGTCCACATCATTGGATGGGTTGGGAGCAAGTATCTTCGGCTAGTTAGTCACCGGTTCCTGGACGCAAGCGAAGTGAATCGTCCTTGGTTTGATGGAGGGTGTGCCAGATATTCCGGAAGGATAAGCTGATTGGACTATGGCCAATTATAAATACCCTCAAGAATTACGTGAGCGAGCTACTCGGTTGTGTCTCGAGGCTCGTCGCGATCCCGAGACGCATAATGGTGCAGTTGCCAGGATCGCCAATCAAGTTGGTGTGCATAAAGAAGCGCTGAGATCGTGGGTCAAAAAGGCCGAACAAGAGCAGTTACCGGTCGAGGATGAAGACGCTCAGGCGGTGATCCGTCGCCAGGCCAAAGAGATTCGTGAGCTGCAGACCTCATTAGATATTTTGACTTCAGCGACAGCGTTTTTCGGCAAGGCGGAGTTCGACCGCCGACTGAAGTGATCGTCGCGTTCATCGACGAGCACCGTCATCGATGGGGAGTCGAACCGATCTGTTCTGCCCTG
>JABXHI010000033.1 GCA_013393415.1 Micrococcaceae bacterium
CAACGGCAGAATCGAACACCTGCGCGGCACAGCCTTAGGCTTCCGTAATCTCATGCATTACATCACCAGAGCACTGCTCGACACCGGCGGATTCAGACACCAACTACACTCATTTTTACGATGAGCCCGTTAAATTTGTTGCGCTGATAACAGAACCGGCGTTATTGTCGCCACAAAACGCAATGCCGTTGCCCTAAACCTTTGCTTGCAGACGTGGTGGGACTCCATGAAGCCCTATGCGATTCTTGCGCAGTTCCGCGATATTGCAGGGCACGTTTCTCTGATGGATCCTACGTATGCTGTGCTGCTTAGGCAGGAAACGCCGGCTAAAAGATCGAAGGACATTCAGAAACATAACGGTGATTAACGCAATGTTCTTTCTCAGGGTAGCGATGGATAAACCAAACTACATCCTATGAAACTTAACTTAAGTGTGAGAAGCTGCGTTATTGGATTGTCACAAGACTGTGCAGACGCCCACTTTCACTATGTACAGTTAAGCAGGTGACCGTCCCCTAGAACTGCGGAGGCAACCGTGCTAATTGTGCTGCTTGCACTATTCTTGGTTGCACTCGTCGCCCCAGTAATTATTGAAAGAACCGGACGGTCCGGTTTCTTGATTCTTGCGGCAGTTCCGGCCGCTGGTTTCGTGTGGTTAGCTGCTCAACTACCGAAGGTTCTTGCCTCGGAAGAGCTCTTAGCTTCGGGAGCCGCTGGGGACCGTCAAGATTCTGTTTTGGTACAAACCTGGGACTGGATTCCCCGGCTCGGCGTACAACTATCATTCCGACTCGACACACTCAGTGCATTTATGGGGCTGATCGTGTTGGGCGTCGGGGCCGCTGTGCTCGTCTATTGCGCCCGCTATTTCTTGGCCGATGAACGTCGCCTCGGGACATTCGGTGCCCAGTTCCTTGCCTTTGCCGGTGCCATGTTTGGTCTGGTGGTCACCGATGATTTGATGGTGCTCTTCGTTTTCTGGGAGATCACCACGATCCTGTCGTTTTTGATGATCGGCTATCAGGCGCACCGTGTCTATGCCCGTCGGTCGGCTACAACAGCATTGATTGTGACCACGTTCGGTGGGTTGGCCATGCTGATCGGGCTGGTGATGCTCGGGCATGCAGCGGGTACTTATCGGCTGTCTGAAATTATTGCGCAGGGCAGCGAGCTACTCACTGGAGAATTCGCCGGGTCCTATATGACCTGGGCAATCGGACTTGTCCTACTGGGCGCCATCACGAAATCAGCGCAAGTGCCCTTCCACTTCTGGTTGCCAGCAGCCATGGCTGCGCCGACTCCAGTTTCGGCCTACTTGCACGCCGCTGCGATGGTCAAAGCCGGCGTCTACTTGGTCGCGCGCTTTGCGCCAGCATTCGCTGGGGAAACGATTTGGCACATCATGGTGTTGGGCGTTGGTATGTGGACCATGCTGGTGGGCGGCTGGCGTGCACTGCGACAGACCGACATCAAACTCATACTCGCCTACGGCACGGTGTCGCAGCTTGGTTTCTTGATGATTGCCAACGGGCTGGGTACGGTCAACGGTGCCATCGCCGGACTGGCCATGCTGTTGGCACACTCCCTGTTCAAAGCGCCGCTGTTTATGGTGGTCGGTGCAATCGACAAAATCACCGGCACCCGCGATCTCAACAAACTCTCCGGACTGCGAAAATCACACGCCGCATTATTCTGGATTGCGGCGATTTCATCACTCTCGATGGCCGGTGTCCCGCCGCTGTTCGGTTTTGTTGCGAAAGAAACCGTGTTGCAGGCTTCGCTGGATTGGGCCACTTGGCGCAGCGAAGGCCACATCACCGGTGCTCTTGTCGAACAACCGACGTTCTGGGGAGCTGTATGGAGCTGGGCGCCACTGGTGGTCGTCGTCCTCGGGTCCATCCTGACGGTGGCCTACACTGCGCGGTTTATGTGGGCCTCCTTTGCAGAAAAGAAGCGTCAGACCGACGACGGCCTCGTCACGATGCCGCAAACTCGTGCCCTGCGCGGTTTCGGACGCGTCGGCATGATGCCAGCTGCCCTGTTGGCTGCGGCAGGCGTAATCGCTGCACTGGTGCCGGGCTGGGTCGGAGAACTCCCGTTTGCCTTCGGACAAACTTTCACGCCTGTTGGCGGTGAAGAAGCGGCTCCACTTGCCCTATGGCACGGTTTCAGCCTTGTACTCGGTCTGTCCATGGTGATCATCGTGGGTGGTCTGTTGCTGTTTGCTGCCAAAGCCCGCATTAGTCAAGCTCAGCAGAATGTTCCACATTGGATCGATGCGGCGAAAATCTATCGGTCGGCCATGGCGAAACTCGATGACTTTGCGGTTTGGGTCACGGGTCGTACCCAGCGCGGTGACTTGTCATTCTACCTCTACATCATCTTGGCCATGACGGTCCTCGCACCGATTTCGGTGCTGTTGTTCCCCACCAACGCCGATGAGTCGACGATTTCGCTACCCAATGCCGCCTTCTTTGGCGACTGGATGCTGAGCGGACATCCCGTGTTCTTACTGCTTGCCGTGGTCATGATCCTGGCAGCTATCGGAGCAATCCGGGCCAAACGGCGCTTCTGGGCCGTCCTATTAGTCTCAACTACCGGTTATGGTCTCGCCACGATCTTCGCATTTCAAGGCTCCCCGGATCTTGCGCTGACGCAGGTCCTCGTGGAATCAGTGTTGACCGTAGCTATGGTGCTGGGTCTTCGTGTCTTGCCGCCCAACATTCCAAGAATGCAAAAGAAGACCGACAACCAGTGGGCGCGTGCGCTCCTGGCTATTGGTTTCGGTCTGACGATGATGTGGGTTGCAGCCACAGTCATGGCGTCCAGGATGGCCGAACCCATCTCGATAGATATGCCCGATCTGTCCTATAACGAAGGTGGCGGTACCAATATCGTCAACGTCACCCTGGTCGATATGCGTGCCTGGGACACCTTCGGCGAGATCACGGTGTTGGCAGCCGTGGCAACCGGTATTGCATCGTTGGTCTTCATCGCAGAACGCGATCGTGGACGCAGACCGATCTCGGATATTGCCTCGGGGACCGTTGGACGTTATCACGTCGCTGAATCTGCAATGAATGCCTCTGAAGTCAAGAGCTTTGCGAACTTCTTCAAAGCAGACCGTCAACCGTGGATCGTTGCCGGTGCAACCATGGCACCGGAACGCCGTTCCATTATTTTTGAAGTGATTACTCGACTGATCTTCCATGCCATTATCCTGGTGTCGTTGTACCTGCTCATTGCAGGTCACAACCTGCCAGGTGGCGGTTTTGCGGGTGGCCTGTTGGCTGGGATCGCCTTTGCTATTCGGTACCTCACCGGTGGTCGCTACGAATTGGAACAGTCGGTCAAAGTGCCCGCCGGGATCGTCTTGGGTTCTGGCTTGGCCATTGCCGCGATTGCAGGGGTAGTCCCGCTGTTTTTTGGCGGGCAGGTATTCCAGGCCTACGACGTGGAAGTCCTCTTGCCACTGTTTGGCCACGTGCACTTCGCCTCTGCGATGGTGTTCGACGTCGGCGTCTATCTGGTCGTCATTGGCCTGGTCTTGGACGTCTTGCGTTCGCTGGGCTCCGAGGTTGATAGCCGTCACGAAATCGAAACGCGTAATCGGGTCGAAGCAGAACAGCGCATGACTGCCGCTCGGGCAAGTGCTCAAACCCCGGGAGGTCACAGTGACGATTGATGCAGTGCTCTTAGTCATCATGGGCGCGATGTTCGCTGTGGCCGTCTATTTGCTGATGGACCGTACGCTCACGCGGATCATGTTTGGGCTCATGCTGTTTACCAACGGGGCGAACCTGTTGCTGATCATCATGGCCGGTCCGGCTGGGCTGCCACCCATTGTGCGTGATGGGGTAGCCGATGACGAATACTTCGACCCATTGCCCCAAGCGTTGACCCTGACGTCGATCGTGATCAGCTTCGCCGTCACCGCATTCCTACTGGCCCTGATCTATCGATCCTGGGTGCTGGCACGCCGTGATGAAGTGCAAGTCGATATTGAAGATATCCAGGTTGCAGAACAGCCTGCCTACGACGCCGAAGATGACGCGGAGCTCGCGGAAGAAGAATCCGAGTTCCTCGAAGACCACGAAGACCCCAATATCGACTATGAACTAACGACCCAAGACGATCCCACGGTCCGCCCACAAGATCCGAAAGAAGGTGACCGTCGGTGAATGATATCTCAGCCGTGACGCTGGCCCCACTGTCGGTGCTGCTACCCATTCTGGGTGCGGCTATCGCCTTCACCCTCGTGCGTCGCCCCGTGAGTCAGGTCGCCGTGACCTTGACCACGCTGGTAGCCACGATGGCGCTGGAAATTTGGTTGCTGGTCGACGTCTGGATCAACGGGGGAGCCGAGGCCGTCTTACTCGGCGGCTGGGAAGCACCCATTGCCATCACCTTGGTGGTCGACCGATTCTCAGCCATCATGCTGGTGGTCTCATCGGCGGTCGTCTTATCGGTGATGCTCTACGCATCCGCCCAAGGCATCGGTGACGACGAATCACCGCAACAACCGGTTTCCATTTTTCACCCGACCTTCCTGATCTTGACCGCGGGAGTCTCCAACGCGTTCTTGGCCGGCGACCTGTTCAACCTCTACGTTGGATTCGAAATCTTATTGACGGCCTCCTACGTGCTGCTCACCATCGGTGGCACCGGCCCCCGAGTGCGCGCCGGGGTGACCTATGTGGTGGTCTCGGTTGTCTCATCGGTTATCTTCCTGGTGGCCATCGCCATGATTTACGGGGCCACGGGTACCGTCAACATGGCGGATCTCGCGATGAAATTAGGCGATCTTGATCCAGATCTGCAACAACTGTTGCACCTGATGCTGTTGGTCGGTTTCGGTATTAAAGCAGCGGTGTTCCCGCTGTCATTCTGGCTGCCGGACTCCTATCCGACGGCACCCGCGCCTGTAACTGCGGTCTTTGCTGGCTTGCTCACGAAGGTTGGTGTATACGCCATCGTGCGTACCGAGACCCTGCTGTTCCCGGGGGATCGCGTCAACACGCTGTTACTGGTCGTTGCTGGGCTGACGATGATCGTGGGCATACTCGGCGCCCTGGTGCAGTTCGACATTAAACGTGTGCTGTCGTTTACGCTGGTTTCCCACATCGGCTACATGATCTTTGGTGCCAGCGTGGCCAACCAGATTGGTCTGACCGCCACCGTTTTCTATATCGTCCACCACATCACCATCCAAACTGCGCTGTTCTTGGTGACGGGACTCATCGAATATCGAACCGGTTCGGCCAATATTGAGCGACTGGGTTCGATGGCGAAAATTTCCCCGCTGGTGGCGGTGCTGTTCATCATCCCTGCGCTGAACCTCGGGGGTATCCCACCGTTTTCTGGTTTCCTCGGCAAAGTCGGGCTCATCGAGGGCGGCGTCATCAAAGGCACACCGCTGGCGTGGGTGTTGGTGGCTGCCTCGATCATCACGTCATTATTGACGCTGTTGGTTATGATTCGTATTTGGACTCGCGTATTCTGGCGGCCAATTGAGGATGCCGAAGATCCGGCGATGCGCGGTACCGAAGAAGCCGAGCGGGTTGAGGCCGGCAGAAAACCGCTACGCACCGATTCCCCCGGTTTGGTCATGCCGACAATTGCACTGCTCACCGTGGGCGTCGCGCTCACTGTGGTGGCCGGACCGCTGTATGATTTCGCAGACAAAGCAGCCAACGATATGATTCACCGCACCCCGTACATCGAGGCTGTCCTCGGCGAAGAAGCCGCCCAGGAAGCTCAGCGTGAAGCAGATGTACTCGAGGACTGGGGTATTTCGGGTTCCGATGGAGCCGGAACGAATCAGAGCTCGGAAGGAGGTTCGGGGTGAGTAACGAACCGCAACAACCGCGTCGAGAATCCGACCATCGTCCGTCGGCCATTGAAGACAAGCGTTCCCGTCTTTCGCAGTGGCCGATGATTCTCATGCTCACATTTGTGTGGGTCGCCTTATGGCAAGACCTGACATTAGGCACCATCGTACTGGGCGTAATTTTTAGTACCCTGGTGATGCTGTTGCTCCCGCTACCACCGGTACCCTTCACGGGCCGTGTCAATATTCTGCACAGTTTTACCTTCGTGTTGTTCTTCCTGTGGAAGATCACTGCTGCCACCTGGGATGTGGCCAAAAAGGCGGCTGTCCCGGGGCCGAAAGTCATCAACTCGGTGGTCGCAGTCAAATTGCGAACTCAAGACGACCTGTTGCTGACACTGGTTGGTCACGTGTATGCGCTGATCCCGGGATCGCTTGTGATTGATGTGGACCGGCCGTCATCGACGTTATTTCTCCATGTCATCGACAGACCGGATGAAGCATCGGCCGAGGCATTTCGTGCCGAATCGTTGGATATTGAAGCACGCATGATCCGCGCGTTTGGTTCAGCACGAGACTACGAGCTGGTCAGGGCAGAAGATCAGGCCCAGGATGGCGTGGTCCGTCGCCACTCGGAGATCGCACGACTCGAAGACGATGAGCAGCGGGAGATAGGTTCATGAGTGTACTGGAGCTTGCCGGCTGGATCAGCCTATTCTTTGTCGCCGTGGGCGTGCTGGGTGCACTGTACCGGATTGTGCGCGGCCCAGCCCTGCTTGACCGTGCGATTGCGGTGGACGTCGTACTCATCGCGTTGTCGTCAGGTCTCACCGTGTGGATGGCACTTGCGGGACAACCCGACTACATCATGATCGTAGTCGTGGCATCGCTCATCGGGTTTATCTCCTCGGCGACGCTGGCACGGTTCACCGTTGAAGGCGCACAAGCCAACCAGTCAGAACCCGAACCAAAGCAAGGCCCCGGCGGTGAACGCTCATGACCATCACATTTGACTCCTGGACCGAAATCGTTGCGGCCATCCTGTTGGTACTGGGCACCTCGCTGACGGCAGTGGCCGGCTTTGGTCTGCTGCGTTACCCGGACGTATTATCCCGCATGCACGCAGCCACCAAACCCCAGGTGTTAGGGCTGCTTTTGGCATTAGCCGGACTCGGCGTGGCTCTAGAAACCTGGACGGTGATCCCGGTGCTGATCGTTGCGTGGTTGATGCAACTGATGACAGCACCGGTCTCGGCGCACCTCGTGGGGCGGGCGACGTATCGTTCGCATCACCTCGCGCCCGAAACAATCGCGGTGGACGATTTGGCGAAGGCCATTGAAGTTCAAGACCGGCTGGATGCCGAGCAAGAATACAACGACAACCCACGCCCGAAATAAGGCTGTAGGCTACTCCCATGGCCTGGACTCAAGCTCGACAAACATTCATCGATGCCAGACTGCGCAACCCTCAGAGCCTCCCGGCGCCCGTGAGCCTTCCCGAGCGCGTCGTTGGATCCGACGAAACCGTCTACGAATACTTGATCTGCACCGAGAAAGCCAGTTATTTCCCGGTGCTGGTGGTGACCAACCGAGGCATCGTCTACACCGAATACAAGACGATTCGCGGCTGGCGAGTAGCCGAACACGTGCCGGCCCAAGCAGTTGCCGGAGCCGCGTACGAGAAACGCTGGATCACCGGCAGGATCCATGTCTATCAGCACGACGGTGGCGGTTTCAGCGTGAAGACACGGCTCGGCGAGGAGAACGTTGAGTGGGCAATGCACCTCGTCGACCTGATGAACCGATTATCTACAGCGCGGTGACTGCAGCCCTTGCACTCTGCCTGGTCACGGGTGCAGGGTTGACGTATGGATGCTATAGATATTTTGGAAGACCTGGTACAACGCCCGATGCAAGCGCTCGACTATTTTTGGGATGAGCTGGATCCGAGCCAACTCAATAGTCATCCGGGTGGACACCCGAACTCGATTGCGTGGCTGCTGTGGCACACCGCCCGTGAAACGGATGCACAGATCGCACCGCTGGCAGGACATGACCAACTGTGGACAGCGGAGAACTTCGACTCCCGTTTCGGGCTGTCGGAGGTTGACCTGGGTATGGCCGATGTCGGTCTTGGACAGTCACCAGACGATGCGCGCGGCGTGACCGTTGAAGAGACTCAGCAAGGCAAAGACTTGTTGCGGGACTACCTTGAAGCCGTCTATGCGAAGACGGCCAGTTGGATTGCAATGCTGAGCGATGATGACCTTGACCGGGTCATCGACAATGATTGGGATCCACCGGTCACCGTTGGCGTACGCATCATCAGTGTGATCGATGACGCCGCACAACATATCGGTCAGGCGGCCTATGTGGCGGGAACCGTCGAGCTCCACGACCTGACATCCTAACCGATTACCGGTTTCAGAGCTGCACGCCGGTCAGCTCCTCAGTCAGCTTCCACAAACGTTGCTGAACGTCAGGGTCATAGGCTTGCGGATGGGCCTCGGCACGCTGTTGACCGGAAAAATACTGACCGGTTACTGATTCCAGGGCTTCAGACTCGATCAGATGCAGGACGGCATCGACCCCGGTCGCAAGGTCATCGACGGTGTGCCCGTAGCCCTCTTCAACCATCCGGGTCGGCATCAGCGTCGCGGGGTGCAGACTGTTGACGGTCACGACCTCGGCCGGCAGCTTATTGGCCAGGAAGAATCCCGTGGCGATCATGACAAATTTACTCTGTCCGTACGCGCGATCACCGGTGTAGTTGTGCTCAACCTGGGGGTCTTCAAAATCCAGGGGCTGTTGGGCACCGGAGGCGACATTGACGATGCGACTCGGTGCGCCCGTTTCAAGCAGCGGGAGGAGCCGCAGCGACAGGACGAAGGGTGCCAGATGGTTGACGGCGGTGCGCAGTTCGAAACCATCCGCTGATTCCTGGCGGGTGTCGGTGGCACCCTTGCCGATGCCGGCGTTGTTCACTAGCACGTCGAGATGATCGGTGAGTTCAAAGACCTTGTCGACCAGGTCATGGACTTGGGAGAGCTCATCCAATTCGGCGGTCACCAGCTCGATGCTGGCCTTCGCTGAGGACAACTCGGTGGCAAGCTCGTTGAGGCGCTCGGCGTCGCGCCCGTGCAGGATGAGCCTACCGGGCCGCTGGGCTACAGACTCTGCAACAGCGCGGCCGAGGCCACTGGTGGCTCCGGTGATCAGCACGGTACGGTCAGTGGTCTCCATGGGTTCACTCCTTGGTTGTTCGTGGATCGTTGCGGGTCTGCTGGCCGGTGGCACTCGAGGACCAGACGGCTTGCCATTTTTCGGCAAGTGAGCTGACCGATTCGTGGGCGTTCAGCCCGCTGGGATCTGGCACGACCCACAGTTGGGTATCTTCGGGCCACCCGGCTATGTCGTGGGTATCTTGGACGCCGAGTTTGGCTTTGGGCTGCTCGAACGCGGTGCGAAACGCGGTGATTCCGGTAAAGGCGGCCGCGTGTGGACGCAGCATCCGAACCCGGGTGATGAGGTGGGAACGCCCGGCGCGCAATTCATCGCGGCTGAGCTCATCGGCGCGCGAGGAGGGTCGAGAGACGATATTGGTAATGCCGACGCCTCGTGTCGCGAGCATGTACTCATCGGCCCGGCTGAGGCCATTGGAATCGTTCACCAGCCCATCGGTGATTCCGGCCTCGTACAGTGACTTCCAGAATCGGTTGCCGGGGCGCGCGAAGGGTGCTTGCACGGCTGCCGCCCACGGGCTGGGGTTTGTGCCGACGATGAGCAGCCGCAAAAAGTGGGCGTTTTCTTCATCGGTGGGGTAGGGCAGGACATCATCGAGCTGCAGTCCTGTGGCCGCGGCTTCTGCCAGGTCGGTTTTGGTCGGACGGGCCTCGCCTAACGGGGAACTTCGCCGCCAGGGTTGCCAGTCGGGTGGAAGGTGGATCGACATATCTCCACCCTAGAATATTCAGTGCTGCAGGTGGTGACTAGAGTTGAGGTCGTGAGTGAGCACCCTGAAAAAATGACTGATACAACTGCCCGCGCGACGGTGTCCCATCCGGATCATCCAGATCATGCGGATCCGTGGGCGATGCAATTGGTGATACGTCGCAATAAGCAGGACCCGGCGAGCCATATTGCGGTGCTTGAGGCTGCCGGGGCATCTGTGGTGAGGCTACTCGATGATCAACGAGTCACAGCCCATGACGGGCAGTGGGCGCAGGCTGTTGCGCATTGGCGTGCCGGCTGGATTCGTAAGGTTGCTCGGCGGGCGGAGAATAAACGCTGGGATGACGTACAGGCTCTGCCCGGTGTCAACGCTGGTTCCGAAAATGCGGAGGTCCGGGCTTTTGTCCCGGGCCCGTTGGCCCCCTTGCCACCCGAACTCAAAAAATTACAGGTTGGTGGCACAGAGTTCCCGCGCTTGCAGGAATCAGCACACCACGACGCGGTGGTCACCGTTGAGGTCACGCCTGAGGTGGAGCTTTCCACCGGCAAGGCTGCTGCCCAAGTGGGCCATGCGGCACAGCTGGCCTACGAACAGCTTATCCAGCGCGTCGCGGACAGGGACGCCACCGCGTTACAAGTCCTGACGTCGTGGCGTCATGACGACTTCCGCATTCGGGTGGCGGCCCCATCACTGACAGCATGGCGCGAAACAGATCGACCGGTGCGTGTCGTGGACGCGGGACTCACCGAAGTGGCCGGTGCCACCGAAACGTCACGAGCCTACTGGTGATCGTGGCGGGCTTAGACCTCGGCCTTGCCAAGTTGCTGAGCGTTCTTGTTTCCGGTCTTCTTCATGGCTTTGGAAACCGCGCGCTGGGAACCGATTTCTAGCAGTGCGGTCACGCCCGCTGAAATGGTCGTGAAGGCGACGAACTGCAGCATGGTGGCGTCATCGTCTTCGGCGTTTGGCGCATATTTGCCGGTGGTGCCTTCCCACACTTTTTCGACGACCTTGGCCCCGAGGTAGCCGGCCCCCATGGAGACACCGGTACGGAGCAACTTCTGGATGATGTTATTCATAGTTCTGCCTTTCTCGACTGTGCTGATTCAAGCTTAGACGTTCTGGTTGGTTGTTGTAACGGACGAATCGGTGGAAGTCTTGATTCGTGTTTCATCGGGCGCGTCCAACTCGGCAAGCTTGGCGCCTTCCACGTCCACATCGGGCAGGATCCGATCCAACCACTTTGGCATATACCAGGCATGACGCCCCAGCAGGTGCATGAGCGCGGGCACCATGAGCATACGCACGAGGAAGGCGTCGAAGAGCACACCGATGGCAAGGCCAAAGCCAATGGGTCGGATGTAGGGGTCATCTGCGTAGATGAACCCGCCGAACACCGAGACCATGATGATGGCTGCCGCAGCGACGACGGCACGGCCCTGAACGAATCCTTGCTGTACGGCCAAGCGAGCCTCCGTGCCGTGGGCATAGGCCTCGCGCATACCCGAGGAGATGAAGAGCTGGTAGTCCATGGCCAGTCCAAAGAGCACGCCGATCATGATGGTGGGCAGAAACGAGAGCACCGGTGCTGGATTGTGGACCATGAAGGCTTCGCCAAGCCAACCCCACTGGTAGATAGCGACGACGGCGCCCATGGCAGCGTCCACGGACAGGACAAATCCTCCCGAGGCAATCACTGGCACCACCAGCGAGCGGAACACCAACACCATGATCAGTAAGGACAGACCAACGACGACCGCCAGATACAGTGGCAGCACATCGGCGAGTGCACTGGAGACGTCGATGGTGCCGGTCGCGTGTCCGGCCAGGGCCAAGTTGGTGACCTCGCCGGCGGGATCAAGCCCCCGGAGATCATGCACCAGGTTGACGGTGGATTCGTGGTTGGCGTCCTCGATCGGAATGACCTGGAACATGGTGATGTCGCCGGCTTCGTTTTCGCCCACGGGCACCACATGGTCCACATTGTCCAGGGCAGCTAATTGCTCGGCTTGTTGAACGGTGGTCTCCAGGAGCGCTTCTTCGGAGAGGTCTGCTGGAATGTCGGCCACCGCGACGATCGGGGCGTTGGTGCCGGGGCCAAAGTGTTCAGCTTGAGCGGCGTGTGCCTGATATTCGGTGGTGTCCGGGGCTTGAGCTGACCCGTCGGGGATGCCAAGGCGCATTGAGAACACCGGAATGGCAATGATCGCCAACACAGCAATCGAGGCGATCGCCGTGAGCACCGCGCGGGTGCTGGACATGGCTTTGACCTGGCGTTTCGGCTGTGTCCGCAGCTGACGGTCGGCCAGTGTGAGGCGTTCGCGTTTGGCCAGCGCACGGCGTCCCAACAGTGACAGCATGGCCGGGGTCAAGGTGATGGCGACCAGTACAGCAACCACGACGACGAACCCGCCGACGGTTCCCATGAGGCCCAAGAATGGGATACCTGTGAGATTCAAAGCCAGCAGTGCGATGACGACGGTTGACCCCGCAAACACCACGGCGTTGCCCGATGTCCCGTTTGCCATGGCGATGGAGTGGTGCAGGGGTATGCCCGCTTTGAGTTGGGTTCGGTGTCGGTGGACGATGAACAGGGCATAGTCGATCCCGACGGCCAGTCCTAGCATGACGCCTAATACTGGGGTCACCGAGTTCATTTCGACCACCGAGGAGAAGGCCAGGGCGACCAGGGCGCCCACCCCAACGCCGACCAGCGCATTGATGAGCGGCAACCCGGCGGTAATCAGTGTGCCAAGCATGATGACCAGGACGATCGCCGCGACAACAAGGCCCACGACTTCGGCCCAGCCGAGCACTTCGGGTACTGCCATCGAGAGCTCTTGTGAAGGCAGTACTTCGACACCCTCGATGCTGCGGTCGGTCAGTTCGGAAACCACGGCTTCGCGGACGGTAGTGTCGACGGCCATGGCTTGGTCTTCAAACTGCACAGTTCCCACGGCAGCAGAACCATCATCTGAGACGACCGAGTAGTCATTGGTGGTTTCCAGTAAGCGGTCACCGAGGTCCAACAGGGTTTGGCCCTCTTCGATTTCGGCTGCGCCTGCTTCAGCGTCGGCCTGTTCTGTTTCCAGCTCTTCGCGGCCCTGGGCGAGCTCTTCACGTGCGGCGTCGAGTTGGTTTTGTTGGGCAGCGAACTGTTCTTCAGCTGCCGCTTGTGGCATACCTGAAGCCACAGCTTGTTCAATCCCTGCGTCAAGTTGTGCTTGGGCAGCGTCCAGTTCTTGCTCGGCGCTGTCGAGCTCTGCTTCGGCGGACTCAAATTGCTCGGGTGCGGCCTCGAGCTGTTCACGAGCATCGCTGAGTTCTTGGCGGCCGTCGGTGAGCTGTTCTTGCTGATCGACCATTTCGGCATCGGCCGCGAAGGGATCGACGGCGTCGGCGACGCCGTCAACATTTTGGGTCGATTCAAGCACGTCGACGATGGCGTCGCGTTGCTCACCGGTGAACTCAGATCCGTCTTCGGTCTGGAAGACCACATTGCCGGTGCCACGGGCAGCATCGGGGAACTCTTCTTCGAGACGGTCAGTCGTTTGGGCTGTGGGCGTGCCGGGGATCTCCACGGTGGAGACGAGTGTCCCGCCAAACGTGAGGAAGGACCCCGCGGCGATAGCCAGCAGGACAAGCCATGTAAACAACACTGCGAAAGGTCGTTTGGCGGAACGCAGCCCGAGTCGATAAAGAAGCTTTGCCATGATCATCCTTGAAAATGAACGGTCCTCTCGGGCCAACGCTGACCCAATGTAACTGTAGTTCACGGAGGCTCAGACCGTAAATTTTTGTTTGAAGTTTGTGATGCTGCCAGCGGCTCTGTCGCGGTGCTCTAGACTGTGGAACATGGTTTGGACGGTGGCTGATTTCGCGGATTTTCCGTTTTGGGCGAGGGTGCTCTTTATTACCGCTGATATGGCGATTCGGATTGCGCTGTTGGGCATCGTTCCTGGGAACCGGCGTCCGGCGGTCGCGATGGCGTGGCTGCTGATCATTTTCTTCCTGCCGATCCCCGGACTGTTGCTCTTCTTGTTACTCGGGTCGTTCCGGTTGGGCGGGCAGCGGCGTTCGCGCCAGGTCGCGGTGAATTCGGAGCTGCGACGCGCCACCGCGCACTTGGATCTGCCCGACCAGGTTGGTGCGGCACCGGATTACGTCGGTGCCAATACCAGGTTGACCCGTCGACTGACCGGTTTTCCTATTCTGGACGGCAACACATTCGAGTATCTGACGGATTATCGGCTGACGTTTCACAAGATGGCAGACGATATTGACCGCGCACAGCATTACGTCAACGTGATGTTTTACATCATCGGCACCGATCCGAAGGGCCGGCAGGGCTACGCCGATCTCGTCTTGGACGCGATGGCGCGGGCCGTGAAGCGTGGCGTCACCGTCCGACTGATTTTTGACCATATCGGCACGGCTCGGGTAAATGGCTATCGCGAGCTGCTGCGGCGTTTGGAAGCAGACGGTATCGAGTATTACCGTTCGCTGCCGGTGCGTCCGTGGCGCGGTCAGTACCAGCGGCCAGATCTGCGCAACCACCGCAAAATGGTGATTATTGACGGTCTGGTGGGCTACAGCGGTTCGATTAATTTAATTGAGCCGGGCTATAAGCGTTCCTCGGCGCACCGTTTGGCGCGCAACTGGCAGGATATGATGGCGCGCATGGCGGGACCGTCGGTGGCTTCCTTGGACGTGGTGTTTGCAACCGATTGGTTTTCCGAAACCGGGCGGCAGTTGCAACAAGAGTTGCGCGGCGTGACGGAATCCGAAATTGACAACCACGAGGGCCCCGCGGCGCAAATTATTCCGTCGGGCCCGGGCTTTTCGCAGGAGAATAACCTGCGCGCATTTAACCACCTGTTTTATTCGGCAATGGAGACGATTCGGGTTGTCACGCCGTATTTGGTGCCCGACGATACAATGCTCTATGCGCTTACGAGTGCGGCTCAGCGCGGGGTGCGCGTCGAAGTCTTGGTGGTGCGCCGTGCCGATCAGGTCGCGGTGCAGCACGCCCAGCAGTCTTATTATGAGGCCCTTTTGCGTGCTGGGGTACACATTTATCGGTACCCGGATCCAGATGTTTTACACGCCAAGTTGTTTACTATCGACGACGATGTTGGTGTGTTCGGCTCATCGAATATGGACATGCGGTCGTTTTCGCTCAACTTGGAAGTGTCGGTGATGGTCGTGGGTTCCGAAGAAGTCGCCAAACTCGATGGCATCATCGATATGTACCAGAGTCAATGCGAGCATCTGATGCTCAGAGACTGGTTGGCCAGGCCGCGGCACAAGCGGTGGTTGGATAACGTCTTCCGGTTGACCTCGGCGTTGCAGTAACTCCCGCGTGCCATGGTCTGGGTTACGGCTCCAATGGACCGCGTTGTGGGCCGTCATCAAGGGTTTTGCCAGAGTTCAGCATCGCTGTCACAACCGCCAGAGCCGACGTATGGTGGCGCTCGTCTGGTTCATTGGCGACGAGTACGAGGTCGGCCGCATCGTAAATTTGATCGGTGTCGAGCATTTGGCGTTCTTGGGCTGCCCAATTGTCCCACTGCTCGATGTAGTCGTCGCCGTCGCGCCCCATGGCTCGGTCATAACGCACCTCGTCTGGGACGCGCAGCCAGATCAGCACGTCCAACAGCTTCCGATTTGCTCGGACTCCCGCGCCGACACCTTCACAGAGGATGACCTCGGTCGGTTCGGTGGACACGGTTGCGCCCGGTGCTCCGTCGTTGCCGTGAGTGGAATGCCAGTCCCACGTTTGGTAGGTGGCCGTTTCGCCTGCCGCTAACTTTGGTAGCACCTCGTGACTGAAGAGTTCGATGCCTGCCTGTAGACCATTCCAGCCTCGGTAGAGATCCTCGAGTCGCAGGACAGTGACGTCATGGTGTTCGGAGAGGCTTTCGGCGAGCACGGTTGATAGGACGGTTTTGCCGGAGCCAGACCGGCCGTCGATGCCAATGATCAGTGGGTGTGCGGAGGAGTAACGTGACATGACTCAATGCTAGCGACAAACGCTTCCACGCGGGGCGAGATGGTGTTTTGTGTAGTCAGCATCACAATCTGGTCGCCTCGAAGTCGGAATAAATATCCGAGTCGCAGCGCTGTACTAGACAGAAGAAAAGTTGAGTCAGCATCGCTCATGTTTATTTGACAGCGGCTCAACATATATGGCACCTTGAGTGTAGATAGCTCAAGGAGCTAACAAGAGAAGTTTTAGCGAAAGGATTTACGTATGTCACGTGCTGTAGGTATTGACTTGGGCACCACCAACTCGGTTGTTGCCGTTCTGGAAGGTGGCGACCCAACGGTTATCGCCAACGCCGAAGGTGCACGCACCACGCCATCGGTCGTTGCATTCGCCAAAGGTGAGGACGGCGAAGTCCTGACCGGTGATATTGCTAAGCGTCAGGCCGTCAATAACCCAGAGCGCACCATCTCCTCGGTGAAGCGCCATATGGGTACCGACTGGAAAATAGAAGTTGACGAGAAGTCATACACCGCCCAGGAAATTTCCGCTCGCATCTTGATGAAACTCAAGCACGATGCTGAAGAATACCTCGGCGAAGACGTCACCGATGCAGTGATCACGGTACCGGCTTACTTCAATGACGCTGAGCGTCAGGCCACCAAAGAGGCCGGCGAAATCGCGGGACTGAATGTTTCCCGCATTATCAACGAACCAACCTCGGCCGCCCTGGCTTATGGTCTGGAACGCGGTAAAGAAGACGAAACGATTCTCGTCTTCGACCTCGGTGGCGGTACCTTCGACGTTTCGCTGCTGGAAGTTGGTAAGGACGACGACGATTTCTCGACCATTCAGGTGCGCTCCACGGCCGGTGACAACCGTCTGGGTGGCGACGACTGGGATCAGGCTATCGTCAATTGGCTGCTGGAACAGGCCAAGGCTTCCGGTGCCGACCTTTCCAAGGACAAAATTGCGCTGAAGCGTCTGCACGAAGCCGCTGAGCAGGCCAAGAAGGAACTGTCTTCGGCAACCTCAACCAATATTTCCCTGCAGTACCTGTCCGTCACCGAAGATGGTCCGGTGCACTTGGATGAGCACCTGTCGCGCGCCAAGTTTGAGGACATGACCTCGGATCTGCTGGATCGCACCCGTCGTCCATTCGAAGACGTCATTAAAGAAGCTGGTGTTTCGGTTTCTGACATTGACCACGTTGTGCTCGTGGGCGGTTCGACTCGTATGCCTGCCGTGTCCGAACTGGTCGAAAAAATGGCCGGCGGTAAAGAGCCTAATAAGGGTGTCAACCCGGACGAGGTTGTCTCCGTGGGCGCTGCCATTCAGGCCGGCGTGTTGGCCGGTGAGCGCAAGGACGTGCTGCTGATTGACGTCACCCCGTTGTCCTTGGGTATCGAAACCAAGGGCGGTGTCATGGCCAAGCTGATTGAGCGCAACACGGCTATCCCAACCAAGCGTTCCGAAACCTTTACCACCGCCGATGACAACCAGCCATCCGTGGATATCCAGGTATTCCAAGGGGAGCGCGAATTCACCGCGGATAACAAGCCACTGGGGAACTTCCAGTTGACCGGTATTGCGCCTGCGCCTCGCGGTATGCCACAGATTGAAGTCACCTTCGACATTGACGCCAACGGTATCGTCCACGTTTCTGCAAAGGACGGCTCGACCGGTACTGAACACTCACGGACCAGCACCGACTGTACCTCGCTATCAGGTGAGGACATCGACCGCATGGTCAAGGATGCCGAAGCGCACGCTGAAGAAGACAAGAAGCGTCGTGAAGCCGCAGAGGCCCGCAACGCCGCTGAAACTACTGCCTTCTCGGTAGACAAACTCCTCAAAGAGAACGACGAGAAACTGCCAGAGGACGTCAAAACTGAGGTCCAGGCAGATGTCGATGCACTCAAGGAAGCCCTTGAGAAGCAGGACAACGACGAGGAAGTCCAGGCCGCATTCGACAAACTGCAGCAGTCCCAAACCAAGATCGGTGAAGCCCTCTACGCACAGTCCGAACAGGACGGCGCAGCAGCTGATGCCGCGCAAGAGGACGAAGACATCGTTGATGCTGAAGTCATTGACGAAGACGAAGAAGACGCCAAGAAATAGCCTTCACGTCCACTTCAATAGTTCACTACCGAGGCCGGCCGGTTTCCGGCCGGCCTCGGTGTTTTCTTGACAGGAGTTATACATTGACCGATCAGCCGAATCATGAAGAACACGAAGACCCGATCCGTTTCACCGATAAACGTCGCATCGACCCAGAAACCGGAGAACTCCGCGACCAGGACCAGCAGGTAGCCGACGAAGCCGAGGCACCTGAGGATGCTGCGGACGCCTCGGACCACGCAGACCCACTGTCCCAGGTTGAAGACATTCTCAATTCTGCACCCACAGACGCCGACGAAGAGCCCGAGACCGAAGCCGCATCAGCCGGTGATGAAGCCGCGGCGCTGCGCGAAGATCTGCAACGCCTGCAGGCCGAGTTCGTGAACTATCGTCGTCGTGTTGAACGCGACCGTCACGTGGCCAAAGATAACGCGAACTTTTCGATGCTCGATTCGATGCTCCCGGTGCTTGACGACATCGATGCCGCCGATAAAGCAGGCGATCTCGATGGTCCGTTCGCTGCCATCGCACGGAAGCTCATCGAAACGCTCGAGGGCATTGGGCTCGTCAAGCATGATGGTGCCGCCCTGGTTGGCGAACCATTTGATCCGACCCACCACGAAGCTATGCTGCGTCAGCCATCGACCGAGATTGCCGAAGAGCACATTGTGCAAGTGTTCCGTAATGGCTACCTGTACAACGACCGGGTCTTGCGCGCTGCACAGGTGATGGTTTCTGCCGGTGACGAGTAAGAGAGAGGAGGTTCCATGGCCTCACAAGATTGGCTAGAAAAAGATTTCTACGCCACGTTAGGCGTCAGCAAGGATGCCAGTGCCGAAGAGATCAAAAAGGCATACCGAAAACTCGCTCGTACGTATCACCCCGACGCAAACCCGAACGACGAAGCTGCCGAACAACGTTTCAAAGAGATTACAGAAGCTAATACTGTCCTGTCCGACCCTGAGCAGCGACAAGAATACGATCAGTTGCGTGCCATGGGGTCCGGGGCGCGATTCACTGGTGCCGGCCCGGGTCGACAGCAAGGCGGTTTCGAAGATATCTTTTCGGGTCTCTTCGGCCAGGCCGGTGGTGGTCGACAAGGCGGGTTCGGCGATATGTTCGGAGGCTTCGGTGGGGGCCAAGGCTTCGGTGGTGGTTTCCAACAGCCGCCGACCAAAGGTGCGAACATCAAGGGGGCCGTCACCATCAGTTTTGCTGACTCGATTCGTGGCACGACCACGCACGTCAGTACAAGCTATGGTGCGGTCAACGAGGTGCGTATCCCGGCAGGTGTGAGAGACGGCCAAACCGTGCGCGCGAAAGGCAAAGGCCAACAGGGCACCGGTGGACGAGGCGACCTGATGGTCAAAGTTTCGGTCACCAAACATCCGCTGTTCGAACGCGATGGTGACAATATTCGCGTTGCGGTGCCTGTATCTTTCGACGAGGCGGTACTCGGTACTACGATCGAAGTACCAACACTAGAGAGCTCCGTGAAGATCGGTGTTCCCGCCGGGTCATCGTCAGGCCGTGTTTTACGGTTGCGCGGCCGAGGTGTGAAAGCTTCGAAGCGTGCCGGTGACCTGCTCGTGGAACTTGTCATTGAGGTGCCCGAAGAGCTTACCGATGAGGCGAAAGCTGCGGTCGAGGCGTATCAGGCGGCAACCGAAGGCTTCGATCCGCGGGCCGAACTGGCACAGAAAGCTAGGTTGTAATGGTCCACCGTCACCAACACGATCCCATCTACGTCATTTCGGTGGCGGCCCAGCTCGCCGATATGCACCCCCAAACCCTGCGGCAATATGACCGCATGGGGCTGGTGGTGCCGACGCGGCAAGCCGGAGGCCAACGCCGGTATTCAGCCGAAGACGTTCGACTACTGCGTCGGATTCAGGGATTGTCGCGGGACGGTGTATCGCTCGAGGGCATCCGTCGTATCGTGGAATTGGAAGTCGAAGTCGACCAACTCCGCGATACGGTGGGTGAGCTCGTCGACCAGATTGCGGTGATGCGCTCTCACGTCTCATTCTCGAGAACCTTTACTGCCGGATCCACGGGCGTCACCACAAACATTCACGGACCCAGCGCATCCGACCCGTCTGACGATTTCGAAGCGCACGGGCTGCATCGCGAACAGCGACGCCGTCAACGATTCGACCGCCGACGTGTCGAAGAAGCCGTCATGTTCGCACTCGAGCAGTCAAAACCGCGCTACGCGCTGAATCAACCGAGGTTCGCCCTGCCCCGATAACGAGACACACAGGCCCCTGCTGCAGACGTACTGTTCACTGGCGGCGATCGTGCTTATGATGGACGTCGTATACGTTCTCAGCGATTCGGAGGCATGCCGTGGGCGGTCTTGGATTACTCATAACCTTTTTCATCGCCATCGTGGTGATGATTTTGATGATTTCAAAGTGGCGGGTCCACCCGTTCTTGGCAATTTTGTCCATTGCGTTGGCAATGGGACTTATCGGAGGTATTCCGCTCACCGACCAGGGCGAGGAAACACCCGGCATCGCCACCGTCATCGGAGACGGCTTTTCCGGCATCTTTACGTCCATCGGTATCGTCATCATCTTGGGCGCGCTCATCGGGCTCATTTTGGAAAAGACCGGTGGCGGCTTTCAAATGGCCGATGCGTTGGTCAACACCGTTGGCAAACGCTTCCCGGTCCTGGCCACCCAGCTGATGGGTTTCGTTGTCTCGATTGCGGTGTTCTGTGACTCAGGGTTCGTCGTGTTAAACCCTATTCGTCGTGCACTGGTGCGCCGAACGGCGACGGCGTCGGCATCGATGACCGTAGCGCTGGCGTCGGGACTGTACATTTCACACGTCTTTGTTCCACCAACCCCCGGACCGATTGCAGCAGCCACCACATTGGGGTTGGAAGACAACCTCATTTTGGTCATCGGGATGGGGCTGCTGGTGTCTATTCCGGCGCTGATCGTCGCGTATTTCATGTCGTCGTGGTTGGGTAAACGGGTCACCACCCCGGAAGACCAAGAGATGACCTCCGACGATGTGGAAGCCGAATACGAAGCCTTACGGGCCTCCTACGGTCGGTTACCGGGCAAGTTGTTGTCGTTTTTGCCGATCCTGGTGCCGATTCTAGCAATGGCGATCGGCTCGGTCGTCACGATGGCCGGCTGGCAGGGCTTTAGCGCTGAACTCTTCGAATTCTTCGGCATCCCGGTCATCGCGTTGACGCTGGGCCTGCTCATGGCACTGATCTTATTGGGTCTACAGCGTCGCATGTCCGAACTGCTCGACGTCACAGAAGATACGCTGCGTGTGACCGGCCCGATCTTGTTCATCACGGGTGCGGGGAGTGCCCTGGGCACGGTCATTGCTGCAACTCCGCTCATTGACTACATCACCGAGATTGCGCCTGGTTTCGCCTCGATCGGTCTATTCTTCCCGTTCATCGTCTCGGCGATTCTCAAAACCGCACAGGGTTCGTCGACCGTCGCCCTGGTAACCACGGCCGGTATCGTGGCACCGTTGCTGAGCACGCTGGGATTGGAAAGCGACATCGAAGTAGCCCTGGCGGTCATGGCGATCGCCGCTGGTGCCATGACGGTTTCTCACGCGAACGACTCCTATTTCTGGGTGGTGACGCGCTTCGGTAACCTCACCGTACAAGAGGGGTATCGCACCCACACACTGACGACGGGTGTCATGGGCGTGACCTCCATCATTTGCATCTGGGTTCTGGGGCTCTTTGTATGACCGCACGTGATTTGAATATCGTCTTGGTGCCGGACTCTTTCAAGGGGTCGCTGAATTCCGTGCAAGTGGCTGAGGCTTTGAGCAAGGGACTGCGGCGTGCTGCACCCGATGCCGAAATTTGTGCGATCCCGATGGCAGATGGCGGCGAAGGTACCGTGGACGCGCTGATTGCAGCTGCCAATGGCAGTCACCATACCCTCGAGGTGACGGGCCCAGAACACAAGCCGGTGACCGCCGCGTACGGCCTCATTGAGGACGGTGCGGTAGTTGAAATGGCTGCTGCCGCGGGGCTGCCGTTGACCGAGCACCCGAACCCTGAAACCACAACCACCTATGGGGTTGGGGAGCTCATCGCCGCCCTGGCTGATCGGCGGCTCACGATTGGCGCCGGCGGATCGGCGACCAACGATCTGGGGTGTGGGGCAGCCGCTGCGTGCGGCGTGACATTCTTGGACGATGCCGGTACGAGTTTTATCCCGACCGGGGCGACCCTGGGCCGCATCGCTCGGATCGACACTTCTGCGATGCTGGGGCCCATCGATATCACCGTGATGACCGATATCGACAACCCGTTATTGGGCGACGCAGGGGCCGCAGCGGTTTTCGCACCCCAAAAGGGTGCCGATACGCCAATGGTACACCGGCTCGAAGCCGGTGCGGCGCATGCTGCCGACATCATCGCCCGTGACGTAGGTGTCGACGTCACCGAGCTTGTGGGAGGGGGAGCCGCGGGTGGTTTTGCCGCGGGCATGCACGCCTTCTTTGGTGCCACGTTGCAACCTGGTATCGATGCGATCCTTGACGCTGTGGATTTTGATGCGCGGGCGCGATCCGCCGATCTCATTGTCACCGGCGAAGGGCAACTGGATGGACAGTCGCTCGCTGGCAAGGTGCCCGTCGGGGTAGCCCGTCGTACGGACAAACCAGTGATCGCAATTGTTGGTTCCATTGGTGACGGCGCCCAGGCTTGTTACGACCACGGAATTACCGCGATCTATGGGATCACGCCGAGACCACAGGACTTAGCATCCGCGCTCGCAAATACCGCACAGAACCTGGCAGACACCGCAGAAAACGTGTTGCGCACGTGGTTGGCAGCGGCTGGCTAGTCTGTGCGCTGGTAGGTCAGGTCGAAAATGTATCGTCCGGCGCGCTGGGCTTTGGCCTCAAAACTGGTGACCGGCCGGGTTTCGAAGCGCGGCGCCCACCCACCGATCGCATCGAGTGCTTCAGCTTCGGACAGGGGCGTTCCGTTATCGGTGCCGTGCAAGCGCGCCAGCGTCAACGGTGACGTCTTACCGGCCAGTCGAGAAGGGTGCAGATTTTTGAATGCTGGATGAGCGTCCAAAGTGTCACGCATTTGCATCGCGTAATGTGACCAGTCAGTGGCCAGCCGGATGAGCCCGCCGATTTGCAGCACCCGGGCCACGCGGTCTAAGAATTTTGGCTGGATGAGGCGACGCTTGTGGTATCGGGTCTTGGGCCAGGGGTCGGAGAAGAAAACCCAGACTTCCGCGGCGGCATGTTCTGGCACCATATGGTCCAGCACCTCGGGGGCGTTGGCCTCCACCATGCGAATGTTGGTGACGTTTTCGGAATCTACGCGATCCAAGAGTTTGGCCAGCCCAGGGCGATACACTTCGACGGCCAAAAAGTTCTTGTCGGGGTGGGCTGTTGCGCCGGCGAATGTCGACTCGCCGTGCCCCACGCCAATATCGATGATGAGCGGGGCGTCGTGGCCCCAGGTTTCAGCAATATTCAGTTGCGATTGTGGTGCCACCGATGTTTGGCCGAACAACCGCGACACCGGCAATATGGTGGTGCCGGTGTGGTATTGCCACAGGCGCTGCCGGTTCGCCGACATCGCCAGTTCGCGCCGTACGAACGAAACCGGAGCATCACGGACAATCTTGACGCCATCGCGGGTCTCGACTTTTTGATATCCCGCTGGCACCGGTTGCGTAGCCGACGGTTGACCGGTCGGGTCGTCACCGCTCGGTGGCTGTGTGCTCGAGTGCTCGGGCGCGTCGTGGTGGTTGTGTGCAGGCATAAAATCAGAAACGTTTCGGGGTCGGACGGCGTGGTCACCCGTCGGCAGGAGGCCACAACGGGCGTGGTGGTGCACCGCCATCGTAATCCACTGGCGCTCAGCGCCACGAATTCCGTGTCGGTTTCGGAAGGTTACCCGCGGCAATTCTTGGTGTGGAGTTTTGTAGCGCTCCTCGAACGTATTGGAATTGGCGTTGAAAGTATTACAGTTAAGGACGACGAGTCCCGAATGGAAGGAAGACTTATGAGCTTGGCTCAGTTGCCGATACGTTTGACCACCGGTGCGTTCGTGCTGAACTCCGGTATCTCAAAGCTTAGTCTCTCGGAAGAAGAGGCTGAAGGACTGCAGCAGATGGCGTCGAATGGCGTGCCGATGCTTGCTGACATGTCGCCCGCAGCATTCCGCCGGTTCATTGCCTTCACCGAAATTGGTGTCGGCGCTGCACAGCTGATCCCAAAAGTTCCGGGCTGGTTGTCTGGTTCGGCACTGACTGCGTTTTCTGCCGGGATGCTCAACATGTACTTGAACACCCCGGGCATGACCCAAGAAGGCGGCGTGCGTCCCACGCAGGATGGCACCGCGGTTGCCAAAGACGTGTGGATGCTCGGCGCTGGTGCGTCCATGATCGTGGATTCACTGCTCAACACCACATCGCGCCGCAAGAAGTCTGCGAAGCGTCGTGTGGAAAAGATTCACGAGGCAAAAGACCAGAAGGTCGAAGCAATTCACGATGCACGGGACGAACAGCACAAAGCTCTCGAAACCGCGCGTGAAGCTGCGAAAGAAGAACGGAAAGCTGCGCGCAAGGCTGCCCGTACCGCACGCAAAGAGGCCAATAAAGCCGCCTAGGTTTGCGGCGGTTTACAGTCCAATATTTTCATATGTTCAGACCCGACTACCGCGTTAATCGGGCTCGTATTCTCCGCGATATGCCGCGTCGTCGGCGGTGTCATACCGTACCGATGATGGCGGTGCGACCGCGTGGAAAGGGGCACCGGTTGATGGTGGGTAGTCGGGTTCTCGTATTGCCCACAACGATTCGGCTTCGGTCAACTGAGGGGTTTTGGGTGTTGTGACCGGTTGGTCGTCGTGATAGTTGTCCACAATGATGCCCGAGATGCGGCGCCGATTTTCAGTTTCGGCATCCAGCAGGCGCAGTACCCAGGTGTGCTCGGTGGCCAGCTGCAATTCGTCCCCGGCCGCATACCCCGACGCGAGCTGTTTGGCGCGCAAGATTTCGGCGTCCCAGGCGGCTGCCGCCAACATCACGATGAAGGCAACCCAGATCAGCAGGATGACATAGAGGATGCCGTTGACCGTGAAGAACGCCTGTTCAAACATGGCCACGTGATCGAGTAACCAACCGGTAAAAGCAATTGCGGCAAACAGAATGATGACGGTGACGGCCGCGCCCGAGGAGATGATCCGGTACCGGGGCCGGCGCACATTGGGGCCGCGATAAAACGCTTGCGATACCAGGAAAATGAGCACTAACAGAATCAGCGGCCATTTGAGGATGTTCCAGGTGGCGATCGCTTCTTGGGTCAGTCCGAGCACTTCACCCAGGCGGACCGAGAAGTCGCCGCCCAGGATGATCAGTAATAGCAAGAGTAGGGACGCAACCATGAGCACCAAGGTTTCGACGAATACGACAAACCGAAAGTAAATGAAGGGGCGCCCTTCGCGGGTATCGTAAATGCGGTTCATCGCCCGATGAAAAGCCGCCACGACGTTGGATGCTGAATACAGCGACCCGATCAGGCCCAGCACGAGTGGGGTGATGCCACCGGGTGTATCGATGAGTCGAAAGAGTGTGTTGGCTACGGTGGAGGCCTCGAGTGCCGGTACGAGGTCGTTGACCAGCCCGGCGATCGTCCAAATGGTTTCCTCTGTGAAGTCCACTAGTGCCACGATGGATCCCAGCGCGATGAGTCCGGGCAGTAGTGAGAGCATCAAGTAGAACGTCATGGTGGCCGCCACATCCCACACTTGCATGGCGATGGCGCGTCCCCAGGTGCGACGAATGACGAACCACCAGGTGGGACGCGGACGCTGATAGGTTCTTGGCGGGCGCTGCCGCGTGAGCTTGGTGATGGCTGTTGTGGCCGCACGCTTGGCCGTCGAACGTCGTCGTCTGGTGTCCGAGTCCGCCGTTGGGTTTGGCTGCGCGGCGGCATCCGACGTCGGGGGCGTGCGCGGTGGGTCAGCGGCGGAGTGAGACATGCCTCCGAGCTTAGCTGCTCGTACACCAGGTTTGAGGGTAGCTGGATGCTTCGCGGTGACTCTGGCGGCCCTGCACGGTGCAAATGTTGCATTCAAGATGAGAACTCACGGTATCGTAGAGGTGTGATGGTAGTGAAACGAAAAGCTATACGGTTTGCGGCACTGGTTGCTGCCGGTGGGATGCTGCTGGCAGGCTGCACGGACCAGGGCGCTGAGCAACCGGAAGCTTCACCGAGCGAGGAAGCTGCGACGTCGGCGTCTCCTTCCGCGCCCGAGGTGGATTTAGAACAGTATGCGGCTGCCTTGGTGTCGGACGTCGAGCTGATGGGTGTTGCAGGTGACCCGCCGGTTGAGGGGTTCGTGGATGACCCAGTTTCGATGTACTTGACGCTCAGTGATTTTTCCCCGTCGGGCACCTGTGAAGAGCTCCTCGATGAGTTGAATTCCTACACGGCCCCGGCGGTTGCTGGCGTGTCGGCGCACTTCGTCAAGGAAGTGCCCTCTGACGCTGCTACGGATGGCGCTGCCACGGATGGTCAGTCTCCTGAGGCATCCGAAGCGAACACGCAGACCATGATCTTCGAGACGCGGACCTCTGAAGAACCCATGTCGATCTATCGCGAAATCCCGAATGCTTGCGAAACGTTGAGTTCGGACGAGGTTGAAGGCGCAGAAGCAGAATTCACCAAAGTTCCGGGTCTCGATGCCATCCACCTAGAAATTTCTGACGGGGACGGCTCCGAATCGATGGCGGTCGGGGGGTCTTCGGTTAACGGTCGGTACCACATGTACATGACGGCCGAGCAGGTTTCGATTGAAGAGGCCGAAGAAATGTTTGGCGCCCAGGCCGAGAAGCTGCAGGAAACCTTCGAGGACGAAGCTTCTGCCGAGCCAAGTGAGACCACAAGCGAGAGTCCGACCGAAGCGACTTCTGCTGCCGAACCGTCCGGCAGTTAATCTTTTCCACAGCGTTGCTGAATGTGGGAATATTTCCTATCCAAACGGGGTTGACTTAACTAGACTCAAGTTTAGGTTTTGGATTCCCGGGAACCCCGGGAGTAAGGAGTATTGATGAATTCGCAATTCACTACCAAGTCGCAAGAGGCGCTATCTGCCGCGGCGATGAATGCCTCCACGGCGGGTAACCCGCAGATCGAGCCCGCACATGTGCTCAAAGCCCTGATGGACCAGCGCGAATCAGTTGCCGTGGCCGTATTGAAGGCCGCCGATGTCGCCCCCGATACCGTCTCGACACAAGCCTCGAGCCAGATAGCAGCCCTACCGAAAGTCTCGGGCTCCTCGGTGGCTGAAGCACAGCTTTCGCGCGCAGGGTTGGCTGTGATCTCGGCTGCCCAAACCCGAGCACAAGAACACCAGGATCAGTTTGTTTCGACCGAGCACCTCCTGCTCGGTTTGGCCGCCGATAGCGGTGACACCGGGCGCAGCCTGCGTGAAGCCGGGGCGACGGTCGATGCGCTGAACGTGGCAATGCAATCGGTGCGGGGTGATGCGAAAGTGACGTCGCCGGACCCAGAAGGCACCTTCCAATCGTTGGAACAGTATGGCACCGATCTGACCGAAGTTGCGGCATCCGGCAAACTTGACCCAGTGATCGGACGTGATGCCGAAGTCCGTCGCGTCATCCAGGTGCTGTCGCGTCGAACGAAAAACAACCCCGTGCTCATCGGTGAACCGGGCGTCGGCAAGACGGCCGTCGTCGAAGGGTTGGCGCAACGCATTGTGGCCGGTGACGTGCCCGAGTCGCTGCGTGGCAAACGGCTCATCTCGCTGGATCTTGGCGCGATGGTTGCGGGTGCGAAGTATCGTGGCGAATTCGAGGAGCGTCTCAAAGCAGTCCTGGAAGAAATCGCTGCGGCCGAGGGTGAAGTTGTCACATTTATCGATGAACTGCACACCGTGGTGGGCGCAGGTGCTGCCGAGGGTTCCATGGATGCGGGTAACATGCTCAAACCGATGCTGGCGCGTGGCGAGCTCCGGTTAATCGGGGCAACGACCCTGGACGAGTTCCGTGAGAATATTGAAAAGGATCCTGCTCTGGAGCGTCGTTTCCAGCAGGTTTTCGTCGGTGAACCGTCCGTGGACGACAGCATCGCTATTCTGCGTGGGCTAAAAGAACGTTACGAGGCCCATCACAAGGTTGCGATTGCTGATGCGGCCTTAGTTGCGGCTGCGAATTTATCGAATCGGTATATTCCTGGCCGACGGTTACCTGATATGGCCATCGATTTGATGGACGAAGCGGCATCCCGGTTGCGGATGGAAATTGATTCTGCGCCGGAGGCGGTGGATAAACTACGACGTGCCGCTGACCGGTTGACGATGGAAGAGCTCGCGCTGCAAGGCGAAACCGATGCTGCTTCGGTGGAACGTTTGGCCGCCCTGCGTGCCGAACTTGCCGACACCAAAGAGGAACTTGCCGGCATGACCGCAAAGTGGGAAGCCGAGAAGGCGTCCCTGAATAAAGCCGGAGACTTGAGGGTGGCGTTAGACGAATTGCGTTCGAGTGCCGAGAGGGCACAACGCGATGGCGATCTGGCCGAAGCTTCACGGATTCTCTACGGTGAGATCCCAGAAGTCGAAAAGGATCTGGCCGCGGCGGAGGCAGCTGATCAAACCGTCACGAGTGACGAAATGCCGATGGTGTCCGAGCAGGTTTCCGCTCAGGATATTGCTGAAGTCATCGAAGCCTGGACTGGTATCCCTGCCGGCCGCATGCTGTCGAGTGAACAAGAAAAGCTGTTGTACATGGAAGACGAGATCGGTGCCCGACTGATCGGCCAACGCCCAGCGGTTGAAGCCGTCTCCGATGCAGTGCGCCGATCGCGGGCAGGCATTGCTGATCCGGATCGTCCGATCGGATCGTTCCTGTTCCTAGGCCCAACCGGCGTGGGTAAAACTGAGTTGGCGAAATCGCTGGCTGAGTTCCTATTTGACGATGACCGGGCGATGGTTCGTCTCGACATGTCCGAGTATTCGGAGAAACATTCGGTGGCACGACTTGTCGGGTCGCCTCCCGGATATGTTGGATATGACGAGGGTGGCCAGTTGACCGAAGCAGTGCGCCGTCGCCCGTATTCGGTTATCTTGCTCGACGAGGTCGAAAAGGCTCACCCGGAAATCTTCGACATCCTGCTCCAAGTGCTTGATGATGGCCGATTGACTGATGGACAAGGCCACACCGTGGATTTCCGCAACACGATTTTGATCCTGACGTCCAACCTTGGCTCAGAGTTCCTCGTAGACCCGGCTCTTGAAGCACAGGACAAACATGCCAGGGTGGACGCCGCCGTGCGTGCTGCGTTCAAACCAGAGTTCTTGAACCGGTTGGATGACACGATCCAATTTGAGCCGTTGACTACCGAAGATCTCGTCAAGATTGTGGATCTGCAGATAGAACAGCTGGCCCAGCGTCTTTCTGAACGACGGTTACAGCTTGACGTGGCCCCCGCAGCTGCCGAGTGGTTGGCGAGGGTCGGTTATGATCCGGCATATGGCGCCCGTCCGCTACGCCGCTTAGTGCAGCGTGAGATTGGCGATACGTTGGCCAAGGAGATCTTGGCCCAGCGCGTCAAAGATGGGGACACGGTAACCGTCGATGCTGATGGCGACGGCATCCGTTTGGGAACCCAGCATGCTGATGGTTCGCACAATACCGTCGGCTCTGCTCAAGCCTCCGGCAGTGCTGATGGCGCTGTGATTTCCGATTCGTAAACTATCAACCTAGGGTGCTCGTACCTCAGCACTCGAGAGTCCGCAGCACTTCAGGGCTGCTATCAGCTGTGGAAGTTATGACGCGTCGTCGGTGGTTTCCTCATCGGCGGCGGTCTCTTCCGCGGTTGCGTCGTCTGTGGTGTCTTGAGTGTCTTCCGGGGCAGCCTCGACGGCTTCATCAGCGGTTTGGATTGGATCTTCGGACTGTTCTTGTTCGGAACGCTGATCGTCGACGGCTGGTTCCTCAACCAAAGATTCTGTGAAGTTCGTTTCATCATTAGTGGAAACGACGCAGTCGATGCGACGATCCGCATCATTTTCCCAGGTGTACTGGGAAGGGCGTGAGGTGTTGATTGAGTATGTGGTCTGCGTGTTCTCCAACAGTGGGATATCCGCACAGAAGGCCTCTGAAGATTCAAGAAGTTCGTCTTCGCCTGGGTAGGACATATCTGTCGAGTACACCTGACGTCCTACGAGCTGCGCGTTGTGGGGCGTGGAACACTCGACAATGTCGGCTGGTTCGCCCGCATCGGTGTAATCGGCGAGACAATCGCCCGGCAAAAAGTTCTCGGGGGACACGTTCGCGGCGATGATGCCATCCAAGCCAGGGGAGGGGTTACGGGTTGTTGTTTCTTCGGGGCTCTCTGCGTTCTGCTCCGAGTCGGAAGAGCTGAAGCTGTAGACAAAGAACATGACGATCGCCAGCACCACGACGAGCACGGATAAGAAAATTATCCATGAATTCCGTCGTGAACGGCGCTCTTGGCGTTGCCGTAGTTGGCGACGCGTCGGCGCCGAGCGTTCTTCAGCTGACAGCGGAGGCTCGGACTCCGTGTTTGGCTGGTCGTCGGCTGGTGTCATGCCGGTCCATCATCCTTCCTGGCAGCAGTCAGTATCGATTGCGTCCCCACTCGCTGAGAGCACCGCGCCCGAGTTCCTGCTAGTTATTAGCTGATCCTAGAGCGTAAGCCCCGGTTATACCAGACATATTTTAGCCGCAAAGGGGCGAACTCTACTCAAACATGTTAACCTGGTTATCACGAACCATTACGCAAAAGAGACCTCGGCGACAATGTGGGCCTTATATTGTCGCTTTTGGGGGCACAGAGACCGCGAAGGGGGTCACGCTCATGGGGCGCGGCCGTCAAAAGGCAAAGGCAACCCGTCAGGCACGGGACATGAAGTACTTCTCGCCAGCTACCGACTTGGCAGCATTGGAGCGAGAGCTATCCGCCGAGAAACCAGATAGAGCAGCAGACAACGAGTACGCCGAACACGCGGACACCTATGACGTCTACGATGACGATGGGTACGACGAGGACTCTTCGTATTCGTAGGGCTGCTTGTCGCAGGGTTTCCCTAACATTTGAAAGATCGGCACGGTGAGATGACAGGATCATCTGACCGGCCGATTTCTTTCGAGACCTCTTCTCTTGCTGAGGATCACCCAACATACGCAACGCACCAGGCGGCACTGCGTTCCGTGCAGCGCGTTATCGAGACTCGCGCGCCCTATCAAAACGTTGAAGTCGCGTCGACTGGACTCGGTCAGCTGCTGAAGCTTAACCCTGTCATTCTGACTGGTGCTGGTATGTCCACAGATTCCGGGATTCCTGACTATCGGGGTCCGGAAGGTTCGCTGCGCCATTCGCGGCCTATGACATACCAAGAATTCTTGCACGATGACGCGGCACGACAGCGTTATTGGGCGCGTTCATTTGTCGGTTGGCAGCACCTCAACGACGCGTCCCCGCATACCGGTCATGAAATCATTGCCCGATGGAATGCAGCCGGTCTCATTGCAGGTGTCGTGACGCAAAATGTTGATGGTCTGCATCAGCGCAGCCAACGTGCAGCTGATTCGGAAGCCGGCTCCGCGTCGTCCTCGGGACCGGTCATTGCTTTGCACGGTTCGATGGATGAGATCGAATGCTTGGTGTGCGGGGTCAAGGAGCAGCGTGAAGCATTCGGCCAACGCCTACAACAAGCGAATCAGGAAGTTGCTGAGCACTGGAACGTGACTCAGGACAACATTAACCCCGACGGTGACGCCCGAATTCCACAGCAGTGGGTTGATGAATTCACCATGGTTAGGTGTCTGAATTGTGGCTCCACAAAGTTGAAACCTACGGTGGTGTACTTCGGCGAAATCGTTCCACAACAACGCAAACGCGCCATTCAAGACTTGCTAGAAAACTCCGGTGCATTGATCGTCGTTGGGTCGTCGTTGGCAGTGATGAGTGGTTATCGTATGCTGCTGGAGACTGATCGTGCGCGGAAACCTATTGGTGTGATCAATCGTGGCCCCACGCGGGGAGAAGAGCGTGCAACGTTCCGCTGGCGTGCCGGGGTCAAAGAAGCTCTCGAATGGCTCGACGCGGAAACGTTCTAGCATCATGCGTGCCAATATATGTTGCGGTATCGAGTCTGAGTGGGATCCTGACTCGTCGGGAGACTGCAAGATGGTAGTCCATCTTGTTCCATGTGCAGTACGATCAACTCCTGATGTACGGCCTTGTGATGACTCCGACAGACCAAACCAGCATTCGCCAACGACGTGGGTCCGTCCTGACTCCACGGTTGTAGGTGGTGAGGCTCGCACCATGACGCCGGGCGAGGACAGCCAGGCACGATACAGCCACGATCCCGAACGTGCAAAGCCCTTCTGATGGCAGGTGGGAAAAGTCGTTGGGCTCTTCCGGCGTCCAATGGCTGCGATGCGGTACCTAAGACCATGGGGACGATCTTCTGTGTACAGGCTTGTTGACGAGCTAACCCGAAATCGATCTGAACATTTCCCGGTGACCCGTGGGGCGTCGGCAAGCTGCGCTCTTGGTGTTTGAGACGCTCTGCAATCTTGGCGAGTTCTGACGTGTAGTCAGTCTCACTTGGATCCCCAGGGTCTGGTAGTGAATCGGGCGATCGACCTATCAGGTCACGCAGAGAGATCTCGACAATGAGCTCAAGATTGGGACGTAATAGCTGGTATCCGTCAGGAACATACGCGGCCAAAGGGTCGGATGAATTTTTCGAATGTTGTTGCTCGATATGTTGCAGCTCCGGAGCACTGGGCGGCTCGTGATCCACACCGAGAATATCTGCCACGACTTCTGAGTGTTCCGCTGCTTTTTGCAACGCTGTGTCGCGCCGTCGTTGTTCCTCATCGGTAGCATGGTGGTCGTAGGTCTTGTGCAGAATAAGCCCCGAGGACAGGAAATCCATAAGCGTATGGAGCCATCGTTCGGCTCTCGTTTGGCCATCGAATAACTGTCCAATACCGTAATCGATATCCTCCGGCGTAATGCGTGAATCACCTGCAACTTCCTCGGTTGACTTTTCATTTCCGTCAGCCGGGTGCTTGCCGGTGCCCTTGGCCTCCTCGTGGGCTTGTGCCCGCATCGTGGAGGTGACTGAATCGAGTTTCGTGGCAAATTCTCGCATGGCGTTGAGCTGCAACAACTCCGCGTCATCGACGATCGCCGTGACCTTGTGCAAACTGTCACCAACCTGACCGTCATAGAACAGGCCCTTTTCGTGTTTCATTTGGTCGTCAGTCAGCGGCTTCTTCGGTCCGACCAGAGCATTCGTAACAGCTTCACTGCAGGCTTTGGCATATCGGCTGAACGTATACGGATCATTTCGCTCCGCGTGATACACAAAATTCTTCTCGTGCTCTTGCACTAAATCATCGGCTGCAGTTTCATCACCACCAGCCCGACGATAGGCCTGCCGGATTTCAGAAAGTTTTTCGTCAGCGGTCGTCGCGGACGCAAATGGGATGCGTCCCCTCGCTAAATGTTCGGCTACCCGTGGTGTCTTGAGTTTACGCCGACGGTATTCCATGTCGGGCCACAGTGACGCCGCGGCGGTGATCCGCTTATCAACAGTACTGAACGTGGCCCGTAAAAGGCTTGCCACGTATGAGGTCGCGGCAGCCAGGGGAGTCTTTTCGCGACTCTGTCCGGGGATCTTCACTTCGCCATGTGACCGACGCAGATGCTGCACAAGATCTGCCGTGGCACGAATGTTGACGGTTTCTGCCAGGCGTGCATTTTCTTCGCGAATTTGCGCATATTCCGATAGTGACAGTTTCGCCGGTGGCGTGGCGTCCTCGGCCCGAGCATGATCGTTACCAGTCTGCTGCGAGTCCGTGAAGCCGTGTTGTGAAGGGTCTAAAGGCGCAAACAACTCTGAGTGGTCACTCGTCGTCAGAAGCTCTTGTTGACATAGGGTGACCTGTGTTTGCAGTGCCTCAAGTTCAGCTGGATTCAGGGATCTCAGTATAGAGCCAAGCTGCTGGTCCACAGATTCGTGTGCAGCATGCATGACGTTGGAGGTTTGTTGGTGAAAGGGTAATACGTCCTCCCAGGATTTGAACGCTGGCTTGTGATTGCTCTGATACTCAGGGTCGGTCTTGGTTTCGTCGGCATACACATCGGCGTACAAGGCGCCAGCCAGTAAGTTGGCTGACGCACGTGGTGCAGAGCCAATAGCAGATCCGGATGATGGGATTGCAGACGACATCGGGTCACCTCCTTCCAAGTGGTCGTTCCACTTTCGCTGAGAGGTCGCCGCTCATGGACACAGCTAGAGCAAACTGTGGAAAAACCCGGCACATCTACGGCAGTGTGGAAAACCTGCGCTGCCCGTTTGTCGTGCACATAGTATGAGAGCGCGTCATGCGGTATCGGTGATGCCTTGTGAAGAAGGCAGCGACATTCGGGTGCCCAGGGTTTCGAATTCAGCTGCCCTAGGTAAACTGGGTTCGATCGAACTGTGTACCATGACATTCAAAGGAAGGTCGATCCGTGACTCCAACTAACGCAACCACGACACCAACGTCGCCGGCCAGCTATGAACCGCTGACTCCGCTGGCCTTCTTGGGGCGGAGTGCCGCTACGTTCCCAGAGCGTGAAGCCGTCATTTATGGCACGCGACGTTCCACCTATGCACAGTTTGAATCCGAAGTGCAGCAGCTTGCGCGGGCGCTGTCGAAAAGCATCAAACCCGGACAAGTCGTGAGTTTCGTAGCTCCCAATACTCCAGAAATGCTGGCCGCGCACTACGCGGTTCCACTCATTGGTGCGGTACTGAACCCGCTCAATCCTCGTCTGGCAGGCCGAGAGTTCAGCTACATTTTTGAGCACGCAGAGTCTGAAATCGTGTTCGTCGACTCAGAAGTCGCTGACATTGTATCCAGCGCCGCTGCTGGAATGAAGAATCCGCCGGCAGTCATCGAACTTGTCGACAATGAATTTGGTGTCCAGCCGACCGGGGACTTGCCCACATACACAGATTTTATGGCGGCAGCACCCGAGCAGACATCCGAGAACACGTTTACCTATGATGTCGCCGATGAACTCGGTGCTATCACGCTGAACTACACTTCGGGGACTACGGGCCCGCCCAAAGGTGTCTTGTACACGCATCGGGGAGCCTACCTGTCAGCACAGGCCAACGCCCAGCATTATCAGCTTGACGGCTCCTCCAAGTACCTGTGGACGTTGCCAATGTTCCACTGTAATGGCTGGACCATGACGTGGGGCGTCACAGCAACTGCCTCCACACACGTCTGTCTGCGCGCGGTGCGCCAGGACGCCATCTGGGATGCGTTTGATCACGAAAGCATCACGCATCTGTGCGGCGCTCCAATTGTGGCGGCATCTATCATTGAAGCTGACCGAGCCCACCCAATGGGGCATCCCGTCCGCCTGATTACAGCCGCCTCCGCCCCGCCACCCTCGGTGATCGAAGGCCTCGAAAAGCTCAGCATTACCCCGATCCACGTGTACGGTCTCACGGAAACCTATGGTCCAGCAACCATCAATGAACCTCACGAACATTGGGCATCCCTGTCCGTAACTGAACGCGCTCGCATGCTGGCCCGCCAGGGCGTGCCGATGTTGCAAAACTCGCAAGCTGCCATTGTGGACCCCGAGGGGAACCAGCTCCCTGCCGACGGTGAAACCCAGGGCGAAGTGGTCATCCGAGGCAACGGTGTCATGGCTGGCTACTACAAGAACCCTGAAGCTACCGAGGAATCCTTTGCGGGAGGCTGGTTCCACACCGGTGATATCGGTGTACAACACCCAGACGGTTACATCCAGTTGATGGATCGCCTCAAGGACATCATCATTTCGGGCGGCGAGAACATTTCCTCCATTGAAGTTGAAGGCGTCTTGCACTCGCATCCGGCAGTTTCAGATGTTGCCGTGATCGGTGCCCCAGACGACCGATGGGGCGAACGGCCCGTCGCCTACGTTGTTGTCAACGGCGACGTCACCTCCGATGCGCTGCGCGAACACTGCCGCGCCGAACTCGCCGGGTTCAAAGTCCCTGACGCGTTTCACCTGATCGAAGAGCTCCCGCGTTCTTCAACCGGTAAAATCCGGAAAACCGAGCTTCGCGCGATGGCTGACTAGTCCTGGTCGTGCCGCCAGACGGGATCGCGCTTTTCTAAGAATGCGTCGATTCCTTCTTGGGCATCGTACAGAGAGGCATTGGCTGTCATGACCTCGGACATTTTCTCGTAGGCTTCGACGGTGCCGAGGTCGAGTTGTTCATAGAACGCCTGCTTGCCGATGGCCACGGTGGCCGCTGATGCGCTCGCAACCTGGTTCGCTAGCGCGACGACCTCGGTGTCCAAGTCCTCGTCGGCAACAACATGGGACACGAGCCCGTGCGCCAAAGCGGTATCGGCGGAAAGTTGCTCGCCCGTCAATAACATCCGCATGGCCATTTTTCGGCCGACCGCCCGACTCACCGCAACCATGGGGGTGGAACAGAAGAGGCCGATCCGAACGCCCGGCGTGGCAAACCGGGCGGTTTCAGCTGCTATGGCCAAATCACAAGTCGCAACCAGTTGGCATCCCGCAGCAGTAGCCAAACCTTGCACTTTGGCAATCACCGGTTGAGGAATGCGCTGGATGGTCAGCATCAACTGGGTACAGACGTCGAACAGTTCACGATGGGTGCTCTCATCAGCACCATGAATTTCGGCCAGATCATGGCCGGCCGAAAACACCTTCCCCACGGAGGCCAGGATGACGACGTGCACATCGCTACGCTGCCCAACCTCATGGAACGTTTCGGTCAACTCGCGCATCGCGGCCAACGATAACGCACCCATCTTGGCCGGGTTATCTAGCGTGACGGTCGCTATAGTGCCGGCAACGTCAAGTCTCACGTAAGCTGTCATCGCTGTCCCCTTGGTCCGGAAATTACTGAGCGTAGGCGCCGTGCAGCAGCACTCCACCGCCGTCGACACCCTTTGCGCCTTGGATAAAGTCGTCACCGGCGGCAGCGGCGTCCTGAGTCAGTGCGCCAACGGTACCGATCTGCCACGATGTCATCGAGTTGGCATTGAGCCACGTGAGTGCAGAATCGGCGGATTCGGGTGCTACAACAGCGACCATTCCCACGCCCAAGTTCAACGTCCGTTCCAGATCGGCTTGCGGTACCTGGCCGGCCTCGGCCATCACCGAAAAGACCGGGGGCAGCGCCCAGGTTGAGCGGTCGATGGTGGCCATTGTGCCTTGTGGCAGCACACGGGCAAGGTTCGCCGCCAAACCTCCGCCGGTGACATGCGAGAAGCCACGTAGTGCAAACTTGCCGTCACCGTTGAGTTCGTCGATAAGGTTCAAGCAGGTTTGGGTATAAATTCGGGTCGGTTCCAGGAGTTCCTCACCCAGGCTGCGCCCGAATTCCTCGATGTGCTGGTCCCAACTCCAGTCGCGCGACGTAACGATCGACCGGAGCAACGAAAACCCGTTGGAATGTGCACCCGATGATTCCATGGCAATGACGACGTCACCCTTTCGAACCCGCTCGGGCCCCAGGATCTCATTGCCTTCCACGACGCCTGTGACCGCACCGGCCACGTCATACTCCTCGGGCGCCAGTAAGCCCGGGTGTTCTGCTGTTTCGCCACCGATCAGGGCGGTGTCGGCGAGTTTGCACCCGTTGGCAATGCCTCGGACGATATCGGCGACGCGTTCGGCCACCACTTTTCCGGTGGCAATGTAATCGGTCATGAATAAGGGTTTGGCGCCCACGACGACAATGTCATCCACAACCATGCCGACCAGATCCTGACCGATGGTGTCGTGAATGTCCATGGCCTGGGCAATCGCAACCTTGGTACCAACCCCGTCCGTTGAGGTGGTCAACACCGGGCGACGGTAACTCGTCAGCGGGGTCGCGTCCCACATGCCCGCGAATCCACCGAACCCACCGAGTACACGGCCGCTATGCGTTGCCGTAACAGCCGACTTCATCAGCTCAACGGCATCGTCACCGGCCTGCACATCGACACCAGCATCAGCGTAGGTGAGTGGTTTGCCCAAGTTGTTGTCAGTCACGTTATTTCCTGTCTGTGGTCAGCTGGGGGACATCGGTGGGGTAGTTACCCGAGAAACATGCGGTGCACAACGTGTCCTCGTCCTGCTGGGTGGCGGCAATCGTCCCCTCCAGCGATATATAGGCGAGTGTGTCTGCCCCAATAGAAGAACGTATTTCTTCGATGCCGGCACCCGTGGCAATCAACTCGGCCCGGGTCGCGAAGTCGATACCGTAAAAACACGGCCATTGCACGGGCGGAGACGAAATTTTCACGTGCACTTCACGTGCGCCGGCGGCCCGCAGCATAGCCACAACCTGACGCTGTGTGTTGCCTCGCACGATGGAATCATCAACGACGATCACGGATTTGCCGGCGACCACCGAGGGCTGCACGTTGAGTTTTAGCCGGATGCCCAGCTGACGCAAGGTCTGGGAGGGCTTGATGAACGTGCGGCCCACATAGGAATTCTTCACGAAGCCGTGGCCCAGCGGTATCCCAGATTCCTCGGCGTAACCGATGGCAGCCGGCGTCCCCGAATCAGGTACGGGCACCACGACGTCGGCCTCGGCGGTGTTTTCCTGGGCCAACTGTCGACCCATTTCCAACCGTGATTCGTAGACGCTGCGCCCGTTAATTGATGCATCAGGTCGGGCGACGTAGACGTACTCAAAAATGCAGCGTGCTAATTTCGACGCGGCAAACCGTGTTGAACGCACACCGTCGTCATCAATCGCAATCATTTCCCCGGGGGCAACCTCGCGAATAAACGTGGCGCCGGTCGTGGCCAGCGCAGCCTGCTCGGAGGCTACGACCCAACCGTTCGCCAACCGACCTAATACCAGCGGACGGAACCCATGGGGATCACGCAGCGCATAGAGCGTGTTCTCTGACATCATCACGATGGAAAACGCGCCCTCAAGTTTGGCGAAGACTTCCGGTGCGGTGTCTTCGAGCGAGTTACCGTTTTGGCCGTGCAGCAGTGTGGTAATAAGCGCGGTATCGGTGTCATTGCCCTGGGCGAGTTCACCGGAGTCAACCTCGCCGTAGCGGTGCGCGATGAGCTCCTTGATCTCCGTGCGGTTTGTCAGTGCACCGTTCATCCCCAGCGCGACCGTAGCGTCGTCGGCGGTGGCACCAAGTGTCGGTTGGGCAAAGTTCCAGTTATCGGCACCGACTGCCCCGTATCGGTTGTGGCCAATCGCGATGTGCCCCGTCAGTGAGGACAGCGTGGCTTCGTCGAACACCTGAGAGACGAGCCCGAGGTCTTTATAGACTGAAATCCGGTGCCCAGCTGATGCGGCAATACCTGCGGCTTCCTGGCCTCGGTGCTGTAGTGAGAACAAGCCGTAATAGGTAAGTTTGGAGACTTCTTCGCCGGGTGCCCACACGCCGAATACGCCGCAGGCATCTTTGGGTGAGTCGTCCAAAAAGTTTTTGATCATAAACTATTTCCGTTTGATTCGTTTGTCGGCTTTGGCCCGTGCTTTGGCTTGCGCGAATTGCTCGCGCAGCGCTTGTTCATGGCGTTCGTTCTGTTGGAACTGTGACCATTCGCTATAGTCGTCTTTGCTCACGGCAACATCAGCGGCATCCGGGTCATCGGTGCGGCGTGTATAGACGGTCGAAACGTTTCGTTTGGAACGCCGATCCATGATTATCCATACAACCGCGCCGACCGCGAGCCCAGCGATCGCAAAGATTGCCGCGAAGAAAGACAGCGTCTGGACCAGTGTATATTCGGGTGCCGCACCACGAATGCCGACCCAAAAGAATGCGACAATGACGCCCAACAGGCCGCCACTGACTAAAAAGGGGGTGACTTTCGGGGCGCTGCGATACACCATCTGTTGGGGTGCAGGGGCGTTGGGGTTGCTGTCAGCCATAGTGTCCTCAGTCTAGCGCGTCTATCGGTGCCTGCTTACAGTTTCACCAACGGTAAGAGTTCAGACAAATCTGTTCGCTGCCCGGAAGCAACGACCTCTCCGGCCGTCACCGCATCGTCCCAGCTAAGCAGGCCGGTGACCAGTGCTAACCATGTTGCGGCGTTGGTTTCGACGACGGCCGGGGGAGTGCCCCTGGTATGCGTGGTTCCTTGGATGATTTGGGTGACCCCAAACGGCGGGACCCGCACTTCCACCGAACGTCCCGGTGCTAGCACAGCTAACTCTTCCAGCGAGTACCGCACCGCCGTCGCCCGAACACTGCGAGACGCTGTGTCGGGGTCAGCAGCCCATTCGCGCACCGCGGCCACCCCGTCGGTAACCGATATTTTTCGTCGCGCCATGCGTTTCCTGCCCCCTTTCGTACTTCCATCGTGCTCCCCATCAGTTGAGCGGCTCAGTTGAGCAACCGTAATATTGCTGGTGCCAGCTTGATGCCCCCAACCCGTTGATTGCCACCGTAGATGGGTGGCACAATGCGTTCGATCACGTCACTCATGGCATCCAACTCGAGCGCTTCGGGCGCATATTGGGCCAGCAAGACCAGGGCCACAAGATGGGCAGCCCGGTGGGTGGAATCAATCATGGAGACCGCGACCGAGGTGCCATCGGGAGCGGCCAGCGCTAGAATCCCATCGGCTCCGGTCTTGGAGATCAGCTCAAGGGATTCCAGTACTACGGTGTCGCTGCGGTTTTTGCCTTGCACAGCTTCCGGGTAGTCCAACATCGCCCGGGCCACCATCGCGGCGGGTAATTCTGCGTTGCGATCGTGTACCGCGAGACCAAGTTTGCTAAAACCGCGGGCTAACGCGGCCAGGGACATCACCGGGGTCGGCGCCCCACAGCCGTCGATGCCCCAATGGGTAATCGAGGTTTCACAGTACTGTTCCAACACATCCAGCACCTTGGTTTGCACCGGGGCATCGGGGCTCAGGTACGTGGCGGGGTCAGCTCCTACAGCAACCGTCGCCGCTAAGAAGCCGGCGTGTTTACCCGAGCAGTTATGCGCCAGCCGGGTACGTTCCAACGGGAGAGGCGCCATGGCTAATGCGGCATCGGCCACCTGTGATGCCGATGAGGCAAAGACCGCGGCGCACTGTACATCGTCGGCAGATAATCCCACCTGGGCCAACACGTGTGCTGCCGTTTCTTGGTGCCATGGTGAACCACTATGCGACCCAGCAGCCAGCGCCAACCCAGCACCAGACAGATCAGCACCGCAGCGTAACGACGCGATCGCCTGCAATGGTTTCAACGCAGACCGGGCATACACCCCGGCGCTTGGGTCACCGGCTGATCCAAGTATCGCACCCTGTGCATCGACGACAACGGCCGACCCAAAATACCGGTTCTCGACGAATCCGTTACGGGTCGCGGTGGCCAGCTGTTCGACGTCACCGGCTCGGATTGGTCCCGACATTGCTGTCTCCTATCGCTTTGACTTTCGCGCATAGATGGCCCAGGTCGTGACGGCTCCGGCAACCGCGCCGATCCCCAATGAGATCAGTGCCGGGACAAGGTCGCCACGGGTCGCATCGGCGAACGCGCGAAACCCAAGCCAGGCAACAAAGGATGCACCGAGCGAGACCATCAACCATAAATATACGACGCGCAGCCACCGCGGCACCGAGGGCCCTTGACCGTAGGGGAGGTGGTTTCGGTTGTATGACATGGTTTCGATTCTACTGGACCTGCACCACCGCTCCCGGGGTTGGTCTTGTCCACAAAGTTCAGACACACCGACCAACACCGATGCCGAACCGACTACGCTAAGAGATGTGAAAACTTTAGTCTTGGGCCCCGGTGGCCGTGAACACGCAATAGTGCAAGCCCTCCGCGCCGATCCGCTGGTATCTGAGGTGCGCTGTGCACCAGGAAACGCTGGCATCGCCAAGGAAGTTCCCGTCTACCCGATCGACGTTTCCTCCCCGCAATTAGTGGTGGAACTGTGCCAGCAACTGCAACCGGATCTCGTGGTGGTTGGTCCAGAGGCACTCTTAGCCTCGGGTGTTGCTAATGCGCTCCACGCTGCCGGCTTCTCGGTGTTCGGTCCAACGCATCAGGCGGCCAAACTTGAGTCGTCGAAGGCCTTTGCCAAAGATGTCATGGGCGCCGCCGGTGTGCCAACCGGTGCTGCGCACACCGCAGTCAATGCGACCCAACTTGCGGCAGCACTCGATGATTTCGGTGCTCCGTATGTGGTCAAGGACGACGGACTGGCAGCGGGCAAGGGCGTCATCGTCACATCGGATCGGGATGCTGCGATCGCGCACGGTGAGGCCATTTTTGCCGACGGCGACCCGGTGTTAGTAGAAGAGTTCTTGGATGGCCCCGAGGTCTCGGTCTTCGTGATTGCCGACGGCAAAGACGGGGTTGCGATGTCGCCGGCGCAAGACTTCAAACGTGTCTATAACGATGACGAAGGGCCCAACACCGGCGGTATGGGTGCGTACACACCGCTGGAGTGGTTGCCCGAAAACTTTACCGATGATGTCATGGAACAGGTTGCCCGGCCCGTCCTGCAGGAAATGGCCGACCGCGGTACCCCATTTACCGGGGTGCTCTACTGCGGCCTCGCCGTCACCAAGAAAGGCATCCAGGTCATCGAATTCAACGCACGCTTCGGCGATCCAGAAACCCAGCCGGTGCTGGCACGGCTGCAGACCCCGCTTGGCCAACTCCTCAAAGCCGCGGCCGATGGCAAACTGCGCGCCACGTTCCCAACCATCAAGTTCGATCCGCAGGCAGCCGTTGGCGTGGTCATGGCCGCTGCAGGCTACCCCGACGCGCCACAGACCGGTGCCCAAATAACAGGTGTTGCCCAAGCCGCCCGGACCAAGGACATCTCCATCCTGCACGCCGGCACCACCGCAGGTACGACGGGTGAGTACACGGCATCCGGCGGACGGCTCTTGACCGTCGTGGCCACCGGTGACGACCTGGCAAGCGCACGCGATCACGCCTATGACGCGGTTGAACAGATCTCGATTCCCGACGGTCATTTCCGCACCGACATTGCCGCCAAAGCCATCGACGGCCAGATCACCATTCCGGAGGCCTAGCGCCATGACCGACACTGCAGTTCACGTCCCCGGCTGGCGTCACATCTATTCGGGCAAAGTCCGCAACCTCTATGAGCCCGAGTCCACTGCGCCGGGCGAGTCCGACACGCTGTTAGTGGTCGCCACAGATCGGATCTCGGCCTTTGACCATATTTTGTCTCCGGGCATCCCCGAAAAAGGCAAGATCCTGACGCAGCTGTCACTGTGGTGGTTTGATCGACTCTCTGATGAACTCGACGTCGCCAATCACGTGGTGTCCACGAACGTGCCGGCGGCGGTGGCTCAGCGGGCCATGATCGTCAAACGCTTGGATATGTTCCCCATTGAGGCCATCGCACGCGGTTATCTGACCGGATCCGGATTAGCCGAGTATCGTCAAAGCGGCCAGGTGACCGGCATTGACCTCCCCGGCGGGCTCGTTGGCGGTTCCAAGCTTGAGCCGGCGATCTTTACCCCGTCTGCGAAGGCAGAAGTGGGCGAACATGATGAGAACATTTCGTATGCCGAGATGGTCCATCGGATTGGTCAGTCGGCCGCTGACGACATCCGCGAGAAAACGCTGCAACTGTATACGACGGCCGAGCGTATCGCTCGTGAAGCGGGCATTATTCTGGCCGACACCAAGGTTGAATATGGCGTTGATGAACACGGGACCATCACGCTGGGCGATGAGGTCTTAACCCCGGATTCTTCTCGGTTTTGGGATGCGGCGACGTATCAGCCGGGGCGTGGACAGGATTCGTTTGATAAACAGTTTGTCCGTGACTGGTTGGCTTCAGACGCCTCGGGCTGGGAGCGGGCGGCAGATACCCCGCCGCCAGAGCTTGCCGATGACGTCGTCGAGAAAACCGCTGCACGGTACCGTGAGGCCTATCGTCGTTTGACGGGTCGCGCCTTCAACTAGTTGGCGGCCACCAGATCAACGACCACGGCTTCGGGCGGACAAAATGTACGCAGTGGAACCGTGGGTGACGTGCCGATGCCGGCGGTGACATTGACCAGACCGGTTCTGCCGCCGGCACGCCAGGGAAATAGTGACGAGGCGAGTCCGGTCGGCAGATCACAGTTGGACACGATTGCACCATAGCGTGGCAGGGCGATTTGTCCGCCGTGCGTGTGCCCAGCAAATACGCAATCAGCACCATCGGCAATGGCAGCGTCCAGTACACGTCGATACGGAGCATGCGTGACGGCGATATTGAGTTGTGCTGGCGGATCAGTGTGGTCGAATCCCGGCCAGGCGTCAGCTTGCATGTGGGCGTCGTGGGTACCGGCAAAATTGATTTTCAGGTCCTCACGGATCTGCAGTGTATGTGTTTGGTTTCCCACGCGGTGCCAATCGCCGGTCTCCGTGAAGGTGCGAAACATCGTGGCCACGTCGATGGTTTCCCGTAGCTCCTCGGCGCTGTCCATTGCCGAGGGGGCGCGTAAATATCGCAGTGGGTTCATCGGGCGTGGACCATAGAAATCATTCGAACCGGGAACGAAAACCCCGGGGAGGTGGAGCAGTGGCTCGAGGGCTTCAAGTACGGAATCGACGGCGTCGATCCCACCGGGGTTGTCGCCGGTATTGATGACCAGATCGGGTTCAAGTGCTGCGAGGCCGCGGACGAATTCGATTTTCTGACGATCATGGGCGACCAAGTGCATATCGCCCAGGTGCACAATGCGAAGCGGGGCGTGTCCGGCAGGAAGCAGCGACATGGTTTCGTATCGGATGCCGAACCGTCGGGCACTGATGGCTCCGAAAGCAATGGCTGCAGAGCCCGCCAAGATGGTGGTAGTGAAAAGGGTGGCCGCGCCGGATGCGATCCGACGCGGCCACCCTGAGGTTTCAGACACTAGTCATCGTCCCCAGATGAGTCGTCATCCTCGGAGTCCTCGTTGGAATCTGAGTCGTTGGAGTTGGAATCGTCATCGTTGTTATTTGACGAGTCGTTTCCACCATTGTTGTTCGATGAGCCCTGGCTGAGGCCCTCTGCGGCGGGATCACCGGTCGGGCCATCGAATGCTGGGAATTCTGCGGTCTCGTATTGTGGTCCGGCTTCTTGCATATAGTCCACCCACATTGGGCCAGCAATCCGGGCGCCCCACACGTCATTGTAGTAGCGTCCGTTGATGGTGGAGCCCGCAAGTGAGTCCAGGGAGGAGTACCGCCCTGCCCACGATGCGGTGGTGAGCTCGGAAGTGTATCCAATGAACCAGAGTGATGAAGAGGCGTTATTGGTACCCGTTTTCCCAGCGATAGGGAAGTCAATGTTGCCTTCGGCGATGCGTTCATCGGCAATGCCGGTCAGCGTATTATTGAGCTCTTTAATGTTCTCTGGGTTGAGGGCACCGGGATCACATTGCACCGGTGGCACAGTGTATTCTTCGCCTTCTGAATCAACGATGGATTCGAAAGCACGCGGCTCACAGTAGGTGCCGCCGGAACCAAGTGTCGAGTATCCTGCCGCCATGGTCAGTGGAGAAACTTGCGGCGACCCCAGGACCAGCGCGGGGTGTGCAGGGTTCAGAGGCTCGTTAGCGGCCGCAGTGGTGATACCTGCTGCCGTGGTGATATCGGTGATTGAACACAGATCGGTTTCGTGGGCAGCGGCGACGGTGGCCGTGTTAATGGACCAGTAGAGACCGTAGTCCATCCGCATGGGCTTGAACATATTGTCGAGGGCGTTGCGAGGTGTCCACTCCCCGGCAATGGAAGCTTCACCGCCGTCAAGACAATAAGCTGGGAACGTTTCGCCCGTGTAGTCCCGGCGGGAAGCATCAACGGTGTCACGCATCGATTTGCCCTCGGCCATCCAGGCCATCGCGACGAACGGTTTGAGCGTGGAACCTGCCTGGAACCCATTGCCCCCGCCCCATTGGGAGTCCACGCTGAAGTTCATGGCTAAATCGCCCGGTTCTTCTTCACCCACGGCATAGTGCGTGTTCTGGGCCATGGCCTTGATATTTCCGGTGTCCTGCTGAACGGTCACCAGTGCTGCACCGATACCTTCGTTTTCGTCGGCAGGAACGTGCTCTCTGGCGGTTTCAACTGCCGCGCGCTGCAGATCGGAATCTAGGGTGGTCGTAATTTCGAGGCCACCGCGATCCAGCATGCGTTGACGGGAGTCGCGATCTGGACCAAACGCTGGGTCAGCAAGTATCTGCTGCTGAGTGTAGTCGCAGAAATACTCGAAGCCTTCTTCGGCATTGAGACATCCGGTAGGCTCCGGACTCACATTGAGCTGGATCTCCGATTCGACGGCTTCGTTGTATTCCTCTTCGGTAATAAAGCCTTGATCGTACATATTGCCCAGTACCAAGTTGCGGCGGTTCGTCGCGCCCTCAGGGTTGTTTTCTGGGTTCAGTGCGTTTGGTGACTGCACTAGGCCGGCCAACATTGCCGACTCTCCAATATCGAGATCAGCTGCCGTCTTATCAAAGAAGTAGCCGGCTGCCGCTTCGACTCCGTAGGTACGGCCGGTGAATAAAACAATATTGAGGTAGCCCTCAAGGATTTCGTCTTTCGACATTTCCTTTTCAACGGCGACCGCAATCTTCATTTCGCGAAGTTTGTCTGGAATCTCTTTGGTGCCCGAAACAGTGGTGCGCAGGCCGTTGAGATTCTGATAGTTGACCAAAACGTTGTTGACGTACTGCTGAGTCAGCGTTGACGCACCTTGCTGAGTATCGGACGTCACGTTGTGCACCATCGCGCGAGCCAGACCCTCGCCATCGACTCCAGAGTGATCATAAAAACGCTCATCTTCAATTGCGATGACCGCGTTTTGCATGTGCTCTGAGATGTTCTCGAGCTCTACCGGGGTACGGTTTTCAGCATAGAACGTGGCGATCTCATTGCCGTCCTGATCCATGATTTTGGAAGGCGTGGATAGGGGTTCTTCGTTTAATTCTGCCGGCAGCTGATCTAGCATCTCTGTGCCGACCTGCGACGCTGCGCCGGTAAGCATACCTGCGGGTAGCATCATGCCCGCCCCGAGGGCGCCCAAGAGAGCGGATATCCCAAAAAAGGCGAGCAGTTTCGACAGTAGCGAGTTGCCTTTGAGCACATCAGTACCTGAGGAAGTCGTTTTGGCCATGCGGGGAGTCTACCGGATATAGCACAACCAGATCTGTTCGAAAGCTCTCGGCGCAAGATACGGTTAAGCCTATGAGCGATATACAAAAGTGGGAATACGCCACGATTCCATTGTTGATCCATGCGACCAAGCAGATTCTTGACCAGTGGGGTGACGACGGGTGGGAATTGATCACCGTCATTCCCGGACCGGACGGCAACGCACCGGTTGCTTATCTCAAGCGTCCAAAAGCTTAGCGAAGGAGCAACATGTCTGCTATTGAACAACGACTCGAAGAGGCGGGGTATACGCTGCCGGAAGTAGGCAAGCCCCTGGCTGCTTACGTGCCGACCATGCGTGATGGCGATAACGTCTATACCTCCGGTCAGCTGCCAGTTATCGAAGGCGCGCTTGCCGGTACCGGAAAAGTGGGCGACGAGGTCAGTGTGGCCGATGCCGCTGGTTACGCACGCATCTGTGTTTTGAATGGGCTGGCTGCGATCAAGGCTGAAATTGGTGATCTCGATAAGATCGCCCAAATTACCAAGGTCGTCGGTTTCGTTGCTTCTGGAACCGACTTTGCCGAGCAGCACCTGGTGGTCAACGGAGCCTCAGAATTCCTCGGCGAAGTGTTTGGTGACAAAGGCATTCATGCGCGCTCCGCTGTCGGTGTGGCGATGCTGCCAATGAATGCGCCTGTTGAAGTTGAAATGATGGTCAAGGTTCACGACTGACCCGCCTACGCATATGTGTAGGGGTTAAACGCATCGCGGGCTGAAGAACAATTCTTCAGCCCGCGATGCATTTCAGTCGTGGATGTGCCTAGCGTGCGCGCTGACGCAGACGCTGTAGATCCATTACGATGACGGCACGGTTTTCGAGTCGCAACCAGTCGCGTTGGACGAACTCGGCCAGTGCCTTGTTGACCGTTTCACGGGAGGCGCCAACCAGTTGGGCAAGCTCTTCCTGTGTGAGGTCGTGGGCGACGAGCAGGCCATCGGCGGTTGGACGGCCGAAACGGTCAGCCAGATCCAACAGGGCCTTCGCGACGCGACCTGGCACATCGGAAAATACAAGGTCAGCAAGCGATTCGTTCGTGCGTGACAGGCGGCGAGCCAAAGCGCCAAGTAGCTGCATCGAGACTTCTGGTGAAGAATAAATGACCTTGCGGAGGTTCTCGTGGCGCAGGCCGGCCAGGCTGGTAGCTGACACCGCGGTGGCAGAGGCTGAACGGGGTGCTGGGTTGAACAGAGCCATCTCGCCGAAGACCTCGCCGGGGCCGAGGATGGCCAGCAAGTTTTCGCGACCGTCTGGGGCTGTGCGGCCAAGCTTTATCTTTCCGGACAAAATGACGTAGAGCTGATCTCCGTCATCGCCTTCATGGAAAACCGAGGCGCCGCGAGAAAGCTCAACTTCGGTGAGCTCCGCGGTCAGGGCGCTGAACACCTCTTCGTCGAGGTGCGTGAAGAGCGGTGCATTGCGCAATACGTCTAGATCCATTGTGGTGAAGGTTTCCTTACTGGCCTTGTGGGCCGAACTCAAAGTTTTGCCGGAACTTGGTCACTGGTTGTGGAGTGCCGATTGATTCAGGCACGTTCATGGTAGTGCGTTTCGACATGGGCTTCCAAGTGATTCTATCGAACGTAGAAGGGAATGTGGAAATCGTCACAACCAGCAGCGAAATCTCCCTCTACGATAGACCAAAACCTTGTGAAATTACTACGCTATCGGCACGGTGAATCATCGATCGTAGAAAAACCGGCTACGCTTGAACGACTGTAGCCACCCCAGGAGTCACGGTGAGGGGGACGGTGGATGATCATAGGGCTTTCCTTGCTTGATTGGGCCCTGGTGCTCGTACTGATCATCGTGATCATTATCGGCTTTCGCCGTGGGTTTTGGATCTCGGTGGGTACTATTGCGGGCGCAATCTTGGGTGCCCTCGGTGGCCTTTTTCTCATGCCGCTTATTGTTCAACTCGTGGCGGCTGGCGTCATGCGCATCATCACGATGGTTGCGACCACCGCTGTCATGATCTGGTTCGGTATGTGGTTGGGACGGAAAATTGGCGGCCGCCTCCGTCTCCACATCAGTCACCCAGCCCTGCGTCTCGTTGACCGCTTTCTTGGCGCCATTGGCAACACCGTCATTGCGGGACTACTGATCTCGTTGATTGCTTTTTCAATTTCCTCGGTGGGTGTGCCCGGTATTACCAGTGCACTGAAGAATTCCAGCGTCGTGTCATTGGCGACCCAATGGACCCCGGAAGGTGCGCGGACGTGGATTGCGCAGGTGCGGGCGGACGTGTTGGATTCCTCGGAGCTACCCGAGCTGGATCTTGCGGCTGACGAGACGCCTCCTGAAGTTGAGGATGCACGCGTTGAGCCAACGGCCGCGGTAGAAGATGCCACAGTGTCTTCTGTTCGTATTACTGGCAGCGCTTACGAATGCGGTCAAAGCCAGACGGGCTCAGGCTTTGCAGTGGCTGGCGATCGGATCATCACCAATGCACACGTGGTGGCCGGGGTCGAATCGCCGCAAGTAGAAAGTCTCGACGGCCAACTGTTCACTGGCCAAGTGGTGGCATTTGACCCAGATGCCGACATCGCAGTGATAGCGTTACCCGATGCAGAATTGCCGACGGTAGAGTTTGGCGACGGTATGGAACCGGGAGAGCCTGCGTTTGTCCTCGGTTATCCATCGGGCGGTCCCCATCAGATCACCACAGCAGAGGTGCAAGCTAAAGGGCCTGCGACCGTTGCCAATATCTATGATGAAGCCCCCGAACAACGCGATGTGTATCAGATTTCAGCTGACGTTCGTCAAGGCAACTCGGGCGGGGCGCTCGTGGATGATGAAGGTGCGGTAGCAGGCGTGATTTTTGCCAGGGCGTCAGGGGCTGAAGTTGGGTACGCACTCACGCTGGATGAGATCTCTGGTGTCGTTGATGACGCCCCGCATTTGTCTGAGCCAGTATCAACCGGTCAGTGTCTCCGATAAATAGTAATTCCAGGTCAATGCTGCCTTCGCCCTGCGAGGTTATTGTTCTACCGCCCCGTAAGGCGTAATCTTAGTGTCATAAGTCACGCTGACTTGTATTCACATCACACGTAAAAGGGGTAAACATGTCCTCTCAAATGACGTCGGCGCCAGCCGCGTCCACGCGTCGTGAAGCGTTTGGTGGTCGTTGGATTTTCATCCTGGCTGCCATGGGCTCTGCGGTCGGGTTGGGCAACATTTGGCGCTTTCCGTATATCGCCTACGAAAACGGCGGTGGAGCATTCATCATCCCGTATCTGGTCGCGTTGTTATCGGCGGGTATTCCGCTGCTGTTCTTCGACTACGCGCTCGGGCACCGCTTCAAAGGCTCGCCCCCATTAGCGTTTCGGCGGCTCGCCAAATGGACCGAAACCATTGGTTGGTGGAAGGCCATGATCTGTGTGGTCATCGGCCTGTACTACGCGGCCATCCTTGGCTGGGCGGCAAGCTATATTTTCTTCTCGGCGACTGAAGCCTGGGGCGACGACCCCGACGCATTCTTCTTCGAAAACTACCTGCAAATGTCTGAAACACCGGGCGTAGAGTTGACGATTGTCCCAGGAGTGTTTTGGCCAATGCTCGCCATCTGGGTGGCAGTGTTGATCGTGCTTGCACTCGGGGTTCGACGTGGTATCGGTATGGCCTCAGCCATTGGTATACCAATCCTGGTCCTGATGTTTCTGATCTTAGTCGGTATCGCACTGACGCTACCGGGCGCTATCAGCGGTCTGGATTCCCTGTTCACACCAAACTGGGCGGCACTGCTGGATCCCGGTGTATGGATCGCCGCCTACGGACAAATCTTCTTCTCCTTGTCCGTTGGCTTCGGCATCATGATCACCTATTCGTCCTACCTGAAAAAACGCACCAACCTCACCGGCTCCGGCCTGGTGGTTGGTTTCTCCAACTCCGGTTTTGAAATCTTGGCCGGTATCGGTGTGTTCTCGGCACTGGGCTTCATGGCGCAGGCCGCAGGAGTAGAGATCGCTGAGGTTGTCACATCCGGCATCGGACTCGCCTTCGTGGCCTTCCCAGAAATTATCTCGCAGGCACCACTGGGGCTGGGTCCGATCATCGGCGTATTGTTCTTTGGTTCGCTCTTGTTCGCTGGCTTTACCTCGATGATCTCGATCTTGGAAGTCACACTGTCGGCGGTCAAAGACAAAACCGGCTGGTCGCGCACCACCGTAGTATTCACCTTCGGGGTGGCGCTGGCGCTGCTGTCACTGCTCGGTTTCGGCACCACCTCGGGCCTCCACCTGCTGGATGTCTCCGACTACTTCGTCAACCAATTCGGTATCGTGGCCGCCGCACTGGTTGCAGTTGTCTGCGTCTCGTGGCTGCTACGTCGCCTCGATCGAATGGTCAAACACCTCAATATGGTGTCCTCCTTCCGACTGGGCAGCATCTACAAGTTCCTGATCGCCGTAGTGCTACCGATTGTGCTCGTCTACACCCTGGTGGCCGAAATGATCTCAGAACTCGGTGGCGAGGAGGCCTACGGCGGAATGCCAGACTGGTACGTCAATACCTTCGGTTGGGGCATGGCTATCAGCCTGATCGTCATCGGCTTCCTGCTATCGCTGATCCCATGGTCGAAAAATTCGGCACTGTACAACGAACGCTCCGAAAATGAATACGGTCTGGATGCTACCGATCTGGCCGACGGTAAACACGCAGCTGAGCCAGATACAGAACAGGAGGTCAGGTCATGACCGGCATCTCCATCACCATGATGATCATCGCATTGGTCACCGTCTGGGGCGGCATCATTGTTTCAATGATCCACCTGCAACGGAACCCCGATGAACTTTCCGGCGAACTCGCCGACGAAGAATAACCTGTCTCACGAAACATGCTGCGACCCCAACCAAAACGGTTGGGGCCGCAGCATTGAGCAGTAAAACTGCAGCAAGCTAGCGCTGCTGCATGCCAGACAAGATTTCTTCCATCACCGCAGGATCAGCCAAGGTAGCCAGTGCCGTCGGATCGGCCTCCGTCTGACCTTCAGCAGCATCCTTCAACAAGCGACGCATGATTTTGCCGGAGCGAGTCTTCGGTAGGTCAGTCGTCACCAGAATCCGCTTGGGTTTGGCAATGGGGCCAATGTGCGACCCAACATGAGCGCGCAAGGCGGCTTCAGCCTCATCTTGGTCGGCGCCTTCGGAATCCTCGGTCAAAATCACGAACGCATAGATGGCTTGTCCCGTCGTGTCATCGGCTGCCCCGACGACGGCCGCCTCGGCAACCAGCTCATGGGCGACCAGTGCAGACTCGACTTCCGTGGTGGACAGCCGGTGCCCGGACACATTCATCACATCATCGACACGCCCCAGCAGCCAGATGTCGCCGTCCTCGTCAAAGCGGGCACCGTCACCGGCAAAATACATGCCATCAAACCGGGACCAGTAGGTATCGACGAAACGCTCGTCATTGCCCCAAATAGTGCGGGCCATCGCCGGCCAGGGATCCCGGATCACCAGGAAGCCCTGTGAGGTGTCCTGCATCGAATTGCCCTGGTCATCCACGACATCGACAGACACGCCGGGAACAGCACGCTGTGCCGAGCCGGGCTTCAGCTCATCGGCACGCAGTGCGGGCAGTGGCGTGAGAATATGGGCGCCGGTTTCGGTCTGCCACCACGTATCAGCAATCGGTACAAGCTCGGTCTTGCGCGGCCCCGGTGTCACCGTGTCGTCCGCGTTGACCGTGCCTGCTCCGGCGTTTTGACCGATGACTTCACGGTACCAATCCCACGCTTCAGGGTTGATTGCCTCACCAACCGAACCCAGCAGCCGAAGCGATGACAGATCATATCGGTCGGCGACGTCGCGTCCCCATTTCATCGCGCTACGGATCGCAGTCGGTGCCGTGTAGAGAATGGTGACACCGTATTTTTCCACCATTTCCCACCAGCGGCCCCGGTGTGGGGTATCTGGAGTGCCCTCGTAGAGGACCTGGGTGGCGCCATTGGCCATTGGGCCGTAGACAATATAGGAGTGGCCGGTCACCCAGCCGACGTCAGCTGTACACCAGAAGACATCGGTTTCGGGCTGCAGATCAAATGTATCGCGCATCGTAGCGGTGACCTGGGTGAGGTAGCCGCCGGTCGTGTGCATAAGACCCTTGGGCTGACCGGTGGTGCCCGAGGTATACAGAATAAAGAGCGGATGCTCTGCTTCGTGCCACGTGACCTGGTGCGTGGTGGGCTGTTCGTTCACGAGTTCGTGGAACCAGATGTCGCGATCCTCAACCCAGTGCACGTCTTCTTTATTACGGGCAACCACCAGCACATGTTCGACGGTGTGGCCCGGCTTCGCCAGCGAGTCATCCACGATGGGCTTGAGCATATTGGGTTTACCGCGGCGGAACGAACCATCCGCGGTGATGACGACCTTGGCTTGCGCGTCATCGATACGCGAGCGCAACGCTTCAGCCGAGAACCCACCAAATACTACCGAATGCACGGCGCCAATGCGGGCGCACGCTAAGATCGCGACCACGGATTCCACCAGCATCGGAAGATAAATTGCGACGCGGTCGCCCTTCGTGACGCCCAACAATTCCAGTGCGTTAGCGGCCTGGGAGACCCGGACCTGCATATCGGCATAGGTCACAGTATCGGTGTCGCCTGGCTCGCCCTCGAAATGGATAGCCACGCGGTCGCCATGGCCGGCTTCGACGTGCCGGTCCACCGCGTTATAGCAGGCATTCGTCGTCCCGTCGGCAAACCACTTGGCAAACGGTGGATTCGACCAGTCCAAGACTTCGGTAAACGGGGTATCCCAGTACAGTTCATTGCGAGCTCGATCAGCCCAGTAGTCCATCTGACTTTGGGCGGCCTGTTCGTAGAGCTGACCGGCTCGTTGGGTGGTTTGTTGTTCGTGTGTGGTGACCATGAGGCTCCTTCGTTCGTGATCGCTGTCACATCTAGTGTTATGCTAAGGCGTTTTGGTAGGTCGATCAAACCCGTGATGCGCTGAACGGTTCCATCCAGTACGGTGAACGGTTGTGCCGTCGCGACAGTCAACGGTGTGAAAACCGCGATGTCGGGGGCCTAGTATGAGTCAGGTAGCCGTGCAACATAGGGGGACACTGTGAGTAACGAGACGCCATTGGCCACAAAGCGCCGGGCGCGCAAAATCTACCGGGTGCTCGGGGAGACCTTCCCATATGCTCATGCAGAACTGGATTTCACCAACCCCTTTGAACTGCTGGTGGCCACCGTACTGAGCGCCCAAACCACCGATATCCGCGTCAATTCGGTTACCCCGGCACTGTTTGCTCGGTATCCTGATGCCGCAACGATGGCCGATGCGCAAGAACTGGAACTGCAGGAGCTCATTCGTCCCACCGGGTTTTACAAAAATAAGACACGCGCGTTGCTGGGCCTATCGCAGGCACTCGTGGACGACCACGACGGCAACGTGCCCGATACGCTCGAGGATCTGGTGAAACTGCCCGGCGTGGGTCGCAAAACCGCATTCGTGGTGTTAGGTAACGTCTTCGGGGTGCCGGGTATTACGACCGATACCCACGTCATCCGGCTGGCGAATCGTCTCGGCTGGACCGATTCCACCAATGCCACCGTGGTCGAACGCGATCTCGCCGCACTGTTTGAGCCCAAAGACCATACCGACCTGTCACATCGCCTGATTTTTCTCGGACGGCGCATCTGCCATGCCAAACGACCCGCCTGTGGTGCGTGTCCGGTGGCCACATGGTGTCCGTCGGCTGGCATCGGCGAAATCAACCCGCAGGCCGCCCAAGAGTTGCTGGCCTATGAACTCGCCCCGGGACGGGAACACATTCATCAGGCACTGCTTGCTGGCGCCACCCGTGCGGAACTTCGTGCCGCCGGTTATCAGTGGGAGGCCTAATGCAGCTCGATGGTGCACTGGCCGATCTTCTGGCGTTAGTCCATACCTATGGCGTGGTGGACCCGGACATCGCACACCGGGTGACCGTCTCGCCGGCAGCGGCACTGCCCGAACATGACGAAACATGGCCTTATGATCTAGGCGCCCTCCAGAATCCGCGGGACGCCTCGGTGCTGTTGTTGTTTGGTTCCATGGATGATCGGCCGGCCACCTTTGACCGAACCATCGTGCCCAAAGAGCTCGACATATTGTTGACGCAGCGTTCTCTGGCGCTGCGCAACCATCCCGGCCAGGTCTCATTTCCCGGCGGTGGCCAAGAACCCGCCGACGACGATGCCACCGTATGTGCGGTCCGTGAAACCCAGGAAGAAACAGGCGTTGATCCCACCGGCATCGTCCCCATCGGCCAATTACCGACGCTCCCGCTGCCGATCTCCAATTTTCGGGTGACCCCGGTGGTGGGCTGGTGGCAGCACCCCAACGAAATGATCACCACCGAAGAGGCCACCCGCGTGTTTCGGGTCCCGGTGGGCGATCTTGTCGACCCCAAGCTCCGCGTTACCGCGGTGGCAACCGACCGCAGCCACAAACAACGCTACGGCACCCCGGCCTTTACGGTTGGCGGCACATTGGTGTGGGGTTTTACCGCCATGATCTTAGACCGCGTCCTCGAGTTGCTCGGCTGGGCAGAACCCTGGGATCCGCGCTACATCATCGATATCACCAACTGGGACGCGACCAAACCCGTACCCGCCGCCATCTTCGACCACGAGCACAACGCAAGAGACTTTACCGGCCGCAGATAGTCTCCGCAGGCATTCGTCCACAACCGCTCCACCCAGTACCGGTTATCCACAATTGGGTTCTGCCGGTACCCGGCGATGCGGCCGCTGGTTGATGCTTGAGGCATGACAACCACGCAACGCAAACTCACACGGAGTGCAAAACCACCACCGGAGACGCACTTCACCGTCCTGGTGGACACTCAAGACGCCACCGAAGACGCCGCCGGATTCGTCTACGCCGTGATCGCAGCCTTGGGCCTGGAGAGTGTCGAACTCGCAGACGCCGATGACGCACCAAAAGCGGCCAGTATTCAGGTATCGGGCAACACCCTGTTTGCCGGCAACCGACAGTGGCACTACCCGGACCACCGGGCCACCTTTGAACACTGGCTGGTATCGCAATGTTTCCCACGCACCGAAACCTCCACCGCGTGGGCCGTCGTACAAACGTCAGCGGACGCGTATCCCATGCTGTCGGCAGCCATGGCCTATGCTCACGCCGATGACGGGGCGCTGCTGATCGACGCAGATGCTTCCGGAGCGCTGACCGATGCGATACTGCAGGCCACCGACCACGGTGTCGATGCCCTGGACTTTGACTTCGACTTGCCTTCGCCCCACATCTATCTGCTCAACGCGCCCACGTGGGCCCAGGTGACGATGATGTTGCAGGTTAACAGAGCCAACCCGTTAAACTCGGTGCTGCTCGTCGACACCTTGCACGCAGCACAGCACCACTTCTCCCACACCGTCATCAATTGCGGGGCTGACCTCTTTATGGCGCAGCGCTTAGCAGCCGAAGGTGTGCACGTCATCCACGTGGATGATTTTTCTCGGCCACTCCACGTCAAATTCACACCGTATAAAACCCTGGATTACTTTTCTCATCGAATTCCCGAATACGGGACCCGTCGAGACTTCGAATTCATCACCACCAACCGCCGACGTCGCAAGGGGATGCGCCGATGGATGCAACGAGGTGATGCGACATGACACGCGGATGGGTACCCAAACGACCACAGAAAACCGGTGGTCTCGCCGCTGCCAAACAGTGGCTGGCTGCTCGGCTACACGCCACCGATGAGCCCCACGCAGCCGAACCTGCCGTGGTGGCTCAGGCGGTCGCTCAACACGTGCCGGTCGCCTCCGTAGCTCAGGCGAAGTCCAGCATGGAGCACCTCGTCGATGATCTTTTGGGACTCGGGCCACTGGCAGCCTTTGCATGCGACCCAGAAACCACCGACATCATCGTTGATGGCCACGGCAACATCTGGACCGACACCGGTGTGGGACTCACACAGACCACCTCCACCCTGGATGCCGAAACGACCAGGGCGCTCGCAGTCCGGCTGCTTGGACAAGGCGGCAAGCGTTTGGATGAGGGGATGCCGTTTGGGGACGTGCAAATCGGCAGCGCCCGAATTCACGCGGTGCTGCCACCAATTGCCACCGCTGGCCCACAGCTGTCAATCCGACTGCCGTCGCGAAGTCAGCCCACGCTCGAGGCGCTGACCGACGACTGGCCGGGTGCGACAAAGTGGTTGGATGTGATCGGCCACCTGATGCACAATCGCACCAACATGCTCATCTCGGGTGCAACTGGCTCGGGCAAAACCACGTTGTTAGCTGCGTTGCTGGCAACGGTGGACCCGGCGCAGCGGATCCTCACCATTGAGGACACCCCGGAATTAGACATTCAGCATCCCCATGTTGTGGGTCTGGCCACGCGTGACGCCAATACCGAAGGACAGGGCGGAATCGGCTTACCGGTGCTGATCCGCCAAGCACTGCGCATGCGTCCGGATCGAGTCATCGTTGGTGAATGTCGCGGGGCAGAGGTCGCCGACTTTCTGACCGCTATGAACACCGGCCACCGCGGCGCCATCGGCACGGTGCACGCGAACTCTGCTTCCGATGTCCCGGCACGTCTGCATGCCATGGCAGCACTGGCCGGACTGGCCCCGACGACGGCAGCGCTACAGATCCGATCGGCCATCGACGTCGTCATCCACCTCGAACGCAATGCAGCAGGGCTGCGCTATCCGGCTGAAGTGGCACTGTTATCCAAAACCGGTGACGATGCGCAACTGAACCTCACCCCGGTGTTGACCACCGTGGGCAACCAGGTGATGGAGGGGCCGGGGCTGGCACTGTTGGACACCATGGCACAGGGAGAGACCAGGGCAGCATGAACCCGATGAAAGCCGTCATCAACCTCGTCACAGCAAAACGGCGTGCGGCACAACAGCACGCCCAGTTCATCACGGTCATACGTCAGGCGGCAGCACTGCTATCGGCCGGTCGGCCACTGACCACACTGTGGCCAGAAGTCGCCCAAGCCCATACCCCCTGCACGAATGCGCCAGCACCAGAAACACCGGATCCACAATGCTGTATGCATCACGTGCTGGCCGCCCAGCAGGCCGCAGGGTTGCTGAACACACCGTATTTCGCCAAGGTCACCGCACCGGGCCAAGCGACCTGGTGGCAACAACTGTCGGCCACCCTGACCTTGGCACAACACACCGGTATGTCCCTGTCTCAGATCCTCTACCGATTGGCCGATGCGCTCGAAGCCGGTGAAGATGCCCAGCAAGCTCGCGAAGCCGCCTCGGCAGGGCCAAAGACAACCGCAAGCCTACTGGCCTGGCTGCCGGTGGCCGGGCTGGGGCTCGCGCACATGCTGGGAGCTTCTATCCCACAGCTGCTCACCACACTCACCGGTTGGATCTTGTTACTCGCCGGGGTGGCGCTAGCGGTAATCGGGCGCAGGTGGACGGCTCGCATGATCAGAACGGCACAACAACCATGAAACCATCCGCACCCTCCACCGACCCCGCCCTGGTGCTCGACGTCATGGCACAACTCTTTGCCTCCGGTAGTTCACTTGCCACCGGGCTCGCCGCCGTCGGAAGGCATCTGCCCGGCTGCCAGCAGCTGCAACAGGTCGCGAACTTGCTGCTGATGGGGATCGACTGGGACACCGCCTGGGAGCACACGCTAGACGACCCACACCTGACCCAACTGGCCCATGAACTGCGATTCGTGCATGCCTCGGCGGTGCCATCGGCACACATGCTGACCACCGCGGCCACCGCACTGCGCGCCAACCGGAAACGGCTGGCCGAACAACTTGCCGAAGAACTCGCCATCCGCCTGGTGCTACCCACCGGCATCTGCATGCTGCCCAGTTTCATCCTGCTGGGCATCGTCCCCATGGTGCTCGCCCTTTTGCCCGGCTGAGCCACGCTGACTCATAACTAAATATCGCCACCCACCCCTGAAACAAATAGGAGCACATTATGAAAGACCATCAACCGTTTCACCTCGAACTCAGCGATGACAGCGGTGCCAACACTGCAGAGTATTCGGTAGAACAGACACGTGACCAACTGGTCATAGTAAAGCCCCGGCATGACCGCAAATCATCCGGGGCGTGGAACACGGTAAAACGGACCGTGCTCAGTGTCTAGTGTATGCCAACACTATAGGTTCTGTCAGGCCCGTTGAGCTTTGTGTTCCGGGCCTTTTTTCATCACCGTTCGGGCCATAACTTAACGGGCCGGTCATATCCTTTGGGAACTGTTGCGTACCGGGTGACAGGGAACCTGCAGGCCAGCGGGAACTACCACCATACTCTGAGACGCCCTCAAAAATGAGGGGGTCTAGTTGTGATGGGCGAACGCTCGGAGAGCTAGGACGGGGCCGGCGGGTTTTTTGGGGATGGGGTCTCATAGCCCACAGCCCCCTCCGGGGTCCTTATCTAAACCCACGTGACCCTCTACAGAAAGTAACAGCGATATGAAAACCGTTGACCCTATCGAACTCATGAGAGCTGAAAATTATATACGTCAGGTAGTCATGGATAACAGCTTCACAGTGCGGCATGACGTTGAGGCGATTGTGAGAGAGTTCTGGCAGATTTTCGGTCATTTCGACTGGGAAATTATAGGGTGGGACACCGACCGCTATTGGGCCATTATTGAAAAACACCGGATCTACTAATCAACTAAGGAGAGTCAGAATGACCAATACACAACGAACCTATTGGACGCCGTTTATTGACGACCAGGGCGCGGTACAGGGTCATGAGTGTGCTGTTCAGCGTGACGGGTTTACGGTCACCGGTACTTGGACTGAGCAAGACGGTTACAGGGCCTATATCGATCATGACGCTGACGGTCCGTTTACTATGACAGAATTGCATGACCTCTTTATCACGCTTGGAGAGCTAATGCGTGACACTGAGATGAGCGACATAGCCCCTGTAGGTAAAACTGTAAATATCAGCATGATTGATACACTGAGTAACCACAACATCACCTCAACTAGAGAAGATGAGTGACATGAGCCTAGGTTTTAAGATAAGTATTGCGGCGGTAATCATAGGAGCCGTGACCGTGTTTGCCCCGTTACCCGCGGGGTTGAGCTTACCCCTAGGAATTGTGGCGCTGGGCCTTGGCGCGGCGGGACTCATCACGGCCCTACGGCCTAACCCTCAGCCATAGCGAAATAGTTTAGAGCGGCCTCGGGTGACTTACCCGGGGCCGCTTTTCGTGTGCTGAGCGCCGCCCGTCAACGGCTTAGAGGCGGCCCTGTGCCTCAGCGTCCTCACAGACCGGCGTATCAGGCTGAGCGTAGCAGGGCGTTATCAATGCTGAGTCGTCAATCTCAGCGTCATCGGTGTAAGCCATAGCCCCGGGGTGCTCATCTAGCGCGGCTAACCATTCGTCAGCCGTTTCACATGCTGACAGTGTTTCAATAATGAGCGGGTCAGCTGCAACCGGGTCTGTTTCCGCCGCCGCTGTTTGCATAGAGTCAAGACAGGCCGCTGAGGCTTCGGCCTCATCGTTGCTACCGCAGGCAGACAGGGATAAAAGGGCACCGGCAGCCAATGAGGCGCCTAACAATTTGAGAGTACGCATAGGGCTAGGCTAACAGCGCGCTCCAGGGGTTTATTCAGGCTATTCACAGATTACGCGGGCGTCGGGCGGGTGTCACGGTGTATGTCACGCGTGACATGAGCGTGACAGTGATTTGCCCTGAGCGTGTGGAAAAAAATACCGGGGAGAGATTGCGTAAGCCCCCGGGTGCGGAGCCGTTGAGGGGTGGGGGCTGTACCCCCTGGGCTGTTTCTGTTGCGGTTTTGGGCATAAGAAAACGGCCCGCCGGCGTCGGTGTTGACGCTCAGCGGGCCGTTGACTCTGCTACTTATTCAGTGCTGTTTGCTGTAACAGTGAACTTGCCGAGGCGCTCAGGCCGGACAACGTTCCAACCAATACGCCAGGTAGCGCGTACGGCGACACCGTCAGACGTAAAGTAAACGCTTTCGTCAGTATCTACTCTGACCGGGCCGGCGGCGCTAATGACCGCGTTGTGATCGACTACTAGCCCGCTGTTGGGCTGCATAGCCGGGGTGACGGTCACGGGCAGGCTGAGCAATAGCCGTTCGGCGTCATTGGTGCCGGCGCCGATGAGTGTCGTCTGTGAGCCGTCTGAGGTCTTGAGCTTACGCAGCGCGGCCCATGCCAGGGGGTCTAAGATAACCCCGGTGGGGGCTGAGCCGTTAGCCTCTAGCTGTGCTACGAGATCGACCAGGGGGTCTAGGTTCGCGGTGATTGCCTCATCATTGACCGTGATCCCGTCAATGTTGACGAGGCCGGCCGGGGGCGCGTTCTTGCCGGCGGCGGGGGCGGACTGAGTCAGAAAAGCCTGGTCGGCCTTTTTGGTGATGGCCCGGGCTGTTGAGGCGGCTAACTGATCGGCGGTGCCGGCCTGACGGTATTGCTCATTGGTCAGGCGTACTAGCTGAGTGATTTTCCCGGTGTATACGAGTACCTCATTCAGCGCCGGTTCAGACTCAGGAATTTCGTTACCCTCAGCGGTGAACTGAGCCTCATCGTCTGCAACATAGCCAACACGTAGAGACGGCTGGTCGCCGTCAATGTTTGCTGAGACGGTTGAGTGATCGAGAATGAGCGCGTTTTGTAGGGTGTCCTCAGGCGCAAACATGTTGAGGTCTGGAGACCAGGCCCGGGCGCTTTTGACGGTTGAAAGTGTAGGCATGATGGTGCCCTTTCCGGTGGCCGTGAGACGTATAAAAATGGAGCCACCTGTAGCGATACGTAAGTGTTTCGCCGGCGGCTCCTGGCCTTACCGGAGTATGCCCGTCACGGGCTGTCCGTGTATCTGTAGCGGGGCACCTGGCCCCGGTAAACGATACAGTTAGTAGTCTACCGGGGCCGGGCGCGGGGGCCAAGTCGGGTTAGCCCTCAGCGGGGCGGAAAGCGCCCTGCCAGCTGTTGTCTTGTGACCCTGTGCGCTCTTGGTGGTTGCCAAAAGCGTGAGACAGTTGCATCGCGCCCCGGTATTGCGCGTGTTGGGCCTCTGTGCCCTCAAACAGCTCAGGGCGGGCCTCTAGCAACTTTGCTAGCTCTTGGGCGTACCGGGTCTCGTCGAGCTGACTGGTGCCCTCATAGGTGAGGTCCTGAGCTGTCAGGCCGGTCATGCGCTCAAAATCCTCAGGGTGTTTCAGTCTGACCTCAGGGTGACCGCGGCTGATAATACCGACCGCGCCGTCAATTTTGCCGGCCTGTTCGCGGTCAACGGTCACGGTGGTGTATTTCTCTAGCCGGGTGTTGAATGCCTGTTGTAGCCCGGTCTCGGCGGCAGCTTTTAGTTGTTCAATTTCAGCCTGTGCCTCACGGAGTTGGTGACGGTAATTCGCGGCCTCACGGTTTGCTTTCTTGACCTTATCGCCGTCACTCATGGCCGCGGTGAGGTCATCGTTTTCTGATTCCTGTCCGGCGTCAGGCTCAGTAGCCGGCTCATCGGCCGGGGCCTGTTCCTGAGCGTTTTCGGGCTGCTCAGTGCCGGCCGGGGCCGGGGTCTCTTCGGTGTGGTCATCATTGCGCGGGGTGATATTTGATTGCTGTTCCATGTTTTCCTTTGCTGTTGTAGTGGTTGCCTTAGTGACGGATTCGGTGGTCATTAGTAAATCTCCGGGTCAATAATGTCTAGGATCTTGGACAGTTTTTCAGCGTTATTTTTAGCGCGGTTTTCCCATAGACGAGACCGCTTTTTCCACAGTTGAATCTCATCGCGTGCCGCCTCTAGTTCAGTTTTCAGTTGCTCAATTTGGGTGGTCATGATGTTTCCTTTCTTAGCTGTGACGTTAGTGACGTGAGGTCCCAGTGATTCCTTATAATCGTTTTCTCACGAGGAATGACTGGGACCAGACGTCATTAGTGTCATCACCCCTAGTCAGCGCGGTTTGAGTGGAATCAGTCACAATCATGCTTTAGACCGATTCCGCCTAAACCGCGTGACCCGGCTGTTCTAACGTCATTGATTTCTGGCAGTTGCCGGACCTGTTTTCCTAGGGCGCGTGACGATAACTGAGCCTCACCATTGACCGCCGCCCACGTGTTATATTCCTGAGTGAGTTTTGCTGTTGTGACGCTAAACGCCGGACCCATAACGCAGCGGTCATCTATAAACCGGGCTAGCGCGTCATTGTCAGACCTGTAGGCGTTCGTACTAGACCTGACGGCCTCAGGCTCATCGAGGCCGGCCTGTTGGTAAGCGCGTAGCCCCTCAACCGCCCAGGTCAATACCCCGGATAATTGAGCCTCTAGCCGCTCTTCTAAGCCGTGATCTTCGCGGCCCTCAAATGAGACGTTGAACGGTACAACACGTACCCGCGCCCAGGCGGCCTTAGCGTCAGCGTCCATTGCCGGCAAATCATTCGTTTGTAAAAAGAATGAGTGTGAGGGCATAAACCTGACAAAATTTTGGCCCATGTGTTTCGCGGTGATTTCGTCACCGCCGGTGAGCGATTTCATCAGGGCCTCGTTCATGCGGTCGTTTTTGTCTAGCTCAGACATGACCGCAAAACGCGCCCCGCGGAGCTCCATCTGAGCGGCTAGCTCCCCGGCTGTTTTACCGCCGTGACGGCCTGTAACTAACAGGTCATTAGTTGCGGTGATTGCGTAGTCACCGAGGGCCTTAGACAGGGTCCTAGCCAATACGCCTTTACCGTTACGGCCGGTGCCTGTTGCTATGAGCATGACGTGTTCAATAACCCGGCCGATGAGTGACAGGCCGGCGTAGCGTTGCATAAAGCCCCGGACCGCCGGGTCCGGTAGAGATGAGGTTAGAAAATCTGTCCATGACTCTGCCTGAGCGCCGGGGTCATATGAGGCGTTCGTGACCTTAGTTATTCGGTCTGCCGGGTTATGCGGTCTCATCTGTAGGTCATGGAGATCTAAGGTGCCGTTTTGACAGTTGAGCAAATAGGGGTCCTGGTCTACCTGTTCGGCAAATAGCCGCGGTGACCGTGACGCTAACTCAATGACGCCGTGAGAGCCGGCGGCGGTGTTAGCTGAGCGGACGTCAGCCTGTAATGCTTTGTCATTCATAGCCTCTGACCATGAGACTTTGAGGAGGTCAGACAGGGTGGCGTGTATGCGGGCGTTATGCCGGTCCGGCGCCCACCGTTTACCGTCCCAATAGTGCCAGCCTGAGCCGTCTACAAACAGTGAGCCTGTCTCAGCGTATTGAGCTAAACGGGCGGCCATGCGCTGGTGAGAGCGTAGGTTGTGGTCGTCCCATTCAATAGCTGAGGCGTGCTCATGCAACTCGATTTCAGCCGCCTCACGTGCCGACGGGGGCGCCGCGTGTTTCATGCCGTCTTGGAGGCCCTGCAAGTAATCATCGGCGTTTACCTGATCGGCCGTCATTCCGTATCACCGCCCACCACGGTCAGACGGGCGAGAATGAGGTGAGCGTCCTTGCCCTGCATGACAGCGCGGTCAACGGCCCGCTGGGCGCTGGGTAGATTCGCATAAAACCGGCGGCGGTAACGCGGCTCCGGCCCGGGTGATTTGATCTGAGCAACTACTACGTAACAGCCGCTTAACTCAGCCTCAAAAACTTCACGACCCTTACCCTGGGAGGGTATACTAGAGTCATTGGGTGTCGTGACCTTTTGATTTTCCTTTCGGACCCCCGGTGAGTTTTCGCCGGGGGTCTTTTCCTGTCCGCGGCTCATCAGCAACCACCGCCCTGGGTGGGGCTGAGTAGCTTAGCTATCCGGTCAGCCTGTTCGGCGGTGAGCGGGGGCGCCTCATTGACAACGTTTCGTACGTGCTCTTCGAGTTTTAGCGCTTTGAGGTTTTGGCGGGCTTTGATAATTGCCGGGTCATCATCTTTTTTGAAGCGTGAGAGTGACGCAATTTTGGCGCGTTCCTGAGTCCAGGACTTCGCGGTCATAAAAATACCCCCTGGGTATGACAAATGATCTGTCATCCGGGGGGATGGCGGCGTTTTTGTAGCCTTAGCGCCGTGCGCTCATTGGTGCTGGGTGTTATCTTTCGAACCCGTTACGCCAGCTAGGGGGGCCTTTTTTCGCCCGGTCAGTCACATCTCGGTGACATAGCAACTACTTTAACAGCTTCATCTATAAGGTCAAGTCGTCCGGCCAGCACTGAGGGTTTTCAAGCCCCGCTTTAATATGTGACAGGCGCATTTTGGGGATTCCCAAATCACGCATATTCGTCAGCGCCGGATAGAGCCTTTCCTGAACTACTGGCACTGAATAACCGCATTTCAAACACGTTAGCTCCCAGGAAATGCGGTGCTTAGCCCGGCGGTGCTCCTTGTTCCGATGGTCATATTTTTCGTTGCCAATCAGGGACTGTGAGTTACTTTCACCGGCGCGGGCGTTTTTGAGCCACTCAGACTGCACAAAAGGTAGCCAGGTATGCCCCTGTTTCCCCGCGCCGTATTCGTGATACCTGTAACTCTGGACCTCGGGGGTGGGGCGTTTTTTGCCGTGCCATTGAGATGTATTGTCGCAAATAATCATGATTACGTTAGGCTTTTCAGGCTGCATATTTGCTACCCCTCTTACTATTTCTCTGTTGTGTGTGGCAATATCTCAGGAGGGAAATTTAGACCCGGGTCTGCTAGCCAATGAATGATGATTTCCTGATCTATAGGCCGGTCATGTTTGCGGCTAGTCACCGGGCGTATCTCTACCATCATCAGCGCCCGTAGAATTTCGCGCTGTACCTCTAGCTCGGCGTCTCTAAACGCCTGACCGGGGTTTTCTGCCACCGCTAGTGTTGCTAACGCCGGTGAGCCTGTATGAGCCTTTACGCGGCCGCTAATTTCTTTGAGCTGAGAGTCAATTTCAGCGCTGCCCTCAATTAGCTGAGCCTCAGAAATTTGCCCTTGTGCAAACATTCGCGTAAGCGTGTTTTTGCGGTTATTCAACTCAACGACTGACTGTGACTCAACGGGTGTCGCCCGCCGGCGGTTTACCCGCTCGCGTATGGCCTCTACGACCTCAGACCGCTCTAAGTATTTCACGGCGATTTCAGTCACGTAAGCGTCTACAAACTCTAGGTCGCGGCTAATGTGTTGTACTAACTTTTTACCCGGTTCCTGAGTTGCGGGACAGCGGTAGATAAATTGCTTTTTGCCGCTCTGCCATAATCCGAACGCCCGTCTACCGCAGTGGCAATACACAACACCGGATAACAGATATTTGCGTTTATGCTCTGAGTGTTGGTTTCTTTCCGGCGCGGTGAGTAGCGCCTCTAGCGCCCTAAAGTCCTCTAGGTCAACTACGGCGGGCCAACTGTCTGAGACGGTCTCACCGCGGAACGTGACTAGACCGGCGTTTCGCGGCCGTAATAGAAAACGTCTCACCTGGCCTGATTTGAATGTACGGCCTGAGCCTGAGCGGGCGCCCTCATCAGCCCAATAACGGGCGACGTCACCTATAGATTTGCCGGATAAAATCATACGGGTGCCCTCGGCTAACAGCCGGGCCGTAAACGGCTCAGGAACGATACGGCCGCCCCGGGCGCTACCATTGTCGTCTATGTAATGGTCTACCCGCTGCCAGCCGAACGGTACAGGCCCGCCTAGATGCCGGCCGGCGCGGGCAGCCTGTGCTTTTTGTGCCCTAATGCGGTCGGCCCGGTGCTCAGACTCAAACTGTGCCCACGCGCCGCGTGTGCGTGCTGTAGCGCGGCCGGATGGCGTAGTCAGGTCCATCATGCCGGCCGTGACCTCATACGTTGCAATATCTAGCGGCTGGCATAGCTCTAAGTATGTTTCGAGTTCCTTAGTTTGCCGTAACAGCCGGTCTAAATTCCATACGATTACCGCCTGAATGAGGCCGTCCCGGATACCTGACAACATGCGCTCATAATTTTTACGGATACCCGTCTTATATGCGCTTGTGTCATTGTCAACGTATATCTCAGCAACCTCAACGCCTAAACGGTCTGCAAGTTGCTGACACGCCTCAATTTGGCGCTGTACGCCTAATGCTTGCCCCTCAATATCGCGGCTAATACGTGCATAAATAGCGGCCTGAGTTTTGGTCATGAATCTATACTAACTGAGATGGTCACTTGACAACATAGCTGAATATTCCATCGTGACACTGGCAGCAGTTGCATTTGCTGGCGTCCTCGCGGCCGTCATCTCCTCGGGTACCGTCCAGGGCCTGCTGGAAGGGCTCATCGAAAGCGCACTGAGTTTCTAAACACCAACGACGAGAGGCCGGGGCCAACGCCCCGGCCTCTCGGGAGGTCATCATGCGCACACGTAACTCATCCTCTGCGGGGTCAGTGACCGCAGAATTTGCCGTCATCCTGCCCGTTGTGGTCTTGATCATCGCGGTGCTCGTCAATGTTGTCGTGATGGGCATGCATCAATCGAAATTGCACCAGGCCGCCTCCGTGGCAGCCCGACAACTGGCCCGGGGCGAAGAACAGGGATCCATCGACACCTCCGTGTCTCACATGACATCAACGCAGACCCAGGTATCCACGTCCGTATCAGGACAGTGGGCCACCGTTGAGCTCTCCAGCCCGGTGCCCGGACCACTCGGACTGATCCCATCTATCGAATTGACCGCTGAAGCGAAAGCCCCAAACCAATGGACCGTAGAACCCTAACCGATGACGCCGGAGCATCGACCGCCATGATGCTCACGGTGTTTGCTGCACTGATGCTGCTACTTGCCGCAACACTGGCGCTGGTGCAGGTGCACGTTGCAGCTTCGCGAGCGGCGGTCGCAGCCGATTTGGCAGCACTCTCGGCAGCCGATGCCGCCCGTGGGCTCATGATCGCAGAGCCGTGTGCGCTGGCAGACGACACGGTTTCTGCACACGGTGCCACCATGACGGCGTGCAACATTGCCGAACCCGGTGTGGCCCACATCCAGGTCGAGTTGGCCGTGCCCATCGGCCTGGATGCTACAGCGCAGTCTCGGGCGGGACCGAAGCAGCCCTAGTCAATGCTGACTCCACGTAGCGCAGTACGATGATCGCCCCGGCCTTATCCAGCGGCGAGTTCCGATTGCCACATTTCGGAGACTGCACGCACGAGGGGCAACCGTCGGGGCAGCTGCAGTTTTCAATCGCCTCCATCGTGGCCGTAATCCAGGTGCTGGCTTGCAGAAAGCCTCGGGTGGCAAAACCGACGCCACCCGGGTGGCCGTCATAGACAAAGACCGTTGGTGCTTCGGTATCCGGATGGAGCACGAGTGAGACACCTCCGATATCCCACCGGTCATTGGACGCCACCAGCGGCATCATCCCGATCATCGCGTGTTCGGCCGCGTGCAAAGCCCCGGGGAGTCGATCGGTGGTCAAACCGGCAGCCACAAAATCCTCAGACGGTGCGGTAAACCAGACGGCTTGGGTAAATAATTCACGAGCGCTGAGGTCAAGGGGTTGCTCATCAATGACGCGACCGCTGGAGATCTCCTTGCGCTGATACGACACCACCTGATTGGTGACCTTCACGGGGCCGTGTACCCATGCGAGCCGGTCTTCGGCAGAGAAGATGCGGGCGTCTTCGGCCAGTATGTCGACATCGGTGACATCTCGGGCCTGCGTGAAATATTCGGGTTCGGCACGCACGACGACCACGGTGGCATTGTCCTCGTCCAAATCCTCGACAACCCAGGTGCGCCCCTGGTGCACATAGACGGCACCGGGATGCGTTTGACCATGCGCTTGTTCTCCACCAATGGAACCCAGCACCGCACCTGTTTCACCATCGATAATTTGCATCGGCCCGGAGCCGGAATCTCGCAGACTCACCATGCCGGCCGCATGCTGCTCGTGTGTCCAATACCAGCCAGCCGGTCGTCGCCGGAGGTATCCGGTGGCCGTGAGTTCCTCAACGATGTGGCGAATATGGTCGGAGTCGCCAAAGGCACTCAGGTCTTCGGGTTTGAGCGGAATTTCGGCGGCTGCGGCGCACAGGTGTGCCGACAGGATATGCGGGTTGTGGGCATCGATGACGTGATCTTCGACCGCGAGATCAAAGACCGCCTGTGGGTGGTGCACCAAGTACGTGTCCATCGGATCATCACCAGCAACATAGAGTGCAACAGATCGTTGTCCAGAACGGCCCGCCCGGCCTAACTGTTGAAAAAACGAGGCCCGAGTACCGGGCCAACCAGCCACGACGACACCATCGAGCCCGGCAATATCGATACCGAGTTCCAACGCCGGGGTCGTGGAAACCGCCAAAAGTTTGCCGCTATTGAGCTGTTCTTCGACATCGCGACGTTCTTCGGGTAACAGCCCGGCACGGTAGGCCGCCGCTCGCCCGGGCAACGCCGGATCGATTTCTGACAGATTGCGTTTCACCATTTGTGCCATGGCTTCGGCTCCACGACGCGAACGGATAAACGCGACCGATCGAACGGAACGCACGGCTAAATCCGAGAGCATATCTGCGCCGGTGACGACGAGCGAGCGACGAAGTGGCGCATCGTGTTCCCCGGTCGCTCCCGAAAATTCTGATTCCCAGAATCCCACGACCACTTCGCCATGTCCCGAGGTATCCTCGTCGATGCCGATGGCGGGTGCGCCGATGAGCTGGGAAAAACTTTGAGCCGGAGTCGAAGAGGTCGCAGAGGCCCCGAAAAACACGGGGTCATGGTTGCCAAAGCTGGCACAAATCCTGCGTAACCGGGTCAGGACGACGGCGACGTGGGATCCGAAGACACCCCGGTAGGTGTGCGCTTCGTCGACGATGATGTACTTGAGGTTGCGAAAAAATGTTGCCCAGGCACCATGGTTGGGCAAAATCCCGACGTGTAACATGTCCGGGTTGGTGACCAACACATTGGCATGATCGCGTGCCCAGCGACGGGATTGGGGATCAGTGTCGCCGTCATAGGCACTGGGTCGCAGCCACGAGACGCCTTGTCGTGACAGATACTGCCAGGAAGCAAGCTGATCTGCCCCCAGCGCTTTCGTCGGGGCGAGATACAGTGCCGTTGATGCCCCGTCGGCCAGGGTAGTCGCCACGGGCATCTGATAGGCCAAAGATTTCCCAGAAGCCGTACCGGTTGCCAGGACGACGTGTTGCCCCTCGAAAGCGGCCTGAGCCGCGACGATTTGATGTTCGAAGGGCGCTTGGACGCCCGTTGAGCCCACCGCGTCAATAAATGCCGTGGGCAGTGTTTCTGGCCAGACAGAAAACCTGGCGGTGCGTTCCGGTAGTACGCGGGTGTGGACCAATTGGTCTGGTACACGGGCGTATCCGAGAAGCTCCGCCAGGTAGGCTGCAGCGTCGTCGTGGATGCTTATGGCTCGAACGTCTGGGTTGCCCACTGATCTTTCGGATCAACATCGGGGTGGCCCAGCACAACCACATCACCGATGGCCGTCCAACCCAGGTAGGTGTAGAGCGCTTGGCCTTCCAGACCGGCAATCAACAGGCCGGTTTCGACATCTTGTTCGAGCGCAAGAGAACTCAGGTAGCGCATGGTTAGTGAGCCCAGACCCTGACGGCGGAAGTCAGGGGAAGTCCAAATTTGGTCGAACACCGCATAGGTGCCATCGACGACGGCCACACGTCCGCGAGCCGCGAGTTTACCGGCACCTGCTTCGGACTCATCGGTGGTTTTGAAAGCTACCAGATACCAGCCATCGTTGCGTACCACTTCGGCGGTAAACTGCTCCGGCACGATGGGCTCTTCAACGTCCTGCTGCTCCATGTCGGTGACCATCACCAATTCGTCCACGCCGATGGGGCGCAGGCCGGTTTTCTCCGCGTATCTTTTGGCGGTCGTACCCGATGGCGTGGCTGTCTGGGGCAGATCAGCCGCCACAATCAACTGACGCGATGGGTGTTTGATAATCTCATCGGTGACAGCCTTCAATACATCATCCGAGGTATTGGTGACGACGTATTCCCACAGATCTTCGCCGGCTTCAGCCGATTCTGGAGTGCGCAAGGCGGCATGGATATTTCCCTGCGTGGTCAGGTGATAATTTCGAATCCGCGCACGCCCCGTCAACCAGGCCGTGGCCAGTTCATCTGTCAGTGAAGTATTGATAGCCATAGCCCTAGAATAGCTTTAGTCACGCTCTAAGCCCAGCCAAGGGTCTCCACATTGCACAAGAGTCACCAACTTGTAACCCTTAAGACACCCGTCACAAGCGATACCGTTAGTTTTGAAACCAGAGATGCCATCGATGAACCCACAGACCAAAATTGCCCTGTACTATCACTTCGCGCCGATCACAGACCCGCAAGCCATCAAGCTGTGGCAACAAGAGCTGTGTAAACGGCTCGAACTTACCGGGCGGATTATCATCTCCGAACACGGCATCAACGGGACCGTAGGCGGCACTATTCAAGCCGTCAAAGAATACGTCAAAATTACTCGGAGCCACGACGCATTCACCGACCTCGAAGTGAAGTGGTCCGAGGGCTCTGCCGCCGATTTTCCACGCCTCAGTGTCAAGGTCAAACCCGAGCTGGTGGCCTTTGACCGTCCTGAAGAAATTCAAGTCGCCCCGGGAAACCAGGTGGTGGGCACCGCCACGCATTTGTCTCCGCAACAGGTCAATGAACTGGTGACCCAACGTGAAGCCGAGGGCAATCCGGTGACCTTCTTTGACGGTCGGAACGCATTCGAAGCCCAAATCGGCAAATTCAAAGACGCCGTCGTCCCCGACACCACGACAACCCGGGACTTCATCGATGAGCTGGAATCTGGGAAATATGACCACCTGAAAGACCAACCGGTCATCACCTATTGCACCGGCGGTATTCGCTGCGAAGTCCTCACCGTCTTGATGGCCAACCGCGGCTTCCAAGAGCTCTACCAAATTGATGGGGGCATCGTCCGCTATGGTGAAGCATTTGGTGATGAAGGGCTCTGGGAAGGCTCACTCTATGTGTTCGATGAGCGCATGCAGATGAACTTCTCTGACGACACTAAGGTTATCGGCTCATGTCAGCTGTGTAATACCCCCAGCGCGCAGCTGCGTAACTGCGCGGATCCGGGCTGTAAAACCCTGGCCGTGATTTGCGACGGCTGCCAGGCTGAGGATCCCGAACGTATTTGTACCACCTGTGCGACGCGCACCGCGTCGGTAAGGACGTAAGGACATAATGTACCCGGCACCCGTTGGACAGCCTGCAACCATTGGCGCACTGCACCAAGATCTCACCTCGGCTGGTTACACCACCGACAACGTAGCTGCGTTACTGGGCCCTACCGCGACCGCAGCCTTGGACCGGGAACAGCACATTCCCGCTCGTCGAGCACTGCGTGACGCGCTTGCAAAGGGCGACCGGTTAGCCGGTATGATCAGTTGCTTTATGCTAGCTGACCCGATTCATCCCGAGCTCGCCGAGGCCATGTTTCCCACCCTGACGCTGCCAGGCGCCGTGGAACTAAACCTTGTCACCACCACCGATGACGGCAGGATCGTCGCCACGGTCGATCTTTCGGCATATGCGACCGATTCCGGACATGACATGTGGGTGGCCTCAGACCAGACGGCGCTGCAACTGGGCGCCCCCTTGCCCGCCGAACACATCCTGGGCGTGGGCAAAGCTTCCATGACCCTTGCAGAAATCACACCCCGTCACCAAGTGGACACCGCCCTGGACATCGGAACCGGATGCGGCATCCAGGCCCTGTATTTACTCACCCACGTCCAACACGTCACCATTACCGATATTTCACAGCGTGCATTGGATTTTGCCGTCTTCAATATCTTGCTCAATGCCGTAGCCCTGGACGTCGACCCGGCTCACCTGACAGACCGTGTCAGCGTGGTGGCGGGCAACATGTTGGAACCCGTTGACGGGCAAACCTTTGACCTGGTGGTCACCAACCCGCCCTTTGTGATTGCTCCATCGCAAGCGACCACCACCCACACGTATCGTGAAACCGGCCAAACCGGTGACCACGTCGTTAAGGAACTGATCTCCACGCTCGATACGGTCTTGGCACCGGGTGCCCAAGCGGTCATGTTGGCCAATTGGGAAATATTCGGGGAAGGTACCTGGCATGACCGATTAGCCACCTGGCCCGCAGAGTCCATGGACATCTGGGCTATTCAACGCTCCAGTTCTGATCCAGCGCAATATGCCGAAATCTGGCTGCAGGACTCCTCCGAGAACCTGAATCCAGCGGCATATCACGACGCCTATGCGAGGTATCTGGCAGATTTCGAGGCACGTGGGGTGACCCAAATTGGGTTTGGGTGGGTGTGGCTACGCAAGCGCGATGAGACCGCCCGGCTGCGAAAATTCGAGTATCTGACGTCGGCCGTACACCAGCCGGTGGCTGCAGCATGGGCGTCATCGGTGAGCAAATATGACAGTATGTACACTGCCCAAACTCGAGACTGGGCCCTAGCCAATGTGCACCTGGTGGCCCCACAATGGGTAACCTATGAGCAATATCAACGCTTCGGGGCCCAACACCCAGAGGTCCTGATGGCCCATAGCGGTGCTGGTTTTGGCCGCCATGTTCGCCTGGATACCGCCACCGCTGCGGTGCTCGGTGCGGCCGACGGCGAACTGTCGACCGGACAAATTGTTGCGGCCGTGGCAGGATTATTAGAACTAAACGACCAACAGACCAGTGCACTCCAAGACGAAATCACGGCGTTATACGTCGACGGATTCTTGGACGTGTTCGAGCCTGCAGCAACGACCAGTTAGATTAGTGTGGAAGCTGCTTCAACGAAAAGGAGCCACGTGAGCGCGAAAAGTTCTGCACCCACCGATGGTGATACCACCAAATTGGTGATCGTGGAATCCCCGGCCAAGAGCCGTTCCATCGCCAAATTTTTGGGCGACGGCTGGATTGTGGATTCCTCGGTAGGCCACATTCGAGACCTACCTCGGCCCTCTGATTTGCCGACCGACATGAAAAAAGGTCCCTACGGCAAATTCGCGGTGGATACCGATGACGGGTTCGAACCGTACTACGTGGTCGCAGACGACAAGAAAAAGAAAGTCACCGAGCTCCGTAAAGCGCTCAAATCGGCCGACGAACTCTACCTGGCAACAGATGCTGACCGGGAAGGCGAGGCGATTGCCTGGCACCTGCTCGAGGTGCTGAAACCCAAGGTCCCGGTCTACCGCATGACGTTTACCGAAATTACTGAAGAAGGTATTGAGCGCGCGCTCGAAAATATTCGCGAAATCGACACCGACCTCGTCGACGCCCAGGAAACCCGCCGTATTCTGGATCGGCTCTACGGCTATGAGATCTCACCGGTGCTGTGGCGCAAGGTCGGCCCCGGCCTGTCGGCCGGCCGAGTACAATCCGTGGCAACCCGCCTGGTGGTTGAGCGTGAGCGTGAACGCATGGCGTTTGTGCCGGCATCGTACTGGGATATCACCGCGAACTTTTTCACCGACGCCGAAGAGTCGTTCGCTGCAAAACTGTCTGCCATCGACGACACACGAGTCGCGACCGGTCGAGACTTCAACGACGACGGTCAGCTCAAACCCAAGGCAGACGTCACCCACATTGACGCGGCATCGGCGCAGTCCTTGGCTGCGGGCTTAGAGAGCGCCGAATTCAAGATCACCTCGCTGGAAGATAAGCCGTACCGCCGTCGACCAGCGGCCCCGTTCACAACGTCAACGTTGCAACAGGAAGCATCACGCCGACTGCGCTTTACCTCTCGTGTGACCATGCAGGTCGCCCAGCGGCTGTACGAAAACGGTTACATCACCTATATGCGTACCGACTCGGTGATCCTGTCATCACAGGCCATTTCGGCGGCCCGAAACCAGGCCACCGAACTCTATGGTGGCGACATGGTGCCGGATAAACCGCGCTACTATGCGTCCCGCAACGCCGCCGCACAGGAAGCCCACGAGGCCATCCGTCCATCGGGCGACTACTTTCGGACCCCGTCGAAGGTCAAAAATGCGCTGACCGCCGATGAATTCCGCCTCTACGAACTCATTTGGAAGCGCACCGTCGCCTCCCAAATGATTGACGCCACCGGGTATACCGCGACCGTCAAAGTGGCCGGCACATCGGCCGAAGAAACCCCGCGGGTTGCTGAATTCTCCGCATCGGGGACCGTCATCACGGTGCCGGGGTTTATGAAGGCTTATGAATCGGATCAGAAGTCGGTGCCGGGCGAAAAGAACACTCGCGATGACGCGCGCCTGCCCGATATGGCCGAAGCCCAAATCTTAGAAGCTCGGGATGTTGAAGCTGAGGGGCACGAAACGACCCCGCCGGCACGCTATACCGAAGCCTCGATTGTGGCCGAACTCGAAAAACGCGAAATCGGTCGCCCATCCACCTATGCGCCGACCATCTCTACGATTGTCGACCGTGGTTACGTACGCAAACGCGGCTCAGCACTCGTGCCGTCGTGGACGGCGTTCTCGGTGATCCGACTGCTCGAAGAACACTTCAGCCGGTACGTGGACTACACCTTCACCGCCCGTATGGAAGATGACCTTGACCAGATTGCGGCGGGCCAAATGGACCGTCAAGATTGGTTGTCGGGTTTTTACTTCGGCAGTGAAGAATCGGCTGCGGGGCTCAAGCATACCGTCGAAAACCTCGGCGATATTGATGCGCGAGCCATCAACTCTATTCCGGTGGCTGAAGGTATCACCCTGCGTGTGGGACGATACGGCCCCTATTTGGAACAAGCACTACCTGCCGACGCGCAAGAGGGCACCGACCCGCAGCGCGCCAATGTGCCAGAGGAAATGGCCCCGGATGAACTGACCAGTTCCGTGGCCACCGAAATGATTGAGACCGCCGGGCCTTCAGAGCGTTCCTTGGGCACGGATCCAGATACCGGCTACGAGCTGGTGGCCAAAGACGGACGCTATGGCCCATACGTCACCCAAATCATTCCGGAGCTCACCGAAGAACAAATCCAGGCGCATAAGGACGCGCAGCCTGACGAGTACTACAAAAACGGGCGGAAGAAACCGAAGAAGGCCCCGAAGAAGCCGAAGCCCAAAACGGGTTCATTGTTGCAGGGGATGGATATCGCCACGATGACGCTGGACGATGCCCGCAAGATCCTGTCGCTGCCACGCAGTTTAGGCACCGCAGCAGATGGCGAAGAGATCACCGCCCAAAACGGCCGGTTTGGCCCGTATTTGCGCAAGGGATCGGATTCTCGTTCACTGGAATCTGAAGAGCAACTATTCAACATCACCCTGGCACAAGCCGAAGAGATCTACTCGCAACCCAAACAGCGACGCGGTCGCGGCCAAGCGAAGCCGCCGATGGCAGAGTTCGGTAACGACCCGTCCTCGGGCAAAAAGGTGGTCATCAAAGACGGCCGGTTTGGCCCCTATATTACCGACGGCACCACGAACGTGACCGTACCGCGCGGGACTGCGCCCGAACAGGTCACCGAGGGGCACGCCTTCGAATTATTGGCAGAAAAACGGGCCAAAGGTCCAGCTCGGAAAGCGAAGAAGTAACGCATGCGTCTGGGAGTGCTGGACATCGGCTCAAATAGCATCCACCTGCTGTTGGTGGATGCGTTTCCCGGAGCGCGTCCAAACGCGTACGCCGATCACAAACGTCCCATGTCGTTGATCAAGCACCTCGATAATCACGGGGCGATCACCGAAACAGGACAGCGCAACCTGGTCGAGTTCATCGATGGAGCCGTCGCATTTGCCAAAGCGAACGGTGCCGTGGACATGATCAGTTTTTGCACCTCGGCCATCCGTGATGCGACCAACGGCAAACAGGTCCTGGAACGGATTTGGCAAGAAACCGGCGTCCACCTCACCGTCCTCTCGGGCGACCAGGAAGCCGCAATGACCTATTTCGCGGTGCGACGCTGGCACGGTTGGCACGTCGAAAACTTGTTGAACTTTGACATCGGGGGCGGCTCGTTCGAAATGTCATTTGGTACCGACGAATTGCCGAGCAAAGCCGTCTCGGTACCGCTGGGTGCCCAACGACTGACCAAAGATTTCTTCGATCACCCCGACCCACCAACGAAGAAACAGGTCGCCGCACTGTACGACTACATTCATTCGGTGCTCAAAGACTATCGGCAGCTGTTCCCTAAAGACCTGCCAGAGAACACCGTGGTCACCGGGACGTCGAAAACATTCCGTTCCCTGGCACGGGTGGCGGGCGCTGCCCCATCCACCGATGGTCTCTTTGTGCCACGCAAACTGCGTCGCAAAGACTTGACCAGATGGAATAAGACGCTAGCCAGCATGTCAGCAAAACAACGTGCAGAACTGCCTGGTATCTCCGACATTCGGGCTCGTCAGGTGTTAGCCGGCGGCATGGTCGCCCACGCCGCGATGGAACGGTTCAAAGTCAAAAAACTCAAGATTTGCCCCTGGGCGCTACGCGAAGGCCTCATTCTTGGGCGGCTGGATGCCCTGCGCCTCCAAGGCCATGTTGATGAATACGCCGAGAGCCGCTGGGTCGAAGGCGTCGATCTGGCCACCGACGACCAGCGTCCCGGATTTTCACTAGGAGTAGCCGGTGGTTAAGCCAGAGATACCGGTGACGTTATCGTCGTCGTCGATCTTCTCCCTGTCGCCCCAACACGTGTTTCCGATGGCCGAAGACCTCGGCTATGATGGGGTCGAAATCATGGTGACCCAGAACCGGTGGACACATCATCCGTCCAAACTCGATGAACTTTCGCAACGTCACTCGATGCCCATTCATGCCATCCATGCACCCACCCTGCTGTTTACCCAGCAAGTCTGGGGCTCCGCATGGTCCAAGGTGGCACGCAGCGCAGACCTCGCCCGCGAGCTGGGCGCCGAGGTGGTTGTCGTCCATCCACCGTTTCGTTGGCAGGGCTCCTACGCGCGAGACTTTGCCACCGGCATCCGCGACATCATGGAAGCCACCGGCGTCACCATTGCGGTGGAAAACATGTACCCGTGGCGGGTGCGGGGCCAAGAAATCGTGATGTATTTGCCACACCATGACCCCATCCCACAAGACTACGACCACATCACCTGGGACTTCTCCCACGCGGCCACCTCAAAAATCGATTCGCTGGCCGCCATCAAACTGCTGGGTTCACGGCTGAAACACGTCCACCTGACCGACGGGTCGGGTTCGGGTGCTGATGAACACCGGTTACCCGGCCACGGGCACCAACGCGTCGTCGAATCGTTACACCACATCGCAGCCAGCGATTATGACGGTGCAGTCTGCGTCGAAGTGTCGACGCGCGGTAAACAGTACCCGGGACATCGTGAAGAAATGCTCGCAGAATCCCTGGAATTTGCCCGCCGCCACCTCAGCCGCGACCCCGAACATCAAGGAGCGTAATGCACATCAGTTTTATCGGTTTAGGACACCTGAACTCCGCGATTCTGGCGGGCCTATTGGCCGGCGGATACGATCGCGAGCACATCACGGCCACCACGCATTCGGTTGCTTCTGCTGCCGCCCGTCGTGCTGAATTTGGGATCGATGTGATCGCCACCGAGCAGGATCCGCAAGCCAATAATGCTGCCGTAGCCAATGCAGAGATCGTCGTGTTGGGGGTCAAGCCGCCCCAGATGGTCGAAACTGCCCGCGGGCTTGCCGCGGCGTTGCGACCCGATGCCACCGTTGTCTCGGTTGCTGCTGGTACCACGCTGGCCTCCTTGACTGCAGCACTGCCCGAGGGCCAACCGGTGGTCCGCACCATGCCCAACGTAGCGCTGACCGTGGGCAAGGGCGTAGTGGGGATGGCACGCGGTGCCACGGTCACCGATGCACAGGTGTCCCAGGTCGACTCGGTCTTCGCGGGCTCCGGCACCGTATTTCAGGTCGAAGAAGACCAGCTCAACGCGCTGGCGGCCATGGCCGGCTCTGGCCCCGGCTACGTGTTCCGGTTTGTGAACTCCTTGGCCAACGCTGGCACCAATCTGGGCCTCGATGCAGACACGGCGCAAGAACTTGCCCGGCTCACCGTCGTGGGCGCGGGCACTATGTTGGAACTGCCGGATGCTGATCCGAGCGCACTCGAAAACTCTATTGCCACCCCCGGCGGCACAACCGAAGCAGCCCTGAAATCCTTGGATGCCAGTGGTTTCAACCAGATCATGGTCGAGGCACTGCAAGCCAATGTGGCCCGCTCCGAAGCACTGGGCGCCTAACGCTGCAGCTCGGCTAAGGCAGCTTGCGCCGCATTGTAGCCGGCCATGCCGTGCGCCCCGGCGCCCGGGGGAGTAGCCGCCGAACACAGATAGGCCCCGGGCACACCCAATGAGTACGGATTGATCGCCGGACGGGGCCGAAATAGCAACTGGTCGAAGGCATTTGCACCGGTGACGATATCTCCGCCAACAAAATTCGGGTTCTGCGCTTCGAGTTCCAGCGTCGTTCGGGAGCTGTGTGCGACGATGCGGTCGCGCACACCGGGTGCGAATCGTTCCAGCTGTTGCACGATCACCTCGGTGGCATCGTGTGGATACCCTGCCGGCACGTGAGCATAGGCATCCACCGGATGGATGCCGTTGTTGACACGTGACTCATCCGCAACCGATTGTTGTCCCACCAGTACAAACGGGTTGCGGGGCATGATGCCTGTGGTGATCTGGCGCTCCACAAAGGCGACCTCGGAAGACGAGCCGCCGACATGGACGGTGCCTGCGTGTCGAGCGGGCTTATACGTCCACGGGATGCCGCCCTCAACTGCCAGACTGACCGTTGCAGCACCTGGACCGTGACGGAACGACTGCAAACGATGCTCGATGGCCCCGGGGATCACTGGCGCCATGAGCTGTGCTGCAGCCTTCGGGGCGGTATTGAGCATGACGATATCGGCTTCGGGCAGCTCTTGCACAGACTCGATGTGGGTGTTGGTGACGATTTTGCCCTCGTGCGCGTGCAGTGCGTCCACCATGGCGTTGATGATTGCGGCCGAACCGCCTTTGGCCACCGGCCAACCATACGCGTGCCCTGCGGTTGTCAGCGCTACACCGATCGCGGCGGAACCAAACGAGTCCAGCGGTCGAAACGCATGGGCGGCCACGCCTGCAAAAAGGGCTTTCGCTTGCTCTGTGCGCATCAGCCCGGTCAAAAGGTGTGCTGGCAGGCCCGCTCGTAACCCGAAATTGGCAAACGCCAGAGGTGCATCGGGAACACGCAGCATGGGTTGTAAAAAATCTCGAGTGATCTTCGGGAACTGGTTGGTTAATGAACCAAAAATATGCCGCCACGAAGCATCGCCTACACCCCGGGCAGTCTCGTCCACGCTCTGAACCGCGGCTGCCCCGTCACCATTGTCTAACGGATGCGCATATTGCACCTCGGGCCAGGCCCATTCCAACCCGTAGTCGGCCAACTGGGCCAAGGTGACAAAGGCGTTGTCGACCGCCAGGGGATGGAACCCAGAGCAGTGATCGTGCATCAACCCCGGCAGTGTGGCTTCGCCGGAACGGGCCCCGCCACCAGGCGTATCGGCGGACTCATAGACGGTGACCGCGACCCCGGCCTTGGCCAGGGTCAGCGCGGCCGCTAAACCATTGGGGCCGGAACCCACCACCACGGCGTGGACCATGTCAGACCAGCTTTCCTTTCGGAGTACTCGTCGCCATTATATGCGCTTGGCAAATTCATCGACCTGGTCCGTGGGACCAGCGACAATCATGTATTGTCCCTCGACGAGCTGGGTGTCCGGGTACACGTTCTGAAATTCGTCATCGTGCTCCACCGCCACCACGGTCACTCCGTAACGATCTTTAATGCGTAGCTCGTGTAGCGGTTTTCCGGCCAGCGCTGCCGGTGACGAGATATTGGCCAGTGCATACCCCGGTGAGAACTCGGTGAAGTTTCGCATCGTGCCTGCCAGTAGGTGAGCCGTCCGTTCCCCGGCGTCCTGTTCGGGGAAGATCACGTGACTGGCACCAATACGAGTCAGGATGGTGCCGTGCGCCCGGGTGATTGCCTTGGCCCAAATGGTCTCTACGCCCAGGTCGACGAGATTGGCCACCGTGAGCACCGAATTTTCAATCGATGTCCCAATGCCGACCACCGCGACGTCGAACTGACCGGCGCCAAGCTGCTCGAGGGCCGCTATATCGGTGGCGTCGGCTTGAACTACCGACGTGAACTCTCCCGCATAGCGTTGCACGAGCGCACGGTCATGTTCGACCGCCATCAAGTCCTGACCTGATTCAGTGAGCTCTTCAGCTAACGCAGCCCCAAAACGTCCCAGGCCGATAACGAGTACCGGGGAATCAGCGTGTTTAACCAATGATGGGCCTTTCTGTTGCATGACGATACAGCGTGGGTTTATGACGTGCCGCCAGGCCGGCAGCAAAGGTAATAGGCCCAACGCGACCAATGAACATCAGCACAATGAGAATCCACTGCCCAGCCGGCGGGGCATCGTGCGTGAGCCCATTGGTCAAGCCTACGGTGCCGAACGCCGAAAGGGCCTCAAATACGGTGGACTCCAAGTCCTCACCGGTCACTGCGATCAAGGCAATGACTGCGGTGAGCACGACAAATGCACCCCCGGCGACCACCGCAACGGCCACGCGAACTGTGCTATTTGGGATCTCTCGACGGTGGACGCGAATGTGCTCGTCACCTCGAACCTCGGCCACAATAGCCAAGACGAGGACCGCCAGCGTGGTGACTTTGATGCCGCCAGCGGTTGACCCGGACCCGCCCCCAATAAACATCAGGACATTGGTCACCAACAGTGACTGCTCAGTCTGGTCCGTGATGTCGAACGTGCTGAACCCACCCGAGCGAGTCATCGATGAGGCAAAGAGTGCGTTGTGGAGTTTGTCTCCGGTATGCATTGGCCCCAGGGTGTCGGGGTTGTTCCATTCGAAGATCACCATCAGGATCATGCCGAGCAGTAGTAAAAAGATCGTGACTTCCAGGGTAAGCCGAGTGTGAAGATTCATGCGGCTCTTGTGAAATACCAGCCGGTAGAGCATGTACACCACCGGAAAACCCAGGGCGCCAGCAAATGCCCCGACGTGGATGGTGGACATGATCAGCGGGTGGCCCAGCATCTCAGGAGAGAGGCTGAACCCGGCGTTGGAAAATGCCGAGATCGCGTAAAAAATCGCGTGAAAACTGCCCTCGCCCCACCCCAAGGCAGCGCTGAGTACCGGCAACATCACCGCAGCCAGAACGACTTCGATGGTGAGGGTGAAGACCACCACGGTGATCAGCAGTGACGGGACTTCACCCATTCCTGACACGCCCATCGACTCGGTCGATAGCATCTTGGAACGCAGCGCCAAGCGTCGGGACAGCAACATGGTCAACCATGCACCGAGTGTCACAATCCCCAGTCCACCCAGCTGGATCGCGATCAGAATAATGAGCTGGCCGGTGAATGAAAAATAGTCGAGCGGCAGCGACGTTAAACCGGTGACGGTGACCGCCGACGTGGCCGTGACCGCCGCATCAACCAGGGGCGTCATCGTGCGTTCTGCCGACGAAAAGGGGAGGGAGAGCAGTACGGTAAATACCGCGATGGCCAGGACGAACATGGATGCGGCGGAACGGGCCGGTCTGGCAATGAGTGCCCTTGATATTTTGCGCATCATCGGGACTCCACCACCATGGTGGAGTCGAGCTCCTGCGCTAGACCGTTGCCGTTTCATTGCTCCCATCTTCCTCCTTTCACGTGAACATCACCAGTATTGTTGGGTCGTGGCGTCGCGTGAATGCGTCATAAACGTCGCGTTGGGCCACTTTTGGGGCGCAACGTCCTACGCTAGTCGGTGATGGAAAACACAGCTGAACTTCGTACTGCACTGGTGTGGGATGAGGCGTTTCTGAACTATCGCTTCTCAGATACCCACCCCATGAATCCGGTGCGTCTGAAACTGACGCATCGGTTAGCGAAATCGCTGGGTGTGTTGGACCCACAGGTGCTGGCGCGCATTGCTCCACCGGTGGCCACCGACGCAGAATTAGCGACCGTTCACTCCATTGAGTACATTGCTCAAGTCAAAGCAGCATCATCGGATGCCTCTTCGCAGGACGCTGCCACGCTGGCTAACATTGCTGACGTCTATGAGGCTGTCGGACTGGGCACCGAAGATTGTCCCGTATTCACCGACCTGCACGACTCCTCGGCCCGTATTGCTGGGGGATCGCTTGCAGCAGCCAAAGCCATCTGGGCTGGCGAAGTGGACCGGGCCGTCAATTTTGCCGGTGGTATGCATCATGCACAGCGGTCTGCGGCATCCGGGTTCTGTATTTACAACGATGCTGCAATAGCTATCCAATACATGCTGGATCAGGGTGCAGAACGGGTCGCCTATGTGGATGTTGATGCCCACCATGGTGACGGGGTCGAACAAGCGTTCTACAACGACCCGCGGGTGTTGACCATTTCGATCCATGAAACCGGGCTCCTGCTGTTTCCGGGCACCGGATTTGCCAAAGACATTGGCGGCCCTCAGGCCGAAGGGTATGCGGTCAACGTCGCCGTGCCAGCTTCCGTCGGTGATGCGGGCTTTCTGCGCGCCGTACACGCCGTGGTCCCACAACTCCTGCGAGCCTATGCACCAGAAGTGTTGGTAACTCAACACGGGGCCGACGGCCACCGTCACGACCCGCTGGCCGACCTGAACCTCTCGGTCGATGGCCAACGCCAGCTGATGCTCGACGCCTCGGATTGGTCACACGATTTCGCTGGTGGAAAATGGCTAGCCCTCGGGGGAGGCGGATACAGCCCGATGAAAGTCGTGCCCCGTGCTTGGGCACACCTCATCGCTATCGCGGCCGACACGCCCATCCCGTTAAAAACTGAGATCCCTGAAGAATGGCGCCAACTGGCCGCAACAGAACTCGGCCTGCCCGACGCGAGCGACGTCGTGAAGACGATGTCCGACGGCGCAGACGTCTGGTGGCGCTCGTGGGAAGTCGGGTATGATCCGGCAGATTCCACCGACCAGTCGATCATGGCAACCCGCAAGGCGGTGTTCCCATTTCACGGATTAGATCCGTGGTTCGACTAGCTAAGCCTTGAAATCTCTTGCGTAAGCTACTATTAATGTAATGGTGGTTGCCGCCTACTTTCTGAACTTCCCCTCAGGCGTAGAAACACCGACCTAAGAGGGAACGTTAAAGGAGTATTAAACGTGGCGGAGAATTTCGCAAATGCCAAATTCATGACGGTCACCGAAGTTGCCGGCATGATGCGTGTATCGCGTATGACCGTATACCGGATGATCCACGCTGGCGACTTACCCGCTGTGCGATTTGGGCGCTCCTATCGTGTCCCGTTGGAGGCAGTAGAAGCCATCGTCACTGACACCGACGTCGCGACTGGCACCGACGAATAGCCGAAACTTTTTTCACCGCACAAACCGCCTTTTCTTGAGGCGGTTTTGTCTTTGGGTAGGACGAGAAGAGACAACATGGATATCAAACTGCTCACCAAGCCCGAGTGCCACCTTTGCGCTGCCGCCAAAACAACCATGGACGAAGTCACCAGCGAATACGGTGTCGACTGGCAAGAAATTTCGACGACACAGCATCCACAACTGGCCGAACAGTTCGCCGAAGAGATCCCGGTGTTGTTTATCGACGACCGGCAACGCGATTTCTGGGTCATCGATGCCAGCCGGTTACGTCGCATGATTGAAACCGGCTTGGAGACATGACCCAACAACCCGCGAGCAAGAAACTCTCCGGACGCACACTGTCCCGGCTGCCCCAATACCTGCACTACTTGGAGACGCTGCACGCCGAAGGCCTCGGCTACGTCACCTCTGCACAGCTGGCCACCGCCCTGGGATGTTCGGATGCGCTAACGCGCAAAGATGTTGCTGCTCTGGGACACAGCGGCCGCTCGGGCCAGGGCTACTCGGTCGAAGCCCTGCGCTATACCATCGCTCGCATATTGGGGGTGACCAGCGGTCGACGCGTCCTGCTGGTCGGCGCCGGAAACCTTGGGGCCGCACTGATGTCCTACGAGGGCTTTGCAGAGCGCGGCATGAACATCACAGCCGTAGCGGACAACGATCCAACTAAGATCGGTCAGCGCTACGGCGGGTATACGATTTTGGATATACACGACATCGGCACCGACCACGATATGGAACTGGCCATCGTGACGGTGCCGGGTGAGGTCGCCCAAGACGTAACCGATCTACTGGTCAACGCCGGGATTACCGGGATATTAAATTTTGCGCCCCGGCGACTGCACGTGCCGGAACATGTCCATGTGCAAACCGTCGATCTATCCGCCGAGCTGCAGATTTTAGCGTTTCAGCGTGACGGTGCTTGAGGGTACATTTTCTTGGCGGCCTTCTGCCAAGCTTTCTGACGGTAGTACTCGGTGGAAGCCGGCAGCCATGCGTAGACGATTCCCACAATGCCAAGGATGATGGCCAGCCCCGAGAAGACGCCGGCCAATGCGCTGACGAATGTGATGTTCAGTAGGGACAGGACCGCAAAGATCGTGCCCAAAATACGCATCGAACGCCAGCCGTTGCGAATCCCCAGAGCTACGAGGACGTAAGCAACCAAGAAAATCACGGCTTGGCCGATCATCGCGGCAGTCATCATGGGCGAGTTGAGATAGCCCTCGATGCTGTCGAATGGCATTGTGTCCATCATGGGGCCCAGCATGGACTCCATCATGTCGATATCCTGAGGGCCCATCCCGCGGTTGGGTAGGGCAGCGACGATCAACTGCGCAATGAGATACGAAATCCCTGCGGCAATGATCGACCAGAACGAAATGTCGACGACCTTTGGCCGGGACGGTTCCTTCGCCATTTCCGGTTGCAACTGTGGCCCACCGAATGGCTGACCAGGCTGACCCGGCTGCCCATATGGTGCACCGTATGGTTGCTGGGGGCCGGGCTGCTGTTGGAAACCAGGTTGATAGCCGGGCTGCTGTTGACTTGGTGGCGGTGGATAGGCCCCGCCCTGTGGCCCGTATTCAGACGCGGCCTGTGCTCCTTGGGGACCATATTCGGATGCAGACTGTCTTGGCTGGAACCTTTCCTGGTGTGCGGCCAGCTCATCGCCGGTCAGGCGCACGCCATAGTGCGGATTCTCAGGTGGCTTCTTTTCGTCCATGACAAGCCTTTCGGTAGATGCTTTCTTCTATCCTAACGAGTCCACCGGCACGGGTTTGTCATCGGTGACGACAAAAATTCTTGTCCGGTAGCTTAAGCACTCGGCAGGGCCTCATCTTCAGTCACGGTGTGAGTGAACTTTGTGCAAAAATACAGTGTATGACAGTTAGCGTTCACTTGGTTCGCCACGGCGAAGTATTCAACCCCGACAAGGTGCTCTACGGCAGGCTGCCCGGTTTCGGTCTGTCCTCGCTGGGCCTCCAAATGGCTCAAGAGCTCGCCGACGGATGGCAAGAGACCCCGACGATGTTGGTGACCTCGCCCCTGCAACGTGCCCAGGAAACCATCACGCCGCTGGCCAAAAAATTTCAGCTCCCGGTGCGCACAGACAAACGCGTGCTTGAGGCCGGCAATAGCTTCGAAGGCCTGTCGAATATGCGACGCCAACTGCGCAACCCGAAATATTGGCCACGCGTGCTCAACCCGTGGCGTCCGTCCTGGGGCGAGCCCTATGTCCACCAGGCAGCCCGGATGGCCGCCGCAATCCAAGACCTGCGCGATGACCTGATGCGAAACTATGGATCCGGTGCATCGGCCGTCGTCGTGTCGCACCAACTACCCATCTGGGTGACCAGACTGTCAGCAGAAGACAAACCCTTGGCACACGATCCACGCCGTCGACAATGCTCGCTGGCCTCGGTCACGAGCTTCGAATTCGCCCCTGGCCAACGCAAACCAACCGTGCACTACAGCGAACCGGTCAAACATCTGAGCAACCAAGCGGCAGCCCTCCCGGGCGCCTAAACACTCAGGATCTACTCAGTTACCGGAATTAGACTCTAGCGCGGTATTTGAAAGGGAACATTCGTGAGGAACAAGACTACACGCGCACTGATTGGCCTAGCCATTGCGGGGGCCGGGCTGCTGACAGCGTGTTCAGGTGACGACCCACTGGCTGCCCAAGCCGGCAACTCTGGCGGCAAAAATTACATCGCCGGTGACGGATCGGTCATGGAAGTTGCCGAGAGCGAACGGGGTGCAGCCGTCGAATTTTCTGGTGACACCTTCGAAGGCGAAACCATTTCCGGTGAAACCCTCGATGGACCCGCGCTGGTGAATTTTTGGTACGCAGCCTGCGCACCCTGTCGTGTGGAAGCCCCCCACCTGGTCGACCTGAGTCAAGAATTTGATGACGAGGTCGACTTTTTTGGCGTCAATGTCCGCGATGGCGCCGACACAGCAGCAGCCTTCGAACGCAACTTCGGAATCGAATACCCCTCCATTGAAGGTCGGGACGGCCAGGTCCTATCGCAATTCGCCGACTATGTGCCACCACAGGCAGTCCCCACCACCCTGATTCTCGACGATGAAGGGCGAGTAGCCGCCCGCGTGCTGGGCGCCGTCGAACACTCGACGCTACAGTCCTTGCTCAACGGTGTGGTGGATGAATGAATAATCCCTTCGCCGAGATCGCCCTCGACGGGTCCATGTGGCTAGCAATGCCGATCGCAGCGCTAGCCGGACTCGTCTCCTTTTTGTCACCGTGCGTTCTCCCGCTCGCGCCGGGATACCTCGGCTATGTCTCAGGGCTGTCCGGCGCCAGCGTCGAAGACACTAAGCGCGGCCGCATGCTCACCGGCACATCATTGTTCGTGCTGGGTTTCACCATCGTCTTTGTCACCGCGGGCCTGCTACTGTCCCGCGTCTTCATCTGGTTAAAAGGTGACGGCCAATGGCTCACCCAGGTTCTGGGTCTCGTCGTCATCGTCATGGGGATCGTGTTTATGGGCGGTCTGTCGTTTTTCCAACGCGACAGAAAAATTGAATACAAACCCAATGCGGGACTGTGGGGAGCGCCGCTGCTCGGCATGATCTTCGGACTCGGCTGGGCACCGTGTATCGGCCCGACGATGGCAGCCGTGATCGCCATGTCGACCGCCGGTACAGACAACATGTGGCGCGGCGGCATTTTGGCCGTGGTCTACTCGCTGGGCCTCGGTGTGCCATTCATCCTGCTGGCACTCGGCTTCTCTAGCGGCATGAAACGACTCGCATTTTTCCGTACCCACCGCCTGTTCATCATGCGTGCCGGGGGTATCCTGCTGATCCTGCTCGGACTGGCTATGGCCACCGGGCTGTGGACTGACTGGACCAACCAGCTACAAGGCTGGTTTGCCAATGAGGTGACACTTCCAATTTGAGTACCAAACAACCTACCCTGCCAAAGCTCGGCTTTGTCGGCACCATGCGGTTCATCTGGACACAACTGACCAGTATGCGCACCGCGTTGATGCTGCTGTTGCTGTTGGCAGTTGCCGCAGTACCTGGCTCCCTGTTCCCACAGCGCCGCGCCGGGGCCGATATCGTCGAAACCTGGATCGACGATAACCCCACCATTGGGCCCATCCTGGACTTTTTGGGGATGTTCGACGTCTACTCATCGGTATGGTTCTCCGCCATTTACTTGATGCTATTCGTCTCCCTGGTGGGTTGTTTGTGGCCGCGCGGCCGTCAGCACCTCAAAACACTGCGCCAGCCACCGGCACGGACGCCCCGAAACCTCAAACGGCTGCCAGAGTATGGCCAACTCGTGCTGGAAAGCGACGGGCCAACACCCAAAGAGGCCCTGGTCGATGCCGAAAAAATCCTCAAGAAATCGGGATACCGCACCGAACTGCGTGACGGCTCTGTTGGTGCTGAGCGCGGGTACTTCCGCGAAGTCGGCAATATTCTCTTCCACTTCGGTCTTTTGGGCGTGATCGTCTTTATGGGGATCGGCGGCCTCTTTAAATACGAGGGCCAAAAGATCATCGTCGAAGGTGACGGCTTCGCCAACAACCTCGTCTCCTATGACTCGTTTACTCCCGGGACCGCATTCTCCGAAGACCGGCTGTCCCCGTTTTCGATTCAACTCGACGACTTCGACGTCGTCTACGACCGCGAATCCGAAACCCATTACGGCCAAGCCCTGGACTACACCGCAGCCATGCAGGTCACCCCTGGACCCGGTGAAGAAACCTACCAGGACGCCATCAAGGTCAACGACCCGCTGACCATCGACGGAGTCCGCATCTTTCTAGTTGGTAACGGGTACGCTCCAAATATCACCGTGCGCGACGGGAACGATGACATCGCCTACTCGGGTCCCGTCATCGCCCAAATCCAAGATCCCAACACCAACAGCTCACTCGTCGTCCTCAAGGCTCCTGACGCCAAGCCCGAACAACTTGGTTTTGTGGGCATGTTCCTGCCGACCTCCTATACCGGTGACGACGGTGTCGCCGTCTCGATCGATCCCGATGCGTTTAACCCCGAGCTGATTCTGAACTCCTATTACGGCGACCTTGGTCTTGACGACGGGACACCACAAAATGTCTACGTGCTTGATACCGACCGGATGACTGAGCTGAACTCACGGAACAACGACGCCGGCGGCATCACCCTGGGCGTCGGCGACACCCATGAGCTACCCGACGACATGGGTTCCATCACGTTTGACTCCTGGGACCGTTATGTCGGACTCGACATACACTATGACCCATCCAAATGGGGTGTCGGGTTCTTCTCGGCACTCGCCCTGGTCGCACTGGTGATGTCGCTCTACATTCGTCGTCGCCGTGCCTGGGTCAAAGCCACGGAGCAAGATGGCCGTACCGTGATCGAATACGGTCTCCTTGCCCGCGGCGAGGCCTTTGGCCTGCGCGATGAAAACATCAAACTTCGTCAATCGTTTGACACCACTTGGCCGGTCATCCCGCCAAACACTTCGGAGGATACATGACACCCGTTAATGAAACGCTGGCCCAGTACAGCGAACTGTTCATGCTCATTGCAGCACTGATCTATCTGGTTGCCTTCTTCTTTTTCTCCTGGGATATGGCAACCGCATCCCGGTCGATTCGAAACCTGGAAGCCGAACTCGAAACCGAAAAGTCCAAAGAACTGGTCGGGGCTTCCGGACCGCCCGTTGAAGAACGCGTTGAGGCCCCACACCTGGTCTCTGATGACATGGAATATACGGGTGGCATCAAACGCCCGGCCGCGAACATCGGCGTGGCCATCTTCGTGCTCGCCATGCTGGCTCACGCCTTTGCTGTCGTTGCCCGTGCCGTCGCCGCATCCCGCGCACCGTGGGGCAACCTGTATGAGTTCATGACCTCCGGCGCGCTCCTCATCTCGCTGGTATACCTGGTGTTCTTGCTGCGCAAAGACCTGCGGTTCGTAGGTACCTTCGTCTCCGGCGTGGTGCTGTTGATGATGATCGGTGCGACCATTGGTTTCCCAACGCCGGTGGGTAACGTCCAACCGGCACTACAGTCTTGGTGGTTGATTACCCACGTCTCCGTGGCCGTCGTCGCCTCGGGCATCTTCGCGCTGACCTTCTCGATGTCCGTGTTGCAGCTATTCAAACAGCGTGCTGAAAAACGCGGTGCGCCGACCGGCTTTATGCGCCTGGTGCCGTCAGCATCTGCCTTGGAAAACTGGTCCTATCGCCTCAATGCCATTGGCTTCGTGATGTGGACCTTCACCCTGATTGCGGGCGCTATTTGGGCAGAACAAGCCTGGGGACGCTACTGGAACTGGGATGCGAAAGAAGTCTGGACCTTCGTCATCTGGGTGATCTATGCGGGCTATCTGCACGCACGGGCCACCCGCGGTTGGACAGGCACCCGCTCGGCCTGGTTGAACATCATTGGGTTCCTCGCCCTAGTGTTCAACTACACGATCGTGAACTTGTACTTCCCCTCGCTGCACTCTTACGCCGGGTTCTGATCCTCGTCAGAGTTGTCCGAGTTTGAGTCGGAATCGGAATCCTCATCGAGGTCTTGTTCGCGACGACGAAGTTCCTCCTCACGTTTTCTCAGTTCTTCAGCTTTACGACGCTGAGCGCGTTGAATATCGAGTGAACGGAGGAACTCGTCGTCATCGTCAGGAGTTGCCGGTCGTTGCGGGCCGGATGCCTTTTTGAAACCCTGGACCGTCGAAGCCAGATACGCATTCTCGTTACCAAACAACAGCCACAGCACACCACCGATAAGCGGGACAAGAATAATGACCACGATCCACACGCCCTTGGGCATGATGCGAATCCGATCCGATGATGTGGAGATCGTCTCAATCAGCGCATAGATCATGACGCCGAGAGCAACGATAATGAGTGGAATTAACAAACGTGGCATAGGCCCATCTTACGAACTCGCCAGCCTTAACGCACACCTAGCCAGAACGGAGACTTCATGAAATTTTGGCTGTACACCGCGCTGCGGTTTCTGCTCTTTGGAGTCGGATTCCTGATAACGCTCTTCTTTACCAACTCGCTCATCTTTGCCGTCGTCGTGGGACTGGTGACGGGCTTCGCGCTCACGTACCTCTTTACCCCAAAACTGCGCAAAGACGCGTCAGAAGACCTTATGAAAGCCCTGGATTCGCGGAAGCGGAGCAAGACGGCGACCGACGATGCCGAGGCAGAGGACGCCTTTACCCACGGTCGGTTTGCTGACCCCGAAGACCTAGAGAATAATGCCGAGGGTAAACAAGACGGCGTAGAGGATTCCAAATAATCCGGTCATTTTCAACACCGGAATCAGCTCACCGCGTTCTTTAGCTTCCAGCATGATCATCGACGGTCGGATCGAAACGAGCAAGAGTAACAGCATCAACCACATCCACTCGTGCTGTGCCACGAAGATCAGCGGTGCCGCAACTGCGGCGGCCAGCATGGTCGGGTATGACCAGCGTGCCGCGGTATCGCCGAGCAACACAGCCAGGGTCTTTTTACCTGCTGCAATATCGGTGGGGATATCGCGCACATTATTGGCCATCAACAGTGCGGTCGAGACCAGCCCGGTGCCGACGGCACCGGCCACGGCGAGTCCGGATATTTCGTCGGCCTGGGTATAGGTTGTTCCCAGCACGGCGACGAGCCCAAAGAACACGAAGACGAAGAGTTCGCCCAACCCCATATACCCGTAGGGGCGTTTGCCACCGGTATAAAACCAGGCCGCGACGATGGCTGCCACTCCGATAAGTATCAGCCACCAGTGTTGCGACCAGATGGTCAGTGCTAGTCCTGCGAGGCCTGCTAGGCCGTAGAAGGTGAACGCCATGGTGCGCACGGTGGCCGGTGTGGACGCACCTGAGCCAGTCATCCGAAATGGGCCCACGCGGTTATCGTCGGTGCCACGGATCCCATCAGAATAATCATTGGAGTAGTTCACTCCGATTTGCAGTGCCAGCGCGACCACGAGCGCCAAGACCGCTTTGCCCGCATGGAAACTGTGCAGATCGGCGGCTGCTGCGCTCCCCACCACCACGGGTGCGATGGCCATGGGGAGGGTACGTAGGCGGGCGGCTGACACCCACTGTGAAAACGAAGCCAATGTTATTCCTTTGCTAACCATGTGGTGAGTGTGACCCGGTCGGGTTTCCCATTGTCTAACATGGGCAACGTGTCGAGTCGCAACCACATTTTGGGTACCGCCGGGGCGCCAAGCGTTGTGCGCACCGCATTCTCCAGGACATCTTGTGGCGTATCACCGGTGATCACAGCGCTGATACGTTGGCCCCATTCGGCATCGGGCACCCCGGTGACAAACGCCGTCGGCACGTGCTGCTGAAGCACACCTTGTACTTGTGCCGCGGAGACCTTGATCCCGCCGGTATTGATGACATCATCCAACCTGCCAGCAACTCGGACCACCTCGTCGACCGAACCGTAGTCATCGGTGAGAAATGAGCCATCAATAAAATGTGCGGCGGTGAGGTCTGGATCGTCAAAGTAGCCTGCCGCCACCATCGGGCCGGTAATGCGAAGACGATCGACCCCGTTGTGCGCCACGGTGTCGACGGTGACCCCGGGCAGGGGAGTGCCGTTGTAAACGCACCCCCCGCAGGTTTCTGACATCCCGTAGGTTTTGAACAGCTTGAGATCATAGTTGGCTGCCGCTTGGGTAATGTGTTCGGGGATTGCGGAGCCGCCAACCAGTATTGCCGAATAGGACTGCAGCGCTGCTATGGCGTCATCGTCGGTCAAGAGTCGGGTGAGCTGGGTCGGGACAAAAGACACCGCAGTGAACTCGTGATCCAGGCGACCCGTTGCTGCAATAAATTCTGCGGCGCTGAAACCGGGATCAATGACTTCCGGCGTGGTACCGGCGTGGACCGATCGGGAGACCACGGCAAGACCTGCGACGTATTGGGTGTCGACGGCGAGCAACCATTGGCCTTGGCCACCGATGCGCTGGGCGGTGGCCTCAGCTGATGCTCTGAGCGCGGTAGCGGTGAGCAGGGTCTGTTTTGGTGTGCCAGTCGAGCCGGAGGTTCGTACCACTGCGACGGCGTCGGGGTGGCCGCCACGATGGGGATCGGTGAGCTCGGGGCGGTGGATGATGCCCTGTGCCGTTGCTTCAAACGGTGTGCCGGTGGCGAGTGCTTGGGAAACGTCCATCAGAAGTAGTACGGGAAGTCTGCCCAGTCTGGGTCGCGCTTTTCGAGGAATGCGTCGCGACCTTCGACGGCTTCATCAGTCATATAGCCCATTCGGGTGGCTTCACCGGCAAAGACTTGCTGGCCCGCCATGCCATCATCGGCGAGGTTGAATGCATATTTGAGCATCCGGATGGCCTGTGGTGATTGGCCGTTAATATCTGCCGCGTATTCCAAAGCCACGTTTTCGAGGGTTTCGTGGTCGACCGATTCGTTGATCGCCCCCATCTCCAACATGTCATCGGCCGAGTATTCACGGGCAGTGAAGAATATTTCGCGGGCCCGCTTCTGTCCGACGTGACGCGCCAACAATGCAGAGCCATAGCCGGCGTCGAAGGAACCAACGGTGGCGTCGGTTTGTTTGAACTTCCCATGTTGTTTGGAGGCCAGCGTCAGGTCTGCGACGACGTGCAGTGAGTGGCCGCCGCCCGCTGCCCAGCCGTTGACCACGGCGATGACAACTTTGGGGAGGGTTCGCATGAGGCGCTGGACTTCCAGAATGTGGAGACGGCCTGCGCGTGCCGGGTCGACAGATTCTGCGGTGTCACCTTCGGCGTACCGGTAGCCGTCACGGCCACGAATGCGTTGGTCGCCGCCGGAACAAAACGAGTGGCCTCCGTCTTTGGGCGATGGGCCATTGCCGGTGAGTAACACGGTTCCGACATCTGAGGTCATGCGCGCGTGATCGATCGCGCGGTAGAGCTCGTCGACGGTTGACGGGCGGAAAGCATTGCGCACTTCGGGCCGGTCAAAGGCGATGCGCACGGTGCCGAGGTCGCGGACCCAGTTACCATCGCTGTCACGCTCGACATGGCGGTGATAGGTAATGTCTTGAAAATCGAAGCCTTGGACCTCTCGCCACGTGGGTGCATCGAAGATATCGGAAACTTTTTCTGGAACAGGATAGTTACTCACATCGCCTAGTCTATACAACATGGTCTCTTCTACAGTTCAGTATCTTCATCCTGCAGATTGGTCCGGGGCACGTAATGCGTGGCAGGTCAGAGACGGCTTGTGGCGTATGGGTCGTGCCGAGTGGGTTGACTCCACTGGATGGCGTCAAATGGTCAATGACGGTGTGAGTACAGTGATCGATGTTCGTACCCCGCCGGAGATCAAACGCCGCGAGCTAGATCCCGAAGCTGAGGTGCCCGACGAGGTTCGTCAGATTCATGTTCCGGTGGAAGATGTCGATCACGAGCCGTTCTGGGAACGCAACGCACCATATCCTATGCACCCAGATGCCTATCACGACACCCTAGCGACCTTCGGTGACCGGGTTGCCGCCGCGGTCTCGACCCTTGTGGACTCTTGGGAAGCCGGAGGAACAGTACTGCACTGTACTGCCGGCCGTGATCGCACGAGCCTGATCATGGGACTGGCTTTGCAACTGCCAAATATTCCGGGTGGTGCTGCAGACTGGGAAGAACACAAACGCGTCTACGCATCGGGTGCCTACGGGATTAATGAGCACCACCGGACATCGCCAATCCCGCATCCGTACGAGTCGTATCTGGAACCCGAAGCTTTTGACCGCGAACTGGCAGACCGTCTCGCCAGCTATCGAACATTCCTCAAAGAGTGGCCCGGAGAGCGCGTCCAAGAGCTCTTGGAATGTAGAGCTCAGACGGAAAAGGCATAGTGGCGTCCGGTGATGCCATCGACAATCACTTCAGTCGACCCGCTGGCCTCCCGGTTGGTGACCCACCAGTTGGGTTTACCGACACGGATTGGTGACTCCACCAACTCGAGGTCATCGATGGGAGTCATTCTGCGGCGGCGTAGTACGACCCCGGCCAGCAGTGCGTGAGCGGCGCGCACTGCAGTCGCTTCTGTCACATGCGGCTCGGGATCTGTAATCGTGCTCGTCTCATCGCGGTGTCCGATGGAAACAAACTCGTGTGGATCCCACGCATCGCTGAGATACGCTCTGCCGCCGACGAGGTCAACGAGCACATGCGCTCGGACGAGCTCTGTTGGTTGGAGTCTTGTACCCGCGCGAGGAAAGAAGCTCGGCCGCTGACTTTGGCCTTGGAACACCAACCCGAGAAAGGGATGGTGATACAACGTGGCCGTGAGATCAGCAGGTTCTTTCAGCCGGCGATTTACCAACGCTCGCGCTTCGTGATCCGAGAACTTCACCGGCCAGGCGAACTCGGGCTGAAGTTGTACTAGTTCAGCTGTCACTCTTCTTCCTTTTCACGAGGGCGCTGGGTGGCTAATGTCGTATCCTCACCGGCGACCATGCGAGCGGGGACTGGAGCCACCCTTGCGGTCTCTTCCACCGCTTGTCGAACATGTTCGGGCACGGGGTTGGAGCGCTGTGTGAGCAGCGAGGCTACGATCATGGTGATCGTGGAACACGTGATGCCAATGACCATCGGGTCAAATCCAATCCCATCGGTTGAGCCGGACAACTCTGAGATGACGGAGGCTAACGTCCCGACGATCATCGAGCTAATGGCGCCCACCGTATTGGCTTTCCTCCACCAGACTGCGCAAATATACGCTGGAACGAAAGCGGAGCCGAGCACTGATGTAGCAAAGACCACGATGTCGAAGACACCCGGGGGCTCTGCGATCGCGAGCACCACGGCGATCACCGCCAGCAGCAGAATCGTCAGACGCGAGACATTCACTGAGGCGCGTTCACTCATTGAACGCCCAAAAAATCGCGCCCACAGGTCCTGAGATGCAATCGTGCCGGCTTGCAACAGCAACGCATCGGCGGTCGACATGATCGCACCCATAATCGCTGCCATCACGATACCAACGGCAAATGTAGGCAGCACCGTGTCAGCAACTTCAAAAATTGCTAGTTCGGGATTGTCGAGGCCTGGGACAATGAGTATGCCCATCATTCCGACGATATAGGCGCCAGGAATAAAGAGCAGATTAAAGATGGTCGCATACAGCCCTGCCTGGCGAGCCACCGATGGGCGGCGCATCGCCATGTGGCTGACGTTGACGTGCGGCCAACCGATGTAGCCAATCGAAAAGACTAACAACGCCCCGATGATGATGCCCCACTGACCATAGTACTGGCCTTCGGAACCCCACATCGTCAGCAGGTTCTCATTGACGGTGGCTAATGCTTGGTTTGCCTGAGTGAGGCCGCCCACGTACTGCAGGCTGGCGATCAAGATCCAGAGCATGCCGATAACCATGATGATGGCTTGGAAGAAATCTGTATAGGCAACGGCCAAGTAGCCGCCAAGGAACGTATAGCCGACGATGATACCGACGGCGACAATCAGGGCCACGTTCACCGAGAGCCCCGTCACCATGGCTAGTCCCTGACCCCCGGCCAAAAACTGTGCCAACACGTAAAAGAACATACAGAACAGCGCGATGGGGGCTGCGACCAACCGAGTCCACCGGGACGGATACCGGTTTTCGAGATAGCCAATCGAGGTAATCGAGCCAAGCATTTGCGACAGCTTGCGCATGCGGCGGCCGATAATAGACAGGTTTAATACGCCACCACCGACGTCGCCCAAGGCGTACCACATGCTGTAGTACCCCTGCGTATAAGCCAGGGAACCAGCGCCGAGAAACATGTAACCGGACATCGAAGAGCTTTGTAGGCGCAAGGCCGTCACGGCTGGACCGAGGCTGCGATCGGCAAGCAGGAAGCCCTCTGAAGATTTTGTGCTACGGCGCATGGCCCAGACACCGATACCGAGCATCCCCGCGAAGTAAATGATGAGCAAGATGAGGTCGATATTCATTGTGAGTCCTCCGTCTTGTGGTAGTCGACGTCCTCGACCGCCCAATTTCGAGAGATCACGTAGAAGACGCCCGTGTACACGACCCAGAACCCTAGAACGCCTAGGATAACGATCCACGTTGTTGCCGGAAGCGCAAACATATTCATCACTCAACTTTCCACATGAGAAGTTCTTGCCCAAGGATCAGAAAGATACCAAAGTGGAGCTTATAGCCCTAAGTGTTGCACATCACATCCCGAGGTGGCTAGGTTATGACGGCGTCCTTGATGCTTGTGATCGGGTGGCACAGCTGGGGATGACAGACGTGACCGTAAAACGCTGGATCCACGGCTGGGACTTGCACTTCGGTGAAGGCGCTGAGGCTCGCACAGCACAATAGATTCGAGACGTCGTCCACGTCTGATGCGAAAGTAAGACAACCTTCCGGTATGCCAAAACCACCTCCGCATAGAATCACTATTGGTTGAGGTATTGGGCGCTTATCCTGTCCTACCCCCTGGCTAGGCTGGTGGTATGACGTATGAAGCAGGTTCAGCAGTAGCAGACATCACGCAGGCTCGTGATGCGCTTGGGATGCTTGAGCTTGCCGAAACTGATGCGGAATCGATTGATCGGTTGCAGGCGCTAGAAGAACTCAAGGCTGCCTGTGCTGCTGCGCAAGCTCGTGAAACCGCTGCGTTGCAGGCCCGCCGACGCCAAGCCGAAGCCGTTCGGGGTGTGCCCGCTGCGCGCCGGTGCAATGGTCTAGGTGCTGAGGTTGGATTGGCTCGTGGTGATTCACCCGCCAGGGGCGCGCGATATCTGCGTGTGGCCTGCGCCCTGGTGGAGGACCTGCCCAACACGATGCAAGCGTTGCAATCAGGTGGAATCCATGAGGAACATGCTCAGATTGTGGTCAAAGAAACCAGCTGGCTTGCCGCTGACCACCGTCGGCAGGTCGACGCTCTGATTGCTGATCGGTTAGGCACGCTTGGCCCACGCAAGCTGGCAACGGCGGTGCAAGGTTATGCCCAGGAGCTCGACCAGCTCACGGCAGTGGAGCAGCGTGAACGAGCCGAATCTGAGCGTCGAGTGTCCATGCGCCCGGCACCGGGCGGGATGGCGTATCTGTCGGCGCTGGTGCCCATGCAGCAAGCTGTCGGTATTTATGCTGGGTTGCGTCGTGATGCCACGAATATGGTGGGCACCGGTGAGACTGCTGATCCGGCTGACCCCTCCGGGCAGCCTCGTACTCGGGACCAGATTATGGCTGATCTGCTGGTTCAGCGTCTGACGGGACAGGCCACTGCACGGGCTGTCCCGGCCGAGGTGCACGTGGTGATGACTGATGAGGCGTTATTTGGCGATGGGGACACGCCGGCATGGCTGATTGGCCATGGTCCGATTCCAGCTAGCACTGCGCTGCAATGGATTGCGGATCCTGAAGCAGAGATGTTCCTTCGTAGAGTGTTTACCCGGCCCAAAGAGCACCAGCTGGTGGGGTTGGAATCGCGCTCTCGAAGCTTTCCTCCGGGACTACGGCGTATGGTGGCGCTTCGAGATGACACATGCAGGACGCCGTATTGCGATGCTGCTATCCAAGATATCGATCACATTCTCGCGGTCAAAGACGGTGGTACCACCAGCTGGTCGAATGCTCAGGGGCTTTGCGGTGCTTGTAACCAGATCAAAGAAAATACCGGATGGCGACACGAGGCCACCGCCGACCAACTGACCGTCACCACTCCTACGGGTCATCGATATACGACGAACACAGCACCGATACGTACGGCCAAAGACCCACCTGACCCGGGCTCACGACCAGATGCCAGGCCACCGGAAAACAACCCGCCGCCAATCACCTTGTCGAGCTGCGCCATGATGCGCAACACGATCCAATACTCCATACGCGTTGCCGCCTAAGGCACGCGACCCTGTTTGCTTCAGTCTCAATGGAGTGGCTGCGCCGCAGAGGGTTAGTTTCACCGCCTACGTCTTTGTGGATGTAACCGGAGGCGCTGACGCAAAAAGCCCCGCTCCAGAGCAAAGCTCCAGAACGGGGCCGAGATGAGGACACGAAGCCGTTCAATCCATTTAGACGAGCCCGGTTTCCATCATCTCTTGGTGAGATTGTTGGCTGAGTAAATACGGTGGCACTTCCAGCACCGTATAGGCGCCGGAGTTGCCCTGTTGTTGCAAGCGTGCCGCGGCACGTCCGAATGCGACCATGGCAGCAGCGGTGAAGTTCGGGTTGGACTCGAGTTTCAAACTGAACTCTACGCTGGCGTTATGGCCTTGCAGTTCGCTGGTCGTAATGACATAGCCACCGTGTGGGGCGCCTTGGTGGTCGCGCTCAAACTCTTCGTCAGAGACAAAGTGCACCGTGGTGTCATATGGCTCGAAGTAGTCGGGCATCGTGACGATCTCGTCGCGAATCCGATCCTGCTCAGACTCGTCGGCCACGATGTACACGATGCGTTCGTGCGAAGCCGTTTTCGATAAGCCCTGACCATTTCCAGCGCGGGCCTGATCGATCGCAGACTGTGCAGGGATCGTGTACTGCACACCGCGCTGTACACCCGAAACTTGCCGGACGGCGTCGGAATGACCTTGTGACAAGCCTTTACCCCAAAAGGTGTTCTGTACGGGGTCAGGGAACAAGGATAAGCCCAGCACACGGTTCATGGAGAACAGGCCCGGGTCCCAACCGGTTGAAATGACCGAAACGTTGTCATTGGCCCGAGCGACCTCGTCCATTTCGGCATAGTGGGTAGCAACTTTGGAATGGTTGTCGTAGGTATCGACCGTCGTGAAGTGCTCGGCGAAACCGGCGGCCTGTTCGGGGATGTCGGTGGCCGACCCGACGCACAAGAACAACACATCGATCTCATCCTTATACCTCGCGGCATCGGCGACCGGATAAATAGCCGCATCGGTGTCGAGTGTGTCCCGGCGTGAAAAAATACCGAAAAGTTCAAAGTCATCGAAGGCGTTAATGAGGTGTTCCACGGCCTGCCCGAGGTTACCGTAGCCTACAATTGCCGCTTTTATGGTCATACGTTCTCCTATTGGTATATGGGGTCTTGGGCGTTGAGTGCGGTCAGGATGAAGGCGTAGTCCCAAGCACGGTCCTCCCATGCGCGGTACCGACCGGATGCGCCCCCATGGCCGCCCTCCATCTCGGTTTTCAACACGATCGGTGAGCCGCCTTCAGCAAGCGGAGTGCTCTGGTCCGACGTGACGGTTGCCCGCAGTTCTTGTACCCATTTTGCCGGTTCGACGTAGAGCACACGGGTATCGTGTAGCGACGTGACGGCTGCTACTGCCGGATAGTTCGTGGCCGCCACGTTGTGGTACGGGGTGTACTCCAGCATGTAGTCGAAGACGGATTTCTCCTCGATGGGGTTGCCCCATTCTTCCCACTCCAGTGCGGTTAACGGCAGATCAGGATCCAGAATAGAGGTCAGTGCATCGACAAAGGGCACCTGGGCAAGGCACACACGGTACAGTTCGGGCGCTAAATTCAGCACACCGCCCATGAGCAGTCCTCCGGCGGAGCCGCCCATGGCTGCGATGCGATCGGGATGTACCCAACCGGAGGCCGCGACGAACCGGGTGGCGTCCACAAAATCGGTGAAGGAATTCTTTTTGGCGAGTTTCTTGCCATTCTCGTACCAAGCGCGGCCGAGTTCACCGCCACCGCGCACATGAGCGACGACGAACACCACACCGCGATCCAGCAGTGAGAGTCGTGACGGACCAAAACCTGGATCCATCGACGCTTCATAGGAGCCGTAACCGTGGATCAGCGCCGGGTTGTTGCCGTCCCATTCGATATCTTTATGCCGGATGACGGTCAGCGGGATGGCCACGCGTCGGTCGGTGGATTCGGCGGGCGCCCACCAGCGCTCCACCAGATACTGCTCGGGATCATAACCGGGCACTTCGGTGGCGCGGCGCAGGGTCGATGCGTTGGACACCGGATCGTAGTCCAGGATCTGTGCGGGCGTGATCCAGGAGGTGTAGGCCAAGCGGATGTAGGGGGAGTCGTAGTGTTGCCCCACCGGAAAGGCCGAGTACAGTTCTTCGGCGAACCCGGGTTCCACAGCGTCAGCTTGTGCCGCGGTGCCGAGCCCTTCTAACGGCACAACCCACATGCGCGGGGTTGTTTCAGCCCGGACCGCGGCGAACAGGTATTGACGCGTGACCCCCACGCCATCAAGTTTGACGGTCGGCGAGTGGGCGAACACGGTCTGCCAGGCTGCTCGGTTTCCGATGTCTCCAGCATCGACGATGGCGACTTCGTTATTAGGCAGCGCAGTGCCGTCGGCTGCACGATTATGCGTGATGAGGTATCGGTCGCCCACGGGCAGCACATCGTGCAGGGAACGCTCATCGCGGCTGATCAGCAGTTGCAGGGATGCTGCGGGGTCGGTGAGGTCCATGATGTGGGTTTCGGTGACTTCTGAGTTGCCCAGCTCGAACAACAGCTTGGTTTTGTCGGGGCTCAGTCCGAAACCGCTCCACATCTGCGGGTCGGCTTCCTCGTGCAGCAGGACATCATCGCTCACCGGTGTGCCGATCCGGTGCGATTTGAGCTTATACGGCCGCCAGGATGCATCGGGTTCCATATAGAACACGCGCTCACCCGCCGGGTCGAAGGCTACCCCGTAGGACAGTCCCGGAATTTCATCTGGCAGTTGTTCCCCGGTGGTCAGGTCACGCAATCGCAGGGTGAAGCGCTCGTCGCCGGTCTCATCAACCAGATAGGCCAGCAGGGTGCCGTCGGGGGAGACGGTCATTGCACCCAGCGAGAAAAACGCGACTTTTTCGGCTTCGACGTTGCCATCCAACAGGACTTGTTCGCCTGCCAGCACGACGCCGGGTTGAATCTGGGGTGGCTCCCAGGAATCACCCTCGACGGGTACGCGGCAGTGCACTCCGTATTGGGCACCCTCGGACGTGCGGGTGAAATACCACCAGTCGTTGATGCGTGACGGTACCGACATGTCGGTTTCGACGGTGTGGGATTTGATTTCGGCAAAGATCGCATCGCGCAGTGGCTGCTGGTCGGCGGTCACCGTCTCGGTGTAGGCGTTTTCAGCCTCGAGGTGCGCAATGGTGTTGGGATCTTGTGGGTCTTTGAGCCAGTCCCAGGAATCGACGAGGTCAACGCCGTGATAGGTGGCGGTGACGGGTTTTCGGGTGGCTTGTGGAGGGGTAGAAGTCATGGACTCCACTATAGGGATGAGATGCCGAGCATGTCTTGGAATACGCCCATCCCGAAATACAACACGAACGACGCGGCGACAACCCACAGTAGCGGGTGGACTTCACGTGCTCGTCCCTGGCCGGTTCTAATGAGTGCGTAGGCGATCATGCCCGCACCAATACCGTTGGCAATTGAATAGGTGAATGGCATCAGGGCGAAGGTCAAAAACGCCGGCAGGGCGGCACCCATATCGGTCCAGTCAATTTGCCCGACCTGGGAAACCATCATGAACCCGACGACGACGAGCGCCGGAGCGACCGCTTCGAAGGGCACCAGGTAAATGAGCGGGGTCAAGAACATCGCGGCCAAGAACAGGATACCGGTGACGATGGACGCGAAACCGGTGCGGGCGCCTTCGCCGATACCGGTGCCGGATTCCACGAAAATTTGTGTTGACGACGCTGAACCGGCACCACCAGCGCTGACGCCGATGGCATCGACGAGCAGAACGCGGTTAAGGTTCGGGATGGCGCCGGACTTCTGATCGACGTTGCCGGCCTCGCGGGCCAGCCCTACCGAGGTGCCCATCGCGTCGAAGAAAACCGACAGCAGGATGACGAAGACCAACAGTGAGGCAGCAACGGACCCGATCGAGGTGAAGGCACCGAATGAGAAATTGCCCAGCAGGCTCAGATCCGGAACCGACCACTCGGGCATCGACGGGGCGACGAGGCTCCAGCCTTCTGGATGTACGTTGCCCGCGTCATCGACCGAGGGGCCGATGTTGAACACGGCTTCCAACACATTCGCCAGGATGGTGGCTCCGACGATGCCGATGAGGATTGCGCCCGGCACATTGCGAGCAACCAGGATCGCGGTCAGGAAGAACCCGATAACAAAGACCAGGATGGGCCAGCCGGAGAGCTCCCCGTTGATACCCAGACCCACAGGCACGGTGGTGTCGGCTGAATCGGGGAGGCGACGGACGAATCCGGCGTTGACCAGTCCGATCAGGGTGATGAACAGGCCGATGCCCACGACGATTCCGGTTTTGATGCTGTCGGGGACTGCCCGGAAGACCGCCTCACGGAAGCCAGTGAGCACCAGCACGACCATCACCAAACCAGCGATGACCACCAGCCCCATGGCTTCGGGCCAGGTGAGGTCAGGCGTGGTGGCAATCGTGATGGCTAACAGAGCATTGACGCCCAAGCCCGCGGCTAGTCCGAAGGGGTGGTTGGCCCACAGGCCCATCAAAAAGGTGATGACGGCACCCAGGAGTGCGGTCGATGCTGCCACCGCGGAGATACCCAGGGTGTTCCCTGCGGCATCGGGACCAGACAGCACTAGCGGGTTGAGCACGATGATGTAGCTCATGGCCAAGAAGGTGGCGATGCCACCACGAATCTCGGCTCCCAGGGTCGAACCACGTCGGGTGATCTTGAAGAATTTGTCGAGCTTATTCTTGGGTTCGAGATCCAGGTGATTCACGGTGCGCAACGAAGACATGGGAATATCCTAGAACGAAATTTCCCTGAGAGGTTAACGAAGACCCACCGGCTCAGGGTCGAGCGCTTCCCGGCCGGCCTCCCAGCGGAAGAAGCTGGCCAGCAGTGCAAAGATCAGTGATGCCGAACCGGCGATGAGCAGTGCCCCGAAAATGAACCAGCGTGGTGATGGTCCAAAGCCTTCCAGGGTGGTGGGGAGCCCGTCGAAGCCACCGGAGAGGATAAAGACGGCAATGGCTCCGCCCAGTGCGACAATGCCCAGCAACCACAGCGTGATTTCTGCCATGCCGGCGTGTTGAGCTCGTGAGTGCGGGGAAACCACGTTCCAATCCGAGGAAAGGCGATAGATGATGAACCCGCCGATCAGCGTCCACATGGCGACCACGAGGTAGGCGGCCACAATATCCGAGGGGCGATGCCAGCCGTCTAAAAAGGTTGCCACGCCCACCGTGGCTGAAAAAATCACGCCGATGAGCGCTACCGACGAACGCCAGCGCGGGGCGACCAGCAAAAAGACTGCCGCAAACGCTGCGGTGGCGAAGGTGGCATGACCTGATGGCAACGAATTGCCGGTGTAATAGGGTACGCCGTTTGCTAGCTCTGGACGCTCGAGGATGACCTTGAGGACCTGGGTGGTGAAATTTGCCGCAGCAAACGTGAGCGCGACAATCAGTGACGCGGCCCAGCGGCGTCGCCACAGCGTCAAGACGAGGAAACCGACGGCGGCAATACTGGCAACCACGATGGGCAGGTCGGCCAGTAAACTCACGGACGCTTCATGCAGCGTTTCCAGCCGCACTGTGGCCGAATCGAGTCCGGCCTGATCCAACACCTGACCGCGCGACGCGAGGACAAAAAATCTGTGAGTTGCCCAAATACCGGCGGCCATCGCGATGACGAAGAGCAGCCACGCCCAGATCCGTGATCCGGGCGCACGAATGACCCGACGCGCACGCCGGGTCGCCGGAAGGTTATCCTCTGGTAAGTGGTGAGCAGGAACGGGGTGCATCATTGGGGCCTAGACTAACTCCATGGTCGCTAACTCACATATCTTACCGCTAGAGACTGATATTGCCCTGGGTGACCTTGCCGCACACGCGGTCGCTGTGGGCTTGCCGATGAACACCCCGTTCCGCAACACGACACTGCGTGAGGTCATGCTGCTCAAGGGCCCCGCCGGTTGGGCAGAGTTCTCCCCGTTTCCTGAATATGGCCCCGATGAAGCTGCCCGCTGGCTCTCGGCAACGATCGAGGCAGGTTGGTACGGCTGGCCTGAACAGGTTCGCGAGGTCGTCCCCGTCAATGCGACGGTCCCAGCGGTAGCGCCAAACCAGGTCGAGACTGTCCTCGCACGGTTCGGACCTGTGAGTGCGGTCAAAGTCAAGGTCGCCGAGGACGATGTGGCCACCGATATCGCCCGCGTGACCCGTGTTCGTCGGCTCCTGCCCCACGCCGATATCCGGATCGATGCCAATGCGAAATACACACATGATGAAGCCTTCGACGTGATTACCGCACTGCCGTTTCTCGAATATGCAGAACAGCCGGTACCCGGCATCGAGCCACTGGCCCAGCTTCGCGCGGCCTTACGCGATGCCGGTAGCGAGGTGCTGATCGCCGCTGATGAAGCGGTGCGCAAAGAAACCGATCCGCTGGCCGTCGCGCAAGCTCAGGCGGCAGATCTCATCGTCGTCAAGGTCCAACCGCTAGGTGGGGTTCGTCGTGCACTATCGGTCGTCAAGCAAGCCGGCTTAGATGCCGTGGTCTCTTCCGCCCTGGACTCTTCGGTGGGTATTGCCGGTGGTGTTGCACTGGCTGCGGCATTGCCCCGTCTGAACCACGCATGCGGGTTGGCCACCGCAGCACTGTTTTCTGCTGAACCTGCGACTCCGGCCATTGCCAACAACGGATACCTCACCCCGGGACCCGCCCCGGCACCGGATCCGCAGCTCATCGAGCAACTGAAACTGCCCCGTGATCGTCAACTGTGGTGGCAACAGCGTCTGGCAGAAACGCACAGTCAACTCACAGAGAAAGCGTAGGATGGGACCCATGGATTCCATGGAAACCGCACGAGCCATCGTCACCGCACTGCGCGACGCCGGCGTCCGCCACGTCGTCATTGGACCCGGCTCACGATCAGCGCCTCTCGTCTACGCTCTGGCCGAGGCCGCCGACGTCACCAGACTGCGTCTTCATGTTCGCATCGATGAGCGATCCGCAGCGTTCACCGCACTTGGCATCTCGCTGGCATCGGGCCGGCCAGCAGCCGTGGTGACCACATCGGGCACTGCCACCGGCAACCTCATGCCGGCCATGATGGAAGCATCCCACGCTGACGTGCGCCTGGTAGCCGTTACCGCCGACCGCCCGTCAGAAGTGCAATTCACCGGTGCTAACCAAACCACCGATCAGCGAGAAATGTTTGGTGTCCATGCCCGATCGGCGATCACCGTCACCGGTGATATCGCAGACTATGCCAAAACCCATGCTTCGGTCATGGGCGCGCTCGCAGTCGGGGCAGGCACTGACACCTCACCAACCGGGCCGGTGCACATTAATGCTCGCTTCCGAGAGCCGCTCATCCCACAACCTGACGCACTTGAGGTGGTGCCAGATGCTGAAACCGGTGTGTTACCGGTCATCGAACCCTCGCAAGGCCAACCGCGATTCACCACGGATAAACGCTGGCACGACCGCGGACGCTCCTTCCAAGAAGAACTCGTGGAAGCCACCGATTTGCGCGAACGCCACACGGTGGTCGTCGCCGGACACGGTGCCGGCCCCGCAGCCCACGACTTCGCGCTCGCACTGGGACTGCCACTGTTTGCTGAGCCGTCGTCGAATGCACGGTTTTCCCGCAACGCGATTGCCGCCTACCCGTATCTCCTAGGCCCTGACGGAGGGCTCGGCGAATCCGCGCACCGGCTGGGCAAACACATCCGTCGCATCGTGCTGTTCGGCCGCCCCACACTGTCCCGGCAACTCCAGGCATTGTTGAAACGCGACGATGTGAAATCCGCGATGTATTATCCGGAACCGGTCGGTTGGTTTTCGCCGGGGGCACGCAAAGAACAACTCATCGCAGATCTGCAAGAGCTCGCCGAATTTGCCGGTAGTGGCCCACCCGGATGGTTGGGATCCTGGCAGTCTGCCGCCCAACGGGCCCAGCGTGCGCTCGAGCAAACACTGACCCAACGTCAAGAAACCACCGGCAAGCCAGGCGCCATGCGGACGGCGCAACTGGTCTCATCAACCGCGTTGGGACAGCTCGTGCTGGGCTCATCATCCGTGATTCGCGATGTCGATTTGGCCTGGCGGCCACCCGCAGAACCCACCTCGACGGTCTTTGCTCACCGTGGGCTGGCAGGTATCGACGGTACGGTCTCGACGGCCACCGGTATCAGTTTGGCGACGGGGGAGCGGACCACGCTGATGGTGGGAGACCTGACCTTCCTCTATGACACCAATGGATTACTGCTCGGGCCCATGGAACAGGAACCCCACCTTGACATCGTGGTGATCAATGACTCCGGGGGTGCGATCTTCCACGGACTGGAACACGGCGAAGTTGCCGAGCGGCCCGGCATGTCATCGGTGGTGGAACGGTTCTTCGGCACGCCACACACCGTCGATATCGGTGCGCTGTGTGCGGCCCACGGCATCAAACATGAACGTCTCACGTCAGAGCAACAACTCATTCACGTGCTGGGTGATCCCGCGGAAGGACGCCGAGTGCTAGAAGTTGTCTCGGACAGGAGTCGACGCCCCGACGTACATGCCGCCGTCCAGGCTGCCGTTCGTGCCACGTTTGTCTAGCGAATCTGCACAGCCACCCATATTCGCCCGAATCAGGAGGCCATAGTGCCATCATTACAGCATAGTGAGCACGCTCAAGACGCCTCGTCCTTGCCCCAGAGTGTACTGCTCGTAGGCTGCGGAAAAGTTGGTACACGCTTGGGTCAGCAGTTGGTTCAAACTGGCGCCGATGTTTTCGCCCTGCGTCGCGACACCGACTCGTTGCCTTCAACATTCACCACGCTTGCCATAGACCTGTTGGAACCGATTCAACAAACACTGCCGTATGTGGATGCCATGGTCATCACGCTGACTCCCGGTATGCAAGATGCTGCGGGAAACAGTGGCTATCTCACGGCGCTACAGCATGTCGCCCAAGCGCTTTCGTCGATTCTACCCCGGGTCGTATTCGTCTCGTCGACACGCGTATTTGAGGGATATGCGGTGGATCATATTGTCACGGAAGATGATCCTCCGGCGCCAGGTAGCCAGCGAGGTGAAACGCTGGTCGAAGGTGAACAGCTCGCTACAGAACTGTTTGATGCCCATATCGTTCGTCCAGCTGGCATATACGGCCCGGGTAGACAGATACTGTTACGCAAAGTACAGCAGCATGAGCCGGTGCAATACGCTCGGCGTACCAACCGTATTCATGAGACAGACTTGGTCAACGCACTGCACTACATGCTCACCGCGGATACTCCGCCTACCGTGCTGCATGCCGTGGATCAAGCCCCAGCAACTTTGCTGGGTGATATTGTGACGCATTTAGCTGATCGGCTCGGGGTCGAACCGCCACCCGCGATTGAACCAGCTGAGACGAGTGGAAAAACCCTGAGCGGAGCATTGCTGACCAATCTGTTGGGCACACTGGAGTACCCGACATTTGTCGAAGGATACGACCAGATGCTGGAGCGCGTGACACATCTGGAGTAACTTTTCAGCCGCGCCATATACACTAGACCGAGTCCTGGCCACTTACTTGAGATATGGTGTTCATGCGTCGCGTTTCCAGCGTCATGGCAAGTGTTTTGACCGCTGCGTTATTCTTGGCAGGTTGTACATCTGACCCATCCGCGCAGTCCCCTGACCAGCAGCCTACGAATTCGGCAAACAGTCCGACCAACAGTCCATCGCCATCGCCGACGCCCACCGAGGAACCACCAGAACTCGTTGGTGGCGGGACCGAACTGTTTCCAGACAAACGCTTTGTGGCGCTCTACGGTCACCCGAATCAACCTGCGTTTGGAGCCCTCGGGGAACAGGGTCCAGAAGAATCGGCGGAACGAGCGATTGAGCTTGCTGAAATGTATGAGGCGCACAGTGAAGAAGAAGTGCACCCAGCTTTCGAAATTATCGTGACCGTGGCTTCCGAGAGCGCAGGGGCCGACGGCAACTATTCGTCTGTGACTGCACCGGAAGATATTGAGCCGTTCATTGACGTTGCTGAAGAACACGATGTGTATGTGGTGCTAGATTTGCAGCCCGGTCATGCCGATTTTCTCAGCCAAGCGAAAATCTATGAAGACCTACTGAAGCGCCCGAATGTTGGCCTTGCCCTGGATCCTGAATGGCGGTTGGCCGAAGGCCAAGTACATATGCAGCAGATCGGGTCGGTCAGTGCGGCCGAGATTAACGAGACCACCGAGTGGTTAGCGGAACTCACCGCAGAGAACGATCTGCCACAAAAAATGGTGATCCTGCATCAGTTCAGACACTCGATGATTCGTGACCGCGAACAGGTCAATACGGACCATGATGAACTTGCCGTGGTGCTCCATGCTGACGGTCACGGCACCCCAGAGGATAAATTGGAAACCTGGGAGTCATTGCAGGATGGTTTACCCGAGGATATGCATATGGCGTGGAAGAATTTCTTCCGCCAAGATGAGCCGATGTTCTCACCGAAACAGACCTTTGAAGTTGAGCCAAAACCCTGGTTTGTGTCCTATCAGTAGGCTAACGCTCGCTCCTAGATGAGTTGAGCATGTTCGCCACGTCGACGCCCAGTCCATCTCTTTGGACGCGGGCGTCGACGGCTTTAAAACCCAGTTATATTCAGTGTCGATTACCTGCACTCGATTGTTGTGTTACTGTATTAACCACCTAGTACAGTAATACAGTCGAGGGGTGAAATGAATTTTGATTCTGCACAGCCAATCTGGCGGCAGCTTGTCGTGGATTTCACACGCCGCATCATTATTGGTGAATGGGAGCCCGGAATGAAAATCCCATCCACGCGAGAGCTGGCTCTTGAATACCAGGTCAATCCAAATACGGTACAGCGAGCTCTTGCTGAGCTCGACCGCACCGGAACCATACAGAGCGAGCGCACATCGGGACGTTTTGTATCCGAAGATGGCGAATCGCTTGAAGCGCTGCGTGGTGAGTCAGCCCAGGAAATTATCGACGACGCCATCACCCGACTCAACAGTATCCGGTTCCAGCGAGACGACGCCGTCAAGCTACTGAACCAGCGTTGGAGGACACATGATTAATATTCAACATCTGACGAAACGTTTTGGTCATATCACGGCTCTGGATGATGTCTCATTGCAGCTTGAAGGCAACCGCATCGTTGGCCTGCTCGGTGAAAACGGGTGTGGTAAAACGACGCTTATGAACATCCTGACAGGCATGAATCAGCCAAGCGATGGGTCTGTAGAGATCGCGGGTCATGCACCGGGAGAATATACCAAGAGCATCGTGAGCTACTTGCCGGATACTTCGAACTTGCCACCCCGGGCACACGTGAAGTATTTGATCCAGTACTTTGACGATTTCTTCACAGATTTTAAACCTGAGACCTGTCGAAATCTTCTGAAGCAATTCGGACTTTCCGTCGATGCTCGTCTCAATGAAATGAGTAAGGGACAACGCGAAAAAGTGCATGTCGCGCTCACGATGTCACGAGAAGCATCGGTATATCTACTCGATGAACCTATCAGCGGTGTGGATCCAGCGGCTCGTGACCACACCTTGAAAGCTATTTTGTCTGCGGTACGGCCCGACGCAGTGATGATCATCGCAACCCATCTCGTCGCGGACATCGAATTCATCCTCGACGATGCGATCTTCATGCGCCACGGCAAAGTGCTCCGCACCGGAGCTGTTGAGGGCCTGCGAGCAGAGAGCCACCAGTCGCTCAACGAGTACTTCAAGGAGGTATACGCATCATGACCGCCACAATTCTGCGACACGAATTTACCCGTACCATTCGACCGATACTGGTCATCCTTGGACTGGCAGTGTTAGTGATGCTGCTTGGCGATCTCCTAGGCTTATTCTTTGGAATTCTTGGAGTGGTGTTCGCTGGGCTGGTGGTGACTCTGATGCTTCCGGTCACCCAATTCTTTCTTGCCATCGATTTTTATCGCAGTAGTTACGGGCAAGGTGCCAGACTCACGCACTCACTGCCCGTCACGGGCTGGCGATTGTTCTGGACGAAGACGCTATATGCTCTGTTGATGTCGGCTCTCGTCGGACTATTGTCGTTGTTGCTGCTCTTCGCGCACATCATTTTTGGGCTGAACCTTGTAGGCGTAGACTTGGCAGACGCCTATGCAGACGTTCAGCTCTTCTTCTATTACGTACCGGGCGCGTGGCCAGCCATCATCTTGGGAATGGCTATGGCGCTGTTTGTGCCTATTTTCTCGATGTTTCCCAGCGTGGTCATCGGCAGTGGCGGTTGGGCCCGCCGGTTGGGTTTCGGCGGCCCGGTGATTGTATTCGTGGCCTACTACCTGACCACACAGGTATTGGGCGCGGCCTCATTCTTTATCCCGCCGGTCTATGACTTCGTCACAGCAGACGTGCAGATGGTCAGTTTGTGGCACAACGTCACTAATAATGTTGACGAGCCCGTTATGCCTCTGAGCGCGGTCGTGATTCAACTTATTGTCCTGGCGATCCTGACGGTCTGGGCCAGCAGAGATATGCACTCAAAAGTCGAATTGCGGTAGTGGGGTCGCGCTTAGGCGTTGATTCTCAGTGCTTTTTTCATCGGCCGCAGCTTGGCGTGAGTTTCGGCGAGTTCTTCTTCGGCGTCGGATCCGTCGACGATACCGCCGCCGGCGTAGAGGCGCACGTGGTGTTCATCCTCAATGACGCTGCCGCGCAGGGCGATACCGAACTCACCTTGACCGCTGGAGTCGAACCAGCCAACGGCTCCAGCGTAGAGTCCGCGGTCCATGCCGTGGGCCACGGACTCTAGTTGCCAAATGGCTTCCAACGCAGACTCGCGAGGTGTGCCGCCGACGGCAGCGGTTGGATTGATCTCCGCCACCAGGTCCAAGATTGACGTCGAGGATGTCAGCTCAGCGGACACATCGGTCGCAAGGTGATAGACGTTTGGCAGTGTCAGGACAAACGGTGTGTTAGAGACCCGCATATCGGTGGCAAATGGTGCAAGTTTTTCGACTAATGAGTCAACGGCAGCCTGGTGTTCAAAAATCTGTTTCGGACTTTCGGACAGCTGCTCTGCAATGAGGTGGTCGTTGATTGCCACATCGCGATCCACGGTGCCCGCAAGCACTCGAGCTTTCGCTGCATTGTTTTGACGCGCGATGAGTAATTCAGGCGTCGAACCAAGAAGCTGTCCGACTTTATAGGTCCAGGCAGTTGGATTATCGGATGCCAGTGCTCGCATTGTCGCAGGCAGGTGAAAACCCGTTGGTGCGTGTACAAGCTCATCGCGTGCTAGTACGACTTTATGCAACGCATCGTTGGCGATCATGTCCACCGCGTCGTGAACTGCCTGGCGGAAATCATCTTGAGACATGTACGCCGAGAGAACATCAACCTCACCTGGAGCAGTCCCGGGTGTCTCTGACTGAGTCGATACCTCATCTAAGAACGCGGTGAAGAGTTCCGCAGGTGCTGGCACTGCTTCGTCGATATCGTAGATATAGTGCAACCAGCTGGAGTCATGTGAGACGTCAAGAACGAACTTTGGCACCGTGAGCACAGAAGCTTGGGAGGAGCGTGCATCAAAGGTGAAAGCCGCGAAACAGATGGGGGCGCTCGCCGCGAGCCCGTCAGGCAGACCCACTACCGCAGGAGCGGTCAGTTCTGTCCAGTGGTCGCGAGCGTGTGTGAAACGCTGCGCGCCGCTGGTGGTAAAGCAGTATCGTTCACCGAAGCCGAGTTTGCCGTGACGGTCGCGAGAAAACGCACTGGTGGCTTGGCTGATGAGTTCATCAGGAAGTTGTGCTCGTTGTGCGTTCGTCAGTCGAAAGGCTGCAGCGGTAAAAGACATGATAGGCAATAATGTACCCGCTTTTTGCAGCCAGCCTGAACATCCGGCAGCGCCCGAGGGTAATCTCGAACTGCACCCATTCGGTGGCGGGTAAGTTAGTTAAGCATGCCAATGTACGTTCTCAAGTCTGTGATTCCAGCTGCCCAAACGGGCCGCTAGTGTAGGGTTATACGGGTGGATATTTCTATTTCGCTGCCTCCGGGTTTTGATGCGCTCCAAAAGCATGAGAAACTTTTCGACGCGCTGTTGACGAGCCTGGCCAAGATTGAAGAAGATCTTGCAGACGCACTGGTGTATGCGGACGATCTGGCACAAGCCACAACCCGTCATCTCTTGGATGCGGGCGGCAAACGCGTTCGCCCGATCGTCACCGTATTGTCTTCGATGCTGGCAGATGAAAACGTAGGCACCGGTGAGGTAGAAGAACCCAGCGTCTATATCCGCAAAGTCGCTGTGGCGATGGAACTGACCCATCTGGCAACGCTGTACCATGACGATGTCATGGATGAAGCAGATCAGCGCCGCGGCGTGACCGCAACCCATCAACAGTGGTCAAATTCCATTGCGATTCTGGCTGGTGACCTGATTTTTGCTAAGGCCTCCGGCGAACTTGCCGAGCTTGGCACCCGTGCGGTTAAAGAGCATTCGGTGACCTTTGAAAAACTGGTCATGGGGCAACTCTGGGAAACTATTGGCCCGGAAGAGCAGGATGATCCGCTAGAACACTATCTTCGGGTCATTGACGGCAAGACAGCATCTCTACTCGCATCCAGTGCGTTGTTGGGCGCTTTGCTCGCCGGTGGTTCTGAAGAGTTGATTCAGATTGCCTCTGCCTACGGAAGCAACGTCGGTATGGCCTTCCAACTGGCCGATGACATCATCGATGTGACGAGCTCGTCAGATACGTCAGGCAAAGTGCAGGGCACGGATTTGAAAGAACGTGTGCCAACCCTGCCCATTCTGTTGCTTCGTCAGGCAGCCAACGAGGCCGATGCCCAGGCAACGTCGATTCTGGAACTCGTGGATGGTCCGCTCGAGACAGATGAACAAGTTGATGCCGCGGTCAAGGCCGTTGCATCCCATCCCGTGATTGATCAGGCATGGGAACTCACGGGCCAGTGGGCTGATAAAGCCGTTCGGGCGCTAGATGGTCTTGAAGATTCACCCGTGAAGACGGCTCTGACGCAGTTTGCTCAGTACGTCGTGTCTCGCGAACACTAGTCGTTCGGCAAAAACGTCGAGGCAGGGTCCAACGTGGCTTTAATGTCTTGGGCAATCTGGGCCCGGTATTCCTCGTCCATGGGCTGGCGAAGCTGGCGGTAGAGCATATCGCCCGCATAGCGTGGAAACACGTGCAGATGATAGTGCCACACATGCTGATTGCCAGATGGTTCATTGTGCTGACGCGACGAAGTGCCTTCTGGATTCCAAGCGCGTTTCATCGCAAACGCAACCTCACGTTCCATTAGAGCAATGCGCATCAGCACGCGATCGGGTACATGATAGAGCGCCTCGTAATGCTCGGTCGGGCTGATCATCACATGTCCTGCACGAGGACCAAAACCGTCGGCCGCAGCAAAGACGATCAGATCGTCGTCTTGATAGATCACATCGGACACTGCGCACCGGTTATTCGGATCGGCTACGTCGCCGTCGACGAGACCACAAAATGGACACACGTACCCATCCGGTGCATGCGACTGGATCTGTGGGGGAGTAGGCTGCGGGCCGTGGCCAGTCGGTTCAGTCAAGATCTTCCTCCGAGTAGTTCCAGGTTAAAATATCCGCGATTAATTCCGAAACGGTCTCGTCGGTGGACTCCCACTGACCGGTGTCATCGGGTTCATCAGCAGCAACGGTTCGGCGGTACACGATCGGATCCGGTAGGGAGACCTGATCCATGGGGACGGCCCAGGCGATGGTCTCATCGGCGTCTTCTACGAACATGACCATATCGTCACGGATTTCTAACTCATCCGGATCGAAAAAGAAGTGATTTGTTTCCATCATTTCGGAAACGCCAAGAGCCAAATAGAATTCTTGGAGGGCCAGCGGTGCAATATCGCGCATGGTGGGAGTGTGGCCTGTTTGCTGCAGCTGGTCGGCAGCCACCGAAGCTTGCACTTGTTGTGACAGTTCGTCAGCCCCCATGCCATCAGCTGAAGTCCATGGTCGGTCTAACAGTTTGGAAGCCAAACCCTGATACGAGGGATAAAATACTTGTGCATTGCGTCGAGCCATAGCCACTAGTCTAACCGTCGTTTTGAGCACAGCTACTGTTGCTTACCGCTGAATTCATAGCTGACAGCCAGGATTAGGCGATACGGTGTTTACGTAATTAACATTGGAACCACTCGTATGTATTCAACAACAAAGGGAAGTTAGTGTCCGAAACTATGCATCGTCCACTGCGGATTGCCATCATCGGTGCCGGTCCGGCCGGTGTGTACACCGCCGATTCTCTGCAAAAAGCAGATATCGACTTCGAGGTTTCGATTGATCTCTTCGATCGCTACCCGGCGCCCTTCGGTTTGATCCGATACGGCGTGGCACCGGACCACCCGCGTATTAAAGGCATCATTAAGGCCTTGCACCGTGTCATGGACCGCGGTGATATTCGGTTCATTGGAAACGTTGAATACGGGACAGATATCCATCTCGAAGAATTACAGACGTTCTACGATGTGGTTGTGTTCGCAACCGGTGCTATCAAAGACGCTCGCCTGAACATTCCTGGAGTCGAGGCAGAAGGTTCATTCGGGGCCTCCGACTTCGTCTCCTGGTACGACGGCCACCCGGATGTCGAGCGCCACTGGGACCTATCCGCACGAGAAGTAGCCGTGATTGGGAACGGCAACGTCGCCTTGGACGTTGCCCGTGTGCTGGCAAAACCAGCAAGCCAAATGTTGGCCACCGAAATCCCAGACAACGTTTATGCGGGCTTGAAATCGTCACAGGTGACTGATGTGCATATCTTTGGCCGGCGTGGTCCAGCACAAGTAAAATTCACCCCGCTGGAGTTACGCGAATTGAAATCCGCTGAGGACGTGGACATCGTCTTATACGAAGACGATTTCGAGTTCGACGAAGCCTCGGAGAAGGCAGCCGAAGAAGTCAACCAGGTCCGCAATATGGTCAATACGTTGACCAACTGGTTGTTGGAACAAGATGAAAACCCAGAGGGCACCGGAGCATCGCGTCGTCTGCACCTACACTTCTTAGAAGCGCCCGACGAGATCTTGACGGAAAACGGGAAAGTCGCCGGCCTTCGTATGGAACGGATGGCCCTGGATGGTACCGGAAACGTAAAGGGTACCGGTGAAAAGAAAATGTATCCGGTCCAAGCCGTCTACCGGGCAATCGGCTACTTTGGTTCAGCGGTGCCAGACATTCATTTTGACGAGGAGCGCGGCATTATTAGAAATGCTGAGGGCCGTGTCCTCGACGCAGAGGGGAACCCGGTTCGGGGGCTCTATACATCCGGATGGATTAAACGCGGTCCCGTTGGTCTCATCGGACACACCAAGGGTGACGCGCTTGAGACGATTGGTCATATTATTGAAGATGTTGACCATCTCTACACCGCTCAAATCCCGGACGAAGACGCGATTCTTGAACTGCTCGACCAGCGTGGCGTTGAATACAGTGACTGGCAGGGTTGGCAGGAACTCGATAATCACGAAATCGGCCTGGGTGATCAAGAAAGCCAGACCGGTCCCGTCGAACGCGAACGCGTCAAAGTCGTGGACCGTGATGAACAGGTACGAATCTCTCGTGCCAAAGCACGACAGACAGCACAACGCTAGAGGAATGAGACCAACATGCAGCAACGCGTGATGCGAAACCGGACCAAGACGTGGTTTCTATTTGCCCTCATGTTGGGCATTTTGGTTGCCATCGGTGGTGCTATTTCTGCTTCCAGTGGCAGCGCTATTTGGATCATCCTGTTTACCGGTGGTGGTCTCGTGATGACCGCGGTGACGTATTGGAACTCAGATAAGCTCGCGTTGCGTAGCATGCAAGCCTATGCGGCTGACCCGCAACACTTCAAGGGGCTGTATGACATGGTGCACGACCTGGCACAACGTGCGGGAGAACCTGCACCGCGCATCTATATCGCTCCGTCACAGCAGCCCAACGCGTTTGCGACGGGCCGTAATCCGGAGCATGCCGCTATCTGTTTTACCGAGGGCATTATGCACATGCTCAGCCCTCGCGAACTACGAGCTGTAACCGGCCATGAGCTGATGCACGTCTACAACCGTGACATCTTGACGTCATCGGTGGCAGCGGCCATTGGGACAGTCATTCAGGGTGCCGCCTACATGCTGATGTTCAACCGCAATAACAACAACATTATCTTTGGCCTGTTGGGCGCGATCCTTGCTCCATTGGCCGCCGGGCTGGTCCAAGCAGGTATTTCGCGTGATCGTGAGACCTCGGCTGACCATGATGGTGCACACTTGACGGGTGATCCGCTCGCACTAGCCTCGGCTCTGGAAAAGATTTCTGGTGGAGTGCAGCGTCACCCGATACCCGAAGACAATCACCGGGTGAAATCTGCCGCGCATATGATGATCGCGAGTCCATTTGCCGGCAAAATCCGCAACTGGTTCTCCACCCACCCGGCCATGGAAGACCGGGTGGAGCAGTTGACGCAGCTCGCCCGAGATATGGGCCAGCAGCCCTAAACGCCGTGGGTGTCCCAGTGCTTTCTGAGCTGTTCTTGGATCGTACGCTCTAGCAGGTCACGCCGTGCCGTGTTCGCCCAGTTGAGTGCCTCAGAATGATCCATACGAGCATCACGGGCAATCTGATCCTGTTCACGCTCGAATGAGGCATCTTCAACAGATGTTGGGCCGGACTCGAGCTCATCCAGTTGCGCTTCTAACGCCAGTTGCGAAGCTGACGCCTGTTCGAGATGGCGTGGCTTATTCATAATGTCGACCAGGCTTGCATCAACAAGCAACCCTGCAGGGTGTTCGAAACCGTTGCGTAACGCTACCTGTAGGACGTCGTCAGGTTTGATCGGATCCTCGACCGGGAAAAACGTCATGAGGTCCAAGGATTCACCATCTTGGCGATGGACGAGAAACTCACCGACAGTCAGTGATGTGTAGTACAGCTCGTCGTCGAAAGTAATCAGATACAACATCTACAGCCTCCTGGAATGTTATTTGAAATTGATGAATTGCAGTGGGGCATCCTCGAAGTCGCGAAGTAACGCGATGACAGACTGCAGATCGTCACGGGATTTCGATGACACACGCAGCTGATCGCCTTGAATATTAGCTTTGACCGACTTGGGTGCGTCGTCGCGGATGATCTTGGAGATTTTCTTGGCAGTGGGCTGGTCGATGCCTTCTTTGATGGTCGCGGCGATCTTAAAGAGCTTGCCGGACGCCACTGGCTCGCCAGCATCCAGGGCTTTCAGTGAGATGCCACGGCGGACCAACTTAGATTGCAGCACATCGAGTGCAGCCTTGACTCGTTCCTCCGCATTGGCGCTGAGGTTGATGGTGTTTTCGGAGTGTTCGACCGACGCGCCAGTATCTTTAAAGTCGTAGCGCTGCTGGATTTCCTTGGACGCCTGGTTGACGGCGTTTGCCACTTCCTGCGTGTCCACCTCGGATACGATGTCAAAAGTTGATTCCTTAGCCATTCGGCTCCTTACAGTTCCTCGTGACGATGTTCTGTCCCGAGTTTAGCTTGAAACCCGTGGTGACCGCAGAACGAAAATGCGCGCGAGAGTATCTTCTGAGGCGTCAAAGACAAGGAATCAGCCGATTCGCAAAAACAAAATAGGGCTGGTAGTGTAGTCAGTCGTGCACGGAAGCCGTGCACATGGCAGATTACCCAAGCGGCCAACGGGGGCTGACTGTAAATCAGCTGGCATTGCCTTCACAGGTTCGAATCCTGTATCTGCCACCAAGTACATATGGAAACACAAGAACCTCGGTCATGAACCGAGGTTTTCTGTTTCCCGACTCGCAATATCGGAGTGAGTGTTTCGGGCGCAGCTGCTTCACTCGAGTAGCCGTCCGTGGCGCTGGACGATGGTGGAAAGCTTGTCCGCCTGTGTCGCAAAACTTTCAGTAGGCAGGTCATGGGTAAAACCGGTAATGGTCACTGCTGCGATCACCTGACTGTTCACGCCTAAAAGCGGGACGGCAACGGCTGTCATATCGTTATCCCACTCGTTGTCCGAAACGGCCCAACCGCGCTCACGAACCATTGTCAGCTCATCTCTGAACTGCGCGGGTTCCAGAATTGTGCGATCCGTAAATTGCTCGAGTGGTTGCGCGAGGAGACGTTGTTGAACGGATTCCTCCGCTGCGGCAATGAGCACTTTGCCGCTCGAAGTCGCATGCCCCGGGGTGCGTCGACCGACATATTGACGCGGTGTGAAGAATCGTTCTGATGGCGCGGATTGGGCAATGTTGACCGCGTAGATGTCATCCAGGATGGCCACATTTGCCGTGAGTTTGAACTCGCGCGCGACGTGTTCCACCAATATTTGTGCGGATTTCGTGAGATCGTTTTGCGCATTCACTGAGCCAGCCAATTGCAAGATCCCATGACTAAGTTCGTAGGCCTGTGATGTTGGCTGGCGCATCACCAGTTGCTGCCGCTCGAGTGCGGTCAATAGGCGCGACGCGGTGGATTTGTGAACCTCGAGTTCGGCGGCGACCTCTGTCACGGTGGCACGTTGCATGCCGTTGAGGATCCACAAAATACTCAACGCTCGATCAACGGATTGGTTGGCACTCACTTATCAGCCGCCTTTCAAATTTTCTTCCTGCAATGTCTTGTATGTCACTACGCCACATGACTACAATTTGTGCAACAGATCACAGTTGCACTCTATGCATTAGTTGCAACATATGCAACCCGCGGAAGGTTGAAACATGGCACCCTCGTATACTTCAGAATCCAAAATACTCATCATTGGTTCAGGTGTGGTTGGCGCAGCACTAGCCGACGAACTCACGCAACGCGGTGCGAAGCACGTGACGGTAGTGGATCAGGGGCCTCTCTACAAAACAGGCGGGTCGTCCTCGCACGCACCTGGATTTGTGTTTCAAATTAACCCGTCGAAGGCGATGTCAGAACTCGCCCAACGTACGCTGGACAAGCTAGATCAGCTGGACCCCGGGGGAGAAGACGACTGGCTACTCAAACGAGTCGGCGGGATCGAGCTGGCCTTTACCGATGATCAAATGCGGGAGCTTAAGCGACGCCACGGTTTCGCCCAGTCGTGGGGTGTCGAATCCGAACTTATCGACGCTGAGCGTGTTGAAGAACTCTGGCCCGCGATCGACACCACGGACCTCATTGGTGCGCTGCACACGCCACACGATGCTGTCGTGCATTCCGTTCGATCCGTGACCGCCCAGGCCCAACGCGCGATCGAACACGGAGCAACATTTCACGGCCACACCCAGGTGGTTGACCTCGTGACAGACAGTGGCGCAGTGACAGGGGCCAAAGTCATTGACGCGCTCACCGGGGAACATGAGCGCATTCTCGACGCCGATATCGTGGTTGCTGCCGGAGGTATCTGGGGGCCAACTATCGGTACATGGTTGGGCAAGAATATGCCGATGCAACCGATCGAACACGGTTTTGGTTTCTCACATCCCATGGACGAATTTCAGGATGCCGCCACCGATGAGGCATGCAACTTCCCCATGATCCGTCACCAAGGTGCCGGCATATACTTCAGACAGCAGGGCAAAGCCCTAGCCATTGGTGCTTATGAACATCGCCCGCTGGAGGTGCGTCAGGATGAGCTCGCCTCTGCGGCCGCTGCCGATCAAACTGGTCGGCAGCCCTCGGTGCACGACTTTACCTGGGACGAGTTCTCTCCAACGTGGGACGAGATCCAGCGAGTCTATCCAAGCGTGGCCGAAGCTGGACTCGACGAGGCTCGGTCGTTCAACGGCATCTTCTCGTTTACCCCAGACGGCGGGCCACTGCTCGGTCCCTCCAACACAGTTGACGGTGTATGGATCGCCCAGGCCGTGTGGGTCACGGCGTCGGCTGGTGTCGCGCAGGTGGTGGCTGATTGGATCACTACCGGAGAGCCCGGTATTGATACCGCTGCCTTGGACATCGCGCGGTTCGACACGCGTTTGCTCTCGCCAGAGTTCAGTAGGCAAAAAGGTCTGGAATCCTACGATGAGGTCTACGATATTCGGCACCCGCGTGCTGCGTCCGCAAAGCTGAGGCGCTTGAGGACCTCACCGTTCTACTTTCATCAGCAGCTTGCGGGAGCGCACTTTGTGGAAGCCAGCGGCTGGGAGCGCCCCCTCTGGTTGGAAGAAAACCGGCGCGTGCTCGAGGAGGCGAATCTGACCTTCCCGAAAATTCCAGCGTGGGATACCTCAGAGTTTTCACCGATCGCGGTCGCCGAGGCATGGGCCACGCGAAACCGGGTGGCCATGTATGACATGACCTCATTGGCCAGGTACCGGGTCGAAGGCCCAGACGCTTCGGCGCTGTTGGAACGTTTGACCACAAATAAGGTATCGAAGGCACCCGGCGCGGTTACCTTTTCACTCATGCTGGATGCAGCCGGGGGCATTTTCTCAGATATCACGGTCACCAGGGTCAGCGAGGACGAATACTTGATCGGTGCCAATAGCCATCGAGATCTCATCCACTTGAAAAATCATGTGCGGAAAGATGAGCACGTGTCCATCTCGGATATTTCGCCGGGCACCTGTTGTATTGGGCTCTGGGGTCCCCACGCTCGGGAGCTGTTGGGGCAGCTGACTGATGAGGACATCTCTCATGAGGGCTTCGGCTATTTCAAGGCCAAGCACCTCTACATCGCGGCGGTCCCCGTCCTTGCCCTGCGGGTGTCCTATGTTGGTGAACTCGGCTGGGAACTGTATACGACCGCGGATCACGGCGCACGACTCTGGGAAGAGATCTATGCGGCCGGCACGCAGTACGGTCTGGTGATCGGCGGACGGCTGGCCTTCAATGCCCTCCGGCTCGAAAAAGGGTTTCGCTCATATGGTGCCGACATGACCAGTGAACATCGACCACACCAAGCCGGGCTTGGTTTTGCGGTGTCCAAGACGAAGACGGGCTATCTGGGCTACGAGAGGGTGGCAGAGCAATCAGCGAACGACAAGCGCATGGTCTCGTTGACGTCTGATTTCCCGTTCGGTGCACCTAACCCCGGGTCGCCGGTACTCAACGCGGCAGAGCAGCTGATTGGCTACACGGCTTCGTCTGATTTTGGGTACACGATCGGCAAGACCATCACCTTTGCGTGGGTGGATTCCGAATATGCTGCGCCCGAGACCGACGTGATCATCAAACATTTCGACCGGTCAGTACCGGCCACCGTGGCCCTCGACCCACTCTATGATCCCGAGGGCCACAAGATGCGGCGCTAAAGCATCCTGTTAACCAAATGTCGGGTCGGCCGCTTTTGGTGCGCCCATCCCGGGATCAATTTGGTGCGGTCCCTCCGCAGAGGGGCGCACGTCGAAATCGAAAATGGCGGATGGGATATAGACGGTAGAACACGAGTTGGGTATATCAACGACTGACGAGAGTCTGCCTTCGATCGGTGCGGCACCCAGCAGGAGGTAGGCCTGTTCTTTGGAATAGCCAAACTTTGATAAGTACTCGATCGCGTGCAGAATGGCGCGCTGATAGGACAGGTGGGAATCGAGGTAGCGCTGGTCGCCGTCCAGAGTGACCGAGGTGCCTGAGAATGAAATCCACTCGCTAAATTGTGGATCCTGCCGACCCGGCATAAAGATTGCGTTTTCGGATACACCATAGGTTTCCATGCCGCCTTTGATGAGATCGACGTGGATATCCATGAAGCCACCCATCTCAATACCACCGCAGAACGTGATCTCGCCGTCGCCCTGAGAAAAGTGCAGGTCTCCAATGGAGAAGTTCGCACCTTCAACGAAGACTGGATAGAACGCTCGGGTGCCTTTCGTGAGGTTCTTGATGTCCTGATTTCCACCATTTTCACGCGGCGGGGCCGTCCGCGCAGCCTCGGCGCTAACGCGATCCCAATCGCTTTGGGGCAGACCGCCGAGCACTGCTTCTTGTGGTTCCGGTGGTAGTGCCAGCGGGGGTACCCGGTTCGGATCCGTAGCGATCAGGGCGCCTTCACGCTTATTCCACTTTGCGAGCAGTTCCGGGCTCGGTGCCGTCGCCATAATGCCTGGATGGGTCAGGCCCTCAAAGCGAACTTCTGGAATGTGCCGCGATGTCGCCCAAGGCCCCTGGAAGTCCCAGACCGCTTTATATGCGTCGGGGAATTGATCCACGAGGAAGCTTCCGCCGTTGGATTTGGCGAAAATACCGGTGTAGCCCCATCCTTGGCCCGCCAGTGGTCCCTCTTCTTGGGGAATGGGCCCGACATCAAGGATATCCACGATCAAGAGATCGCCTGGTTGAGCACCTTCGATCCTGAATGGACCGGTCAGCCCGTGGACCTTGTTCATCGGTGCGTTCAAAATATCATCGGCTGAGTCATCATTTTTGATCGCGCCATCAAACCATTCGCGTGAATCAACTCGAAAGCTGTCACCGGGTCTCACGGTTTCGACCGGTGGGATTTCTGGATGATAGCGGTTGTGACCAATTTTCTGCTGATCAGTAAATGGTTTGGACGAGTCGAGTGGAAAAATATTGCCAAGCATGGAAAAGGCTCCTACGTGAGGTGAAGAAATCGGCTATAGAAAAAGAAAACCCCGGCCATCAGGGCCGGGGGAGTTTCTGGTGCAGCGGGTTGCGGGTTATTGCAGTGGGCTGGCGTTTGGTCGTGTGCCTACCCGCTATCGAGTTCACAACCCCAGGTTGGTCGGCGGTTGCTTTCGCCGCATCGACAATGCGCATGTTTGAAGAATTGCGTTGGGATGGACCAATGGCAGGGATCAGGTTGACAGCATCGCGACCGCAGTGCGGGCAGGTCACGGTGTCGGGTTTTTGTTGCATCGCAAAGAACGCTTCGACGACTTCGCCATCGGGACATCTAAAATCATAGAGCGGCATGAACATCTTCCTCTCAGTGACGACGTGCGTGTGATACCGCGAGTCAAACACACGCCGAATGTCGGCACAATAGGTCTGACCTTGGCAAAGTGTTGGGAGCGACGGTACTGCAGGGCATTCTCGTATGTATCCGCCACTTTGCGACACTAGGCGTGGACCGAGACGATCCAGTACTTCTTTGAACAAAGCGTCGTTCGACGCCCTCGATTACATAGAGTATTGACAGTCCAGTGTTCGATGAGCCAGTCTGCTGATATGAGTCAGCGCAAGATCCAAATCAAACGCATCTACGACGACGCCGCAGACACTGATGGTCAGCGTGTGCTGGTGGATAGGATGTGGCCGCGTGGCGTCAGTAAAGAAGCCGCCGACTTAGATCATTGGTTCAAAGACGTCGCACCGAGCCCGGATCTGCGTTCCTGGTGGGATCACGATGCAGATCGTATGGACGAATTCGCCAACCGTTATGAGCAAGAGCTTTCCGACGACGACCATGCAGCGGAAGTCGATCAGCTCATCGACATCATTCACAAACACGACCGGGTCACGCTGTTATTCGCAGCCAAAGATGAATCCGTGAATCATGCCAAAGTCCTGCAGGACTATCTTGGCAGGCACAGCTAATGGGCGACCCTGCGTGCTGGCTCGAACAATTATGCCCCGATTGTGGTGCCATGCTTGAAGCGCCAGCAACGGGCGAGCAGACTGTCACGTGCTGGCGCTGCGAAGCCGAAATTTACTTCGGCGATGACGGCCCGGAAGTCCGGCGTCGAAAGTAATCTCATTTTGGGCAGGTTCTCGGTACCCGGCCTACCCCGTATAGAGACGGCAGAGTTCTCCTAACGCTTCTCGCGCCCCACAGCGGATTCGCGCTCCGATTTTGGGGCGCGCTTTTGTGTTGTGCGGACGGAGTACTTGACTGTGATTACTGTCACTCGGTAAATTGACCTGCAACGCTGTTGCGTACATGGCAACTTGTTGAAGTTCAAAACATCCTGTTACCGGAGCTTTCTCTGGAAGTATTCGCCCTCGATATAGGGGAGTCAAGGAGCACACATGTCTTCAGTTTTTCTCGAAGACCTCGATGCGGAAACGTACGCCGAGTATCTTAGTCACCCAGGATCCACCGTGATCATTCCCACCGGTGCGACCGAACAGCACGGGCCACATATGCCACTGGGGGTAGACGCCATGCTGTCTAGTGACATCGCCGCAGCGGTTGCCCAGCAGATCGGTGCGCTCGTCGCCCCGGTTTTTGCTTACGGGTATAAGTCGCAACCTCGATCAGGCGGCGGGAACCATCGCGTAGGAACCACAAGCCTGAGCGCAACCACGCTGATACACCTCGTAGACGACGTGGTCTCCTCGTTCTTGGAGCAAGGGTTTCAACGCGTGGTGGTTCTCAATGGACACTTCGAGAATTACCAGTTCATTTATGAGGGCCTCGATAAGGCCGTGAAACAGGCGACGGATGCGGGTTCGGATGCCCGAGCGGTCCTGATGTCCTATTGGGACTTCGTCGATGAAGAAACTCTGGACGCCGTATTTCCTGAGGGGTTCTTCGGCTGGGACATCGAACACGGGGGAGTGCTAGAGACTTCGTTGATGCTGCTCCTGCATCCCGAAAAAGTTGAGATGGACCGCGTCATTGACCATTCACCGGCTGAACTCACCCCGTATGACATCTTCCCCGAAGATCCTGCCCGCACACCGGCAAGCGGATGTCTTTCATCGGCACAGGGCGCGACAGCAGCAAAAGGCCAGCAGCTCTTCGACGCGGTCCGCGGCGCGGTAGCCAAGGCGCTCATATCGGAATTCGGCCTGCCCGATTCCAAGCGAAAGGCAGATTAGCGTGGCCAACGGAAAAGAAGTCTCGATGGACCAGGAACCAGAAACACAGTACGCAGGTCAGCAACCCGTCGATGGTGATGAGAAGCCACCGGTAGAAGTTCCCCGGTTTATGGGACGACAGATCCCCTCGCTGGATCGTTTGCTCATTATGATCATCCCGCCCGTGCTGATTGTGGCAGCGGTTATCTGGGTGATTGTCGACTCCGGGGGTGCTGCCGAAGCAATCGCGACGATGCGTACCTTTGTGACGGGCGAATTTACCTGGCTGTTCGTGGTTTACTCATTGATCGCGCTCGGGGTGTGTATTTGGGCTGCCTTCAGTAAATTCGGCAAAGTGCGCTTGGGTGGACCAAAAGCCAAGCCACTCCACGGCCGGTTTGCCTGGTACTCCATGTTGTTTGCCTGTGGTCAGGGCATCGGTTTGATTTTCTGGTCGGTGGCCGAACCCATCATGCTGCGCGACGAGAATCCCGTCATCCCTCCCACGCCCACGGGTACTGGTGAAGAAGGTGCCATCGTGTGGACATACTTCCACTGGGGTCTGACCGCATGGGCCATGTACTGTGTGGTCGCGCTGTGTCTGGCATACTCCCACCACAACCTGGGCAAGACGCTGACCTTTCGCGAAGCGACCGTCGATATCCTCCCGAAGAAGACCCAGCGCCCAGCAGGCGTGGTGGTCGAGTTACTGGCGATTATCGCCACCGTGCTGGGGTTGGCGACGTCGTTTGGGTTCGCGGCCATGCAGTTCAGTTCGGGTGTCACGTCCTTTACCGGCATTGAATCTGGACCCGTCATGTGGCTCATTGTTATTGGCGCCTTCGCGGTAGTCACCGGAATCTCAGCGTATATCGGCATTAATAAAGGCATGGCACGGCTCTCAGGACTGAATTCGATTCTGAGTATCGTGCTCGTAGTGGCCGTCTTCATTTTCGGGCCGACCCTGTATTTAATCTCCACGACGACGCAGACGTTCGGCAGCTTTGGTCAAAACTTCTTGTCCATGAGCTTCTTTACCGATTTCCAGATCACTGCCGCTTCTCTCGATACTTGGCAGGATAGTTGGAATGGCTGGTGGACCGTTTTCATATGGTGCTGGGTCATCGCCTTCTCGCCATTCGTCGCAGGCTTCGTTGCGCGCATTTCCCGTGGCCGCACCATTCGCGAATTTGTCATTGGCGTCACCGTGATGCCCTCGATCATCGTCATGGTGTGGGTCGGTATTCTTGGTGCCGCAGCGATCTACTATGATGATCAGACGGATCGTTCGATTAGTGATCAAGTGGCAGCGGATACTTCCAGTGGATTATTTGCCATGTTGGAACAAGTCCCGATTATCGGCACGATCTTGCTGGTGATTGCCACGATCCTGGTGGCGACTTACTACATCACCTCGTTGGACTCTGGAACCTATGCGCTTGGTGAGTTTGTCACTGCACCGCGGAAATCTAGCCCATTCTTCCGTGTGATCTTAGTGATCAGTATCGGCACTGTGGCAACGGTGTTGCTGACTCTGGGTGGTGAAGCGGTTGTAGACACGGTTCAGACCGGCACGATTATCGGGGCATTCCCGTTCTCCTTTGTGATCCTGTTGATGATCGCAAACTTCATTCGACGGCTGCACAAGCGTAATAAGCAGATCCGGAAGATGGAGCGTGCCATCAATGACCCGGACCCTGAACGGGTGCTGATCCCGGATCCTGAGGGTGAGGGCTTTGTGGAGCCCTCTGCTGAGGGGGCCACGGTGGCTTCGAGGGCGCCAGGTCAGGGCGATACCGACTCTTGACTCCAAGGGTCTTGACAGTGAAGTAGCTCACACATATTCTTAATGCAACGACGTTGCGATAGTTGCAACACAGTGATTCCAACGTCATCCTTTTATTGGAGCGGCAGGATCCACACCTGCGGGGCTCAACCTACAATTCACCGCTATGTTTCAGTGCCCGCACGGGGCTGAGAGAACTCGAAGGAGACCACAATGGCTAATGTCACCAACGTCAGTGAACTTGAGCGTCTGAAGACCCTCCACAACGGCAATAAACTTCCACTCACGTTTTCTGACGCGGAGTTCGAACGTCGTTTGGGTGGGCTCCGTGCCATCATGAACGACAAAAGCCTGGATGCTGTCATACTCACGAGCTATCAGGGCATCAAATATTACTCGGACTTTTTGTTCACCTACTTTGGCCGTTCTTACGCGCTCGTGGTCACACAGAAAGAATCCATTTCGGTGACCGCCAATATTGATGCGGGCATGCCGTGGCGTACAAGTTATGGCGACAATATTGTCTACACAGACTGGAAGCGCGATAACTTTTACCATGGCCTGCAGGAAGCTCTGAACCGTCAAGGGATCAAAGCCCAGCGTATTGGCGTCGAAGACGATACCGTGCCCACACTGCAACGCCAGGCCATTCAGGACACGTTCCCTTCCGTCGAATTGGTTGATGTCTCCCAGGCTGCGATGCGCCAGCGCATGATCAAATCTGCCGAAGAGATCGAAGTTATCAAACATGGTGCCCGCATTGGTGACATCGGTGGCGAAGCCATTCACGCGGCCATCCGCGAAGGCATCACCGAATACGAGGTTGCGCTGATCGGCCAAGAAGCCATGGTGCATGAGATTGCCAAGACCTTCCCGGACCAGGAAGTTCGTGACACCTGGGTGTGGTTCCAGTCGGGCATTAACACCGACGGTGCACACAACTGGGCGACTACTCGCAAACTACAGCGCGGTGACCTGCTGTCCATGAACTGCTTCCCCATGACGTCCGGTTACTACACTGCCTTGGAACGCACCATGACCTTGGGGCAGCCCGATGACCGTACCCTGGAACTGTGGAAAGCCAACGTTGAAGTCCATGAGGCCGGCATCGAACTCATCAAACCCGGCGCGGTCTGTAAAGACATCGCCCATGAGCTCAATGACATCTTCATCGGTCACGGGCTGCTGCCGAACCGCACCTTTGGTTACGGACACTCCTTCGGCGTGCTATCCCACTACTACGGTCGCGAAGCCGGTCTGGAGCTGCGCGAAGATATCGACACTGTTCTGGAGCCTGGCATGGTTGTGTCCATGGAACCCATGATCACCATCATGGACGGCGAGCCAGGTGCTGGTGGCTACCGTGAACACGACATCCTGGTGGTTGGTGAAGACGGCGCCGAGAACATCACCAAGTTCCCCTACGGTCCCGAACACAACATCATCGACGCCTAACTATATGAAGGAGAGTCCCCCAAGCAGTGCTGTTGCTTGGGGGACTCTTGGCTCTGTGCTATCCGTGAGTACTCGGTGTAATCGGCATTCCAGCCGGTTTAAACGCGCCAGTCTGGAGCAGCTGCCAGGAGCTCTTGGGAATATGGGTGTGCAGGCCGATTGATGATTTGGTCGGCGGACCCGGTCTCGACGAGCTGACCTTGGTGCATCACGGCGATATGGTCCGACATGTGTTCGACGACCGCCAGATCGTGGGTGATGAACAGATAGCTGGTACCGGTGTCGAGTTGCAACCGATCGAGCAGATCCAGCACGGTGGCTTGCACCGAGACATCGAGTGCGGAAACCGGCTCATCAAGAATCAGCACTTCGGGGGCCGGTGCCAGAGCGCGGGCAATTGCCAGTCGTTGCCGTTGGCCACCCGAGAGCTCCATGGGGTGTCGGGTGAGCACCGTGCTGTCGAGCTCAACCATCTCTAAGAGTTCGGTGACCCGGTGGCGATATTGACGTGACCGAGACGTCTGACCGCGCGATAGTGCGTTTGTCAGAACCTGTGACACTGTGTACCGCGGATCAAACGATGCCAGGGGATCCTGGTAAATGGCGCCGATTTTTTCACGGAGATCGGCGCGGTCTGATTCTCTCGCGGGGGCAAAGTGCTTCCCAAAGATGCTGACGCTGCCGGCATCTGGGGGCGTGAGCCCAAGAATCATCCGGGCTGTGGTGGTCTTACCCGAGCCGGATTCACCGACCAGCCCCAGGGTCGTGCCCTTGGGGACGTTTAACGACACATCGTTGACGGCGGCGTGATCACCAAAGTTTTTGGAGAGTCCGGTGACCTCGACCGCGAGTTCGCCGGTGAGGTTGCGTGTGTCCTCGGCGGTGCTTAGATCGTGGAACGATGCAACATCGTCGGTACTTCGCGTCAGTGGCGCGAAGCGTGGCACACCACTGGGGATAGCCGCCAGCAGTTGCTGGGTATAGGCGTGGGTGGGGTTAGACAACATCGCATCGGTTGGTCCAGATTCCACGATTTCGCCGTGGCGCATCACGATGATGTCATCGGCCACCTGGGCGATTTGTGCCAGATCGTGAGAAATCATCGCTAATGCAATGCCTTGTGCGGCAAGGTCCGCAAGCTGATCCAACACCAGCCGCGTGAGTCGGGTGTCCAGGGCGGTGGTGGCTTCATCGGCGATCACGACGGCCGGGTTGGAGATCATGGCCTGGGCAATCAGTGCCCGTTGACGCATTCCGCCGGATAATTGTGGGCTCCGCTGATCTGCTCGAAGCGTGGGGTCCGGCATATCTACCTGTTCCAACGCCTCGATAGCGGCGTGCCTTCGTTGGTTTTTATTCAACGGTAACGAGTCAGCGATTTCGCGGTGAATCGGGCGGAGTGGATCCAGACTGTTCAGCGCATCCTGCAGAATCATGGCGACTTGGGAACCGCGGATCTCGCGCCACTGTTTGTCGGTCAGGTGCCGTGCGTCCGCGCCCAAAATATTGAGTGTATCCGCGGTGACCCGCCCGCCGGTCAGCCCCAACAGACTGCGAGCGGTCACAGATTTTCCTGACCCGGATTCACCCACGATGCCCAACACTCGGCCTGCAGTGAGCGTCAGCGATACATTTTTGACGGCCTCAATCGCGGTCTTTTTCGGCCCGGGAAAGGATACCGAGAGGTTCGTGATTTCAACAGCGGGTTGGGTCATGATGTACTCCGGGTTGCGGATCGGCCCAGCAGGGTGGCACCGGCGGCAATGGTCACGATAGCCAGACCGGGGAACACGGTCAGCCACCAGGCTAAGTGCAGATAGGTGCGCCCGTTGGCTAACATCGCACCCCATTCTGGTGCCGGTGGCGGGGTGCCCAGGCCAAGGAAAGACAGCGCAGAGGCCCAGATGACGGCTTGACCGATCCCTAAGGTAATCAGCGCCAACAACGTGGATAGGGTATTGGGTATCAGATGGTTACGCACCTTATGCCAGGTCGAATGGCCTAACACGGTGGCTGCATCGAACATCTCAGAGTTCACCAGGGTGCGCAGATGCGTCCGAATGAGTCGTGAATACCCGGGCGCAGTCGACAGCCCGACAGCGATGATGGCGGGCATGGTACCGGGTCCGGTGAAGGCAATAATGATCAGTGCCATCAGCAGAGTCGGGATGGCGTAGAGCACTTCGAGCACACGCAACACAACCGAGTCGATCCAGCGCGGTGCAAATGCTGTGATGACACCCAGCACAATAGCAATACCCATGCCCAGCGCGGTGGCAGCCAGGCCGATGGTCAGTGAATCGCGGGTACCGTGGATGACGCGGGTGTACACGTCGCGGCCGGATTCATCGGTACCAAATGGGTGGTGTAACGATGGCGACTGGAAGGCCTCGGCAGGATTGACGGCCAGGGGATCACCCGGGGCTAACAAGGATGGAAACAGTCCGGCAATCACGACGACGCCGATAAAGAGTGCGGCAAGAATTTTCACGGTGCGTTTCATTGGTCATCACCCCGTGCAGCTGCGGGATTAATGATGGCTTCGACGGCCTCGACAATCAGCATGACCACCATGTAAATCAAAGCGGAAAACAACGCGATACCGGTAACCATCGGCATATCACGCGACAGCACCGCACCGAGCAAGGAGCGCCCCAAACCGGGGCGGGCAAAGACTTCTTCCACCACCACGGCACCAGAAATGGAGGTGGCAACGGCCCAACCGGTGAGGTTGAGCGCAGGCAGTGCCGCGTGGCGGAAGCCGTGCCGGAAAAAGACTTGACCTTCGGAGGCACCGCGGGCGCGCGCAGCCAGTGCGAACGGCGAGTTCACGGCCGTCATGAGGCTATCGCGCATGAGCTGGGCCAAAAAGCCGGACAGCGGTATGGCAAGGGTAAAGGCCGGCAGGATGATGCCTTGCACCGTACCGGTATCGACGGCGGGTAACCAGCCAAGCCAGGTGGAGAAGATGATGATCAACATGGCACCCAACCAGAAGTGGGGTACGGCTGCGGCGATCACTTCAATAATGGTGCCCATGACCTGGCCGATACGATTAGACCGCGCGGCAATCGCCGCCATGACAAACGCGATCAACCAGGCGAGTACCAAAGCAATCAGCGTCAGCTGCAGCGTGGCGGGCAGCATCTCCGCCATGATCTGGGCAACCGGGCGCTGCTGCGCATATGAGGTACCGAGATCACCGGTGATCAACTGTCCCAGATAGATCCCGTATTGCACCAGGATTGGTTCGTTGAGGTGGTACTGCTCGCGGGCTGTTTCGAGTGCTTCTGCTGAAGCCTGGGAGCCGGGTCCTCCCATAATGGCTTCGGCTGGGTCACCCGGAATCATCCGGATGGCAATAAAAATCACGGTGGCCACGAGCCACAGCAAAATCGCTGCGGCACCGACCCGGCGGGCCAACCAACTGACAATGGGCATAGGTTACTTACTGATCCAACCAGACGTTGTAGTACTTCGGTGCCGCAATGGCAGAGGTCTCACCCATGCCTTGGACATCGGAGGCATAGAGGAAGTGGTTCTGCTGGTCATAGAGTGGCAGCACATAGTAGTCCTCGAGGATGCGCTGCTGAGCTTGCTCATACAGCTCGGCACGTTCTTCCTCGTTGGTGGTTTCTTGTGCGTCCACGAGCATCTGGTCAACTTCGGGGATATCGACTTGCGCATTATTGGCAAAGTAACCAGAGGGCGCCGGTTCGATCGAATCGGAATGGTACAGGGTGCGCAGTGTCGACGGTCCAACCTTCGTGTAGGGGGCCGAAACCAGATCGTAGTTGTGCTCGGCCAGATCCGCATACCAGCTGGACAGATCCAACAGGTTGATCTGCATATCAAAGCCGACCTCGGACGCTTGGGCCTGGAACTGTTCAAACAGCGACTGTTCGGCAGGTACCGACTGGTTCGTTGACACTGGCATCACGATCTCGAGGCGCTCGCCGTCTTTCATCCGAACGTTGTCATCATCGCGTTCGGTCCAGCCGGCTTCATCGAGGAGCTCATTGGCTTCGTCGGCGCCCTGAGTGAACAGTGATTCATCGGAATAGTCCAGTGGCTCAACCGAGGACAGTAGTGAGTATGAGCGTGGTGCGGTATCAAAGAACAGGGCCTCGATACCACCGTTGACGTCGACGGCACGCATGAATGCTTCACGTACCAGCTGATCATCGAATGGTGCCTGGGACGAGTTGAGTTCTACACGGTTGGACGCTCCCGGACGCGGTGCATCCAGGTGGCCGATGTTGGCATCTTCGGCCGATTGGATCGTATCTGGCTGAGCGTTGTCGATGACGTGGACTTCACCGGATTGCAGTGCCGCATAGCGGGTGGCTGCTTCCGGGATCATGCGCCAAGTAATGCCGTCGAGGTAGGCCACTTCCTCTGCGCGGTCGTTTTCAACCGGCTGGACGTAGTCTTCGTTGCGCACCAGGTTGATCTGCTGTTCGCGTTCCCAGGAATCCACCTTGAACGGACCTGTGCCCACGGGGTCTGCACAGTTTTCTTGGACATCACGAGCCAGGGCATCGGGGGATTGGATAGCCGTCCAATGCATGGACAGCGATTCTTCTATCGCGTTATCCGGTGCGGAAAGATGCAGGTCCGCAGTGAGCTCATCGACGATTTCGACTTCTTCAACTCGCTCCACAGCCAAAAACCCGGTCGATGAGGCTGTCTCTGGATCCTGGAGGTGCTCGATGTTGGCTTTGATGGCCTCCGACGTGAGCTCGGTACCATCGTGGAACGTAATGCCGTCGGTCACGCTGATGGTGTGGGTCAGCCCATCGTCGGATACCTCAGAGGTCTCAGCCAACCAGGGGATGGTCTCGCCGTTTTCGTCTTTGGTAAACAGTGTTTCGAGGTACTGAGTTGCGATGAGCCCCTGCGGGTAGTTGCCGCCGTAGTGGGGATCCAGGCAATCGGGTTCGGCGTCACCGGATGCATACATGAGTGTGCCACCGGATTGTGGCTCACCGGCTGGTTCACCGTCTGCCGAGTCTGTGTTGCCACAGCCTGCGAGCACGAGGCCGCTGATTGCAGCAGTGACCAGGATCTTCAAATGTGAGGATGAGAATTTTGCCATAGCGAATACTCTACGGCTTCGTACCTGCAGGCGCCGTCCAAAAGGTCACATCGTCACAGACGTTCGATACCAACGAAACCTGCGCCGTGGATCACCGACGGCGCGTCATAAAGCTCGAGGAGAACGGGCTGAGCGTGCCGGGTAGGTTATGCAGGTTCAGTGGTTCGGCAGAAGCTTCCGAGGTGTTGTTCGGGCTGAAGCGATGCTCGTCCAGCAGTTCTGCCAACACTGCCGAGGCGGTCAGTAAGACAACGTTACGCCCCGGGCACAGACCCGGCCCGCCACGGAATGGTACCAGCGGCCAATCGGTGTCGTCGCGGTCTGTCAGCCACAGTTTCGGGGTGAACCGGTGGGCTTCGGCAAGCGTTTCGTCATCCCTATGAAAGAAAGGTGCAAAGACCACCATCGACGTGCCGGCTGCCAAGCTACCGCTGCGCCAGGTCGTGGACTCCGTGGTGTCGCGCAGAATGAGCGGGGTAGTGGGCCATAACCGAAGTGATTCGAGCATCGTGGCACGCAACAGCGGTACATCTGGGAAGTGCGTGACGGCTTCGTTACGGGCCGCCTCAGTAGTCACAGGATCGGCGGCTAGCAGACTGAGTGCACGGAATGCGGCCCAAGATGCCGCGTCGAAAGCAAAGAGCCACTGCGGGAGCTGTTGCTCGGGCACAGTGTTTTCGGTGGCTGGGGTCTGAGCAGCCATGGCGGCCAGACTGCCGGGTTCTGCGCGATTGAGGTAGGCGCGCACGCTGTTTAAAAAACGCTTGCGTTGCTTGCGATGCTTGGGCGCCAGATACGCTAGGTTGCCGCGCGCTCGCAGCTGGTTCAGATCGTTGGTCACCTGCTCATCATCGCGGGCCGCATTGCCCAGGGTGATGCGACGGACAATCCGCCACGACATTGTGCTGAAGGCCTCCCAATCGAGCGTACCGGTGAAATCCAGGTGGCCACGCAGCGCTTCAACTTCCTCGCGGATCGCTTGCGTCATCGTCTCCGCGTGCGAATGTATGGTCTTGCCAGATTCCAAGGCCCGTTCATTAAACGGTCTGCGCTCTCGACGTGCACTGGGCTAAGAGACCAACGCCCCTGCTGGTTGGAAATGGTTCAGTGCACCCCGCTTCTCCAAGGAAGCCGGGCTGAATGGCTCCGGTGTTTCGTTGAGTACGCGGTGTACATCATCCGGGTTGAGTAGCAGCGCCACTCGGCGGCCTGGGGTGAGACGCACTTGCACGGGACCGTCACCGTATTTTGCCCGTAGCCGTTTCATTTCATCCACACCGGCGGCATCCGCATCGAACCGCTCGGCCAGGTTCACAGCATTGGGGCGACGGATGATCGGTCCTTTGATCACCGGGGAAGCTAGCACGCGAGCCAACACCCGAGCGTGCTCGACGGCATTGAGCATAGGCACTACATGGTCATGGGCCTTCGAACGGTGCTGCATCATAGTTCCGCGGTAGCCGGTGAGCTGCAGCGCAGATACCTTCGAGGCACGCGCTAACGTGTGGTTAGGGCTGCGCGGTCAGGTGGCGAAGTGCCTCGAGGTGCTGCTCATAGGCGCGGGATCCTAGCTCCGTCAGAGAAACCCAGGTTCGTGGGCGGCCCAGACCACCGGATGCACCCGGCTGTTGCTGCAGGTAACCGGCGTCTACGAGTCGTTTGATGTGTTTACTCAACGCCGAGTCACTCAGATCGGTGATCTGCTTCAACGTTTGCGACTCCACGGCGTTCGTGGCAGCGAGAACCGCACAGATTCGCAAACGCGGCAGTTCGTGAATTAGCGGGTCCAGGTGTGGGCCATCTTGGGAATCCGTCATGGCATAGGCTCCCGCAGCTCGGCGCGTAGCGTGCGGTCGTAGGCTCGTCCCAGGATGCTAATGAGTACTACAGCGATGATCGCCAGGATCCAAGGAGCCCAGTTCAACCCCAGGAGGCTGCCTAGCACGGGTGAAGTAATGAGAATTATGCCCACAACAATTGCTAGTAGTCGCAGTAAACGCCGACCTTTCGCCCGTCCGGTCACCGCATATTCTCCTATCAGATCCACGCCAGACAACCGCCGATATGTGAAGGCAAGACCAACCATGCCAAGAACCGGCAAAGTTCCGAGAAAGATGCCAACGGTGCCGAAGGTTTTCCCTAATAGGAGCGCCGTCAGCCCCACAAGGACGCCTAATGTCGGGTGGTACCACCACGGTGTGTAAATTTTGTCTGCTAATTCACTGCGGGCCCCGGCGACGGCGGAGTCGTTCGGTTTGAGATAGCCGACCGTGAACACGGACCGGAGCGTTTCCTAGACGCGCTAGCCGCAAACTACATGTCTTTCACCGGCTGCGCCGCTGAGGACGTAGACGCCGTAATCGTTGAAACCGAAAGCGGGTCGCATTCTGTGACGCGGGATCACTGCGGTTAGATACAAAGGTCGAAACGAAACAGACGTAACGGGGGAAGCCTCGGAGGAAGATTTCTAGGCCAGCACTGTGGCGCATTGTAAATTTTAGGACCTTGAAAGATGTGGCGGTTGATGTCACGGTGGAGAGACTACTCAACTCACTCACATCGACCTCGTAACAGGATACAACCTATGAATACGACCCCTCGCACATCTCGGCTCCGGCCTCTAGCTATAGGTGGGGTTATTACAGTGACTCTAATGGCCGTTACCACTGTGTTTCTCTCGTCAGGCGTGATACAACCTGATGAAAAAGTACACGAGCTGTCTTTGGAATCGTCGCCGTCGGCAGAAGATACGCCACTCATGGCTGACCCCCTCACCGAACGACTATTGAAGCATCAACGTTTAGACAGTGAGACTGAGGAATCCTTTGCCCCCATTCCTCCGGACCAAGATCCGCCACGAGAACGGTATGTGGAGTCCTTTACCGAAGAAGAAAATGCACTACTGAACTCCGATGAACCAACCCTTGTTGAAGTAGATTCCTTTACCGGCGACATCATCAGCGTTGAAAAGCGCGACCATTCTATCCCTGTGACCTTCAGGTGATGAGTACGCGAATAGACTTCTCAGGTTTAGCGTATTGAGACTTCCTCTCAGGCGAGGTTCCTGAGAGGCCTGCAAAGGACTATGAAGGCCCGGACTTTTCCACAGGACTACAGGAGATTTTGATGACAGCATTTCCCAAGCGCCTCCTATGGTGGGGCGTTGCCTTGATGATTGTGGGTGCCTGGCTCAAATCGTCTCTACCAGTGCTGCTTTGCAGTCGTCTATAATTTCCGAGCCAGTAGGCAACTCGTTGTATTTTTGGGCGTTCTCCCCAACCTTGATCATTATTCAAAATGCCGCGTTTCCTTTAGGAGCGGCATTAATTGGGGCCTCACTGGTGATTCGATACCTCAAGCAATCACAATCGGCACTGCCTCAGCAACAAACCGAACGCGACGAACCCTATAACAACTGCTAGGACGCGACGTCGATACGGCACTTCGCTCCGCCGGGCGGGTCGTGCCGTGAGAAATGATCTGATCGGCCTTCGAACATGGGCCACGACCTTCTCAGATGAAGCCTGGCGAGCCGGCCATAGGGCAGGCATCATCTTCAGTTGGCTATTGGCTGCGGTAGCGGTTGTGTCATTCGGGATTGGCATATGGCTCATTCAGCGGGAGAATCCACCGACTGATCTTATCGTTTCGTTTTACACGCTAGGAACGTTAGTCACCACGCTCGTCGTGACTGGCCTTATGATTCTGTCCGCACATAAGGCTGCGAAAAAAGTCGCTGGTGAACAAGTATTGGCGGAGGAAGGCGATGAGATTGAGGCGTTCATTGCCGAACAGTATGAAAATGGCTGAAAACAGCACAGGAGGATCTGCCACAGTTGACCATGTCGCACTAGTCGCGTTGAGTCAGATTTAACGCTGATCTTGCAAGCTGGAAAAACAATGATTGTTCATCTGTGTTGATGCCAGCAGCGTCTTCGGTTGCGGCTTGAACTACGAGCACATAGCTTTCGCCAGACGAATCTTCTACGTACCAGCTACCTGCAAGAACCCCAGGGGAAGAACCACCTTTAAACCCTACGTAGTCCCACGAATGCTGCCCGATGCCAGGATTTTCACTGAGAATCTCACGTACCACGGCGTCGTCTTGTTCCTGCAGAGCGACGTGCACTTTTGCGATGTCGTGTGCCGAGGCAAACCATTCCACGCCGTCTGGCCAGAGCGGATCGCCGCCGACCGCAACATCATGTTGCCCGATCTCTTGATGTTGTAGCTCATCCAACAGCGCCCGTTGTTCTTCAGTGGAGCCTGTGGCCCACGATTCGAAGTATTCTGGCTCGCTCCAACCGATCTGAAATAGCTCTCGGGTTGTAAGAAATGGAAACATCATTTCCGGGTCGTGGTGACCTGCATCCTTCACCGCTGTTTCAACAGCGTCTCTACCGACTGCGTGGACCAGCATATCGGTCGCTGTGTTATCGCTGATCTCAATCATTTTCGTTGCGGCCTCCCGCACCGTCACCTCAGTACCATCGGGTTCATCCTGCAGTTCTCCCGAAGGCAGGCTTCGATTTTCTGCAGTCACTGTGAGGGCTGTATCCCAACTCAGGTCGCCCATTCCAATTGCATCGGATATTGCGAGAAGGACATACAGCTTAAACACGGAACCGAGCGGGGCTGGCTCGTCGGCGTTGCGATCCATCAGGGGAGCGGACGCATCGTCAGTAGATAAAATCAGTGCCCGAACCTGAGCAGGAAAATCACCAAAAGCTTCATTGAGTTCATTCAGTGACTCCGGTGCTCTTCAACCGTCGGAAGTGGTTTCACCAAAGAAGAGCCCAGTGATCATGCCATCAGCATCTAACGACAGGGTCATATCGACCGGTGCCGAAACGGGACTCGTCAGGGTTGTCACAGCTTGGCGGTCGCCCCCTTCATACCCGGTCACGGTGAAGGGCTGGGCGGGACGCACATTCTGATTCAAGAGCTCAACAAGTTCTTCGACGGGGACTTCGGCGGTAAAGCTGGAATGCAGGGCATCTTCCCATTCTTCAGCCGTAGTATCTGCGTCTGCGTTGAGTATCTCAACAATACGCTGAGTCTCTTGACCAACTGCAGTATCCTCGGGGATTTGGACGGCTTCATCGGCAGGAGCTTCCTGAGCGACGCTCGGTTCGTCAGAGGCTTCTGAGGGAGCATCTGACGACGAACATGAGGCCAAAGCAACGGCTGCGCTCGCGGCAAGCGCACTTATAAGCCCTGATCTGCAAAGTCGTTTCCTGAGTGTCAATGAATCCTCCTGCGGGGTGTGGTGTGAGTCTCTCAGCGGACGATACTACATGGCCAGCGTAGGGAGAAGTGGCACTTGACTTGCGTGGAAACAGGTCGTTCCACGAAAAGTTCAATACACAGAACGATCCTTCCAAGCCCAGCCGCTAGGCTGGCCGCATGCAGCAGTTCAATACGTTACCTGTGCGGCGACTTGAGGAGGATCCACGTGCTCCTCTGGAACGGAGCACGTGGCCTGCGACGCTTGCATCGGTTGCACAGATTTTAGATCACGGTCTAGATCTGGGTTCCATAACGATCTTTGTCGGCGACAACGGAACGGGAAAATCCACGATCGTTGAGGCACTGGCCGCCGCTTTTGGTTTGAACCCCGAGGGTGGGACTCATTCTGCCGTGCACTCCACTCGGCCAACGGAGTCAGACCTCGTCAAGCATCTACAACTGGTGCGTGGGTTGGGAGCGTCGAAACGGGGTGTGTTCCTTCGGGCAGAAACCATGCACGGACACTTTAGCTATCTCGAAACTATTGGTCCAAGCTCGCTGCACGACCAAAGCCACGGTGAAGCGTTCCTCGACTTTGTTTCCTCCCGTTCGGGTATTTCTGGTCTATGGGTCCTGGATGAACCGGAATCGGCGCTGTCTTTTGCAGGGTGCCTAACACTAATCAATATGCTGCGAGCGCTAAAAACAGAAGGTTCGCAGATCGTGTTAGCGACACATTCTCCAATTCTGGCAGCACTTCCAGAAGCTGAACTGTACGAAGTGGGCGCGTGGGGTCTGCATCGATCCGCGTACGACGATCTTGAGGTCGTTCAGAACTGGCGGCTCTTTCTCAATGCGCCTGAACGGTACCTACGCCACCTCGAATGACGCGGTTCTTATACTGTGCTCGGTTTCGGCCGTGACGAAAAGGCCTTTGCACGTTGTACCCCGGTGGGTATGCTTGCCGCATGGCAACTACAGACCTAACCCAAGAATCTTTTGAAAAAACTATCCAGGACAATGACATTGTGCTCGTAGACTGGTGGGCCGACTGGTGCGGCCCATGCAAGATGTTTGCACCGGTCTATGAGGAAGTCTCTCAGGAACACGATGACATCGTCTTCGGCAAAATTGATACCGAAGATCAACAGCAGCTGGCCGCAGCAGCAGGTATTTCTTCGATTCCAACCCTGATGGCCTTCCGCGAAAACGTCCTGGTCTTTTCCCAGCCAGGCGCAATTAACCAGCAGCAGCTCGGCCAGCTCATTGAGCAGGTTCGTGGCCTCGACATGGAAGATGTGCACAAGCAGGTTGAAGAGGCTCGTGCGCAGTCCGAGCAGAGCGCCAACTAACGACCCCGAAAATCGGTGGCCGCCATGCGCGGCCCGAAACGCGAAAAGCGGATCCCCGAGGCATAGATCAGTCTGACGAGACGCTGCCGGTGACCGGACCAGGGCTCAAGGAGCTCTAACATCCCGTCATCATCGGTGCGTCGACCCGTCAGTGCTTCGCCGACGTGGTGAGCCAGGTGGAAATCTCCCACCGTCACCAAATCGGCGGCCCCGTGGGTCCGCTGAAGTGTTTCTGCGACTGTCCACGGACCAATCCCGTGCAAGCTATTGAGACCTTTTTCAATCGCATCGATTCGCTGACTCGACAGCCGGTTCAATGCAGAAGCGCGCGAGGCAACAGTCTTTAGCGTGCGCGCTAAAAAGGGTTGTACCCACCCCGCATGCCACTGCCACGACTGAATCTGCATGACCGACTCGGGACGTGGCGCAAGTTTTGGTGCCGGCTCACCAGCAGGAGATTCCTCGCCAAACGTATCGGCCAACCATCGCCATGTCGCGCGTGCCTGCTGTTGCGTCACCTTTTGCTCCAACACCACAGTGAACAGCTCATCGAGTAATTGTCCGGTCGCCATCAGGCGCATGCCAGGGTTTCTTCTCCTGGCTTCGACCACCTGATGGGGGAGCAGATGCGCGGTGTCAGTTAACAGTGCATCAAAAGCAGCCCAACCTTCCAGCGCCTCGTCATCAACACCCAGCAAAACTGGCATGCGCTGCACCACCGCATCGATCGCATCGTGATCACCATGCGCCCAGACGTGATAGCGAATATCTGCCGGGACAACGACCGATGACGGGTGCGCAATTGCCACGGTCACAGGGCCTGTAGAAGCGGGACGGAAGGACAACCAGCTGACACCATTGCCACTGGCTGCCGTTGGATCACCGGCGCCGCGCACCAGAGGTGCCATATTGGCCGCAACATCCAGGGGAACATGAGGTGTCAGCACAGCAGAATAATCTGGTTGCTGAGTAAACTTCATGGCGATTTATAACCTCTTTCTCACCGTGCAATGGCCACACAAGGTACCGTGGTGGTCATGAGCCAAAATCAGCCTACGCCAGTCACGCCCAAGTACGCAGATACCATCCTGGATTTGATCGGCAATACGCCGTTAGTCAAACTCAATTCCATTGGATCAGAAGTAAAACCTACCATTCTGGTCAAGTGTGAGTTCATGAATCCGGGCGGTTCTATTAAAGACCGTATTGCGCTGAAGATGATCGAACGAGCCGAAGCCGAAGGCAAACTGTCGGCAGGTGGCACCGTTGTGGAACCAACCTCCGGCAACACCGGGGTCGGCCTGGCCATGGTGGCACAGCAGAAAGGTTATCGTTCCGTCTTCATCACCCCGGATAAGGTCGCCCAAGAAAAACGCGATGTGCTCAAAGCCTACGGCGCCGACGTCGTCGTCTCGGAAAGCTCCGTCCCGCCGGAATCAGACAACTCGTACTACGGCATTACCAACCAGCTGGAAGAATCCATTGAAGGTGCCTACCAGCCAAACCAGTTCTTCAACTCGGCTGCCCCAGAATCCCACTACGAGACGACCGGCCCAGAAATTTGGGAAGATACCGCGGGTCAGCTGACACACGTGGTGATCGGTGCGGGCACCGGTGGGACGATGACCGGCACAGGCCGCTACCTACATGAGGTTTCAGCAGACCGTCAAGACGGCCCGGTACAAGTCGTTGTGGCCGACCCCTCGGGCTCCGTCTACTCCGGTGGGCAGGGCCGCCCATACTTTGTTGAAGGTGTTGGCGAAGACATGTGGCCGGGTAACTACGATCCCGAGGTTCCAGACGCCATCCACGCGATTACGGATGCTGAAGCATTCCACTATTCGCGCCGCCTGGCAGCAGAGGAAGGCATTCTGGCCGGTGGGTCATCGGGCATGGCGATCGCCGCTGCGCTCAAAGAAGCCGAAAATCTGACCGAAGATGATCTCATGGTCGTCATTCTGCCGGATTCGGGACGTGGTTACCTGGGCAAGATTTTCTCCGAAACCTGGATGCAATCCCACGGTTTCGACATTGCGGCGCCCGCACCGGTCGCGCCAGCACGCATCGGTACCGCCTACTTGGATGGCACTGATCCCGACACGGCACAACAACAGCAACCATCCGCCGATGTGGCCGGTATGTCCACCCAGGTCGGAGAGCTGTTGGCCAAGAAGGCTGCCTGGCTCCCCGGGTCGCTGCCCGAAGTCGTGGTCGCCGTCTTAGACGCCCCGGTTGCAGACGCAATCTCGACCATGAATCGCTACGGCATCGACGCCATCCCCGTGGTCGGAGGAGTCCAAGACCAATACCGCATCGGTGAAGTCCGCGGTGCCGTCACGGTGCGTGACCTCATGAACCAACTGGCCACCGGCGTGATTACCGCCGAAACCACACTGGCCGATGTCGAACTTGCCGCCCTGCCAAAGGTCGGTGCCGTCACCCCGGTCGCAGACGTGAAAACCGTCCTGGATGACGCACCAGCGGCGCTGATCACCCGCGACGGCAACATTGCCGGCATCGTCTCTGCCCATGACATTTTGATGCACCTGATCGAACAATAAACAGCCCAGGAGAATCCCCATGTCTTTCATCGATAAACACAACTCCGGGTTCAACACCCGGGCCGTGCACACAGGTCAAGAACTCGATCCCGTCTACGGTGCAGTCGTGCCACCGATTCACCTGTCATCTACGTACGCGCCAGAAGCCATCGGCAAACTGCGCAAAGGCTATGACTACGGCCGTGGCACCAACCCGACCCGTGACGCGTTGCAAGACCAAATCGCTGGATTAGAAACCGGACACTCTGATACTGGTTTCGCCTACACCTTCTCATCGGGTTTGGCCGCAGAAACAGCGCTGCTCATGGCAGCTTGCCAGCCCGGCGACCGCGTTGTCGTCGGCAATGATGTCTATGGTGGCACGTATCGTTTACTCGAAAAAGTGTTGGGTCCGTGGAACCTGCAGCACCAGGTTGTCGACATGTCCGACCTGGATCAGGTGCGCAATGCGCTCGCGACCGGCAAGACTCGGGTGTTGTGGGTCGAAACCCCAACCAATCCGATGATGAAAATTGCCGATATCGCAGCCCTGGCGCAACTGGCACACGAATACGACACCCTGTTGGTCGTCGACAACACGTTTGCCACTCCGTACTTGCAGTTGCCGCTGCAACTCGGAGCCGACGTGGTGGTGCACTCGACCACCAAGTATATGGGCGGGCACTCCGATACCATCGGCGGGGCAGTCGTGACCGAGAACGAAGCGCTCGCACAGGCCATTAACTTCCAGCAGTTTGCTGCCGGCGCCTCGAATTCGCCGATGGACTCCTACCTGGTCACCCGCGGCCTGAAGACCCTGGGTGTCCGCATGGATCGTCACGTGCAAAACGCTCAAGCCATCAGCCAGTGGTTGGTCGAACACCCCGGCGTGGAAAAAGTTCACTACCCTGGTCTCGAGGACCACCCCGGTCACGAGATCGCCAAAAAACAGATGACGGGCTTTGGTGGCATGGTCTCCGTGCAGTTCAAAGCAGGCGTCGAAGCAACTCGCAAAGTGGCAGAGTCCACGCATGTGTTCCGACTGGCAGAATCCCTTGGCGGCGTAGAGTCCCTGTTGAACTATCCAACGGCTATGACACACGCCTCAGTTGAAGGAACGGAACTGGCTGTACCCGGCAATTTGATTCGGTTATCTGTAGGAATTGAAGACATTGATGATCTGATCGGTGACCTCGACCAAGCGTTGAAGGGCCTTTAAGCTCACACCGATTATACGTTTCGCCGGATTTGGCTTAGACTAGAACAGCTCAGCCAGATCCGGCTTCTTCCTTTTAACCTTCAACTCCAGTCAATGGGACTGTTGAGTGGTACGTAGCGTGTATTGCAAGGAACATACCCGGATCCTTCAACACCTTACGAAACCTAGGAAGTCTTTTTGACCGAACAATCTTCGCTGCCCGAAACCGAAACTACATTCGATTCACTCAACCTTGCCGATCCAGTCACTAAAGCACTGGGGACTCTCGGCTATGAAACACCATCACCAATCCAGGCTCGCACTATTCCGCTGCTGCTCGAAGGCCGCGACGTTGTCGGACTGGCACAAACCGGTACGGGTAAAACTGCAGCATTTGCGCTGCCTGTCCTTTCCAAATTGGCCGAAGCCGACCAGACATATAAGTCACCACAGGTACTGGTCCTGGCCCCAACTCGTGAACTCGCACTGCAAGTAGCCGAGGCGTTTAGCTCATATGCCGAGCATGTCCCGTCAGCATCCGTTGTTCCCGTCTACGGCGGTTCTTCCTACGGTCCACAGCTGGCCGGTCTTCGCCGCGGTGCAGCCATCGTGGTGGGTACGCCAGGCCGTGTTATCGACCACCTGGAGAAAGGCTCGCTTGATCTAAGCGACCTGAAATACCTTGTACTCGACGAAGCAGACGAAATGCTGCGCATGGGCTTTGCCGAGGATGTTGACCGCATCCTGTCATCGGCTCCGGAAGACAAGCAGACAGCACTCTTCTCTGCCACCATGCCCAAGGCCATTCAGCGCATCACCGGTGACTACCTCAAAGAACCGGTTCAGGTGCACGTTGATGGTCAGTCCAAACCGGCACAAAACATCCGTCAGCGGTACCTTCAGGTCACCCAGCCGTGGAAGCTCGAAGCGATGACCCGTCTTCTTGAGACGGAAAACACCGACGGTATTATCGCATTCGTGCGCACTCGAAACATGACCGAGGAACTCACCTCCAAGTTGGTAGCACGCGGTTTCACCGCAGCGGCCATCTCGGGTGACATTCCCCAGAACATTCGTGAAAAGACCGTCGAAGACCTCCGAAAAGGTCGCATCGACATTTTGGTTGCTACTGATGTGGCAGCACGCGGACTCGACGTTGAACGCATCAGCCACGTGGTCAACTACGACATCCCACACGACACTTCCTCATATGTGCACCGCATTGGGCGTACGGGACGCGCCGGCCGTCAGGGCGACGCCATCCTGCTGATGACCCCACGCGAACGCTACTTGCTGCGTTCGATAGAAAAAGCAACCAAGCAGTCCGTTGAAGAGATGCAACTGCCAACACTGGATGAGGTCAACGCCTCCCGCCGCGCAGCATTTTCTGAAGACATCACCAAGACCATTGCTGCGCATGCCGAAGACGAAGAACTGTCGGTCTACCGCGATTTGGTCTCCAACTACATTGAACAACACGATATCGCCGCGGTTGATATCGCAGCTGCATTGGCGTTGATGGCTCAGGGCGGCCGCCCACTGGAAGCTGATGAACCAGATCTGCCACCGTTGAACCTGCGAGGACGTCGCAAAGAGCAACAGGGTGCTGAACGCGGCAGCCGTCCAAAGCGTGCGACCAAAGAAGGCCACGCAACCTATTGGATCGCCGTTGGACACAAGGACCGGGTCGGGCCAGGCAACATCGTGGGCGCTATTGCCAACGAAGGAAACTTAGATATTTCCGATATTGGTGACATCACTATCCGCCCGACCTTCTCACTGGTTGAACTGCCAGAAAACCTGTCACATAAACAGGAGAATGCGCTGAAGAATGCCACCGTTGCAGGTCGTAAACTCAATCTGCGCTTGGACCGCGGCGCGCCTTCAGGAGGGTTCTCTCCGCGCGGCTCGCAGGGCGGCGGATCCGACTCGTCACGTGGTCAAAAGAAGAAACAGCGCTGGTCCAAAGCCAAAAAACGCCAAGAACAAAACTACTAAAATATTGCCAACGTGATGTTGCGCATAAACGAGTATAGTGATTTTGCCTTTTGATCATTTGTTGGTAAAGTCTTATCTCGTTGCCCCGATAGCTCAGTGGTAGAGCGCCATCTTGGTAAGATGGAGGTCCCGGGATCGATTCCCGGTCGGGGCTCTGATGTGAATAGCCTGCGTGGTTCGCAGGCTATTTTTATCTAAGGCCAGTTCACGCTGGTATGGCTGTGTAGCTCAGTTGGTGAGAGCGCACGACTCATAATCGTGAGGTCGACGGTTCAAGTCCGTCCACAGCTACAGAAGAACGACTCCCGACGTGGCGTTATGCTAAGTCGGGAGTCGTTTTTGCTTAACCTAAACTGTTGGAATGCACATCGCTGCGAGGGCTTCAACGACTCTCAAGTCAGATGAGGTTCACGCGTGCTGGCGACACTGCGATGAATGAGTCTCAGCCTTGCGTCACGGCATGGCCCCCGGATTTTCCTAGGCCTAAACTTCGGCTTCTGTAAGCGATGTAGTGGATGGCGGTCAGAGCGGGTCAAAGGCCATTACACGTGTTTGCTTCTCATCCAAGCAGTACTGGGTCAAGACGCTTTATACGCTCCTTGGGCAGGAATAACTCTTGGCTGAGGCTTATGTTGTGCAGCAGCACAACTTCTCGGAACGTTTACCTCACAGTGCCTATCTACTATTCGTGAGGAGCAAGCCCGGTATCAGGCATCTATGCGGATACGCTGTAGCTACGCGCGCAGCTTCTGCAGATGGTGCGCCCCGAACCCTAAACTTATTACCCCACCGATGGCGATCAGAGTGGTCTCTTGCAAAGTTGCACCGAGGTTTGTTAGGAACCTGTTTCCAGTAACGGGTGTCTGGGCTTCGGAAAGCAGTGGTCTGAGCAGTGGGTAACACCCGGATGACGATCCGGTAGCGGTTGCGCTGGGCTGGTCATCCGGGTGTTTGGTTCAGCGATTAGTCATGTTGGTGTTGGTACTGGCGCATATTGGGTCCGTTGAGTTGGATGATCTCTGCTGAAGCGACAAGGCGGTTGAGAATGGATTCCGCAATCACCGCGTCGTGCAGGGTTTTATACCAATCTTGTGGATCAAATTGCGAGGTCACCAAGGTGGAGCCTCGACCATCGCGGGCCGCTAAAATATTCAACAGCTCCGCCGCGGTTTCCTGGGTGATCGGGGTGGTCAAGAAATCGTCCAAAATTAACACATCACAGTTATGCAGGTCGGTGAGGAAATCCAGCCGGTGTTGTGCGTTATAGTCCAGGACGGCTAATTGATTGGCCAGGTCATCCAGGCGGAAGAACCGGGCCGTGTAGAATTTACGGCACGCGGCATTGAGCAGTGCTTGGGCAAGGTAGGTTTTGCCAACACTGGAGGTGCCCAGGATGACCAGGTTTTGGGCCTGGTCAATCCATTGACCGCTGGCTAAGCGTCCGATGACTTCTCGGTTGAGACTCCGGTCAGGTAAGTAACGCAGTTCTTCGATACAGGCTTGTGGATTTGGTGTCCGAGAAGCCTTCAACAGTTTCTGAGTTCGGCGTTGCTGCCTGGCGGCGTTTTCTTGATCCACCGCATAGAGGATCTTTTGAGAAAACGTCCAATCGTCATAGGCTGGATCATTGGCCAGCTCGATCACGGTGTGGCCAAACGCGGTCATGCGTAACTGGGTAAATAACGGCATATCGTCTTGCGTCAGATGGCGATCCATTAGCGCTGACCCCCATCCTGCTGATCGTCTTTGCGGTGTTGCAATAACGCATCGAGGCTGAACCGATCTGGGCCAGCCAAATGCGCTCCGCGGGTATCCCGTGGCTCGGTTACCAGTGGCGTTGCGCTGCGCTGATTCGACCTTGCAGCCCCGGTGGTCGGCCGGTCAGTGGCCAGGGCTCGCAGCGCTGCCAGCTGTTGCTTGACACTGGTGTAGCTGATCAACCGCCCGGTGTCTTGGACGATCAGCTCGTGGCAGGCTTGCTCCAGTAAGCGCTTCTTCTCGGTGCTACCCTTAGCCAAATGCAGGATGTTCTGACACGTTCGATACCCTTGGGCCTCGATGCGTTGCCGATGCAACACCTGCTTGATAGCCTCAACGGTGGCCGGGCCAATCTTATGGGCTTGGCGTACGAAATAGGCGCCAGTCCATAACCCAGAAGCCGCCCGGTGATGTGCCGGGGCGTGATCAACATCCGTGATAAACACGTGCTTGGCATCCGGGACGGCAGGGTGGGCAATGATCTGGTTGTTAGCCATCACGGCCAACTGATCACCGATGATTCTGACATCCACACTCTGGCCCGCATAGGCATAGGGCACCGAGTATTTCACCGTGGCAATCTCGATATGATAATCCCGGTTCACCTTGGATTTACGCCACACCACCGGCTGCCACTGCTGCTCCGGCAGGTGCAGCAGTGCATGGCGTTCATGTTCCTCGAACAGATCCTGGCGACTGACCTCCTGGTTACCGCGAAACGGAGTCCGCGCATTAATGAAGTCCACCCGCTGGCCGATCGCGGCATTGAGCTCATCCAGGCTGGCAAATCGTCGATCCGCCAAAAACTGGATGATCTCATGCGTGACCACCTTGACCCCAGCCTCCACGTTCCCCTTCTCTTGCGGCGCATTGGGATTGGTTGGCACGGCAGCCGTGGTGTAATACGCCAAAAACTCCTCGTAGGCCTGATTGACCTCCCGGGCCCGGTCACCCTTGGTGATCTGATTGGACGCAGTCGAGGTATTGTCAGGGATCACCACCTGGGTGACACCACCGGCGTATTCAAAGGCCCGTTTATGCCCATCCAACCAGTTCGGCTGTCGTTCGTTGCCATAGCCGTAAGCAAAGACCAGCCCGGAGTACGGCAACGAGGCTACAAAGATCGATACCCGGGTTTTAGCGCCGGTGATCGGATCAAAGACCACCATTTTCTGACCCGCCCAGTCCACTTGCATCGTATGCGCCGGCACATGTTGGATCCGCATCGTCAGCTGATTGACATCGACGTATTGCCCCACGATCTGGCAAAACCGCTGGTAACTATAATGCCGTTGTCCAGGGGCGGCTTCGGTTTCCAGATACCGGGCCCACAACACTTTTAACGGTGCCTTGGCGATACCAGTGCGACGCTTGACCATGCGGGCCAGATCAAAGCCCACAAATTCGTCCGAGACGGTCTTGCGTCCATCGAGGAACAACAACTCCAGGTCTTCAGCCGTGAGTTGTTCAATATCAGCCACAGTGGTAAAGCCATGATCTTCACAGATCTGCTTGGCTTTGGCGATCGTGGCATGTGAACACCTGGCGCGCTGGGCAATCTGTCGAAACGACCACTGCTGCATCAACAGCAGCATCACGAAACGGTAATCCGTCATCGAAATCTCCTATTTCAAAAAGCACACAACCCTTCGTTGTGTGTGAAATAGAGCACACCACGCATTGATGCGCCACCGCTACTGGATACCCATACCAGCGTTACCCGATCGCCAGACCCATGTAACTCGATCGTCAGACAAACGTTACTAAATACACGCTCCTAACAGAGGTTAATCAGGACACCTAGAATGACAAAAAGTATAAATGCTGTGACACCAAAAACTATTGCTAAATTTTTGTGATGTCCTGCATCCGAGCGTGATGTTTCTCCAGTGTCCATCTCAACCCCTTAATCGATGGTCTGGCCGCGCATTCGACATTTATGCAAGATGAGAAATTCGGTCACTTCTCAGATCAATTCAGTATTCTACATAGAAGATGTCGACTGCTTAGTCAGAGAAACGTCTTGGAAACTGGACCACGATTCAATTTATGGTTATGCCAATTTTGTTCATAATCGCGCTCCTGGTGCTCATTTTCGCGGTGCTATCCGTAGCAAGATCGGTGAGGAAAGTTGCCCTGAATTCAGAAGGGCTCTTGCCTAACCTTACGACGGCAGAGCACTATGTAGATTTTCGTAAGTCACGGAAGACCAGCGTTTAGATAGTTAGCGTTGTTTAGCAATATGGTGAACCACCAAAAATAAACAATACGCCCTGGTGAGTTCTAGGAAAGGATACTTATTATCCGACTGATCATAGGTGAATCTATTTTTCAGGTCGCTTCTCCGCTCATACCCGCCACCGTCGAGTGGATCGTTATCCTACTCGGCATTGTCCATCTTATGATGTTTGTGTTCTTGCTATTTTGGCTGCCTAAGCAGAAGATGGTTAATCCTTTTGCGCGCCTAGTAGGTATCATCGTGGCGCTCCTTATCCCGTTCATCGGACCGGTAGCAGTGTGGTTCGGTGCGCGACGGAACACCGCGACAGGAAGCAACCATGAAGCACACCATCATGCATCATCTACGACCGACAAGACGGAGGCTCGAAATGGTTATAGCAAAACCGTACGGTGATGAACCACATAGAGGGCTAGACTAAAATCGTGACTTTGGCTGCCGAATAGCGGGGCGGGGTCGCGATGGTTCTGAAGGGACAGAGTATGGGAAAAAGGGCGCCCGAACGGCGCGTCATCCGCCTCTGTCCGGACTACGGGCGAGATTGGCCGCTGTGGGAGTCATCGACACCAACAAGGGCCGTCGGCTACACCACTGATCCTGAGATCTACGACCTCTCCGAGCAGCTGAGCCAAGACATGGCCCGGTGGAACGCCTTCTGGGAGCAGCATTTCGATCCCTTCGAGGGCTGGGACGATCATGAGAGTCGTGAACGGTGGCGCAGAGAGGGTGAACGGATCGCGGCATGCCTCCGCCGCGAAGTCGTATTGTTTGCCGATGTGCAGTATGAACCGTGGCCACTTGAAGAGTTGACCCCGGAGGAGACACCGCAACCAGAGCTGTAATCTATCTCGAAAAGAACGGCGGGGCAGAAGTGTTCTGCCCCGCCACTATTTGCCTCACGTGAGGCGCGTTCTAGTCAATGACGTTGTGGTCTGGACCGACTTCGAATTCAGCGAAGTTCTCGACACCATTTTCGTTGATCCACAGAGTATCGTGCTCACGGTATCCGCCGGCACCCGGCAGATGGTTGGGAATCGTGAGCATGGGCTCCATCGAAATCACCATACCGGGCTGCAGTTCGGTTTCGATGTCTTCGCGGAATTCCATCGCAGCTTCACGACCGTAGTACGGACTCATAACACCGAAGGAGTGCCCGTAACCAATTGGTGCGTATTTCAAAAGATCCTGACGCTCGAAGAACCGGTTCACCTCGGCCGCGACCTCTTGTGCGATGGCGCCAGGCTTAATCAGCGAGAGCCCCAATTCGTAGGCCTCCATGTTGATCTTCCAGATGTCCAGGGTGGCCTTGTCTGGTTGCCCCAAGGTCATCGTGCGTTCCACCGCAGTGTAGTGGCCCGACATCATCGGGAAGCAGTTGATGGAGAGCAGATCGCCCTTCTGTAGCTGGCGAGTCGTCGGCCAGTTATGCGCACCGTCAGTGTTGAGGCCCGCCTGCACCAAGGAGAACGTTTCGCGTAGCTCCTTACTCGGATACACTTTTGCGATTTCGGGCACCATGGCTTCAGTCCCCACAAACGCTAGCTCGTACTCGGTCACGCCCTCACGGATAGCGTTTTTGATGGCTCGAGCCCCGATTTCTGCGATCCGAGCACCTTGGCGAATGAGGTACACTTCTTCATCGGATTTCAACAGACGCTGCAGCATGATCGGTTCGGCCATGTCGACCAGATCAACGCTCTCGAACCAGCTCTGGAAGGACTTGTACTCATCGACGGTTAAGCCATCAAACTCGATGCCGAGCTTCGAAGGCTTGATGCTTTGCTCGGCTAATACCTGGTCGATGGCCCGGAAGAAGTTGGCAGCTTCCCAGTCTGAGTAGACAATGTTCTCACCGTAGGTGGTGCGCCATGGCATGCCACCATCGACCCACGGAGTCACGGTGGTGGATTTTTCTGGAGTGATGACCACCGCGAAAGTCCGTCCGAAAGGCGACGGCACGAAATCGGAGTAGTACTTGATGTTATGCATGCTGGTCAGCACGAAGGCGTCAAGATCATAATCCGTCAAGAGTTTCCTGGCGAGCGTCAGACGCCGATCGAATTCCTGGTTTGAAAAGGTCAGATCGAGCTGTTCCCCGTTGTGCTGGGTGAATACGTGGGGGACGTGTTGATGATCGGTGAACTGAGGTTTAGCCATGAAATCTTCTCTCCAGTTGAACGGTCGGGTCATAGTGGCGATCTACGCCATAGTGCCCATCCTAAGACGGGCTTAAAAGCCACTTCAAGATAAGGGTAACGGTGACTCAGCGTTGTCTTGGTCTCACGGTGTTAGCCAATGGCTTTGTATGCTCTGCTGAGATCACAATGTTGTATAAACTTCGGCTCTACTATTGTGAGTCTTTGTGGCTCAAATATAGCGTGGGACACCATTACCGGTTTCGAAATATCGAATACTGAAGGTGGCGAGATTTATGCGTATTGTCTGGAAAACCTTAGCGGGTGTCGCGATTGCTGCGCTGTTCTTTATCCTTGTCGGATACTTTGAGTTTCGTGTACAAATGCGTGAGCTGGGGCTCGCGCTCACCTGGGACCTGCAACCAAGCCACGTCACGATGAATGACATGGCGGTTGTCGAACGCGTGGTGTTGCTCCTCGTCTTCGGCATTGTCGCGATGCTGTTTCTGCTTCGTCGTCGGGGCCTTTCGAACGACACAGGTATCCCCGCGCTGGTGGCAGGGATCGGTCTCCTTGCGGTCTCTGGTTGGTACATGGCAACCGTCGACTATGCTCTTGAGCCAGTTGAAATGAATGACATGGGACAAGACTTCGGGTGGGGACAGCTGCTGGAAACCGGTGCGTTGAGCTCCATGACTCTGGCAATGGCCGCCCTGCTCTTGGTCATTGCAGCGTTGCAATTTGCGCAGGCCACAGGCAAACGAACAGCCCAGGATTGGGGTTATTAGAGCACCATTGCGGCAACCCAGCCAGCACCGGTGAGTGGGATGTTGTAGTGAATAAACGTTGGGATCACGGTGTCGCGGATGTGGTCGTGTTGACCATCAGCGGCAAGTCCGGCTGTTGAACCCAGTGTCGAGTCGGACGCAGGTGAGCCGGCGTCGCCAAGTGCCCCGGCGGTACCGATGATCGCTACGGTCGCCAACATAGAGAAGTCGAGCGACATGCACAGCGGAACATAGATTGCGGCGATAATGGGCAATGTTGAAAACGACGAGCCAATGCCCATGGTGACAATCAATCCGACGATGAGCATGGCCAATGCCGCCATCGCTTTATTATCCCCAAAGAAGTTCTGTACTGCTGTCACGAGGGGCTCGATTTGGTTGGACTCGATCATGACCGAAGCAAAGCCTTGAGCTGCGATCATGACGAATCCGATCAGCGCCATCATGCGCATGCCCGAGGTGAATACATCGTCAGCTTTATTCCACTGGACCACCCCGGAGATGAGGAAGATCGCCAAACCGACCAGCGAGCCTAGTAGGAGGCCGTCTGCGTCGGAGCCGGTGAATTGGATGATTAGCTGGATGGCGAACGTGGCAACGATGGCAACCAACGACATGATGATGTTGTATCGGGTTGGTGTTGGCTCGACAACGGTGCCACCAGCGATGGGTCGATCTTGGTAGGAGCGTGGTTTACGGTAGCTGATGAATACCGCAATGAGTAAGCCAACGACCATACCGGCAGCAGGGATGGCCATGGCTTGAATGATGTTAATGCCGGAGGTGTCGAGGCCAGCCTGCTCAATGTTGCCGAGCAGGATATCTTCGAGGAAGATCTTGCCGAAGCCGACCGGGAGCGTCATGTAGGTGGTCACCAGCCCGAAGGTGAGTACGCACGCGATCAGGCGACGGTCGAGTTGCAGTTTGTTCATGACCGTCAACAGGGGCGGGACTAGCAAGGGGATGAAGGCGATGTGTACTGGAAGGAGGTTTTGGGACATGATCGACATGGCGAGAATGCCAGCGATCAAAATGTAGCTCGTTGCCGTGACGGCCTTTTCAGACGCGCCATCTGCGTCCTTGTCGATCCTTTGGGTGAGCGTATCAGCGAGCGCTTTCGGTAGCCCGGAGGCTGCCACCGCCATCGCAAAAGCGCCGAGTAGCGCATAGGATAGGGCAATTTGTGCGCCATCTCCGAGCCCGCCTTGAAACGCGAGCATAGTGGATTCAAGTCCCATGCCTGCCATCAGGCCACCCACGAGGGCGCCGATAAAGAGGGCAATGACAACATGGACGCGCAGCAGTGCTAACAAGAGCATGACGGCGACGGCGATAACTACAGCATTCACGATCGCTAAGCATAGACCAATATGCGTGGGTGTTCGATTTCGCGTCATCGTGGGTTAACCCGCTGAACTCGCTGGGCAGTCTGTAACATTGCCTACAACCTTGCTAAGGTAGTGGTATGGATCACATCTCAGGTAATGAAGTGTCACGGGTCGTCGTTGGTGTTGATGGATCAGAACACAGCGAGCGAGCGTTTGATATGGCGCTCACAATTGCTCGACGGCGTCAATACTCCCTCAAGGTGATTACCACCTATACCGAGCCGGGCTATGAATATATACCGCCATCGATGCACGGTATGGCTAGAGAGCAGGCACAGCGTGACTTGGATGACGTGCTGGTCAGGGCTGAAGGCGTTGAGGTCGAGGTGAGTTCGCAGGCAATCGAGGGTGACGCTGCAGGTGTGCTGACTGCTGAGTCGAGCCAGGCTGCGCTAGTCGTTGTAGGCAAGCGAGGTCGGAGTCGATTTGCCGGACGGTTTCTCGGCAGCGTTTCGGCGTCGGTCGCGGCGTATTCTCGCTGTCCGAGTTTGATCGTGCCCGAAGATCGTGGCTCCGAGGAGCATTTGGAAACGCAATTCTCCAGGCTATCTGGGCAGCGCGAATTGACTGAGTTTGGCGTCATCCCCTCCGAAGAGCTCGATGATGCCACCGATTTCTCGGGCAGTGTTGTGGTGGGGGTTGATGTGGATGTCGATCCAGCAGAGCTCGTACTGCAAGCTGCACAATATGCTGAGGGGCATGACGCGACGCTGATTTTAGTGAGCGCTCAGCCATTTAGTAGTAGTTTGTGGCTCCCGATCTCGCCTATCTACGGGGCTGAAATCCCTGATCTACGCCAAGGCGTCGCGACGCGCCTCGCCGAGGTCGCCAACCATGTTGCTGAACAGACGAAGATTCCGGTGTCCTGGCGATTCTTTGACGCATCTCCCGCCGACGCGCTGGCTGGTGCGTCGCAAACGGCCCACGCAGTAGTCGTAGGCACACGTGGGCGCGGTGGTTTCACCGGTCTGTTGCTGGGATCTGTGAGCCAAGCCGTATTGAATCGCGCTGTTGCGCCGGTACTGGTGATTCCGACAACATCCGGCAGATAGTAGCGGTTACCTTTCAACCGTTTCGTGGCTGGCGGGGTGGCCCATCCGCGTAGAAATTTTTGCGGCGGCAGCGGTGCACTGCTTGATCAGTGTATCGATGGTGTGGTCGTCAATGCGATAGCTCGGTGCGGCAAGCAGCACCGTCGCCACGACTTGGCTGTGATGATCATAAACCGGTGCCGCAATACCAATTTCGTCGTCGAAGGTTTCACGGAGGTTGGTGGCATACCCGCGCTCACGCACTATCTCGAGGCGCTGCCGCAGCTCGTCTAATGTCCAGCCATCTTGCAGCCGGATAGTGCCCGAGTTGATAAGGTCTTCGACTGCGCTGAATGTGAGCTCTGCCAGAAAAATCTGCACCGTTGCAGAGCCGGTTGAAGTGTAGCGAGCGCCCAGCGGAGAAGTATGTTTGATCGTGCGGTCCGAGGCGATCTGCTCGACGGTGACTGAAGCTGCGTCTTCCCACAGAGCAAGCACCGTGGTTTCTTGTGACGTTGCTGCTAGCTCGTTGAGATAGGGGTGAGCGACCTGACGCACATTGAGGTTGGCTAGCAGTGGCCCGGCAATCGCGATCAGCCCCAGTCCTAGCTGGTATTTGCGTGTGGAAGGATCTTGTTCGACCCAGCCTTCGGATTCCAGGGTTGCTAAAAGCCGAGACACCGAAGATTTATGCAGACCAACCTGCGCGGCGATATCCGTGACGCCGACCAGCGGCGCTTCAGTGGAGAAGCACCGAAGCACATCAATGACGTTGTGAACCACGGAGTTTCGAGGGGAGCTCATGTCGCTTCCTTTCTGCGTGACTTCTAAGGATCATACGTCATTGAATGTGGTCCCGTTCATCTCGTTGGATGCGCTGGCCGAGCATGACAGAAATAATGTTCGGCTTCGACCTGAGCGCAACAAGAGCCAGGTCGAAGCCGAACGGGGTAGTACTAATCCTTGAGCGGTTTATGACTTGTTTCAGGCGACAGTGCTACTGCGATCAATGCGATGATTGCTGCAGCCATGAGATACCAGCCTGGGGCAATTGCGTTGCTTGTTGTGGCAATGAGTAGGGTAGCGATAGCCGGTGCAGTGCCACCGAATATAGCGTTCCCCAGATTAAAAGAAACTGCGAAACCGGAGTAGCGCACTCGAGTTGGGAAACTTTCGGCCAAGAAACTGGCAAGGCTTCCGTCGTTGAGAGTTAGCATCGCACCAAGCAGTACCTGGACCAAAAGGACGACGAGCACGTTATCCATGCCTAAGAGCATGAAAGCTGGGACAGTGAAGAGGGTGAACAGCACTGAGGCGCTTATGAGAATCTTTTTCCGTCCGAATCGATCTGACAGATGACCGGTGAGAAATATAAAGCCGATGTAAGTCACTAGTGAGATCGTGGTGGTGATGTTAGCCACCGTGGGATCCATGCCGGCCGTCTGCGACAGATAGGTTGGCATGTAGGTCAGGATGACGTAAAAGCCGACTGCGTTCAGCAGCACGGCAGCCGTGGCGCGAACAAGGGTGCGCCAGTGATCCCGGAACAATGCGAAGATCGGAGCTTTTATGACTTCGTCCTCTTGTGACATCTCCTTGAATACGGGGGAGTCTTCAAGTTTTCGACGAATGTATACGCCGATGAGTCCCAAAGGCGCAGCCAGTAAGAACGGCAATCTCCAACCCCACGATTCCATTTGCGCATCAGACAATGTCGCAGTGAGAACAGTGGCCATGAGTGACCCGAAGAGCAATCCAGCCGCGGTTGAACCAGGCACCACGGCTGCATAGATGCCGCGGCGGCCTTCGGGGGGTGCCTCTATCGTTTTTGTCAAGCGGCTTCTGAGAAGTTTTTTGCAGTAACTGTGGCTGTGGGGTCTTGGTAGAAAGTGCCGTCTCGGAGCATCGCGTAGAGGGTATCCAGACGGCGGCGGGC